>JAUNUS010000009.1 GCA_030538055.1 Neisseria sp.
AATGTCCCTTAGAGAGGCTCACCCTGAAAACAGCACCTTTTTTGTCCCTTACGCCCTTTTTTGCTTTCAGGCAGCCTGAAGATAGTGTTCATCTTGTATTGATTGTGGCTTGTTATGGCTTTTCAGGCTGCCTGAAACGAAGTTTTTGCGAGCGCTGGCGAGGCTCAAACGTGTTAAAGCTAGTTTCGCAAAATCTGAATTAAAGTTTGTTTGATTTAGGCTAAAGAACTAGTTCCAATGACGGCTGATAAATTGCACAGCATCGGTTATACTGTTCTGGTTTATTTTGTCCGTTTTTGATTAGGAGAATCCATGAACCATAACAGTGATATTGTCGTGGTCGGCGCAGGCCCTGCGGGTTTGAGTTTTTGCCGCGCTTTTGCGGACAGTGCTTTGACGGTTACTCTGGTGGAAAAACTGCCGCACTC
Organism: Neisseria sp.; assembly: GCA_030538055.1. GTDB lineage: Bacteria > Pseudomonadota > Gammaproteobacteria > Burkholderiales > Neisseriaceae > RGIG9985. The sequence goes on from JAUNUS010000009.1 coordinate 429, forward strand.
GGTGTTGGCTGATCCGCCGTTTGATGCGCGTGAAATTGCGCTGACCCATTTTTCGCGCGAAGTCATGCAAAAACTGAATATTTGGGATCATGTTTCGCCCGACGAAATCTATCGTCTGCGTGAGGCAAAAGTGATAGACGGCACATCGCCGTATCAGCTGCATTTCCCCGAGCCTAAACGCGCCCGTGGCGGTGCAACCGACCGCTTGGGTTATTTTATTTCCAACAATGTCATTCGCCGCGCTGCGTATGAATCGGTTAAAGATTTGCCGAACATCCATATTTTGACCGAGACGGCGGTCGAAGACGTGAAGACGGATGCGGATGGTGTTTGCGTTACCTTGGATAACGGGGATACGGTGAATGCAAAACTGTTGGTGTGTGCCGACAGCCGTTTTTCGAGCACCCGCCAAAAAGTCGGCATTCCCACCGATATGCACAATTTCGGGCGCACCGTGATCACTTTCCGCGTCGAACACACCAAGAGCAATGAACATGTGGCGTTCGAGTGCTTCCATTATGGTCGCACTTTGGCGATTTTGCCTTTGACCGAAAATATGTCGAACATGGTGGTGACGATCGACAGCGATAAGGCCGAACGTTTATTGAATTTGTCCGATGATGAGTTGGCACAAGATATTTATGCGGAAACCGCCGGACGTTTGGGTGAGATTAAAGTTGCCAGCACGCGCCATACTTATCCGTTGGTCGGTACGCATGCGCGGCGTTTTTATGCAGAGCGCTGTGCTTTGATCGGTGATGCCGCGGTCGGTATGCACCCTGTGACCGCACACGGCTTTAATCTTGGTTTGCAAAGCGTGGATATTTTGGCGCAACAAGTGCTGCGTGCCGCTGCGCGTAAAAAAGACATCGGCGGTAAAAGCGTGTTGGAACAGTATAATTTCAAGCATATGCTCAATACGCGCCCGCTTTATCACGGCACAAATTTTGTGGTGAAACTCTTTACCAATGAAAGCACGCCGGCGCGCTTCTTACGCTCGGCAGTGCTGCGCGTGAGCAATAATCTGCCGCCCGTGAAAAAACTGATTTCGCATCAATTAACGGGTTAAAACTTTTGGCTGCACTGAACGTCGTTTGAACTTCGTCTATGCTCGCAGAAATATTGTTTTAGCTTCGCTTGTGCTCGCAAAAACGGCGTTTTAGGCTGCCTGAAAACCCCATGCGGGGCATCATTGAAAGATGCTCCGCATTTTTTGTGGGCATCAACACAGCATTTGACATAAAAATCACATCATGAAACACTATCATGTGAGGTGCTTCATACAGCATCAAATTGATATGATTGAATTTTTTATGACCAGACAAGAAAGAGCAGGGCGGTATGAAAAGCTTACAGCAAGCCGTTAAACAGTACGACCGTATTTCTTTGTTATTGCAAGGCGGCGGGGCATTGGGTGCTTATCAGGCGGGGATTTACGAAGGCATTCACCGCGAGGGCATCGAGATTGACGACATTGCCGGCATTTCCATCGGTGCGCTCAATACTGCGCTGATTGCGGGCAATCCGCCGGAGAAACGAATCGATGCTTTACGTCGTTTCTGGCAGCTGATTACGCATCGTAACTACACGCCATCGTATATGAATTGGTACAAAAGTGCGCTGGACGGCATCAACACCTTAGGCAAAATCGACACGCTGTCGCATGTGATGCCGTATGTGTTTGAAAACCAGTTCTTGCGCCAGCAATTGCGCATTTTTGAGAGCAGTTTTGAAGCCTTTCAAACCATGATGGAAGGGCAAAGAGGTTTTTTCAAACCGCGTTATTTTATGCCTTACGACACCACACCCAATCATTTAAGCTATTACACCACGGATAAACTGCGCGATACGCTGAAAGAATTTGTCGATTTGAAATTGGTGAATCAGCCCGACAAAATGCGGGTCTCGGTGAGCGCGGTCAATGTGCGCACCGGCAATCAGGCGACGTTTTGCAACTGGCGCGAAGAGCTGACTTTGGAGCATTTTATTGCGTCGGGTGCATTGCCGCCGGGCTTTCCCGCGGTGGAAATCGATGGAGAATATTACTGGGACGGCGGTTTGGTTTCCAATACGCCGCTCAATGACAGCATTGATCACGATGAGTTTCGCAATCAATTGATTTTTCAAGTGGATTTATGGGATGCCAAAGGACAGCTGCCTGAAAATTTATTGGAAATCGATGAGCGGGTGAAGGATATTCAGTACTCCAGCAAAACCCGTATGGTCACCGATATGATGGAACAGAAGCACCGCTATACGCGCTTAATCAAAAAATTGTTGGCGCAGATTCCCGAAGACAAGCAGGCAGCCGCCATCGATGAGGCGCGCCAAATCGTAGAAATGGGCGTGAAAAACGTGATTCAACTGGTGTATCGCAAAAAAAGTTACGAACGCGGACATAAAGACTACGAGTTTTCCGAAAACACCATGAGCGAGCATTGGGAAAGCGGCCTGCAAGACATTGCCGCAACTTTCCGTCATTTGGATTGGTTTCAACTGCCTGAGGGCGATGAGATTTTTGTGGCGCATGACATTCATAACGAACGCAAACGCTTTTCGCAAGAATAAGTCTTGTCACGAGTTAAAAAGGCTGCCTGAAACATTTTCAGGCAGCCTTTGAGTAGCTGAAACACATTATTTTAATCGTCGGCTTTGCGGATCAGCATGACCGGCACGTCTACTTGGCGCAATACGCCTTCGGCGACTGAGCCCATCAGCAAGTGCATCACGCCGGAAAAACCGTGTGTACCCATGACCACAAGGTCGCACTCGTTGCGTTTAACGCTTTTGGCGATGATGCTGGCAACTTTTTCGCCTGCATTTTCTAAAACTTCCATTTCATGCGCAACGCCGTAGCTCTCGATGACTTCGATTGCCCGTTGCAGGATTTTGCTGCCGACTTCCTTACTGGCTTCATGCACTTCGCTTGACTGCAAATAGCCTGTGCCGCTCCAGCTAAATTGCGCCAAATCAACAACGTGGATCGCGTGGAGAGAACTGCCGCACTGTTTTGCCAAGGCACATGCTTCTTTTAATGCTTTCAGTGAGGCTTTACTGTCATCAACGGGAACCAATATTTTTTTGTACATCGCTTCTGCTCCTTTGTGGTTTGGGTGTGAGAGTTATTAGATTACCACATAGTTTTTCTTTTGTCTTGATGCGACACCGCATTACAGTCTTATCGAAAACTGGTAAGATGCGACTCGTCGTAATGATGCAAGCGAGCAGTTTGGCTCGATGCAGATTAATAAAATAAGTTGTTTTTTTCATCAGATTATCGTCTTCAACATGGTTTAAGCGGCAAGCGCTGATCAGCCGCAGTGATTTTGAAAATACAGGAACAGAAATGGAACGGGTACAGATTACTTTGCCGTCTGCATTTGCATTTTCCACACAGATTACGGTGCAAATCGGCGACATCAATTACGGGCAACATTTGTCCAACGATGCAGTGTTGCGGCTGTGCCATGAGGCGCGCTTGCGTTTTTTGCAGGCGCATGCTTATCATGAAATGGACGTGGAAGGGCGTGGTCTGATCATAGCCGATGCGGCGATTAAGTTTATGAGTCAGGCATTTCACGGTGATGTGCTGACGTTTAATGTCGCCGTCGGCAATATTGGTCGTGCAGGTTTTGCATTGTTCACGCAGATTGTGAATGCGTCTAAGAAAATAGAAATTGCGCGGGTTAAAAACGGCATGGTGTTTTTTGATTATACCCAGCAGACCACCGCCGAAACGCCGGATGCGTTTCGTGAGAAATTTTCTTAAAACGAGTGCATTTGACGGCTGTTTTTTAAGCAGACAATCATATTCAACAGATGAAAAGATTAAAGGAAAATCAAGCATGAGAGAATACCCTCGGAACAGTCCGCAAGCAGGTGCGCGCATTGTGGCCATGTGTATGTTGGCCGACAGTGATTTAGACCCGAGTGAGTTAGGCGCCAGTGAGTTGGAGAAAATCTATCAGGTATTGGGTATGCGGCAGGCGGAGTTTTTGAGCGTGCTGCGTGATTATCTGCATGATTTACGCCGCGTGACGGCTAATCCTGCCGGACGCATCAGCATGCTGGAACCGGAACGGGTCAATGCGATCCTGGACGCGGTGGATGAGCATGCTTTTCGCATCAATGTGTTGGCATTGTCTTTGGCGATTTGCAAGGGCGACCATGCTTTGAACGAAGCCGAAATCGCCTTATTCCGCCATATCATGGCACGCTGGCAGATTGACTTGACCGATTTGGAAATTGAAGTCAGTTTGGGGTAGATTCAATATTTTCTAAAGCCCGTACACGATTGGCACTGGTTCGTAATGGTGCAAGTTCCGGCTGTGTTTCCAGTAAAATATGGTCGCCGGTAACACGACGCGGGTAATAGCGCCATATGGCAAACATCCAGTCTTGTGCCGCAGCATGATGACCGTCATGAACTTGTTGTACGCCCCATTGCACGGCTTGCGTGGGAAAGGGGCGGAAAGTTGCGCTGCGTTGTAGGGTGGCAGAGAGCCAAGGCAAATCGTGTTGCGGTGCAAACATTAGACCTAAACATCGTGTTGAAGCCGCATCGGCGTAATAGCTTAGAAACAATGACTGTACGGCAAACTGATGCAAAGCTTCGGCATTGGCATGGCATTGGTTTACTGTAGTGGGCGTGTTCAGTTTTACCAGTCGTTTGTATTGGAAAGACTGATAGAGCACTGCGCCGAATATGCAGCATACCGCCAGCAAAACCATATTGTGCGTAAAACGTGTTGCAGGCAGCCTCTCTGACGTATCTTGATTGGCAGCCAGCAATAACAGCACAAAAAACGGCAACATAAAATACACATACCACAGCGGATATTCCAACATACTGTGAATCAAACTGACGCTGATAACACTGCCCAGCAATAAAGCATGATGGCTTGCAGGCAGCCTGAATAAAGCACGCATCATCCATAGGCAACCGCCTGCCAGCAATAAAGTCCCCACCAAGCCGACCTCTGCCAGTAATTGCAAAATCACATTATGGCAATGCGTAAACAATACATTGAGGTGTGGTATGTCGTTGAATGTAAATAACTGCGCTTTATCCATGCTTTGATAAGCATAACCCATCCAACCGACGCCAAACCACGGCTTATCCAGAAAAACCAGCCATGCTTTATGCCATTCGTGCAGGCGTGATGCGGTTTCGCCGCCGCCATCAGTCGCCCGCTCCAAGCCGCTTTGCATGTCGATGCCAAGATGATTGAACAATATCGGCAATGCCCATTGCGCTAGCAATACCGTCAGTAAAGCGCATATCACGGTCAATGCCATGCGCCGTTGCTCTGGACGACGTATAGAATAAAACAGACAGATCGGCAGCAGAAAGGCGATGTACAGCAAAATAGTGCGGGAACTGATAATGCCGAGCGTAGCGCTTATCACCAACAAGGAAAAAAGGCTTAGATAAACACTTAAACGCCGTTCGGCGAATAAATAAGCAGTGGCAAGCAAACCCCACATCATAAAATGACCCAGATGATTGCGTTGCCCAAGCTGACCAAATACATAATATGGCGTAGGGGCGTGAATCATTAGTCCGAAAAAAGAACGGGTCAAATTAAAAAACTGCATCCAAGACACAAAACTTTGCCATAACACCGCCAATAACAAAGCCGTCGCAATGGTTTGTAAGATGCCTGATAATCCGATACGTGTGCGCAGTCCGGCCAGCGCCCATGCGGCTAATGCCAACATCAGCCACAAGGCACACATCAGCCACGCATAGCCTTGATAAGGCAGCTGCATCATGATCGACTGTACGGGGAAAAATACCGCGAACGCCAGCAACCACCATACGCTTACAGGCAGCTTGTGCGGCAGTAAACCTGATGCGGCGACGCCTAAAACCATCAGCAATAACAATCCTGCCGCCATCGCCTCCAGAAAGAAACCGGGTTGAGGGCCGACGCGCCATGCTAAAGAAAAGGGCAAGAAAAACAATAAGCCCAGCATCAAGACAGCAGCATGATAAGGGCGAATTTTTGATAACAATACAAGGATTTTCATGATGAAGATGTACGGGTGCTGCGGATAAAGAGTAAACACAACACAAAGAAAGCAAGACTCAGCATCAATTCAAGCGCGGCACACAAGCGCGACAACGGTGCGACATCCGCCAGACGGACAACGCCTTCTGCCATATACGGCAGAATCAGCATGGAAGAATATTGAAAAGTATAGACTTTACCTTTCAGGCAGCCTGAAAGCGGCAGACACAAAGGTAAGGCTTTTAATGCCAACCATGAGCCGCCCAAACGCAGCGGTGCGATTTGCCATTCCCATAAAAAGGTTAAGACAATCAATGCGCTGAGGCACAAGGCGGCGGCGCGACGATAAAAATGACGGCGAGCAAGCGACATGATTACGCTTCCGGCGCATCAGGGCGGCACATCAGCAAGCCGAACTCATACAGAATAATCAACGGCACGGCGAGCAGAATTTGCGACAGAATATCGGGCGGGGTAATCACCGCTGCGATCACAAATGCCCCCACAATCACATAAGGGCGGGCGGTTTTTAACTGGCGGCGTGAGACCATGCCGATGCGATTGAGCAATACCACCACCACCGGCACTTCAAACGATACGCCGAAGGCAATGAACATGCCGAGCACAAAAGACAGATATTTATCGATGTCGGTGGCCATGTTTACGCCTTCGGGCGCGACTTTGACCATAAAGTGAAACACCGCCGGAAATACCAGAAAATAAGCAAACGCCATGCCGATGAAGAACAAAATAATCGTGGATAACATTAACGGGAAAACCAGTTTTTTCTCATTTTTGTAGAGAGCGGGGGCGACAAATGCCCAGATTTGGTACACGGTATTGGGCAAAGAGAATAAAAAAGCCACCATCAAGGTCACTTTGAGCGGCACGAAAAACGGCGCAATCACGTCGGTAGCAATCATGCTGTTACCTGCAGGCAGCGCACTCATTAACGGCTCGGCAACAAAGCTGTAAATTTTTTGGGCAAAAGGCAGCAAAACCAGCAGGCACAAACCAATCCCGAGCACAATTTTCATCAAGCGGTTACGCAACTCGATTAAGTGCTCGATTAAGGTTTGCTGCGGTGCGGTTTGTGCCGCATCGACTTGAACCGTTACCGTTTCTGGGTTTTCCGATGAATCGTTCATGAAGATTGACGGGGAGAATGGGTGCGCGCCCGTAAACGCGGGCGGGAAGGGATTTTACGGGCTTGGTTTTTATGCCGTTGCCGACTTTGATTAAGCAGACTGCGTTTCGGTGCGGTATAAGTCGGCATATCTGCAGCAAAGTCTTCCGGCGTACGCATTTCAGGCAGCCTCTGCCATGCGGTGCTGCCTAAATCGCTACGCATTTCATTGACTTGCTGCTCCAGTGTACTCAGGCTGCCTTCCATTTCACGGCGCAGCGCGGCGGTGGATTCGCGCAAGGAATTGCCCAAGTCGCGCAGTTCGTGCTCGTCCATTTGCGCAGCGATGTCGGATTTGACCGTGCCGACAAAAGTACGCACTTTGCCGAGCATATTGCCCAGCGAACGGGCGACTTTCGGCAACCGTTCCGGCCCGAGCACCACCAAGGCGACGATCAAAATCAGGACGATTTCGCCAAACCCCAAATCAAACATGGTTTAAGCTGGTGTATTGTCGTCGGTTTTTTGTTCAGCCGCAGCGTCTTCGGTTTTATTCTCGGCTTTTTTGTCGCCTTCGTTCAAACCTTCTTTGAAGTCATGCACTGCCGTGCCCAAGTCTTTACCGACATTACGCAGTTTTTTGGTGCCGAAAATCAGCACCACAATCACCAATACCACCAACCAATGCCATACAGAACCGATACCCATTTTGGTATTCCTTTAGTAAAAAATCATTAAAAATAATGCGTTAATAATAAATTGCCGTTTTATACCGGACGTCCCATGATGTGAATGTGCAAGTGAAACACTTCTTGACCGCCTTGTACGCCGGTGTTGATTTGGGTTTTGAAGCCGTGTTGCAAGCCGTTTTGGGCGGCGATTTGCGGCACGGCGAGCATCATTGCGCCGATCAGTTCGGCATCTTCAACGCTTAACTCTTGCAGGGAGGCGATGTGTTTTTTCGGAATCAGCAATAAATGCACCGGTGCAGACGGGCGAATGTCTTTGAAAGCCAACATTTTATCGTCTTCATACACCACTTCCGAAGGAATGCTTTTTTCGATAATTTTACAAAAAATACAGTCGCTCATGTCCGCCTCCAGCGAGTTAAAGCGGAATTATAGCGGAGCAGCGTTAAATCCGCCATCATAAACATTCAGGCAGCCTTGATTAAGGCTGCCTGAATGCTGTGAATAAACTCTGTTTAAGCTTCTGCCAGCACCTGAATATGCGCGGCGACGCTGCGTGCCAACGGATCGGTGTCGTAACCGCCTTCCAGCGCGGAAACCAAGCGACCCTGACAATGCAGCTGTGCTTGACGCAGCAAATGCTGTGTCACCCAAGTGTAATCGGCTTCGACCAAGCCGAAATTACCCATGCCGTCTTCAATATGGGCATCAAAACCTGCGCTGATCATGATCAACTCGGGGCGGAAAGCTTCGATGCGCGGCAGCCAATTTTCTGCCACCATTTCGCGAAATTCCAAACCTTTGGTACCGGAAGGCATGGGAATATTGACGATGTTCGGGTTTTTACCCAAGGCTTTATCGCCGCTGTAGGGAAAAAACGGATGCTGAAAACTGGAAATCAACATAATACGGTCATCGTCTTTGAAAATTTCATCCGTGCCGTTGCCGTGATGCACGTCAAAATCGACAATCAATATACGTTGCAAATGATACTCGGCAATCGCATGCATTGCGCCAATGGCGATGTTATTGATGAAGCAAAAACCCATCGCTTTTTCGCTTTCGGCATGGTGTCCGGGCGGGCGTACCGCGCAAAAAGCATTGGGCGCTTTACCGCGCATCACCATATCAACCGCCTTGACTACTGCGCCTGCAGCATAACGCATGGCAGTGATGGTGCCGCTGTTCATGGCGGTGTCGGTGTCCACACGGTAGGTTCCCGTATTGGGTGAGACCGACTCAAGATAACGCAGATAACGCGGCGGATGCACGCGTGACAGCTGAATGTCGGTGACTTCGTCCGCTTCGACTTCTTGCAGCAGATCAAACAGTTTGAGTTCGATGAGTTTTTCTTTGATCGCCAGCAGGCGTTCGGGCGATTCGGGGTGTCCTTCGCCCATATTGTGCCCGAAACAGGCGGGGTGGGTGATGTACGCCGTCATCCCCGTACCCGTGAAACGGTTTAACCACTCAAACATGGCACGTCCTTAGTGTGTGATAGAGTGAATTGAATAGATTTTAATCATACCCGAATCAGGGCGGGACGTGGATTTGGGCTGTGTTGCAGCGCAATGAAAATGATGAACATCAAGATAATTCAGGCTGCCTGAAAACCTTTCAGGCAGCCTGAGTACGATCAAAAACACATTACTGCATTTGTTGTCCGCCGTTAATCGCAATATTCGCGCCGGTGATGAAACCTGCTTGTTCTCCGGCGAGAAACACCACTAAGGCGGCGATTTCGTCGGGTCTGCCTAAGCGTCCCACCGGAATGTCGGCAATGATTTGCTCGCGGATGCTTTCTTGAATCGCCATCACCATTTCGGTAGCGGTGTAGCCCGGGGAAATCGTGTTCACGGTTACGCCTTTACGGGCGACTTCTTGCGCCAGCGACATGGTGAAACCGTGTACGCCGGCTTTGGCGGCGCTGTAGTTCGATTGCCCGAATTGTCCTTTTTGCCCATTGACCGAGGACACGTTGATGATGCGGCCGAAGCCTTGGTTCATCATGCCTTCGATGCAGCATTTGCTGGTGTTGAACACCGAGTAAAGGTTGGTATTGATCACGTCATGCCATTGGTCGGGGGTCATTTTGCGCAATGTGCCGTCTTTGGTGATGCCGGCGTTATTGACCAAAATACTGACCGTACCCACATCACGGTTAATGGCAGCGAATAATTCCTGACAAGCGTCAAAATCGCTGACATCGCATTTATAGCAATAGGCTTCGATGCCCATTTCTTTCATGTCGGCCAGCCAGCGTTCGTCGCGTCCCGGGCGCATAAAGGTGCTGACCACGGTATAACCTGCTTGCCCCATTTGAATGCAGATTTCACGCCCGATGCCGCCAAGTCCGCCGGTAATCAATGCAATTTTTTTTGCCATGTCCATCCTCCTGTTATCTTCAATCAATGAACGTCCGTATTAGGGTGCCCCGAATCGTTCGCCGGACGTTTGCGACGTGCCCGGGTATAAAGCTGTAAGGCATGCAGCGCAGAGGCGACTGCACCAATCACCAATAAGACCGTCACGGGGAAAACCACAACAGCCGGTACAAAAAATACCAATAATGCCAACATTGCTGCTACCACAAAGATACTCAAATAAGACCACATTTCCGGTTTGTCCACGCCCGCAATTTCACCGCGCAACACGGTATCGATGGCACTCGTCAAGTAAGCAATCTGACGGGCGGCGGCTTGGGTGTGGCGGTTACTTGATTTGTTTCTTAATAATTGGCGTTTTTCCTTCAGGCGCGCGGCGTGATTGGCATCCAATACCACTTCGGTGGATTGGCTTAAATCCCATAGGAAATGTTTTTCCAGTTCGTTCACCCCGGCATCACCTTCAATCACAATGTCCAGTTCACGGTTGGCAAACCAGCTGGAGACGTTCAGATTGGTCGAGCCGACTCGCGCCCAAATGCCGTCCACGATCGAGGTTTTGGCATGAATCATTGAGCCGTTCCATTCAAACACGCGCACGCCGGCTTCGAGCAAAGTACGGTATTGGGTGCGCGACACCGTGCCGATCCAGCGAATGTCCGAAGTGCGCGGCACCAAAATCCGCACGTCCACGCCGTCTTGCGCAGCATTGATCAAAGCTTGGGTGTACATACGCGAGGGCATAAAATAAGCATCGGTGATCCATACCGTTTCGCGCGCCGCGCTAATGGCGGTTAAATCCAGCCGCATCATATTGTTGTTGTGCGGGGTGGTGGCGATCACGCGCAGCGACACTTCACCTGCGGCGGATGGTAGGGATCGGATGTTTTCAGGCAGCGTGCGTCCTGCGGCGTTCCAAGTATCGGCAAATGCCGCGAGGATTTCCGCTACTGCCGCACCTTCAATCATCAAACCTGAATCGCGCCACGGTGCGATGCCGCGTGCTGCATTGCCTTCCCAACGTGAAGACATGCACAGGCCGCTGACAAAGGCCACGCGTCCGTCCACTATGATGGATTTGCGGTGATTGCGCGATAACAGGCCGACACCGTTGGTCAGAGAAGGTTTGTTATACGCGAGCAATTGCGCACCGGCGTGTTGCAAGGGCGCAAAAAAACGGCATGCCCACGCAGGCAGGCAGCCGAACCAATCGTAAATCAGATAAACCTCAACCCCTGCGGCAAGACGGTTGAGCAGAATGTCGCGGATTTTGCGTCCGAAGTCGTCCATCGAAATAATGTACATTTCGATGCAGATAAAATGGCTTGCATCAGCCAAGGCATCTTGCCATGCCGGATAGTTTTCGCGGCTGTCTTTCAGGTAGCGTACGCGGTTGTCCCGCATCAAAGACGCTCCGCCGGAGCGATAAAACAAATGCTCGGCAAACAGCGTGCGATCACATGGATCGGCAGGGGAAAGGTTATGCTGATTCATGCCTTTAAGTATAGGCGGAAAAAGCATTTATCGGAATCTTTAACCTAGAGAATTTGCTGTGCAATGCAACAAACCACAAAAGTGTCATGTTGCTGTGATAAGGAGCCTCTGAAACGCAGTTTAGAGGTCTCTTGATACGATTTTTAAGGAAGACGTTGCCGCATTTGTTCAAACAAACACACGCTGGCGGCCATGGCGACGTTCAGCGATTCGGTGTTTTCATCCATTGGAATAGTAACGCCGTATGGTGCGCAAGCCGCCAGCTCGGGGCTGACGCCCGCGCCTTCATTACCGAACACCCATGCGCCAAGTGTTTGCAGGTTCAGTTCATACAAGCTTTTGCGCGTGGCATGGGTGAGGGTGGTGATATGGAGGCTGCCTGAAAAGCTTTGTAAAAAAGCGATCAAATCCACGCCTTCGCTTAAATGCAAACCGAAATGCGCGCCCATGGCCGCGCGCAATACTTTAGGCGACCATAAATCGGCGCAATGCTTGTCGGTGAGTACATATTTGATGCCGGTGGCGGCAGCGGAGCGCAGAATCGTGCCGACATTACCCGGGTCTTGGATATTTTCCAGCAGCACACAATCAATGTTGGTCTGTACAGTTGGAGCCGGCAGAATGTCGATTAAACTCAACACATTCGCGCCTTGGCTCAAAGTGCCGATTTGCGCGGCGATTTTATCGTCGATCAACACCACTCGCGCCGCATCAACGGCTTTCAGGCAGCCTTTGATTTCGGCGTTATCCGTTTGGCTGTGCGGCACGAAAACCTTTTCAGGCAGCCTGTCCGCATTCAATGCCGCTTGCAACAAATGCACGCCTTCCAGCACGGTTTGGCGATGGCGGCGGCGCGCTTTGGCTTGGGTGAGCAGTTGGCGCAGATGCTTGATGTGCGGATTATCGGGTGAAGAAATCATGTTTTTAAGGTTTATTTAAGCCTCGAAAGGCAGGCACACACGGCCTTCCATCAATACGCGTGCGCTGCGACTCATCACTGCTTTGGTGACGCTCCATTGCCCGTTTTCTTGCCGCGCCTGCGCTCCGACGCGCAAAGTGCCCGACGGGTGCCCGAAACGCACCGCCTCATGCGTGCCGCCGCCGGCGGCAAGATTCACCAGCGTGCCGGGAATCGCCGCCGCCGTGCCGATGGCAACCGCTGCCGTGCCCATCATGGCGTGGTGCAATTTGCCCATGGAAAGCGCGCGCACCAATAAATCGATATCCGCCACCGCCACCGCTTTGCCTGCGGAAGAAACATAATCCGCAGGCGGGGCGACAAAGGCGATTTTCGGGGTGTGTTGGCGTTTTTCCGCTTCGGATAAGTCCTGAATCAAACCCATTTTTAACGCGCCATAAGCACGGATTTTTTCAAACATGGCCAATGCTTGCGGATTTTCATTGATCGCGTTTTGCAATTCCGTACCGCTGTAACCGATGTCGGCGGCATTGACGAATACCGTCGGGATGCCGGCATTGATCAAAGTGGCTTTCAGGCAGCCTATATCGGGAATGTCCAGTTCATCAATTAAATGACCCGTGGGAAACATCGCACCGCCGTCGGCATCATCGTCGGCAGGGTTCATGAATTCCAGTACGATTTCGGCGGCGGGAAAAGTTACGCCGTCCAGTTCGAAATCGCCCGTTTCTTGTACTTGGCCGTTCGTCATCGGCACGTGGGCGATGATGGTTTTGCGAATGTTCGCCTGCCAAATGCGCACGGTACATATGCCGTTTTCAGGAATGCGCGCAGGGTCAATCAAGCCGCTGCGAATCGCAAACGGGCCGACCGCTGCGGATAAATTACCGCAATTGCCGCTCCAATCGACAAAAGGCGCATCAATCGACACCTGCCCGAAAAGGTAATCCACATCATGCTCCGGCTCGGTACTGCGGCTGACGATCACCGTTTTGCTGGTCGAGGAACTCGCACCGCCCATGCCGTCGATTTGTTTGCCGTAAGGATCGGGGCTGCCGATGACGCGCAGCAGTAAACGATCACGTGCCGCACCGGCGGTTTGTGCCGCTTGCGGCAAATCCTGCAAGCGGAAAAACACGCCTTTGGACGTGCCGCCGCGCATATAAACCGCCGGTACTTTGATTTGGGCAGGGTAGGTCATGATGGTTTTCCTTGAATATAATGAGAGTCGATCTTTAGATAAGGCTGCCTGAAACGTTGTCGTGTTTTATTTTCAGGCAGCCTTTAGGCGATTTGGCGCAAAATTCGGCGTATTTTTTCGCTGGCGGCACTGTCCGATTCCGATTTGAATTGCGGCGCGTGGCCGTTACCGCCGCAACCTGCCGCCATGCCGATGATGCCGCACAAATGGACGTAAGCCATGTCTTTTTCTTGTGCCAGCACCGCTTCGGGCATACCGGTCATGCCGTAAACATTACCGCCGTCATGGCGGTAGCGGCACACTTCGGCGCGAGTCGGCAGGCGCGGGCCTTGCAAGCAGGCATAGACCGCTTGGCGGTGCAGGGAGACTTGCGCGTTTTCCGCCCAAGTTTCGATGTCGCGGCGTAAATCGGCATCATACGGTGCGGAAAAATCAGGATGCACCACCGGCATATGCACGCCGCTAAAAAAAGTATGTTCGCGCATCGAGGTATAGTCGATCAAATCATGCGGCAGCACCAAGTCGCCCGGAGTCAGCGTTTCGTCCATGCTGGCCACGGCGGACAAAGACAAAATTTTATCCGCACCGGCTTGTTTGAGTGCGTCGATGTTGGCGCGGTAATTGATTTCATGCGGTGCAAAAGTATGCCCGAAACCGTGCCGTGCCAGAAACACAATATCGCGCCCGCCCAGCTTGCCAAACAGCAGCGGGCAACTGGGCTCGCCATAAGCGGTACGAAACGCTTCGCGCCGCGTACTTTCCAGTTCGGGCAGACGGGAAAATCCGCTGCCGCCGATAATGGCTAACATAAAAATCCTTTAATTTTAATGGGTTACTTTTCAGGCAGCCTTAAAAGGCTGCCTGAATATTAAGGAACCTCTGAGAAACGCATGGCGGCGACTTTAACCGCTCTTTCTTCGTCATCCTGCGTCCCACATTTAGGGCAATAGAACCACTATTGTCCTAAATATGCTCCTTGTCTGCCAAAAAAATAGCAGCCAAATCCACTCACCAGAGTTTTTCAGAGGCTCCTTTACTCCGTCAATTGAAACACCTGTTTCAGATACGCCAAGAACGTATCGTTATTGGACATGGTTTTGCCGGGAGTGTCGGAGATTTTCGCTACCGATTGACCGTTGCACTGCACCAGTTTTAACACAATGTTCAAGGTAGTATGCCCCATGTCATTGGTCAAATTGGTGCCGATGCCGAAGCTGGTTTTGAATCGGTTTTTGAAATAAAGATGCAAATTCCACGCCCTTTCCAAATCTAAACCGTCGGAAAA
Organism: Neisseria sp.; assembly: GCA_030538055.1. GTDB lineage: Bacteria > Pseudomonadota > Gammaproteobacteria > Burkholderiales > Neisseriaceae > RGIG9985. Next base: position 15,541 of record JAUNUS010000009.1, read on the forward strand.
AGTCAGCATCTTGGTGCGCGAATCAATGCGTAATTTTTGATAATGTGCATAAGCTTTATCGCCCCACACATAAGGATCGCCGCTGTCGTGACGCAAACCATCAAACAGTTTGGCGAAATACAAATCAAAATCGCGTAGGAAAGCATCCATGCCGACCACATCGGTCAAGGCAATGCCCAAATCGCCGCGATATTCATGCACCCAGCTTTCCAGCGAGGCTTTTTGAAAATCGCGCAAACGCACGTCCAAAGCCTGAAACGCCTGCATAAATTCATGCGCCATGGTGCCGATCGGCGTGATGCCCAATTTTTTCGCCAAATACACATTGCTCGTGCCACGGAAAATATCGGGCGCGGCGGCGTGCAATGTCCGCAACACGTGTTCTTGCCACGCAAAGGTATAACGACGGCGCGTACCAAAATCCGACACCAAAAACGGCGGCTCTTGCGGGTTTTGCTGTGCGGAATATTGCTTGAGCAGGGCGGCTTTGGCTTGTAAACGCCGTTCGCCTTCCGCCAATACTTCAGGCGTTTCCAAACGACGGAAATACAGTTCATTGACAATCGACAACACAAAAATCTCAAAAAACATCGCCTGAATCATCGGGCCTTCGACCTGAATATCCAACCGCCCCTGATCGTCCAATCCAACGTGAATAAAACGGCGTTTCAAGCGGAAAAGCTCAAGATAATCCACAAAATCGCTTTTAATGAAACGCAATCCGCGCAGATACGCCAACTCGTCCGCCGTAAACTGCATTTCGCATAAAAGATCCAGCTCATGTTCCAGCTCTGCGCGGATTTCGCTTAAAGGGTAGGCGATTTTATCGAGATTGCGGCAGCGGAAATGATAAACACTGTGCGCCTGCGGAAATTGATGCAAAATCACCTGCAACATGGTGAATTTATACAAATCGGTGTCCAGCAGCGACTGGATAATGGCAGGATGCTTGCTCATGCGCTTGGTCCTGAAAGTGGAAAAGATCGATTGTACCAACATCACCCGCAAAGCCAACAGCAAAAAGCGTATTTTGTCGCATCGGCTGCGCTATAATCTTTGCTGCTTGGGCAGCGATTCGATCACTGCCTGCGCAGTGATGGCGTCTGCTTAACCTTGAGGTGTTGATCATGTTTCGTTTCTTTGCCGTTGCCGGCATTTGTACTCTTCTGTTGATTCCGATAGCAGGTTATTCAAGCAATATCATCAAAAATCCGCTGCTGCTTGTTTTGGTTTCAGGCAGCCTCGCTTACGTGGTGCTGCCTGCATTGCTGCTGCACTTGTGGCCCGAAACACGAAAATCCTCAGTGCCGGAATCTATGGAAAGTGCATTATGGGGTGGTCATTTAATCACCACGAGTTATGAGGTGTTGGATATTGCTGAAATTCGAGAAGCAGAAGATGAAGGCCTGCATTTTTTAATCGCCACGCATGCAGGAACGCTTTTTTTATCCGGCCAGTACCTCTATGAACTTGTGGGTTTAGAAGCATTTCCATGCGAAGAAATTCGGCTGTTTCGCCATCGGGAAACCGAAACGTCATACGGTATCGAACCTGTTGGGAAACCCATCAATTATTGGCAGGCTTTTGAATTAAACCAAGAAATGGATAAGAGAAAAGACTGGGAATTAGAAGACGGGAAAATCTACCATGAGTCCATGACGGAAATGATCCAACGCTTGCATTTGGTGAGCGTTGGCGAAACAACCTTCTTCGAAAACCGCACCCATGCCTAAATGTTCACCCTAAGCAATAATCTCTCTACGGGTAGCGCAATGCTGCGGTTGGCCTCGACTTTATGGCGATGGCGGCATCGAGTAATGGCAAACAAAATGCTCGCACCGCCCAAAGCCAATTGCTTGATTTGTTAAACTCTGTTTGATAGTTTTTATCAAACCAGCTCCATGCATTAAGTATAATAATACTTGACCAAATTACTTGGTCATCGCATAATTCACTTCAATAAAATCTCACCCGAACACACACTTCATCATGAAACTGACCACCAAAGGACGTTTTGCCGTGACCGCCATGCTGGACTTGGCAACACACAGTAAAGACAGCCAGCCGGTAACGCTGGCTGCGATCAGTGCGCGTCAGAAAATTTCACAGTCTTATTTGGAGCAGCTGTTTGCCAAGCTGCGTCGTGCCAAACTGGTTGACAGCGTGCGCGGTCCGGGTGGCGGCTATATTTTGCTGCACCCGATTGATAAAATCACGATTACCGCCATTATCGCTGCGGTCGAGGATACTCTGGATGCGACACAATGCGGCGGCGCGGCTAACTGTCAAAACGGCGTGCGTTGCATATCGCATTATTTGTGGGAAAACCTCAACCGCACCATAGACGGTTATTTGACCGAGATCAGCTTGGACGATGTTTTAAACCACCGTTTCCCGGCACAAACCGGCATGTATGCTATTCAACCCATATAAGCAGGCAGCCTGAACCACCCGACAATTTCAAAAACAGGAACACATCATGACCATCAAAACCCCGATTTATCTTGATTACGCTGCCACCACACCGGTTGATCCGCGTGTGGCCGAGAAAATGATTCCTTATCTGTGTCAGGCTTTCGGTAACCCTGCCTCCAGCAGCCACAGTTTTGGCTGGGAAGCGGAGGAAGCAGTGGAAGATGCGCGTAGCGAGATTGCCGCCTTAATCGGTGCGGACAGCAAAGAAATCGTATTCACTTCCGGCGCAACCGAGTCGGATAATCTTGCCATCAAAGGTGCGGCGAATTTTTACCAAAGCAAAGGCAAACATTTAATCACGGTCAAAACCGAGCATAAAGCCGTCTTGGACACCATGCGCGAACTGGAACGCCAAGGTTTCGAAGTGACGTATCTGGGCGTGAATGAAAAGGGTTTGCTGGACATCAATGAACTGAATGCCGCGATTCGCCCCGATACGATTTTGGTATCGGTAATGTGGGTCAATAACGAAATCGGCGTGATTCAGGACATCGCTGCCATCGGCGCGTTGTGCCGCGAAAAAGGCGTTTTGTTGCATGTCGATGCGGCGCAGGCTGCCGGTAAAGTGGCGATAGACGTCGATGCGGCGAAAATTGACCTGATGAGCTTGTCTGCGCATAAAGCTTACGGCCCCAAAGGCATCGGTGCGTTGTATATTCGCCGCAAACCGCGCGTGCGTCTGGAAGCGCAAATGCACGGCGGCGGTCATGAGCGCGGTTTTCGCAGCGGCACTTTGCCCACGCATCAAATCGTCGGCATGGGTGAAGCGTTCCGACTGGCACGCCTGGAAATGGACAAGGACAACCAACACGCGCTTGCGCTGAGAAACCGTTTTCTCGAAGGCATCAAAGACATCGAAGAAGTGTACGTCAATGGCGATTTAGCGCAGCGCGTGCCGCAAAACCTCAACGTCAGCTTTAATTATGTCGAAGGCGAAAGTCTGATCATGGCGGTGAAAGAACTGGCGGTGTCCAGTGGCTCGGCTTGCACTTCAGCCAGCCTTGAGCCGAGCTATGTGCTGCGTGCTTTGGGACGCAATGACGAATTGGCGCACAGCTCGCTGCGCATCACCATTGGCCGTTTTACCACGCAAGAGGAAATCGACTACGCGGTACAATTGATTAAAGCCAAAATCGGTAAACTGCGCGAACTGTCGCCCTTATGGGAAATGCACTTGGAAGGCGTTGATTTAAGCACGGTGCAATGGGCGGCGCATTAAGGAGTCACTCTATGTGGGACGAACGTTACGCTGAAGCGGGTTTTGTGTACGGCACCGAGCCGAATGCTTTTTTGCGCCAAGTGATGGCAAGGCTGCCTGTAGGGCGTGCTTTGAGCCTTGCCGAAGGCGAGGGGCGTAATGCGGTGTTTATGGCGGAGCACGGTTTTGAGGTGACGGCGGTGGACGGTTCTGCCGTCGGTTTGGCCAAGGCGCAACAATTGGCGCAAGAGCGGGGCGTGAGCATTCGCACCGAAGTGGCGGATTTGGCGGATTACGCGATTGAACCTGAATCTTATCAAGTGATTACTTCGATTTATGCGCATCTGCTGCCTGAAGCCCACGCAAAAATTTTGCACGCGGCGTGTCAGGGTTTGAGCACGGGCGGCATGTTGCTGTTGGTGCAGTATCACCCCGATCAATTGAAGTTTGGCACAGGCGGGCCGCGTGAAATCGAACGCTTGCCCGACATGGAGCAGCTTCAGGCAGCCTGTCACGGTATTGAATGGCTGATTGCCGAGCATGTCGAAATCGACGTGCAAGAAGGCGCACGGCACAGCGGCATGAGCTCGGTGATTCATTTACTGGGTTTGAAACAATAGGCTGCCTGAAAACCTTATGCAACTACAAGGCGTAAAACGCAAAGTCGTACAAGCGATTTTGTATGAGACCATTGCCGTATTGTGTGTGTCACCGATTTTAGCCTTGGTATTTGATAAAAACATGGGCAGCACAACGGCATTATCGGTAGTGCTTTCCACGCTGGCATTGGTGTGGAGCATGGTATTTAATGCTGTGTTTGAATACTGGGAAGCACGGCAAAGCACACGCGGACGCAGCGCGGCACGGCGACTGCTGCATGCGGTCGGTTTTGAAGGAGGACTGATTATCTTGTTTTTACCGATTGTCAGCCTGTGGCTGGATATTTCATGGCAGGCAGCCTTAAGTACCAATATGGCCATGTTTGTCTTTTTCTTTATCTATGCCTATGTTTTTCAATGGGGCTTCGATAAAGTCTTCGGGCTGCCGCGCTCGGCGCAAACCGATAAGTTAAAAGTGGACGCTTGAGTAGGGTAGTGAAAGCATGATCAGTATATAGAACCCGAAGATATCAACTGTGAGTAGTAAGCAAGCGTCAATTCCTCCTACCCATTTTCAGGCTGCCTGAAAATACATTGCGTGACCAACTGAAACAAACTGAAGGGAATAAACATGAAACATCTATTGATTGGTCTGATGGCCGCAGCGGCATTAAGCGGCTGTATCGCTACCGAATTGTCTACCGCACAAAAAATCTATAATCCCGAAACTGATGCGCGGGTGCGCTTGTACGGCCAAAACGGCCGCCCCGCAATGATGGTGGTGGAACACAACGGCAGCTCGGAAAAAATCACCGTAGGCGGCGGCATGGGACAGGCGTTCGGCTCTATGCTGGGGGTAAAAGGCAATGAAAGCATCGGCATGCCAGATTCCCCGTTAAGCAGCGACCCGTCCGGTCACTCAAAACTGCTGTCGCGGGCATTTTTTAAAGAATTTATTGTTCCGGCAGGCAGCAAGGTAACGGTCAATAACAGCATCCACAATCTGCACGGAGCGCACGCTGCGGCGGCGCAGGCGAACGGAATGATCGTTCGCTACAATGGTTCGTCGGTCACCTGCGAAAGCGAGAAAATCGTGTTCACGCCCGCAGCGGGTAAAGATTACGAAGTGGCACCCGTCAGTACAGATCGTCGTTGCGGTGTTACCCTGTTTCAACTGAATTAATCTTTCAGGCAGCCTGAAAGCCCATAAGCCATTATTTTTAAACACCACACAAAGGAAACCACACCATGGCATACAGCGATAAGGTCATTGACCACTACGAAAACCCGCGCAACGTCGGTTCGTTTGAAAAGGGCGACGACTCCGTCGGCACCGGCATGGTGGGCGCGCCCGCTTGCGGCGACGTGATGAAGCTGCAAATCAAAGTGAACGAAAACGGCATCATCGAAGATGCGAAATTCAAAACCTACGGTTGCGGCTCGGCGATTGCCTCATCCAGCTTGATCACCGAATGGGTCAAAGGCAAAAGCCTCGACGATGCGCTGAACATCAAAAACAGCGAAATCGCCGAAGAACTCGCCTTGCCGCCGGTGAAAATCCACTGCTCGATTTTGGCGGAAGATGCAATCAAAGCCGCGGTTGCCGATTACAAGCAAAAACACGGCGAATAAACCCTTATGGCAGGCGGTTGGGCACAGGACGGCGCGGAGCAGGCGCAGATTGACGCATCTTTAGACGATGCTTTGGCTTTTGTGCGCCGTAATCTGCCGCAAGGCGAGAGTGCGAGCGAATGCGACGAGTGCGGCGCAGAGATCCCCGCCGCCCGCCGTACCGCTTTACCCGGAGTGCGATTGTGCATCGTCTGCCAAGAAGCGGCGGATAAAGCGCAAAAATTTCAGGCAGCCTATAATCGACGTGGCAGTAAAGACAGCCAGTTGAGATAAAGGAAGTTTTAATCATTATGTTTGAAACCGCAGCCGTCATTTTAAGTGTATTGATTGTCTTTTTTCCTGCGTTTCATTTATTGCTGCGGCATCGGGTATTAAGGTCTATCGGCTCGTGGCTGAAAAAACACCCTTTAGGCATGGGCGCGGTTTTATTGTTGCTTTATCCCGTTTTGGCGACGCTTTATGTATTGATTGCGACATCGGCGCAGGGAAATAGCTTCGATACCGACATCACTTTGGTGCGAGCGCGTTATCAGACGTATTTGTACGGCTATCTTTTTATTGTAGGAACGGTACTTCTGATGGTGTTCGCTTTTAATTCGCAGCCTAAGGCAGAAAGTACCCTACAAAAAATACTCATTGCATGGGCATTAGGCGGCATGATCGCGCTTTATGCGGGATGGGCACTTTACTATCTGACCGCTTCGACAGAGCTGGGCAGTACCTATCGCTCCTTATGGCTGGGAAAATTGGCGGACGTTTTGTGGAATTGGTGGATTTACCCCGATGTGGTCGGTATTCGCGGTCAGATGGGCGATATTAGGCGTTCACTTTCTATGCCTGCTTTGGGTTTCAGTGCTGGTCTGACATCATTGCCGGCATTATGGGGCTTTTGGCTTTTTTGGCGTGTTTTACTCTTTTTTTATCCGAAGCCAAATCACCCTTCTGATTTATCTAAGGGTTAAAGTGGTGTTTGTTTGAAAGAGATGTTGTTCTATGCTTATTTTAACCAGTATTTTTGCGTTAATTGAGGCTATTTTTGTTTTTATTCCGCCTGTTTGTCTGTTTATTTTCTATCAAAAAATAAAACACAGCGGTATTAGTTTAAAACCTTACACAAAAGAAAACATTCTTTTACTGCCGCTGATTTATGGCTTAAGTGCGATTGCTTATTTTATTTTTGCAACGGCATCTCAAGATAATAATTTTGATTCAAATATAGAAGTTGTCCAAGAAATCTATTTGGGATATTTAGTATTATTTGGTTTATTGTTGTTCAGTATCATCTTTTTTGCGATCGTGCTCATGCAATCTGCAATGGTAAGTCGCATAGTGAGTGTGTTTTGTATTTATGCGATCTTTGTATTGTATACCATGATGATTTTTTATTGGGCTGGTAGCTTAACAGGCGATTATTTTACAACTAAACGCTCACCATTTTTAGGTAATGTTGCCAATATATTATGGAATGATTTTTTAATAGCAGACGTTATTCGCATCCGTGGCGAAAAAGGCGATATTGTGCGTTCTTTATCTCGTCCCGCTTTTGGGTTTAATTCCATCATTTTTTGGCAGTTTTTTATCTGGGGTTTGGTTATTATTTTGGGATTTGTTTCTCATATTTATGCTCAAATTTATTCATCATCAACAAAGGAAGACTCATGATTACAATGACTGCTAATGCGGCAGAACATATCCGCTCTTTTTTGACCAAACGCGGCAAAGGCGAGGGTATTCGTCTGGGTGTGAAAACCAGCGGTTGTTCAGGTATGGCTTATACCTTGGAATTTGTCGATGAAATCGATCCTGCCGATGAAGTATTTGCCAAAGACGGCGTAAAAGTATTTGTCGATGCCAAAAGTTTGGTTTATCTGGACGGTACGGAATTGGATTACGCCAAAGAAGGTTTGCAAGAAGGCTTTAAATTCAATAATCCGAATGTCACCGATTCATGCGGTTGTGGTGAAAGCTTTCATGTGTAAATTTAAGGAATCTCTACAGCGAAGTTCAGAGATTCATTAGATTGCCCATAAAAATACGGCGTTTCAAACGCCGTATTTTTATGGGCAATCTAATGTTTTAGGTATTCAGGCTGCCTGAAAGATTTTATCCTTTGACAAAGAAATAACCCACGCCGCGTACGGTTTGTATCAGAGCAGGGTTGCCGAGTTTTTTGCGGATAGAAGAGATATGCACGTCCACGCTGCGGTCGAATTTGGTCGGTTTTTTGCCTAGGGCGTGCACTGCGAGTTCAGATTTGCTGACCACGCGTCCTGCGTTGCGAATCAACATTTCGGCAAGGTTAAACTCCGCACCGGTTAGGGCAACCGGTTGGTTATCGAGTAAAACCTGACGCTTTTCGGGATAGAGTGCGATGCTGCCGATGTGCAGATTGTCGGTATTGACCGCTGCGGGTGACGGCGCAGCGCGCTGGCTGCGGCGTAAAACGGTGTTGATGCGGGCGACCAGTTCGCGCGGATTACTGTCGTGGCTGTCGTAGCTGAAGTAGTCGTCCGCGCCTAGCTCCAGTCCGATGATGCGGTCGATATTGTCTTCGCGCTCGGAAAAAATAATCACCGGTTGCGCGCCTTTTTTGCGAATTTTTTTGAGCATGTCCAAACCCGACATGTCCGGCAAAATATCGTCCAGAATCACGATATCATAGCTGCCGCTGCCTGCCTCCCTCAGTCCGTCCGCCGCGGTCGAAACCGTGGTGACCTGCCAGTTTTGAGCACGCAAATAATCGCTCAAAGCTTGTGTTAAAGCAGAGTTGTCATTGACCAGCAAAACATTACGCATACGATTCCCTTCTTGTTTTTGTTCGGAATACGCGACGGCAGTGAATATGATGTTAGGTACCGGGCAGTCCGAAGTGCTCGTAGGTGCGCGCGGTAATCATGCGCCCGCGCGGCGTTCTTTGCAAAAATCCTTGTTGAATCAAATACGGTTCGATAACGTCTTCTATGGTGTCGGCACTTTCGCCGATGGCGGCGGCAAGATTATCCACACCGACCGGCCCGCCTGAAAATTTATGGGCAATGGCCTCCAGTAATTTACGATCCATGGTGTCCAGCCCTTGGTCGTCCACGTCCAGCATTTTTAAGGCAGCGTCGGCAATCTCGGCACTGATGCTGCCTTGATGTTTGACCTCGGCAAAGTCGCGTACCCGTCGCAGCAGGCGGTTGGCAATGCGTGGTGTGCCGCGTGAACGACGGGCGATTTCGTATGCGCCGTCGTGATGCAGTTCTACATTCAGCAAGCTTGCTGAGCGGGTAACGATGCGGGTCAAATCATCGTGATCATAAAATTCCAGTCGCGCCACAATGCCGAAGCGGTCACGCAGCGGATTGGTCAGCATACCGGCGCGGGTGGTGGCGCCGACAAGTGTAAAGGGCGGCAGGTCAATCTTTACCGAACGCGCTGCCGGCCCTTCGCCAATCATAATGTCCAGCCGATAGTCTTCCAGTGCCGGATACAAAATTTCTTCAACCACCGGACTCAAACGGTGGATTTCGTCGATAAACAACACATCGTTCGCGTCCAGATTGGTCAGGATCGCTGCCAAATCACCGGCGCGCTCCAACACAGGGCCGGAAGTCTGGCGCAGGTTTGTGCCCAGTTCGTGGGCAATAATGTGTGCCAGCGTAGTTTTACCCAAACCCGGCGGGCCGAACAATAAAGTATGATCCAATGCTTCGCCGCGATTAGAGGCTGCCTGAATAAAAATCGACAACTGCTCACGTACCTTTGCTTGTCCGACATATTCCGCCAGCATTTTCGGGCGTAAGGCGCGCTCGATTTGCTCCTCGCGCGGGCTTGGCTGAGCAGCATCCAGCAGGCGGGAAGACGAGGAGGATAAATGATCGGATTGCAACATGGAACGGGTATTGTGTACTCAAAACGTTAAGCTGGTTTAACAAAAATAAACATTTCTAAGTGATTCTGCCATAAAACGGTAGAGATAGGATAATAATTTGAGCATATGGTGCTGTATTTTGTAGTATTTTTACCTAAAACACACATTTTTACGCTTTTTGCTGCGCTGCACGACACGATAAACTGTGACGAAAGGTCAAAATCCATTACCATAACCTTATGCTTAATAAGAATAGCAGCACTTTCAGGAGTCAATAAAAACAACACATTGCATTTTGATGAATCATTACCACAGATAAGGAGCGGATATGGCAGATTTTGATACTGGTTTACATCGTCGTGAGGCAAACTTCGCCGCATTGACCCCGATTGATTATTTGGTGCGCACGTCCGAGGTGTACCCGCATAAACTGGCCATTGTTCACGGCAATATCCGCCGTACTTGGGGTGAAACCTATGACCGTTGCCGCCGTTTGGCCGTGGCACTGCGCCAATACGGGGTCAAACGCAATACCACGGTAGCGGTGATGTTGCCCAATACGCCCGAGATGGTCGAAGCGCATTTCGGCGTGCCGATGTCGGGCGGTGTGTTGTGCTCGCTGAATATTCGTTTGGACACCGAGGCGTTGATTTTCTGTTTGCAGCATGGCGAAGCCAAAGTGCTGTTGATTGACAGTGAATTTCTGCATCACTTGCCGGCGATTCGTGAGGCAATGCCCGCGCTTTATGTGATACAGGTCAATGACGTACTCGGCCCGATCGTGCCGCCTTCCAAACACAGCGACACCGATTACGAAAGTCTGTTGCAGTCGGCGCGCAACCTCTACGACTGGCAAATGCCTGATGACGAATGGGATGCGATTGCCCTGAATTACACTTCCGGCACCACGGGTGATCCGAAGGGTGTGGTTTACCATCACCGCGGAGCGGCGATCAATGCGGTGTCCAACATCATCGAATGGAATATGGAGCGTCACCCCGTTTATCTGTGGACTTTACCGATGTTCCATTGCAACGGTTGGTGCTTTCCATGGACGGTTGCCGCACGCGCCGGTGTCAACGTATGTTTGCGTAAATTTGACCCGAAAGTGTGTTTTGATTTGATTCGTCAGGAAAAAGTAACGCATTATTGTGCTGCGCCGATTGTGCATTCGGGTTTGGCCAATGCTCCGGACGAGGTTAAAGCGGGCGTGAATCATGTGGTCAAGGGTCAAATCGCCGGAGCTGCGCCACCGGAAGCGGTCTTGGCCTCAATGGAAGAGCTTGGCTTTGAAATCACCCATGTCTATGGTTTGACCGAGGTGTACGGGCCGTCGGCGGTGTGTGTCGAACATGAAGACTGGAAAACATTGAGCTTACAAGAACGTGCCGCGAAAAAAGCACGCCAAGGCGTACGCAATATGCTGCAAGCGGGCATGATGGTGATGAATCCGAACACCATGGATATTGTCGAGAACGACGGGCAAGACATGGGCGAAATCATGTTCCGTGGCAATATCGTGATGAAAGGCTACCTGAAAAACCCTGAAGCCACCGACGCGGCGTTTGCCGGCGGTTGGTTTCATACCGGTGATTTGGCGGTGTTGGATGCGGACAGCTACGCGCAAATCCGTGACCGCAGCAAAGACATCATCATCTCCGGCGGTGAAAACATTTCAAGTATTGAGCTGGAAGACGTGCTCTACAAACACACCAGCGTATTGGCCTGTGCGATTGTCGCCGTGCCGGACGAGAAATGGGGAGAAGTGCCGGTGGCGTTTATCGAATTGAAACCGGGCGCGCGTTGGACGGAAGAAGAAGTGGTGGAATATTGCCGTGCCAACATGGCGCGTTTCAAAGTGCCGAAACGGGTGATTTTCCAAGAACTGCCGAAAACGGCCACCAGTAAAGTGCAAAAGTACGAACTGCGCAAGAAAGCCAAAGAAGCGGTCGCTCAAGGTTAAAACGCAAACGGCAGGAAATATCCTGCCGTTTTTTATACGCATAGCTTGAAATTTGTGTCGCCTCCGCCATCTAAGCAAAACTGCGTAATACTTTTAGGAGAGCATCATGCGTTTGTTGCTGGCGATTGTTCTGCCGTTTGCGGTGTTTTTTACGATAGGCCGTCCGCTTGCGGGCATGGTCTGTTTGATTTTACAATTGACCATCATCGGCTGGTTACCGGCAGCCATCTGGGCGGTGTATGCTTTAAGCCAATACACAACCGATAAAAAAATTCAGGCAGCCTTAGGCTCTCGACGTTAAAAGGAAAAAATCATGAAAAATAAACTGATGATTGTGATTTGCGCGCTGACAATCGGCTTAAGCGGCTGTGCGGTGTCGCGCGGCTACCAGATGAATGATGCGGCATTGAATGCCATTCAATTACACGTCACCACGGAAAACGATATTCGCCAAATGTTCGGTGAGCCGACATCGGTCACCCGTGACAGCCGCAGCAATATGAAAGTGCTGACTTACCGTCATCACAACCAAGACATCAAAAGCCAAGGCGCGGCCGTGTTGGGCGCGATTGCCGGCGGCGTGCTGGGTTATCAAATCGGGCAAGGCAGCGGGCAGGCGCTCGCCACCATGATCGGTACAACGGCGGGCGGTGTGCTCGCAGGCAATATGGTCGGCAACCGCGAACAGGAACAAGTGCTAAAAGTGGTCATCGACACCCGTACCGGACGGGTTGCCGATTACAACTACGAGCAATACCAAGATCGCAGAGACGGTATTCGCTTTAATCAAGGCGTGGGCAGTTTCTGATGAGGTTATCCTTGAAAGGCTGCCTGAAATCTTTATTCAGGCAGCCTTTTATTATTTTATTTACCGCACCATAAAAACAAAAACGTTGTTGAAACAACGTTTTTTGTTTTGAAGGCTGAGACTTTTGCAAAGGTTTCAGGCTGCCTGAAAATAAATGATGCCGAGCCGATGAGGTTTATTCGGTCTGCAATAAAAAAGGATTGGCTCCGCCGCGTGCGTAACCGCTTTGACTCAGCAAAATATCTAAGGCAAGCGTAGCAAGGTCATCGGCAAACGGATCGGCATGGCGCGCTTTTTCCTGAAGATACATTTTGCGATAGCCGTGACAGTTTTCGCAGGTTTCTCCCGCTGCGGCAAGCAAAGCCGGTTGTTGTGCGTTTTGTGCGGATTGAATGGAAATGCCGTCGTTGCTGCCGCAAAAAGTGCATTGGGCGCGCAGCATATTCCATTGCGTGTTGCATAACGGACAACACATATAACGTAAGCCGTCGCGCTCGCCACCGTTGTAAACCATGCTGGCAAAGGCTTCGCTGCCGCAACACGGGCAAGCATCGGCGGGGTCGCGTTTGTGATGTTGCTCGGCATCGGATTGCATCGCCCATGCCGTGCAGATGATTTGTAATGCTGCCTGCAGCCATGGTACGAAAGCTTGTTCTTGCGGCTGCGTTTGTTGCTGCAATACGCGGCAAGCAAGGGCGTGGATTTCTTCCGCCGGCAATAAACGCAAACGCTGTACAGTATCTTGTACTGCCGGATGATGGATGGGCGACAGTGCATCGAGCAGGGCGGTCAATACCGGTGCAACGTCATCGGCAGGCTCGAGTGTGTCGATGCTTTCAGGCAGCCTGAAAGGTTTTGCTTCCAAAACCGTTTGTTGTGCGGCGCATACTGCTGCCAGCAAGCGCAGATATTCCGCCCATTCTGTGGTGACATCGGCGGCCAGTTCGGTGAAGCGTTCGCTGCGCCGTGCGAAAACATCGTGCGGCGGTAACAAGCAGAAATCGGGGGTAAAAAAAGGTTTTTCCATGGTTTTACTCGGGAAATTCATCTAAATATTCGGGATAAGCATACACGCTTTGACGATTTTCACGCGCAAAGGCAATCAAAGTAAGCCGCGCTTGCCGTGCCAATTGGACGGCAAGCGCGGTCGGTGCAGAGACTGCCGCCACGCAGGCAATGCCGATTCGGGCGGCTTTTTGCACAATCTCATAACCGGCACGGCTGGTCATCAACACCGCTCCCTGTTGCCAATCCCAAGCGGCGTGCGTACCGATGCCTATGAGTTTGTCCAGCGCATTATGCCGCCCGATGTCTTCGGCCACGGCAACAATATGTCCGTGCCGATCCATATACGCTGCGGCGTGAACCGCGCCGGTACGGTGACGCAAAGGTTGATGCTGTTCCAGCTCATGTAAAGCTTGGCGAATATGGCGTAAAGACACCTGCGCGGTGCGTTGCAGCTGCGGCAATTCGGGGCGGGCGGCAAGTAAACTGTCGATGCCGCACAGACCGCAACCGCTGCGTCCGACCAAGTGGCGGCGGCGCGATTTCAAGCGGGCAAATGCGGCGGCGGCGACTTCCAATTCCACCTCGATGCCCAATTCCGTCACGCGTTGCGTGATGTCGAATATTTGTGAGGCTCGGTCAATAATGCCTTCGCTTAAACTGAAACCGACGGCCAATTCAGGCAGCCTTTCCGGACTTGCCATGAGCACCGTGTGCGATATGCCGTTATAAACCAATGCAACGGCGGTTTCTGCCGCGATGTGATCGGTTTCCTGCTTCCACTCTTTGCCGACACGCCATACGGTGCAGTTATTGACAGAATCGGGCGTACTTGAGCTATTCATGTGAAAATTTATCGTGCCAAGTCACTGAACAAGGTCTTGGTGGTGCTCCATGCCGAACCTTGCGCCGCGCCTTTGATTTGGCGATCGGCCAGCGCACATTGTTGTAGTGCATCAAGCAAACGGCGGGTAGAGAGGCGTTTGAGCGCACGTGGGGCGAGGGTTTGTTTTTCGCCCCACAGTCTTAGCGGATTGCGCACTTGCGCCACGGTTTGCCCTTGGGATAAGGCGGCACGCAGGCGCAGCAAAGTACGAATGTCCTCACCGGCCGCCCACAATAGCAAAACCGGCTCTTCACCTTCGGCCTCAAGACTTTCCAGCAGACGCAGCAAACGCGGCAAATCACCGCTCATCCACGCGGCGGACAATTGAAACACGTCAAAACGCGCCACATTCGCCACCGCGTGTTGTGCGTCTTCCAGATGCAAAACCGTACCGGCAGGGTGCAACAGCGCAAGTTTGTCGATTTCTTGCCGTGCCGCGAGCAGATTACCCTCGACCCGCTCGGCAAACAGTGCCAGCGCATCGGCATCAATCGTCAAATCATGCTTTGCCAAACGCTGCCGTATCCACGCCGGTAACGCTGCCGTGCCAACCGCCCGTGCTTCGATCACGTCGCCGGCACGGGACAGGGCGGCAAACCATTTGCTTTGGGTCTGTGCTTTTTCCAACTTGGGCAAAACGATCACAATCGTGGTTTCGTCATGCAGGCGTTCGCTCAGTGTAACCAAGGCATCACCGCCGGCTTTACCCGGCCGGCCTGAGGGAATGTGGATTTCCAATAATTTTTTATCGGCAAACAAACCCATGCTGTCGGCTGCCTGAAAAGCCTGCGACCAGTCAAATTTCGCATCAGCCGTCAATATTTCGCGATTCAGGTAGCCTTGTGCTTGTGCTGCGGCGCGTAAAGTATCCAAGGCTTCGATGCGTAAGAGTTCTTCCTCGCCATGAATCATGTACAGCGGTGCCAACGGATTTTGCACCGCTGTGATCAATTGCTCAGGCGTGATTTGCATGGATTTACGGCTTTGCTTCAGGTGTGGCGGCTTGCGGTAAAAAGCTCATGCGCCGCACCATTTGCCCGGCGGCATCGCGGTAAATGTCTTGCCACAAGTCGGCTTCTTCCTGCTGCTTGCCCAGTAATTCATTGTCGGAATAGGAAAAATTACGCTGCACCACCACCGTCATCGGTTCGCCCAAATCTTGCCCTTGATATTTCGCTTGTGCGGTCAAACGCAGCACCAGCAAGTATTCATTGACCGCACCGGAACGGTTCAGGGTTTGAATATCGCGGCTTTGAACCGCTTCAATCACCTGCAACACGGCATCGGCTTGCGGGTTGATGCGGGCATCTTTTTGGCGGGAAATTTCCGTACTCAGCGCATCATGCAGCGCACTGCCATTGACCACACGCCATTCGGAATAGGGTAGTTGCTGGGTAGTGCTCGATAAGCCTTTCAGATGAAAACCGCAGGCAGCCAGCACCAATAAGCTGCTGTATAAAAAAAGACGGGAGAGTTTCATGATGGTAAAGTCTGTAGGGAAAAATCGGTAAAAAGGGTTTATTTTTCAGCAAGCGCATTGTAGCCGAGTTTTGCCGGCGGCGCATATTTTACGACATCGGGCGCGGCTGGATAGGATAGCCGTTTTGTGGGAAAATGCGGCAATTATTTGATTTGGGCAAAACCATTATGTTGGATAAAGAAGGTTATCGCCCCAATGTCGGCATCATCATCACCAACGAGTGCAATCAGGTTTTTTGGGGGAAGCGGGTGCGTGAGCATTCGTGGCAGTTTCCGCAAGGCGGCATCAAACCCGGAGAAAGTCCGGAAGTGGCGATGTATCGCGAACTGATGGAAGAAGTCGGGCTGTCGCCGCATCATGTGCGCATTTTGGGGCGCACGCGCGACTGGTTGCGTTATGATGTGCCGAGCCATTGGATACGGCGCGAATGGCGCAGCACTTATCGCGGGCAAAAGCAAATCTGGTATCTGCTGCGCCTGATCGGGCGCGAGTGCGATGTATCGTTACGCGCCACGGGACATCCCGAGTTTGACGCGTGGCGGTGGCATGATTATTGGGCTCCGGTGGAAGAAGTGATCGATTTCAAAAAAGACGTTTACCTTGCTGCGCTGGATGAATTGTCGCGCCATTTGCAAGCTTTGGAAGCGCGCGAGACGTTTTTGCAACGGTTTATTCACGATTAAAATATAAAAATAACCTAAAGGCTGCCTGAAAAACCCATCATCTTTCAGGCAGCCTGCATCCATTATTCATTACACACATCAAGAGCACACACATGGCTTTATTGCAAATTTCAGAACCCGGTCTCAGTACCGCGCCGCATCAGCATCGTTTGGCGGTCGGCATTGATTTGGGCACAACCAACAGTTTGGTCGCATCGGTCATCAGCGGCAGCGCACGCTGCCTGCACGACGAACAAGAGCGTGTTGCTTTGCCTTCGGTGGTGCGCTTTTGCGAAGCGCAGCGCGTCGAAACCGGCTTTGAAGCGTTGGCGGCACAAAAAATTGATCCGCTCAATACCGTCAGTTCGGTCAAACGTTTGATCGGCCGCGCCGCGCACGATTTGCCGCGCGATCACATCTTGCCTTATCGTTTTGGCAGCAATGACAAAATCATCGAGTTGATGACGCGCCAAGGTGCGAAAACGCCGATCGAAGTCTCCGCCGAAATTCTGCGTACCTTAAAGCAACGTGCCGAAACCGCTTTGGGCGGTGAGCTCACCGGAGCGGTGATCACCGTGCCGGCTTATTTTGACGACGCACAACGCCAAGCCACCAAAGACGCAGCGCAACTGGCAGGTTTACATGTGCTGCGTTTGTTAAATGAGCCGACGGCGGCGGCGATTGCCTACGGGCTGGATAACCGCTCCGAAGGCGTGTTTGTGGTGTATGACTTGGGCGGCGGCACGTTTGACGTGTCGGTGTTGCGGCTGGAAAAAGGGCTGTTTCATGTATTGGCCACGGGCGGCGACAGCGCCTTGGGCGGTGACGATTTTGACCATCGGCTGTATTGCCATTTGCTGGAAAAGTGCCATTTGTCCGCACTGAATGAGCAGGACAGTCAATTACTGTTGGGCTTGGCGCGTGCCGCCAAGGAACATCTGACTTACGATGTTTCTGCCACGATTGAAGCCACCTTATCCGACGGCAAACACATTCAGGCAGCCTTAACCCAGAGCGATTTTTTCCACATCACGCAAAATCTGGTCAATAAAACCATCGAACCCGTGCGCCAAGCATTGAAAGATGCCGGCGTGGGCAAGGCGGAAGTCAAAGGCGTGATCATGGTGGGCGGAGCGACCCGTATGCCGCACGTGCAACAAAGCGTGGCGGTGTTTTTCGGGCAAACGCCGCTGACCAATCTTGACCCCGACCAAGTGGTGGCGTTGGGCGCGGCGATGCAGGCGAATCTGTTGGCAGGCAATAAAAGCGACGACGAATGGCTGCTGCTGGACGTGACGCCGCTGTCTTTGGGTTTGGAAACCTATGGCGGCTTGGTGGAAAAAATCATTCCGCGCAACAGCACTTTGCCTGTGGCGCGGGCGCAGGATTTCACCACGTTCAAAGACGGACAAACCGCGATGATGATTCACGTGGTGCAAGGCGAGCGCGAATTGGTGGCGGATTGCCGTTCTTTGGCACGCTTTACTTTAAGCGGCATTCCACCGATGGTGGCGGGCGCGGCGCGGATTCGGGTGACGTTCCAAGTCGATGCCGACGGTTTATTGTCGGTATCGGCGCGTGAGCAAACCACGGGCGTGGCGGCGCATATCGAAGTCAAACCGTCCTACGGCTTGGACGACGAAGCGATTACCCGAATGCTGAAAGAGTCGATTGACCACGCGGCCGACGACGTGCAACAGCGCAAGCTGCAAGAAGCCAAAGTCGAAGCACAAAGCCTTGCCGATGCGGTTCAGGCAGCCTTGGATACCGACGGCGACTTACTTAATGAACCAGAGCTTGCCGCGATTCAGGCAGCCTTGGACGCGCTGCACGCCGCTAGCGCAGGTGAGGCAGCGCAGCTGATCCGTGAACGCACCGCAGCCTTGAATCATGCCAGCGACGAATTCGCCGCACGGCGCATGAACCGCAATATTTCACGGGTATTGACCGGCAAAAGCGTGGATGCGGTGTAAACAATAAACTTTTTCTTGGTAACCGTTTCAGGCAGTCTTTATATAGGCTGCCTGAAGTTTTTTAGCGTCTTCCGCATACAAAAACACCGTTCAGGCAGCCTGAACGGTGTTTTGTGTCGTTAAAGTAAAGCTTAAAACGGAATATCGTCCGCCAAGTCGTCCATCGGCTCGGGCACGGAATCAACCGCAGGACGGCGCGGCGGTTCGGGAATGCGTGCTTCGCCGCCGTCATGTGCCGGCGCGGACTCTTCGGGAAAAGGCGAATAGCCGCTGCCTGCGCCATCGCTTCTGCTGCCGAGCATTTTCATTTCATTGGCGACAATATCGTATGCGGTGCGTTCGATGCCGTCTTTCCCGGTGTATTTGCGCGATTGAATACGACCTTCGATGTACACCAACTGACCTTTTTTCAAGTATTGCTGTGCGATTTCCGCCAGGCGGCGGTACATGACGATGTTGTGCCACTCGGTACGCTGCTGACGGTTACCGTCGCGGTCTTTCCATGTTTCATCGGTGGCGATCGAAAAATTGCACACCGGCTCGTTGTTGCTCATGTAGCGGCTTTCGGGGTCACGTCCGAGACGGCCGACGAGAATCACTTTATTGACTGACATTTAGGGGCTCTCCGCAAGAATGGATTTTAACGCAGCTTCGTCAAAATCGCGTGGTAAGACTTTCAAATATAAGGTTTGTTGGTTGTCGGATATCGCCGCTTCGGCAACGCCTGCAAGCGCGGCAAGACGACAGTTTAAGGCTTCGCCGTGATTTTGCCAAGGTTCGGGCACGCTGAACAGCAAGGTTTTGACCGCACGCGGTGCAACGGAAAAGAGCGCGACCGCCGCCCATAACACCATCAGCGCACTGCAAAAATAAAACACCGCCGCCGTGCCGTAATAATGCAGCAATACGCCGCCCATCAGGCTGCCGACAAACAAACCGAGCGACATGGCGGTGTTGTACACGCCCATCGCCGTGCCTTTAAGCCGTGGCGGTGAAATTTTGGAAACCCAAGACGGCAAAATCGCTTCCAGTACGTTCAAACCGACAAAATACAAAGCCAGCGCGATAAAAATACCCCATAAACCGAAAGCGGTTTGCGCCAAGCCGAACTGCGCCAAGGCCAGCAGCACAATCGCTCCTAACAGCAGAGGTTTGAGCTGATGACGGGTTTCGCCAATAATGACGGCAGGCAACATCAGCACCATGCCGATGAGAGTCACCGGCAAATACAGCTTCCAGTGGGTATTGTCCGCCAGTTGAAAATGATTGACCAACACCAAGGGCAGGGCGACGAATAAGGCCATTTGTGCGCAATGCAGCGCGAAAATGCCGAAATTCAAACGCCACAATTCACGGTTTTTCAAGACGGCAGGCAACAGCCCGAGTTTGGCTTCCGCATCGTCATGGGTTTGCAGGGTGACGGGATCGGGTACGGCGAAATGAATCAATGCCATCGCCGCGAGAATCAACACGCCGGTGAGCGTGAAAATGCCCGGCACGCCGATGTGTCTTTCCAGCAGCGGGCCAAGCACCAGACTGACGGAAAAAGTCAGACCGATGCTCAAACCGACCATGGCCATGGCGCGGGTGCGCACTTCGTCACGGGTCAAGTCTGCCAGCAGCGCCACCACGGCGGCACTGACCGCCCCCGCGCCTTGCAAAGCGCGCGCCCAAATCAGCAAGGTAAGGTTATCGGCATAAGCGGACAAAAAGCTGCCGGCGGCAAATAAAGCCAGCCCGAAATAAATCACCTTTTTTCGCCCGAATCTGTCCGAAGCCATGCCCAACGGCAATTGCAGCACGGCTTGAGTCAAGCCGTAAATGCCGAACGCCAGCCCGACCATGGTTTTATTGTCACCGCCGGGTAAATCGGCGGCGTACAGCGAAAACACGGGCAACAGCAAAAATATACCCAACAGGCGCAGCGCGTAAACCGCTGCAAGTAAGCCGCTGCTGCGCCGTTCGGCGGCGGTCATGACATTATCGGGGGAATGAGTCATAGAGCCTCGTGTGATGTGTGATGTTTTTTATTGTTTGAAGATTGATTTTGCCGGTCGGTCAATGTTTTTCAGGCAGCCGTATTATGGTGTTTCGTCCGGCGTCGTATCGTCTTTAGGCTGCATGCTGTCCATAGCGCTGCGCGTGCTTTCAAAAAACTTTTTCTGCTGCTCCAACATGCCGATTTGGGTGCGCACCGCTTGCAGATTGAAATTCAGCCATACTTCGACGTTTTTCATTTCTTTGATTTTTTTGTCGGTTTCTTCTATCGACAGCGGCGGTAAAAATGCCGCGGTTTGCGGGGTGGCGTTTTGCCAGAATTGTTGCCAGAAAGCAAACGGATTATTGTCTTGTCCTTCGCCCATTATTTTCTCCAAAATAGTTTCAGGCAGCCTTGATTCTTCATTTCAGGCTGAGACCTTTGCAAAAATCCATCCTGCGGCGCATTTCTTTGAGATGCGCTCCTCGGAATCTTGCCTATCTGCATGAT
Organism: Neisseria sp.; assembly: GCA_030538055.1. Taxonomy (GTDB): domain Bacteria; phylum Pseudomonadota; class Gammaproteobacteria; order Burkholderiales; family Neisseriaceae; genus RGIG9985. The sequence continues at coordinate 36,563 of JAUNUS010000009.1, forward strand.
ATGTCTGCGCTTCCTGCGGTGCTATCTCTTCGAACTGCATCCACATTACGGACTTTTGCAAAGGTCTCAGGCTGCCTGAAAAACATCAGCGGCGCGTTTTCTTTTTGCTGCGGCACTCGCCGCATGTACCGTACATATACAGTGCGTGATCAACGATTTCATAGCCGTTGCGCTTGGCAATGCGTTCTTGCAAACCTTCGATTTCTTTATCGAAAAACTCGGTCACTTTGCCGCAATCCAAGCACACGATGTGATCATGATGGTCTCCGCGATCCAGCTCGTACACTGCTTTACCGGTTTCAAAGTGGTGACGGATCAAAATGCCCGATTCTTCAAATTGCGCCAACACGCGATAGACGGTTGCCACGCCGATGTTGAGGTTTTCTTCCAATGTGATGCGGTAAACGTCTTCCGCGCTGAGATGTTCTTCGGCGCGGGTTTCAAACAAATTCAATATTTTCAGGCGCGGGCCGGTGACTTTCAGTCCCAAGCTGCGGATTTGTTCGGTATGGCTCATAATCAATTCCGTTTTCAGAAAACAGCGTTATAATGTGGCTTTTTGCAAGAGCAGAGGCTGCCTGAAAGCTTGAACATTTTCAGCAACAGCCTCGAAATAACGGCGTTATCTTATCATCACTTCTCCGATAAAGGAAAATCGTGAAAAATATTTTTCTGTTAAGTCTGTTGTGCTTGGGCGTTGCGGCGTGTTCTTCGGAGCGCGTTTCGAATTTTCCGTCGTATAAGCTGACGGTGCAACAAGGCAACGAACTTGATCCGCAAGCCATTGACGCGCTGGTGCCGGGCATGAGCCGCGCTCAGGTACAAATGCTGTTGGGCACGCCTTTGTTGCAAGACCCGTTTCATGCCGAGCGTTGGGATTACCCGTTTGTGACCACGCGTAACGGTGTGGTGCTCAAACGCAGCACCTTGAGCTTGACCTTTGACGGCGACAGCTTGAGCAATATTGCGGGCGATGCGATCAATGAGGCACAAAGTGCAACGGATAAAGCCACGCAAGACGCTCAGGATGCAGCGCGTCAAGCAGCAGAAGATGCCGCGAATCAACAAAAAAAGCCTCAAAGTAAACCGAAGAAAAAAGGCAAAGCGTCATGAGTGAAGTAAGAATCGCCGTCAACGGTGTCGGCGGACGCATGGGACGCGCTTTGGTCGAGGCGATTCATGCTGCGCCGCAAGCGCGTTTGGTCGGCGCGCTGGAACACGCCGCCTCGCCCGTGCTCGGACAAGACGCGGGTGCGGCTTGCGGCATTGCCAGCGGCGTGACGATTACCGCCGATCCGGCAGTCGCTTTAGCGCAAGCCGATGTGGTGATTGACTTTACCCGTCCCGAAGGCTGCCTGAACATTATGCAAGAATGCGTGGCGCGAAAACTGAATATGGTGATCGGCACCACCGGTTTTGACGAAGCCGGCAAAGCGCAACTGACCGCCGCCGCCGAGAAAATCGGTATGGTGTTTGCGCCGAATTTCAGCGTGGGCGTGAACCTGCTCTTTTCCTTGCTGGACACTGCGGCACGGGTGTTGAACCAAGGCTACGATATCGAAATCATCGAAGCGCATCACCGCCATAAAGTGGACGCGCCTTCCGGCACGGCCTTGCGCTTGGGCGAAGTCGTCGCACACGCTTTAGACCGTGATTTGAAACAATGCGCGGTGTACGGACGCGAAGGCGTGACCGGTGAGCGCGATCCGAACACCATCGGCTTTGCCACGGTGCGCGGCGGCGACATCATGGGCGACCATACCGTGCTGTTCGCCGGCGACGGCGAGCGCGTGGAAATCACCCACAAAGCTTCCAGCCGCCTGACCTTCGCCAACGGCGCGGTGCGCGCTGCCTTATGGCTGCAAACGCAAGCAAACGGTTTGTACGATATGCAGGATGTATTGGGTTTGGCAAAAGCCGATTAAAGCCGATTAAAGTTTTCTAATTCATCAAAAACGCACATTCAAAAATAGAATGTGCGTTTTTTTACGAACAAAATGCCGTTTTCAGCGATTGAGGCTGCCTGAAACGAAGTTCAAAAACCTTTCAGGCAGCCTTAAGTTTAATTAGCCAATGCCGCCAAAATATCGGCAAAGGCTGCCTGAAACTGTGCCAAACCTTGATTTTGCAGCTCTTGCGCGACGGCTTCAAAATCAATGCCGTGCTTGGGCAGCTCTTGCCAGATGGCGGCTGCCGCATCGGTATTTTCGGCTAAACGCGGTGCGGCGCTGCCGTGATCGAGAAAAGCGGCCAGCGTGGCTTCAGGCAGGGTATTGACCGTGTGCGCGCCGATGAGGTTGTCCACGTAAAGCGTGTCGGGATAGTTCGGATTTTTGGTGCCGGTGGACGCCCACAGCAAAGACGGCATCACCGCGCCGACAGGCAAGGCGGCGTTGGCGGCGGATTGCCAATCGACGTAAGCGGTTTTCGCCAAAGCCAGTGCGATCTGACCGCGCAAGGTTTCAGGCAGCCTTTCGTCCAAGGCACTGTCGATGCGCGACAGAAAAACACTGGCAACCACGCGGATAGCGTCAATCGGCAAACCTTGCGCCAGACGTTGTTCGATGCCGCTGCGCCATGCGCGGTAAATCGCTTGCAGGGTTTGGCGCGAGAAAATCAACGTCATGTTCACGCACACGCCGTGCGCAACCAATTCTTGCAGGGCGGTGATGCCCGCGTTGGTCGCCGGCACTTTAATCATCACATTCTCACGCGCAATATGACGGTGCAAACGCAGGGCTTCGGCGACGGTTTGCGCGGCATCGTGTGCGAACGCGGGATCGACTTCAATGCTGACAAAGCCGCTGTCGCCGCCGTGACGGCGATGCTCTTCGGCAAACACGTCACAGGCTGCCTGAACATCTTGGCAAGCTAAAATTTCATAGCAATTTTTGGCATCATGGCCTGCCGCTTGCAGCGTGGCGATTTGGCTGTGGTACGACACATCGTTTTGAATCGCTTTTAGAAAAATCGCAGGATTGGTGGTTTGCCCGCTGACGCCTTGGGCGATTTTCGCCGCCAATTCGCCGCCGGCAATCATGGCGCGGGATAAGTTGTCCAACCAAATTTGCTGTCCCAAAGCACGGGTTTGTTCAATCGTGTTCACGGTGATTCCTTATGCACAAAAAAGCCGTCATCGCACTAGCCATGACGGCATGATGAATAAAACGCGGAGGATTATTGCTGCGATGCGGCAGTGTGTTCCAAGCCGCCGCCGAACACTTTATACACATCGACCCGATTGTTCAAGAGCTGTTGGCGGCTTTGGATCAAGGCGGTTTGCGCGGCAAAGCTTTGGCGTTGCGCATCGAGCAAATCCAGCGAACCGGAAATGCCGTGACGGTAACGCAGTTCGGTCAGGTGCAATACGTCAGCCGCAGCAGTGGCAATTTTTTCTTGTGCCGCCACTTGATCGGCCAGCGTGCGCCGCGCATTAAGTGCGTCGGCGGCATCGCGAAAGGCGTTTTGCACGGTTTGTTCGTATTGTGCCACCGCAATATTGGTGCGGATGTGCGCCAAATCCAGATTGGCTTTATTGCGCCCCCACGTGAAAATCGGCAGGGTGATTTGCGGCGCAAAACTCCATGCCGCCGCCGGGCCGCTAAACAGGCGATCCAAATCGTAACTGGCCGAACCGACCGAACCCGTCAAAGTAATCGACGGGAAAAACGCCGCCCGTGCTGCGCCGATTTGCGCATTGGCTGCCTGTAAAGCTTCTTCGGCGGCACGCACGTCGGGACGGCGGTTCAAAATATCCGACGGCAAGCCGGCGGGAATCGTGCCGGCAAACTGTTGATCCAGCGGCAAACCGGCCGGCAAATCGGCAGGCAATTGACCGCCGACCAACACCGCCAAAGCATTGCGCGCGGCGTTACGCATGGTTTCGGCAGCGGCGTAACCGGCTTTGGCGGTTTCGATTTGGCTTAAAGATTGATTGAGCTGAATCGAAGAAATCACGCCCGCGTCATGGCTGATTTTTGCCAAGCGGTAGGATTCTTCACGGGTTTTGAGGGTGTCTTGCGCGTATTGCATGATTTCGCCCGCGCTTTTTTCGGCAAAATACGATTTGGCGACGGCGGCGATGATGCTGATTTGCGCCGCGTCACGACCGTATTCGGCCGCGAAATACTGGTGAATCGCACTGTTGCTCATGCTGCGTACACGCCCGAACAAGTCCAGTTCCCACGCGGTCACGCCCAAACCTGCCTGATATTGCTCGGCGATTAAGGCTTGGCCGGTCGGGCTTAAATCGGCAGAGGTTTTCACCCGTGCGCCGCTGCCGCTGGCACCCAGTGACGGCAACAGTTGCGAACGGGCAATGCCGTATTGGGCGCGTGCCGCTTCGGCATTTAAGGTGGCAATGCGTAAATCAGCGTTGCGTGCCAAGGCTGCCTGAATCAAAGCGCGCAAACGCGGATCGGCAAAATAATCTTGCCATGCCAGATCGGCTGCCTGAACATTGTCAGCTGCCATCGCAGACGGAACATCGGGCGCGAGCACTTGCGGACGGCTGTAATTCGGTGCCATGGTGCAGGCGCTTAAAGCCGCAGTCACGCCCAAGGCGAGTAGGGTAGGTTTCAAAGGTTTCATCATTATGCTTTCTGGTCTTCAAGACGCACGCTTCAAAGGTGTGTCTTGAATGTCGGTTTAATCATGGGGCAAACGCGGGTTTTCCGTATTTTTGGGTTTGGGTTTGAAGAGTTTGCGCACCAGCATATAAAACGACGGTACAAAACTGATCGCCAACACCGTGCCGAACAACATGCCGAAAAACACCCCCGTACCGATGGATCGCTGGCTGGCGGAGCTTGCGCCCGAGGCGAAATACAGCGGCACAACCCCCAGAATAAAGGCAAACGAGGTCATCAAAATCGGGCGGAAACGCAAGTGTGCTGCGGTTAAGGCTGCTTGATAAGCAGTCGCGCCTTTGGCTTGCAGGTCTTTGGCAAATTCCACAATCAAAATCGCATTTTTCGCCGATAAACCAATCACCGTGATCATGCCGATCTGGAAATACACGTCCGCCGCGTAGCCGCCGCCGAACAGATTACGCAGCCATACCCCGACCACCACGCCGAAGAAACCCAACGGCACAATCAAAATCACCGCAAACGGAATGCTCCAGCTTTCATACAGCGCAGCCAAGGCAAGGAAAACAATCAGGATCGAAAAGGCATAAAGAACATAGGTTTGCGAGCCTGATTGAATCTCTTCAAAGGTTTGTCCGGTCCATTCGTAGCCGAAGCCTGCCGGTAATTGCGCCGAGAGTTTTTCCATTTCGGCGATCGCATCACCGCTGCTGTAACCGGGTGCAGGAGTGGCGGTGATCGCCATCGCAGGGTAGCCGTTATAACGCATTTTTTGCATCGGGCCGGATTCCCACGCCACGGAGGCAATCGACGATAAGGGCACGGGTTGCCCCAAGCGGTTGGTCACGGTCAGGCGCAACACATCATCGACTTTCATGCGGTTATGCGGTTCGGCCTGTACCACCACGCGTTGCAAACGTCCTTGGTTTTCAAAGTCGTTGACATAGTTTGAACCCAAAGCCGTGCCCAGTACCGTGCCGATGTCGGCAAAATTCACGCCTTGCGCTGCCGCCGCGTCACGGTTGATGTCGATGCGCATTTGCGGCGCATCTTCCACCCCTTCGGGGCGCACGCCGGTCAGCACTTTGCTTTGCATCGCCATGCCGAGCATTTGATTGCGCGCCGCGAGCAAGGCTTCATGCCCTTTACCACCACGATCTTGCAGGCGGTAAGAGAAACCTGCGCCCACACCCATGCCCGGAATCGAAGGCGGGTTAATGGTGAAAAGGTAACCGTCACGTAACTGCTGCATCATGGCGCCGGTGATGCGTCCTGCCAAAGACACGGCGTCCGAACCTTTGGCGGAGCGGTCTTTCCAGTCTTTAAGGGTGATAAAGCTCATGCCGACGTTTTCACCGCGACCGGTAAAGCTGAAACCGACCACCACCACTTGTTCTTTGACTTCGGGTTGTTGTTGCACAAAGTTTTCAAAGGTTTTGACGGTTTCCATGGTGCGATCCATGGTTGCGCCCGGCGGCAGTTGAATCACCGACAATAACGTCCCTTGGTCTTCGCTTGGCAGAAAGCCGGTAGGCAGCCTGAACATCACAAACGCTGCCACGCCGATCAGCATCAAATAAATCAACAGCATTTGCGCGCCGCGTTGCAATACGCGTGAGACGCCGCGTTCATAAGTTTTGGCGGTGCGATCGAAGCGGCGGTTAAAGCCGTTGAAGAATTTACCGAAAAGACCTTTTTTCTCGTGATGGTTTTCATCTAACGGTTTGAGCAAAGTGCCGCACAAAGCCGGTGTCAGCGATAAAGCCAAAAACGCGGAGAACGCAATCGCCACCGACATCACAATGGAAAACTGGCGGTAAATATTACCGGTCGAGCCGGAGAAAAACGCCATCGGAATAAACACCACGATCAACACCACGGTGATGCCGACGATCGCGCCGATGATTTGACCCATGCCTTTTTTCGTTGCTTCCAGCGGCGACAAGCCTTCTTCCGACATGATGCGCTCGACGTTCTCCACCACCACGATCGCATCGTCCACCACAATCCCGATTACCAGCACCATGGCAAACATGGTCAGCACGTTAATCGACATGCCCAAGGCATACACCACCGCAAATGCACCGAGTAACGCAATCGGCACCACAATGGTCGGAATAATGGTGTAGCGGAAATTTTGCAGGAACACAAACATGACGACGAACACCAGCGCCATCGCTTCAATCAGGGTTTGCACCACTTTGGAAATCGACAAGCCGACAAACACCGAGCTGTCATAAGGAATCGTCCATGTCACGCCTTCAGGAAAGTAGTGTTCCAGCTCGGTCAGTTTATCCTGAATGCGTTGCGATACTTCCATCGCGTTACCGTCGTTGGACAGCTGCACACCGATGGCAATGGAAGGTTTGCCGTTAAGCCGTCCGGTAATCTCGTAGTCTTGCGAACCCAGCTCGACACGCGCCACGTCTTTCAGGCGGACAATCGAACCGTCGGTGCCGGCACGGATAATCAGCTCTTCAAACTCCTTGACATCGGTCATCTGGCTGGGAACATTAATCGTCGCGGTAATCGCTTGTCCGCTATGGTTTTCCAGCCGCCCCAAACTGCCGAGGCTGCCTGCGGCGATGCGCATGTTTTGCCCGCGAATCGCATTGGAAATATCGCTATAGCTTAAATTCAAGGCTTGCAGTTTGTTCGCATCCGGCCAAATACGCATGGCGCGTTCCGCACCGAAAACTTGCGCACTGCCGACCCCGGGAATACGCTGCAATTCCGGCGCGATGTTGCGCGTGGCGTAATCGCTGACTTCGTCAATCGGTAAATTATCGGATTGCAGGGCAATCATCATCAGGAAGTTGGAACTGCGTTTGATGACCTGCACACCGGTTTGCTTCACCATGGCAGGCAGCCTTGCCTCTACCCGCGACAAGCGGTTTTGCACGTCCACCTGTGCCAAATCTTCATCGGTTTCGGTGGTAAAGGTCAGGGTCAGCGTGCCGGAATTCGGATTGGATTGAGCTTCCATGTACTGCAAGCCGTCCAAGCCGTTCATTTGTTCTTCGATGATCGACATCACGCTGCTGTCGATGGTTTTGGCATCCGCGCCCGGATAGCTCGCGATCACCATGATGGTCGGCGGCGACACTTGCGGATATTGCTCGACCGGCAGCAGGCGAATCGATACCACACCGGCAATAATGATGAAGATGGCCACCACCCACGCGAAAATCGGGCGGTCAATAAAAAATCTGGACATTTTGCCTCCTTATTGCGCAGCCGCATCAGATGCGGACTCGGCAGGTGTTTCAGGCAGCGTGTTTTCAGCTTCGGAAGCGCTTGTATGCTCAGTCGATGCGGCGGCTGCGGCTTGCGGTGCGGCCGTACCTTCCGCTTGCCACGGGCGGGTTTGGACTTTTTGCGCGCCGGTGATTTGCACCACCGACATGCCGTCCACAATCACCTGATCGCCTGCCTGCAAACCGCCGGTGACGATCCACGACTGACCTTTTTCACCGCCAATCGTGATCGGGCGCGGTGCAAACGTACCGTCGGCATTCGCCACCATCACCGTATCGCCTTGGGTGCTGCGGGTCACGGCTTGCTGCGGTACGGCAACGGCATTGGGCACTTCGGCTTGGGTAATGTGCACTTTAACAAATAATCCGGGGAATAAAATACCGTCGGGATTGGGGATTTCCGCGCGTAAAGAAACTTGTCCCGTGCTTTCGTTCACAGTCGGGTCGGTAAACAGCAGTTTGCCTTCCAGCGGATAAGTGCTGCCGTCTTCAAAGCTGATCGTGACCGCAACTTCATCGCCCGCGCCTTGTAATTGACCGACGGCCAAAGCTTGGCGCATTTTCATGACTTCACCGGCGGACTGGGTCAAATTGATGTACATCGGATCGTTTTGCTGAATCACTGCCAGTAAAGTCGGCACGCCTTGACCGACCAATGCGCCTTCAGGTTCGATGGCACGGCCGATGCGTCCGGAAATCGGCGCGGTCACGTGGGCGTAACCCATATTGATGTCGGCAGTGTCCAAATTCGCCTTGCTCACTTGATACATCTGCACAATCGCGTCCCATTCCTGTTTGCTGATCGCTCCGGCTTCCATCAAGGGTTTCATACGCCCCATATCGGCTTTGGCCTTGGCAAAATTCGCCTGTGCGGTCATACGCGCGGCGCGATAGGGCGCGTCGTCAATCGTGAATAAAGCTTGTCCGGCTTTGACTTCCGAACCTTCGGTAAACAGGCGTTTTTGCAACACACCCGGCACCCGTGCGCGGATTTCGGCTTTGCGCGAAGCTTCCAAGCGACCGGTCAGTGTGGTTTCCAAGGCGATCGATTGCGGATTCGCCGTGATCACCGAAACCGTAGGCGGCGGCGGTGCGCCGCCTTCTTGTTTGGGCGAACAAGCCGCCAGCAGAGCAGTGAGCAGCAAAACGCTTAAGGTTTTGCGAGGAAATGCGGCAGAAGACAATGGGCTCATAAAATAGGCTTTCCTAAAAGTGAAGTGTGATGTTCGGGTGTCAAATTCGGGTTTGTCCGCCATAGGATGGCAGTGTGTTTTTCGGGGGCAACGGATGTTGTCGGAACAGGGCAGATTACGGAAGGTAAAAATCTGTTCCGGTTAAAATGTCACGATGTTGATGTTTTTCATTTTTGCTGATTTATTTCAATAGATTACATTAAATAGTAAGCCTTAATGCAAACCGTGATTTTAGCATATAACTTTCTCCGGCAATCAATTGATTTAATCAATTTACCCTTTTGCCTATCAGAAGGGCGGATAAATACATTTTACGCATGATTTTTTGTCGAAACAATGACTTAATGATTTCTTTTGCAGAAAGTAGCGCAAGACCGCTGAACCGTATTTAACCAGCGTTCGGATTATACATACACGTATGTATGTTGCCAAGAAGTTTTTCTGGAAAGATGCCGAGAAAGAGTGATAAAACACAGCAGATAAGCGCGGCACTCAACGTTTCAGGCTGCCTGAAACGACTGTTTAGCCCTTGATTCAAAAAAACAAGCTTTGCAAAAGTGTGAAAAAAACGTAAACTGCGCTCCCATACGTTCATGAATGTATCGAAATACAAAAAACTGCTGAACTGTGTTTCAGCAGTTTCCTAACGCCAGAAACTTTTCAGGCAGCCTGAAACCTTCATCCGAGAGTCCGCCATGCGCCGCAGCAAACAAGACAGCCAACAAACCCGTGACGATTTATTGCACGCCGCTTTGACGGTGTTTGACGAATTCGGGGTCAGTCGAGCTTCTTTGCAGCAAATTGCCCAAAGCGCAGGCGTGACGCGCGGCGCTTTGTATTGGCATTTCAAAAACAAAGAAGATTTATTCGATGCCTTATGCGAAAAAATGTTGTCGGAATTGGATAAGAATTTGACGAAGCGCGGCTTTCATGGCGATTCATGGCGCGCTTTTCGGGATGATTCTTTGTTGTTTTTCCATTATTTATTGGAAAATCAAGATGCGCAGAAATTTTTGCGTATTCTGCATACCAAGCTTGAGCATACTGAAGAGAACCGCGCGATTCGTCTGATTTGGGAAAAATACGTTATTCTGCACGAAAAGCAGTTTTATCAGGTATTGGCACAGGCGCGCATTAACGGCGAGCTGCCTGCCAACATGGACACGTCAGAGGTATTGGCGGCGGTCAGCGCGGTTAAATACGGCTTGATCGGTTCATGGCTGCTGCGTCCCGATTTTGATTTGATCAAAACCGGACGGATCGTATTGAACGGGGTATTGAAAGAATTGCAAACACAGCCGTAAAAAAACCGTCCGTAAATATTAATGAACGGTTTTCAGCTTATTTTTTCAGGCAGCCTTGAAAACAGGCTGAGACCTTTGCAAAAGTCTGTAATGTGGATGCAGTTCGCAGGAATAGCACCGCAGGAAGCGCAGACATATCATGTAGATAGGCAAGATTCCGAGGAGTGCATTTCAAAGAAATGCGCCGCAGGACGGATTTTTGCAAAGGTCTCAGGCTGCCTGAAGTCTTTAGCGGTTAATTTCCTGCAAAGTCCGCCCCTTGGTCTCCTCACCCAAGAGCACAATCACCAAAGCCACCGCCAGCAGTACGGCGGTAAACATCGCAAACACCTTGGTGTAGCCATTGGACTGCGCCATGACAATAGGCACGATCAAAGGCGCGACAATACCGCCCATGCGCCCGACTGCCGCCGCCCATCCCGAACCGAAAGCGCGAAATTCCGCAGGGTAGAGTTCCGGCGTATAGGTGTAAAGCACACCCCACGCGCCCAGATTAAAGAACGATAACAGGCTGCCCCACAGCAAAAGCTGCGGCACGGTATCGGCCAAACCGAAAAAATACGCACACACCGCACACAGGGCGATGTAACTTGACAAGGTCGCTTTGCGTCCGATTTTCTCCACCAGCCACGCTGCCGAAAAATAGCCCGGAAACTGCGCCAAAGTCATCATCAAAATATACTCAAAGGTTTTGATGATGTCGTAACCTTGATCGGTCATGAGTTTCGGCAGCCACACAAACACGCCGTAATACGAATACACAATCCCGAACCAAATCAGCCACAGCATCAAAGTACGCTTGGCAAACCGCCCTTGCCACAGCTCGCGCAAATGCACTTTGCGCAGGACTTTCTGCTCCGGAATAATGGCTTCGTTGGCCGGTTCGATCCCGCTTTCACGCTCCAGTTTCGACACCAAAGCCTGTGCTTCGTCAATGCGGTTGTGCGCGATCAGGTACGGTACGCTTTCAGGCAGTCTTTTGTAGAGGAAAAACACATATAGAATCGGCAAGCCGCCGATAAAAAAGGCCATCGGCCAGCCGTAACGCGGAATGAAAAAATACGCAATCAAGGCCGCCGCCAGCCAACCCACCGCCCAAAAACTTTCCAAAAGCACGATGAATCGTCCGCGCACTTTGGCCGGCACGTATTCGCTCACCAGCGTCACCGCCACCGGCAATTGCCCGCCCAGACCGAAACCGACGAAAAAGCGTAACACCAAGAGCGAGGTCAAATCCCATGCCAAACCGCATAACGCCGTTGCCACGCTGTAGAGTACCAAAGTCGCGACAAACACGCCTTTGCGCCCGAAGCGGTCGGCAAAAAAGCCCGAGAGCATCGCGCCAATCGCCATGCCGACAAAACCGATGCTGACGATGTAGCCCATCGCGGCGGGGCTTAACGCCCAATCTTTACCCAAAGCCGCCAAGACAAAACCGATCAAACCCGTGTCCATGGCATCGAACAACCAGCCCACACCGACCAACAACAATAAACGGTAATGGAAGCGTGAAACGGGCAAGCGTTCCAAACGAGTCAGTAAATCCATGCGTTTTCCTTTGATGTCTTAATGATGCAATGCAATAAAAGCGCATGCTAACATTTTCCGTCAAAAAACACACTCCCGTTTTGTTGTCGAATCAAGACGAAATTGTCTGAGCTAAGTCAAGTTTTAGGAAGATAGACGAAAAGATGCTTGACACGTGCTTTTGACGCTTGCTATAAAGCTAACCAGCTTAGCAAAAGCGCGTCCGCGACATCTGTCGTGGGCGGTTTTATCTCAACCTCCATGACAGAAAGGGAGACTTTACGTGAACAAGTCTGAACTCATTGATTCCATCGCACAAGATGCCGAGATTTCCAAAGCAGCAGCAGGTCGCGCAGTAGATAGTTTCGTTAAAGCCATTACCGGCGCACTGAAAGCTGGCGACACCGTGACTTTGGTTGGTTTTGGTACTTTCTACGTCGGCGAACGCGCAGCCCGCACCGGCCGCAACCCGAAAACCGGCGAAACCATCAAAATCAAAGCGTCGAAATCGCCGAAATTCCGCGCCGGCAAAACCTTGAAAGATGCGCTGTAATCTTTGCCGGTAATGAGGAAAGGTGAACTTCGGTTCGCCTTTTCTTGTTTTCACGCTACAATATCGCGTTTTATTTTTAAGTCGGAAAATTTTATATGTTTGATATCGTTGAAAAGCATCGCGGTTTTTTCAAAATCTTGCTGGTGTTGATTGCCTTGAGTTTTGTGACTTTTACCGCTCACTCCTTTAGCGAAGCAGGGGGCGATTACATCACCAAGATCGGCGACAACACCGTCACCGATAACGATGTGCGCCGCATGATTCAAATGAACGAGCTGAATCCCGACGCGCAAACCCGCGATCAGGTGTATCAATATCTGGTGCAGCAGGCTTATTTGATTGGCGGCGCGCAGAAAATGGGCGTGTCGTCCTCGCAAGAACAAATCAAACAAAACATCATGGCGCAGGCCGCCTTCCAAGAAAACGGGACGTTCAGCCAGGCTAAATTCAACGAATATCTGCAACGCTCGGGCCAAAGCGAAGCGATGCTGGTCGAGGGCCTCAAAAGAGAACATTACACCCGCAGCGTATTGGAACTCTTGGGTTCAGGCAGCATGATCGCCGACGCGCAAGCCGAAAATCTGATCAAAGTTTACAGTGCGCAGCGTGAGGTGCAAACCCTCTCTTTTGCGCCTGCACAATATGCCGCCAAAGTATCAAGCGATGACGCTAAAATCGAAGCGTTTTATCAAGAAAATCAAAAGCGTTACATTCAACCGCAAGCGGTGAAGTTCGCTTACGTTAAAGTCGGCGCCGCCGATTTGGCTGCCGCACAAATCGTCAGCGAGGAAGAATTACAGGCAGCCTTAAGCGGAAACGCGGCCGCAGACACTGCCGCCGTGCGTGCGCAGCTGCAACTGGAAAAAGCCGTGCGCGCCTTACCCGTGCTCAAAGAAAACATGGCGGAAGCCGCATTCAATGAAAACATGGACTTAAACGGTGTGGCGAAAACCGCTCAAGCCCAAGTACAACAACACGACACTTGGCTCAGCCGTGAGGATGCGGAAAAAGCAGGCATTCCTGCCGCCGTCAGTGCGGCCTTGTTCAGCGATGATGTGTTGGTGCAACGCAATAACTCCGATGCGATTGAAGCGGACGGTGCGATTTGGGTGGTGCGGGTGAGCGATGTCCGCGCCGAAAAAGCACAAGCTTTAAGCGAAATCAAAGAACAGGTCAAACAAGAGTACATCACCGCTGAAGCCCGTGCTTTGGCGCAGGCCGCCGCAACAGATGCATTGGGCAAATTGCAGCAAGGTGAAAAAGTCGAACTGGCATGGACACCGGTAGAAAACGTGAATTTGACCCAAGCGCAAACCGTGTTGCCGCCGAGCGATTTTCAACAATTCATGCAGGCGACTCCGCAAGAAAATCAGCCTGCCTATCTGCTGAGCAAAGAGCTGCCTGAACCGACTTTGATGCGCATCAACACCATTCATACGCCGCCCGTCAATGCCGATTTACTGGCGCAAACCAAGCCCGGTCTGATGCAGAAAAACGGACAAGATAATCTGCAAGACTATTTGCGCTATCTGCAACGCACCATCAAAAGCGATGCCGGTCGGCAAAAAGTGAACGACGAATAAACACACGCTCATCATAAAAGGCTCTGAAATCCTGTTTCAGAGCCTTTTTAGTTAAGTGGACTCAATGCTAAGCAGAGTGATTTCCGTATAAAATTCGTAACGCATTCGCTGTGGTTTGGCGAGCAATTTCTGCCACGGTTTCGCCGCGCACCGCTGCTGCGGTTTGGGCGATTTTTGCGACCACGCTCGGCTGATTGCCCGTCATCATAAACGGCGCATCACTTTCCAAAACCCAGCCGTCCGCCGGCAAATACCGCAATACTTCAGGCAGCTTACGTGCAGCAGGGTGCAGCAGCACTGTTCCCACGCCGATCACAAACCCCATGTCCAGCCACTGTTTGGCTTGTTCAAGGCTGCCTGAAAAGGCATGGGCGAAACCGCCGCGGGTGAATTGATATGCTTTGAGCATGGCCAAGCACTGCTCGTGCGCTTTACGCTGATGCAGCACAATCGGACGCTGCGCCGCGTGCGCTACAGCGATTTGCCGTGCAAAAAATTCTTCTTGCCGGTTTTTTTCTATTAAATCAGGGTGATGATAAAAATCCAGACCGATTTCACCGATGGCGGCATAAGGAAATGCTTGTAAAAGGGTCGGCAATGACGACTCGATGTTTAGCGCTGAAGTCGGCAGGAACAGGGGGTGAATGCCGAAAGCAGGAGTAATGTTTTCGTACGTGCGGGCAATCTGTGCCAAGTCAGGCCAATCCTCATGCGCCGCGCTGATGTTTAAAAACCTTGTGACATCAAGCTCATAGGCTGCCTGTAATGTTTCAGGCAGCCTGATGCGAAAAGCTTCGGCGTTGAAGTGGCAATGGGTATCGAAAAACATTGTATTAGGGAATCGGATACCAGCTGCTGCGCGTATCGGAATTCAAACGGGTCACTTGCAGCCCGCGCCAGCTCAGTTGCAGGGTGGCTTGATTATCCGATTTAACGTAAATCATATAACTGTCGGGCGGCGCAAACGTCAGCCTTTCGGTGTAGGTCACGTCCGCACTGTTCCAAGGAAAGCCGTGACGGGTCACTTGAACGTTTTCATACCGAAGTTGTTGCGAAGCGTTGGTTTTTTTAATCTCGGCAGCTTTGGTTTTTAAGGCGGCACAGGCTTGCTGCGGATCGCTGCTGCTGAAGTGACGCATATCATCGATTGCCCGATGCGTTACCTCGATGTGTAAAGATTTCGCCAACGGTGCACAGGCATCATCGCCGCCGCCCATCATTTTTTCATTTTGTATCCGCAACCAATTGGCGACAGACGACGGCGCAAAGATATGCTTGGTGTAAGCTGCATAAGATAGGGCGGTCAATGAAATCAATATGATGATGATCCATTTTTTCACAATAAAAAGCTTTCGTTAGAGTCCAAAAAACGGGTAAAACCGCGATCGATTTTACCCGTTGTTGATGCTTAAACCGTTCTGACGGTGTTCGGTTTATTCGGTCGGTGTTTCTCCGCTCTTGTTTTCCTCGTTTGAGGACGGAATATTTGCCGTGCCGGCTGTCGGCGCGGCGGTTTGCATACACGGATGATTACGCGCAATTTCTTGCTCTTCTGCCGTGACTTCGCCTTTGAAGCGGTTATTCAGGTCAAAACGCTTACCACCACGCGCCAAAGATTTGATGTAACGCGGACGGCGGCAGTGATTGGACAAAACACGCAAAATCAAATTGGCTTCGTACTGCGGCATGGCAACGATCAAATCTTGGTCAATGCCGATGGCAAGCGGTTTGAAGCGGCTGAATACGTCATATTTTTTATAGACATATTCGGCAATCATTTCGGTTTGTTTTTTCTTGCTTAAAGTCTGGACGGCGGCTTTCAAAGCCATGCCCATAGAGGTTTCCTGCGTCATGTTATTGAGTATTCCCTTGCAATCAATGCTTACACCGTCAATCGGCACTCCCTAAAAAACAAATTTTCTCACATTTTACGCGGACTTGCCAGCAATCAACGACACTTTTCAGGCAGCGTACGCCATGCGGTGGACATGGTGCCGTAATTCGCATACAGCCGTAATTGACTGCCGAGGGCGCGCGGTTCGACGTCAATGAATAATCCTTGCCGTTTGGTGTAAGGATTGACCAAACGCACCGTGGCCGAGCCGTCGGCATAATATTTGACGTTGTAAAAATCAGCCGGTAGATTAAACCGCTTGTTCAATTCACTTTCCAAACAACTGACCGCATCACCTGTTTTTTTGATGAATCAACGGTGTTGGCCGGTTTTTCTTCGCGTTTGGGCAGGGCGGTGGCGGTTTGTTCTTTTACCGCCTCTTGCTCGACTTTATTGCGCTGATCTTCGCTTTGGGTAACGTTGGGGTTGAAAATGTCGTCAAAAGTCAAACCCACACAGCCGTTTAAACACAGCAAGACAGTCGGCAACAGCCAATATTGAGCTTTCATGGTTTTGTTCTCATTTGCATTGTTGGAGAAATCGCATACACTTCGCTTCAGGCAGCCTGAGACCTTTGCAAAAATCCATCCTGCGGCACATTTCTTTGAGATGCGCTCCTCGGAATCTTGCCTATCCGCATGATATGTCTGCGCTTCCTGCGGTGCTATCTCTTCGAACTGCATCCACATTACGGACTTTTGCAAAGGTCTCAGCCTGAATCAATAATGAGAGGATAATATGAGCAGCGCGAATGCACAAGACAAAAAAACGGTATTGCTGGCCTTGACCGGCGCGTCCGGTATGCCGTATGCGCGGCGTTTGCTGGCTTTTTTGTTGCAACAAAACATCACCGTCTGGCTGCTGTATTCCAAAGCCGCGCAAACCGTAGCCATGCAGGAGTGCGATTGGCTATTGCCTGCCAAGCCTGCCGAAGCCGAGGCGGTTTTGACCCAAGAATTTGGCGCACAAGCAGAGCAGTTACGTGTTTTCGGCAAAGAAGACTGGTTCGCTCCGCCTGCCAGCGGCAGCAACCCGCCTGATGCGATGGTGATGTGTCCTGCCAGCATGGGGGCGGTGGCGGCGGTGGCGCACGGCATGGCGGATAATTTGATCGAACGTGCCGCCGATGTGTGCCTGAAAGAAAAACGCCCCTTACTGATCGTACCGCGCGAAATGCCGTTTTCTACGTTACACCTGCGTAATCTGTTGCAATTATCCGAATGCGGCGCGACGATTATTCCGCCGCAACCGGCGTTTTATCATCATCCGCAAGGTATTGAAGATATGATTGATTTTGTGGTGGCGCGCATTTTGGATCATTTGCACATTACCCATGATTTATTGCCCAAATGGGGCGCGTGACCAAAAAACGTTTGACAGCAAAGAAACATTGATTTATCGTTACGCCCATGAACGCACAAACCACATTTTCTTTTGTTTATTACTGGCACTGCCCCACGGCGGTGTCTTTTTGCGTTCCTACGAAATAAAGCTGTAACAGGAAAAGATCAAAATGAAGCCGCCTCAACAAGGCGGCTTTATTGTTTTCAATCGGCTGCCTGAATACACAAAACCCATGGAGACCACCGCAATGAATACCGCCCAAAAACTCGATACCTTACCGCTGATGCCCGCCACCGAAGAAGTGCTGCATCAATGGTATCTGGTGGTGGACGGTAACGCGCACCGCCCCGACTTGTGCGCAGATCAAGTCGGATTCACCGCATCCGGCATGTTGAGCGAAGCGATGCTGCCTGCCATTCGCAGCACTGCCTGCCTGATCGCCGCGATGCGCCACGATTTGAACAGCTCTAGCCCCGACACCTTCACCGAAGAAGCCGACTGGTTTGCCGCACGTATTTTGGTTTTGAGCGCACGGGTTTTTCATCTGGATGTGTCGCTCTTTCCGATGCTGAATCTTGCCAATGAACGCGCCCAAGCATTTGCCCGCCGCCATAACTTGGCCTTCACTCCGGCACGCGCACGCATGAGCCTGCACGCCGGCCGCCCGGGCAATATGCTGATCATGCAACTGCCGCACAGGCTGCCTGCAAGCGATTTGGGACTGGTAGGCAATAGTTTGGCGATGAAACAGCAGATTAACGCGTAATCGATAAAAAGCCTGAGACCTTTGCAAAGGTCTCAGCCTCTGAGAAGATCATGACCCGGAGGCCGCATGCAAAACAGACGAAAAGGCTGCCTGAAACGTTTCAGGCAGCCTTTTTGATGGGGCAGGGCATGCTTTAGGGCTGATATTCGTTCAGCAATATTTCCTGCATATTGATCACTTCTTCATCGGCGGCGCGTGGCACGCGGATGTAGCTGCCGTCAGGCTGCATCAGCCATGCGCGGGCGTTGTCGGCAAGAGCGAGGGTGAAAGCTTCGCGGATCACGCGCTGTTTGAGCCGCGGATCGCTGATCGGGACGCAGGTTTCGACGCGCTCGAAAAAGTTGCGCGACATCCAATCGGCACTGGCGATGTAGAGGTTTTCCAAACCGTCGTTGTGAAAGTAAAAAACGCGCGAATGTTCCAGCAGTTGTCCGATGATCGAACGTACGCGGATGTTTTCCGATAAGCCTTTTACGCCGGGCGGCAGGGCGCACATGCCGCGCACGATCAGGTCGATTTGCACGCCGGCGGCGGAAGCTTCGCATAAGGCGGCAATCACTTGCGGCTCAAGCAGGGCGTTCATTTTTGCCATGATTTTGGCAGGTTTGCCGGCGCGGGCATTCTCGGCTTCGCGTGCGATCGCGTCCATGATCATCGGGTGCAGCGTAAACGGGCTTTGGTAGAGCTTCGACAGCCTGCCAGCCTGACCTAATCCTGTGATTTGAATGAATAAATCATTCACATCCGAAGTGATGTGCTCGTCTGCGGTCAATAAACCGAAGTCGGTATAGATGCGTGATGTGCCTTGATGATAATTACCCGTGCCTAAGTGTGCGTAACGTTTGAGTTCGCCGTTTTCACGCCGTACTACCAGCATCATTTTGGCGTGGACTTTATAGCCGAATACGCCGTACACCACGTGTGCGCCGGCTTCTTCCAATTGGCTTGCCCAATTGACATTGGCTTCTTCGTCAAAACGTGCCATCAGTTCAACCACCACCGTGACTTCTTTACCGGCCAAGGCAGCGGCGATCAGGGCGCGGATTAAGTCAGATTTTTTACCGGTGCGGTAAATCGTCATTTTGATGGCGACCACATCGGGGTCATGCGCTGCCTGCGTCAGAAAATCGACCACCGGTTGGAACGATTCATACGGGTGATGCAGCAAAATATCGCGTGTACCGATGGTGTCAAAAATAACGGCAGGGTTTTTCAATGCCTTGGGTGTGGCAGGTTGCAACGCAGGAAACGTCAAATCGGGGCGTGCCAACATTTCCGGTACGGCGGCCAAGCGCACCAGATTGACCGGCCCGTCCACGCGGTACAAATCGTCATCGTCCAGCTGGAACTGCTCCAACAGGAAATCACTGACGTGTTGCGGGCATTTGGTGGCGATTTCAAGACGTACGCCGCTGCCGTATTGGCGGTCATGCAATTCGCCCTGAATCGCGGTGCGTAAATTGTTCAGACCTTCGTTCACGGTCAATTCGCTGTCGCGGGTCAGGCGAAATTGATGAAAACCACGCACTTCCATGCCCAGAAACACGGTTTGAATATGTTCATGCATGATGGACGATAAAAACACCAAGCCTTGTTTGCCTTCGCATAAGTTTTCAGGCAGCATCACCAGTCGCGGCAAAATGCGCGGAGCTTGCACAATCGCCATATTGGACGCGCGGCCGAAAGCGTCTTTACCGCTTAATTCAACGGCAAAATTCAACGACTTATTCAATGTTTTAGGAAAGGGGTGCGCGGGGTCAAGTCCGATCGGCGTGATCACGGGTTTGATTTCGTGATGGAAATACGCCTCAATCCATGCACGTTGCGCAGGTGTCCATTCGTTACGTTTGTAGAAAATAATGTTTTCGCGGCGCAAGGCGGGTAAGATCGTGTGCGCCAGCAATGCGTATTGATCGGCAATCAATTCGCGCACCAAAACATTCACTTCGTTCAAAACCTGATGCGGTAATTGCCCGTTCAGCAACGGCGTACGCGGTTCGAGTTTTTCCAAACGTTTCAGTGCCGCCACCCGTACTTCAAAGAACTCGTCCAAATTTGAAGAAACGATGCACACAAAACGCAGCCGTTCCAAGAGCGGCACGCTTTCGTCTTCGGCTTGTGCCAACACGCGACGGTTAAACGCCAATAAAGCGCTTTCACGACACAGAAATTCGGAATCGTTCATAAAAATCCTTAAAGTTCAAAGAGTAGGGGGTCTATTTAAGGCTGCCTGAATAAGGTTTATTCTCTTTCAGGCAGCCTTATCATCAATTACTTACGCGCTCGGTGGCGTGTAACCGCCAATCGCATCAACCGACTCGCCGAAGAAATAATTTTCCATTTGTTGGGCAAGGTATTCACGCGCACGCGGATCGGCCAAGCTGAGGCGGTTCTCGTTAATCAGCATGGTTTGATAACGCACCCAACCGTCCCACGCTTCTTGCGATACATTTTCAAAAATCCGTTTGCCTAAGGCATTGGGCAGCGGGGCGAATTTGATACCGGGTGCGTCTTTGCCCAGCTTGACACAATGCACGATGCGTTCGCTCATGATGATTTCCTTTTGATGGTGGTAAAGGGTTTATTGTAGCGGATAGAGGCGTCTTTTCAAACAACACAATGCACGGTTTAAGGCTGCCTGAAAAACATGCCCCATCATCAAAAGGGATGCGATTCACGCTATTGTCATGATGATGAGCTTAAGCTGTGCGCAAACCTGTTTATCTTACGAGGCAAAACCATGAGCGTCTTTGCCGAATGCTTGAAAATACTGACAGCAAGCGGCATAAGCCTTACAATGTTTAATTTTGCACAAACAGATGACAGGTGTTTGACATGGGGAAAAAATATTTCGGCACGGACGGCGTGCGCGGTGAAGTCGGCAATTCGGTGATTCAACCGGACTTCGTGATGAAACTCGGTTATGCCGCCGGTCGCGTCTTGGTGCGGCAGGACAAAGACCATGTGCCGACCGTGCTCATCGGCAAAGACGCCCGTATTTCCGGCTATATGCTGGAAGCAGCGCTGGTGGCGGGCTTTACTTCTGCCGGCGTGCATGTGGTGCAAACCGGCCCGATTCCCACTCCGGGCGTGGCTTACCTGACCCGTGCTTTGCGTCTGAATGCGGGCGTGATGATTTCCGCATCGCATAATGCTTTTTCCGATAACGGCATTAAATTTTTTGCCGAAGGCGGCGTGAAACTCAGCGACGAAATCGAACTGGCGATCGAAGACCGCATGGGCGAGCCGATGCGTTCGGTCGGTTCGCGCTCGTTTGGCCGCGCCCGCCGAATTGACGGTGCGGCACCGCGTTATATTGAATTTTGTAAAAGCACTTTCCCCACGGAAATGTCTCTGCGCGACTTGAAAATCGTGGTTGATTGCGCCAACGGTGCGGCTTATCACATTGCGCCGCGCGTATTTCACGAATTGGGCGCGGAAGTCGTCGGCATCGGCATTGACCCGAACGGTTTTAACATTAACGATAAAGTCGGCGCGACTTATCCGCAAACCTTACAGGCAGCCGTGCTGCAAAATGAGGCGGATTACGGCGTGGCACTGGACGGCGACGGCGACCGCTTGGTGATGGTGGATCGCTTCGGCAAAATGTACGACGGCGACAGCCTGATTTATGTGATTGCCAAAGCACGGCAACTTTCAGGCAGCCTCAAAGGCGGGATTGTCGGCACGGTCATGACCAATATGGCGATGGAATTGAGCTTAAAAGAGCAGGGCATCGCCTTTGAACGCGCCAAAGTCGGCGACCGTTACGTGTTGCAAATGCTGCAAGAAAAAGGCTGGCAGGTCGGCGGCGAAGCATCGGGCCATGTCTTGTGTTTGGACAAGCACAACACCGGCGACGGCATTATTTCCGCCTTGCAAGTTTTTGCCGCCTTGCAAGTGCTCAATCAGGATTTGCACAGCGTCATGCAAGACTGGCGTGCCTTTCCGCAAACCATGATCAACGTCCGCATTGATAAAGGACAAGACTGGCAAAGTGTTTCGGCTTCGGCATTGGCACAGGCGGAAGAGGCTTTGGCAGGCGGTAAGGGACGGGTGGTGTTGCGCGCCTCCGGCACGGAACCGGTGGTGCGGGTGATGGTCGAAGCACGCAAAGCCGAATGGGCGCAAGAACACGCACAAAACATTGCCCAAGCGATTGAAAGCGGTAAAACCGCTTAAAAATCCTTAAAATCCTTTCAGGCAGCCTTAATTCAGACGTTTAGGCTGCCTGAAAGCCAGATTTCTATTTTCTCGGTACATCACACCACAATGGGCATTTTCACCTTACTCGAAACATTTTTTGTCAATTACGGCTATGTTGCCGTGTTCGTGGTGCTGATTGCCTGCGGCATGGGCGTGCCGATTCCGGAAGACATCACCTTGGTCACGGGTGGCGTGATTGCGGGGTTGGGACACGCCAATGTTCATGTGATGCTGGTGGTGGGCATGGCAGGGGTGTTGATTGGGGACGGATTGATGTTTGCCGCAGGGCGGGTATTCGGGCATCGCATTTTGCGCTTTCGTCCGGTTGCCCGCATCATGACCCCGAAACGCTACGCGCAAGTACAGGAAAAATTTGATAAATACGGCAACTGGGTGTTGTTTGTGGCACGCTTTTTACCGGGCTTGCGCACGCCGATTTACATTTCCGCCGGCATCAGCCGCAAAATCAGTTACTTTCGCTTTTGGCTGATGGACGGACTGGCCGCAAGCTTATCCGTACCGATTTGGATTTATATGGGTTCATACGGCGCGGAAAACATCGACTGGCTGATGGAGAAAGTTCGACAATTCCAAACCGGCGTGGTGGTATTGATGGCGATTGGCGCAGGCTTGATTGTGTTTTTCTGGTATCGCCGCCGCATCAGAATCCGCTTCTTCCGCGATAACCGTTTACGCATTCGCCAAAAGCTGGCAGAGATGAAAAAACGCCAGAAAGCGAATCAAGATAAAACGCAGCACGATCAATGAATGACGGTTCAGGCTGCCTGAAAGCGTTTTTACACGATTAAAACGGGTTTGCACGATTCTCATATCTGAGCCTGAACAAAATCAAAAACCGTTCTTACCGATTCTTACATAATCTAAAATTTAACATAATATACATTATAAGAAATTATATAGTGCAGCATCACACCATAAAAAAAGGCTGCCTGAAACCTGTTCAGGCAGCCTTTTGCGCAATATGCGTTCAGTTTATTTCAACACTTCCGCAAACGCATTCGCCACGTATTCGATGTTGCCGTTGTTCAGGCCGGCAACACACATCCGACCCGACGCAACCAAGTACACGCCGAACTCTTCGCGCAGGCGATTGACTTGATCGGGATTTAAGCCGGTGAAGCTGAACATGCCGCGTTGTTTGGTGAAATACGAAAAATCGCGTCCGGGGATTTTCTCATTCAATACTTCGACCAATTTGGCGCGCATTTCGGTAATGCGTACGCGCATGGCTTCGACTTCTTTTGTCCATTCGCGATACGGACGCACCGTGCTCATGACTTTTGCCACCACGTGACCGCCATGCGACGGCGGGCTGGAATACATACGGCGTACGGTGAATTTCAATTGTCCGAACACCAGTTTGGCTTGTTCTTCGTTACGGCAAACCACCGATAAGCCGCCGACGCGCTCGCCGTAGAGCGACAGGTTTTTGGAGAAGGAATTGCTGACAAAGAAGCTCAAACCGGCCTGCTCTGCCGCACGAATGGCGTAAGCGTCTTCTTCCATGCCGTCGCCTAAACCTTGATAAGCGATGTCCATAAAGGCAATCAGCTTGCCTTTTTTCAACACTTGAATCACTTCGTCCCATTGTTCGCGGTTCAAATCCACGCCGGTCGGGTTATGGCAGCACGGGTGCAGCAACACGACCGAATGTTTCGGAAGTTCGGACAAGAAATCAATCATTTTTTTGAATTTCACGCCGCCGTGGTTTTTGCTGTAATACGGATAAGTGCCGACTTCAAACCCTGCGCCTTCAAAAATACCACGGTGGTTATCCCATGTCGGATCGCTGACATAGGCTTTGGCTTTGGGGAAATAACGACGCAAAAAATCCGCGCCGACTTTCAACGCGCCCGAACCGCCGAGGGTTTGGATGGTGGCAATGCGGTTTTCTTTGATGGCTTGCGCGTCTTTGCCGAACAACAGTTTTTGGCAAGCGGTACGGTAAGCCGCCAAACCTTCCATCGGCAAGTATGGGCGCGGGTTATGCGCGGCGGCCAGTTCGTCTTCCGCTTTTTTCACGCAGTTGAGCAGCGGCAAACGCCCTTCGTCATCGTAATACACACCAATGCCCAGATTAACTTTCTGGGCGCGTTTGTCTTGGTTATAGGTTTCAACCAAGCTCAGGATCGGGTCTCCCGGATAAAAATCGACATGCTTGAACATAAAATCTTCCTTGTAATAAAGTGATGACGGACAAAATGCTTATTCTCGGCGATTTTACGCTTTTGTTTGCAGCTTAGCAAAGCACTTGCCGCCGAGTATTTTATTGAAGCATTTATCTGCTATTTTTGTGTCATATTCCGTTACAATACGTCGTTTTGTCACTTTTTGGAGAATCTGCGTTTATGTATCGCATTGCTCCCAGTATTTTATCTGCCGATTTTGCCCGTTTGGGCGAGGAAGTACGCGCCGTGATTGACGCGGGTGCGGATTGGATTCACTTTGACGTGATGGACAATCATTACGTGCCAAACCTGACCTTCGGGCCGATGGTGTGCCGCGCCTTAAAGCCGCACGTTGGCGATACGCCGATTGACGTGCATCTGATGGTTGAACCGGTGGACGAGATGATCACCGCCTTTGCCGATGCCGGTGCGGACATCATCACTTTTCATCCTGAAGCCAGTCGTCACGTTGATCGCTCCCTGTCGTTGATTCGTGAGCGCGGCATCAAAGCCGGCCTGGTGCTGAATCCTGCCACGCCGGTGTATTTGCTGGAAAATGTGCTGGACAAAATCGACGTGATTTTGCTGATGTCGGTCAATCCGGGCTTCGGCGGGCAAAAATTCATCCCCAGCGTGCTCAATAAAGTCCGCCAGTGCAAATTTTTGTGCGATATGTATGCCGAAGAAAGCGGACGGCGGATTATGATTGAAGTCGATGGCGGCGTGAATGCCGAGAACATCGGCGACATCGCAGTATTGGGCGCGGATACTTTTGTCGCCGGTTCGGCGGTGTTCGGGCAGAAAGATTATGCCGCAGCAATCGCCGCCCTACGCGCCCAATTGCCGCAGGAATAAACCATGACGCAAAAGTTTGCCGATATTCAGGCGGTGGCGTTTGATTTGGACGGAACGCTGGTGGATTCCGTGGCGGATTTGGCCAATTCTGCCAATGCGATGCGTGCCGCCTTAGCCATGCCGCCCTTGCCGCAGGAAGTCTTGCTGTCGTTCATTGGTGACGGCATGGCGCGTTTGGTGCATCGTGCTTTATGCGGCGATCATCACAGTTTGGCGGACGAAGCTTTATGGGCGCGCGGTTTTGATCTTTTCGTGCGGCATTATGCGCTGCATTTGACCGATCTCACCCGTCCTTATCCGCAGGTGCGCGATACTCTGGCTTTGCTCAAAACCTTGCATTTGCCCTTGGTCGTGATCACCAATAAAAACGAACGTTTTGCGCGCGATATTCTGAAAAATCTTGAACTTGCGGATGAGTTTTCCTTATTGATCGGCGGCGATACGCTGCCTGAAAAAAAGCCCTCCGCCCTGCCCTTATTGCATACCTGCCAAGTATTGAACATTGCGCCGGAAAACTTACTGATGGTGGGCGATTCGCGTAACGACATTTTGGCGGCGCGTGCCGCCGGTGCGGCGGTGATCGGGGTGACGTTCGGTTACGGCGATATGGCGGCACTTGATGCCGATGCCGCCACCCGACCCGATGCGACGGTGAGTGCGTTTGTCGAGATTTACCGTTTATTACGCGACGCACGGGAACAGGCATGAGCCGCGATGAAGTCATGCTGCGGGCCATGAATTTGCTCGCACGACGCGAACACAGCCGCACCGAACTGCGGCGCAAACTGGCGGTGCACTGCGAAGACGCCGATTTGATTGAAGACGTATTGCAAGAGCTGCACCGCCGTCATTTGCAAAGCGACGAACGCTTCAGCGAAAGCCTGATTAACAGCAAAGCCAAAAACTACGGCAGTTTGCGGCTGGCGGAAGAACTGCGGCGCAAAGGCGTGGACAGTGCCACCGCCGCCGCGTATTTGCCCGATACAGACAGCGAACGGCAACGCGCCTTGGCGGTGTTGCAAAAAAAATTCAGGCAGCCTGAAAACACTTTAGCCATGAAACAGAAGTATTATCGTTTTTTGGCGTATCGCGGTTTCTCTGCCGACGTGGTATCACGCTCCCTGAAAGTCTGGCTTAGCGGCGACAGCATTGACGAAGACAACGACTGGTAACGTTAAAGCCTCTTAATATATCGGAAAGGCACATCATGGACCCCACTTCTTACCAAGGTAACGATAAAGTCTTGATCGGCTTTGTGCTGGCGGTGCTGACTTTCTGGCTGTTTGCCGGTTCGATGATGAATGTCTCGCCGGTGATGGGGGCAAGCCTCGGTATCAATGCCAACACCATGAACATTGCGGTGTCGCTGGCGGCGTTGTTTTCCGGCATTTTTATCGTGGTGGCGGGCGGCGTGGCCGACAGCATCGGGCGGGTCAAAGTGTTTCGCATCGGCTTATGGTTGGCGATCGTCGGTTCGCTGTTGGTCGGCTTGGCGGCAGGCGGTTCGGCAGTGGCTTTGTTACTGATCGGGCGGGCGTTGCAAGGCTTATCTGCCGCGCTGGTGATGCCGACCAGCCTCGGGATGCTGAAAATTTTCTGGGAAGGCAAAGCACGGCAACGCGCCATCAGCTTATGGTCAATCGGAACATTCGGCGGTTCGGGTTTAAGTTCGATCTGCGGCGGTTTGCTAACCTATGCTTTCGGCTGGCGGTCGATTTTCTTTTTCGCGGCGGTGGTGGCGGTGGCGGCCTTGTATTTAACCCGAGGGCTGCCTGAAAACAAACGCGAAGGCGCGGGGCGTTATCGTCCCGACTGGGGCGGCATCATCGTGTTCATGATCGCCATGATCGCCTTGCAAGTTTTCATCACCAAAGGCAGCGAATTCGGCTGGTTCAACCTCATCACCATCACCCTGCTCGCGATTACGCTGACGTTCGGTTATCTGTTTATCCGCATCGAAAACAAAGCACCGTTTGCTTTTGTCGATTTCAATCTCTTCAAAAACAAAATCTTCACCGGCGCGACTTTGGCCAATTTCTTCATCAACGGCACCGCAGGTTTGCTGATTGTTTCGCTCACCTTAATGCAGCGCGGCGCGCAATTTTCCGCGATGCAGGCAGGTTTGCTCACTTTGGGTTTTGCGGTGGCGGTGATCGCGTTTATCCGCGTGGGCGAAAAGCTGCTGCAACGTTACGGTGCGAAAAAGCCGATTGTCTGGGGTGCGCTGATTATTGCGGCAGCGGTGCTGCTGCTGATGCAAACCCAACTGATGACGACGCAATACGTTGTTTTAGCAGTGATTGCTTATGCTTTATTCGGCTTAGGCTTGGCCTTTTTTGCCACGCCCGCCACCGATGCCGCCATGTCCAATCTGCCCGACAGCCAAGCCGGTACCGGTGCGGGCATTTACAAAATGGCGTCCTCGCTCGGCACGAGTTTCGGCATCGCGATTGCCGCCGGTATTTACACTGCGGTTGCCGGCCGTACCACGCCGATCGGCTGGCTGTCCGCGCTGATTAGCTTTGACGGCAGGCAAGATAATGTCGCGATTCGGCAAGGCGCGATGCTCGGTTTGGCGTTTTGCCTGTTGCTGACCGTGCTCGTGATCATCACCGTGCTGGCATTGATTCCCGATCGGGAAAACGACACCTTATAAACATCACCAAAGAATAAGGCTGAGACCTTTGCAAAAATCCATCCTGCGGCGCATTTCTTTGAGATGCGCTCCTCGGAATCTTGCCTATCTGCATGATATGTCTGCGCTTCCTGCGGTGCTATCTCTTCGAACTGCATCCACATTACGGACTTTTGCAAAGGTCTCAGGCTGCCTGAAACATTCCAAACCTTTCAGGCAGCCTCAACACATTCTTCTCAACTCCTCAACCCACGGCTGGAATCTTGCCGCGTTTTCCGCTAAAATACCGCCCTTTCGCCTTTGCATTTCAATCCATTACCTTTCTCTTTTCCATATCCATGAAAAACATTCGCAATTTCTCCATTATTGCCCACATCGACCACGGTAAATCGACGCTGGCCGACCGCTTTATTCAGTTTTGCGGCGGATTGGAAATGCGCGAAATGAGTTCCCAAGTGCTTGATTCAATGGATATTGAAAAAGAGCGCGGCATCACGATTAAGGCACAAACCGCAGCATTGCAATACAAAGCGCGTAACGGCGAAACCTATTTGTTGAATCTTATCGACACTCCGGGGCACGTAGACTTTTCCTATGAAGTATCGCGTTCGCTCTCGGCGTGCGAAGGTGCGCTGCTGGTGGTGGACGCATCGCAAGGCGTGGAAGCGCAGACCGTGGCGAACTGTTACACCGCGATTGATTTGGGGGTGGAAGTGATTCCGGTGCTGAATAAAATCGACCTGCCCGCTGCCGACCCCGAACGGATTGCTCAAGAAATTGAAGACATTATCGGCATTGAAGCGATTGAAGCGGTGCGTTGTTCCGCCAAAAGCGGCATCGGGATTGAAGATGTGTTGGAAGAAGTGGTCAATAAAGTCCCGCCGCCGGTTGGCGACGAAGACGCACCCTTAAAAGCACTGATCATCGACTCGTGGTTTGATAATTATGTCGGGGTGGTGATGCTGGTGCGGGTGATGGATGGCAGCCTGAAAGTCAAAGACAAGGTACGCTTCATGTCCAGCCGCGCCGAAAGCTTGGTGGAACAGTTAGGCGTGTTCACGCCCAAATCGGTACAAAAAGAATCTTTATCCGCCGGCGAAGTGGGCTTTCTGGTGACCGGGGTCAAGGAATTGAAAACCGCCAAAGTCGGCGACACGATTACCCGTGTCGATTTCCCCGCCAGCCTGCCCTTACCCGGTTTTCAGGAAGCCAAATCACAAGTATTCGCAGGTTTGTATCCGGTGGAAAGCCATGATTACGAAGCATTGCGTGATGCTTTAGAAAAACTGCAACTGAACGATGCTTCGCTGCATTTCGAGCCGGAAGTGTCGCAGGCTTTGGGTTTTGGTTTTCGCTGCGGCTTTCTCGGCTTGTTGCATTTGGAAATCGTGCAGGAACGGCTGGAGCGCGAATTCGACATGGACTTGATCACCACTGCGCCGACGGTGGTGTATCAGGTATTGCTTAAAGATGGCGAGCGCATCGAAGTGGAAAACCCGTCCAAGCTGCCTGAAATCGGCAGCATCGACACCATTTTCGAGCCGATCATCACTTCGACCATTCTGGTGCCGCAAGAGTACGTCGGCGCGGTGATGACCTTGTGCAACCAAAAACGCGGTATTCAAATCAATATGCAGTATCTGGGGCGGCAAGTAATGCTGACCTACGATATGCCGATGAACGAAGTGGTGATGGATTTTTTTGACAAATTGAAATCGACTTCGCGCGGTTATGCTTCGCTCGATTATCAATTCAAAGAATTCCGCGCCGCCGATTTGGTAAAGCTGGATATTTTGGTCAATGGCGAAAAAGTCGATGCTTTGAGTTTGATCGTGCATCAACAATCGGCGCGTTACCGCGGGCGTGAACTCGCCGCAAAAATGCGCGAGCTGATTCCGCGCCAGATGTTCGATATTGCGGTTCAGGCAGCCATCGGCAGTCAAATCATCGCGCGCGAAAACGTCAAAGCCTTGCGTAAAAACGTGCTGGCCAAATGCTACGGCGGCGACATTACGCGTAAGAAAAAACTTTTGGAAAAACAAAAAGCCGGTAAACGCCGCATGAAACAGGTGGGCAATGTGGAGATTCCGCAGGCAGCCTTTTTGGCGATTTTACAGGTTGGGGACAAGTAAAACATGAGTGAAAAAATGTTCTTCATCAGCATTATGCTGTTTGTGTTGGGCGCGGGCGCGTATGCGATCAGCGACAAAGAACGCAATCTTGAAAACGACGAATGGCCCGGTATGCTGCAATGGGGCTACCTGATGATGATGATCGGCGTGTTCGGCGTGTTGGCACATTTCATGAGCTTCACCGCCGTGCTGCTGATTTTTACCGTGTTCACCTTTGCGGTGTGGCTGTGGGATAAGAAAAACCGCAAAGCCGCCGGCAAAGAACGCGCCCACGAAGCTTCGGGGCACTTTGTCGATTACATGAGCGGTTTTTTCCCGATTATTTTGGTGGTGTTTGTGTTGCGTACCTTTGTCGCCGAACCGTTTGTGATTCCGTCTAGCTCGATGCGCCCCGGTTTGGTGCCGGGCGATTTTGTGTTGGTGAACAAATTCGCCTACGGCATTCGCATACCGATTGCGAATAATGTCCTGATTCCCACGGGTGAAGTCGAACGCGGTGATGTGGCGGTGTTCAATTACCCCAAAGAACCGGCGATCAATTACATCAAACGTATTGTCGGCGTGCCGGGCGATGTGGTCGAGTATCACAATAAAATCTTAAAAATCAACGGCGAAACCGTTACCGGCAGCCTGCAAGGCGAAAATGCCTTCATGACCGACATCGAAAGCAGCGGCGCGCCCTACCGCGCCACGGTCAATGTGTACCGCGAGCAAATCGGCACACATGGTTTTGATGTGTTTCATATTCCCGCCGCACCGACTTTGAACCTTGCCGGCGTGGACAACCCCGACCGCCAAGCGTGCGATTACCGCCCCGACGGTTTCACCTGCACCGTACCGGAAGGCAAATACTTTGCCATGGGCGATAACCGCGATAACAGCGCCGACAGCCGTTATTGGGGCTTTGTCGATGACCAACTCATGGTAGGCAAGGCATGGATGGTGTGGATGAACTTTGCCGCACCCAGCCGTATCGGCACCAAAATCCAATAAGTTTCAGGCTGCCTGAAAACTTTTCTCATTGATTGAAAAAAAGAAAAACATTATGAACGATACTACTGCTCACCACGACACGCCCGAACTGGACGAAAACCAAATCATTGCCCTGCGCCGCGAAAAACTGACGGCGCTGCGCGCTGACGGCATTGCCTTTCCCAACGACTTTCGCCGCGACGCTTTCGCCGCCGATTTGCACCGCGATTACGATGCCTTGAGTAAGGAAGAGCTGGAAGAGAAAAACGTCACGGTCAAAGTCGCCGGACGCATGATGTTGCAACGGCTGATGGGCAAAGCCAGCTTTGCCACGATTGCCGACATGAGCGGACGCATTCAGCTTTACATCAATAATCAAGGCGTGGGCGAAGAAGTGCATCAGGCGTTCAAACATTGGGATTTGGGCGACATCATCGCTGCCGAAGGCACGCTGTTCAAAACCAATCACGGCGAACTGTCGGTGCGCGCCCAAAGCATCCGCCTGCTGACGAAATCGTTGCGCCCCCTGCCCGACAAACATCACGGGCTGACCGATCAGGAACAAAAATACCGCCAGCGTTATGTCGATTTGATCGTGAACGACGACTCGCGTTCGGTGTTTATCCGCCGCAGCCACATTATCCAAACCATGCGCAGCGTGATGGTGTCCGAGCGTTATTTGGAAGTGGAAACGCCGATGATGCACCCGATTCCGGGCGGCGCGACCGCAAAACCGTTTGTGACCCATCACAACACGCTTGATATGCAACTGTATCTGCGCATCGCACCCGAGCTTTATCTGAAACGCTTGGTGGCAGGCGGTTTGGAGCGCGTATTTGAAATCAACCGCAGCTTCCGCAACGAAGGCATCAGCACGCGGCATAATCCCGAATTCACCATGATGGAGTTTTATGAAGCGTATGCCGACTACCAACGCATGATGAGCCTGACCGAAACCATCATCCGCTCGTGCGCGCAGGCAGCCTGCGGCAGCACCGTGATTCATTACAACGGTCACGAGATTGATTTGGGCAAGCCTTTTGCACGCATGACGATTGTCGAGGCGATTGCCCACCATAACCCGCAATACAGCTTGGAACAACTAAACGACCCCGATTGGTTGGTCAATGAAATCCGCCGCTTGGGTGGCGCATTGCCGCCCGCACCGGGTACAGGCAGCCTGCAATTGGCATTGTTTGACGAATCCACCGAAAGCAAGCTGATTCAGCCGACGTTTATCATCGATTACCCGATTGAAGTTTCTCCTTTGGCACGTGCTTCCGATACGCGCGCAGGGCTGACCGAACGCTTTGAATTGTTCATCGTCGGGCGCGAACTGGCCAACGGCTATTCGGAGTTGAACGACCCCGAAGACCAAGCGGAACGCTTCCGCGCCCAAGTCGCGCAAAAAGACGCGGGCGACGACGAAGCCATGCACTACGACGCCGACTACATCCGTGCGATGGAATACGGCCTGCCGCCCACCGGCGGTTGCGGCATCGGCATTGACCGCTTGGTGATGTTATTGACCGACGCGCAGTCGATCCGCGATGTGATTTTGTTTCCGCAAATGCGCCCCGAGTAACGAGAAAAGTTTCAGGCAGCCTGAAAGGAACCGTGATGCGAAACCGAATAATCATGTTGAGTATGGCGTTAGTGCTACTCTCCGCGTGTGCGCTACAGCAAACGCCTGATCACACGGCACAAACCGGTTTGGTACAGTCGCTGTTGGACGCCGAATGCCGCGCTCAATTGAATCAACGCCAAGAATGGCAAATCATGGCGGCATTGGCGGGAGCGGAGAAAAAAGCCCGATGGGAACGGCAAGTCTGCACCTGCGTCAGCAGTGAAGCGGCGGCGAAACTTTCCGCCGCCGAGATGGTGGCGGTGCTGAATCCCGCCACGCGCCAGCAGACTTTATCCGTATTGGCAGCCGAAACGGTAAGCGCGTGCTTGCAAAAAATGGTGGTGAAGAATATCCCGACGCATTGACGGTCATGGTGCGGAATATTCAGGCAGCCTTAATGCAAACAAAGGCTGCCTGAAACTTTAATCTTCCCTAAAAAAGCGTTCAATACTCGCGGCCAGTTGCGGCAGTTTGCCATGAAAAAAGTGCCCTGCTTCCGCCAGTACGATAAGCGGTAAATTCTGCGGCGCACACCACGCCAACACATCCTCCAGCGCAATCACTTCATCTTGCGCGCCGTGAATCATCAGCGTGCGCTCGATATCGGGCACGGCCGGCGCAGGTTCGGCGTATTTGCTGACCGCTGCACCAATCAGCAACAGCTGATCGCACGCCACTTGCGCCGCTACGCGGGTGCTGACGTAGCCGCCGAAGGAAAATCCGCCCAGCACCGTGCGTCGCATCAAATCGGGATGCGCGCGCCGCACATACTCCCACACGTTCAACACATCATCGCTTTCGCCCACGCCGTAATCATGCTCGCCTTCGCTTTTCCCCGTGCCGCGCACATTCGGCAGATAACAAACATAACCCATTTTTTGCAAGGTTTTGGCAGCGGTTTGAATGACTTTATTATGATGCGTGCCGCCGTAAAGCGGATTGGGGTGATTAAGCACCGCCACCCCGCGCTCACGCCCTGCTTCAGGGTGTAAAACCAAGGTTTCCAGCTGCCCGACCGGCCCTGCGATAGAAATAACGGGATTTGATTTCAACATAGTCTTATTCAATAAAATTCCATAGATTACTTGATACTGCCTGAAACGCCGCAATAACTTTCAGGCAGCCTTAATCATAAAAAATTTAACGGCTCGGCATCAGCAATCGCTCGACAATTTGCCCTTGCTGCAAATGCTCGTTCACGATTGCACGCAAATCGTCTTCGCTCTGATAGCGGTACCATACGCCTTCGGGATACACCACCAGCGTCGGCCCTTCGTCGCACCGCCCGAGGCAGCCTGCGGTATTGATGCGCACTGTGCCGTTTTTGCCGGATAATCCGGCCTCAAACACGGTTTTGCGCAAAAAATCGAGCGCGGAATCGGCTTCGCCGCAATCGTTGCAGCTTTTGCGCTCGGCACTGTGGCGCGCATTGGCGCACACGAAAACATGGTAACGGTAATAGGATGTCATGGGATTTTCCTTCCATTCAAAAAGATGATTGCCGATGAGTTTTGCTTTTCAGGCAGCCTGTGATGCACAATAAATCATATCAAGGTTTTGTTTTATCAAGATTACACCGCAACACCGCTGCGACGGAACATTACGCGGTGTTTGACGGTCATAAATCGCTGCGATTCGCAGGTCAAAAAAGGTTATACTTATACCATGAATCAACTTCCGAACACAGACTATTTCAGCGTGGCACAAGACGTGCTGCGTACCGAAGCGCAAGCCCTGCACGACTTGGCGGATTCGCTGGATAAAGCCGCATTCGAGCGTGCGATTGCCGCCATGCTCGCCTGCAAAGGGCGCGTGGTGGTCACCGGCATGGGCAAATCAGGACACGTGGCGAAAAAAATCGCCGCCACCCTTGCCTCCACCGGCACGCCGGCTTTTTTCGTTCACCCTGCCGAGGCCGCGCACGGCGATTTGGGCATGATTTTACCCGACGACGTGGTGTTGGCCTTATCGCATTCGGGTGAAAGCGATGAAGTCTTGGCGATTTTGCCCGCCTTAAAACGCAAAGGCACGGTGCTCATTGCGATCAGCGGACGCAAGCAATCCACGCTGGCGCAGCAAGCCGATATTGACTTACACACTGCCGTCACCTTGGAAGCCTGCCCTTTGGGTTTGGCACCGACCACCAGCACCACGGTGGTGATGGCGCTGGGCGATGCTTTGGCAGTCGCCCTGCTCAAAGCGCGCGACTTCACGCCCGATGACTTCGCCTTATCCCACCCTGCAGGCAGCTTAGGCAAACGTTTGCTGGTGCGCGTATCGGATCTGATGCACGCCGGTGACGCATTGCCCGTGGTCGCGCCCGACGCGCCCTTACCTGCGGCGATTGTGGCGATGAGCGAAAAAGGCATGGGCATGGTGCTGATTGCCGATGACAACCGCCGTTTGCGCGGCATCTTTACCGATGGCGATTTGCGCCGCCTGTTTCAACACGGGCAAAATTTGCAGCATTTAACCATTCAAGAGGTGATGAGTGAAAATCCGTTTGCGATTGCCGCCGACCGTTTGGCCAGCGAAGCTTTGCACCATATGCAGCAACGGCGCATCAACGGCCTCGCCGTCACCGATGAGCAAGGCTGCCTGCAAGGCGCTTTGAACATGCACGATTTATTGCAGGCAGGGATTGTATGAACGAAATTCAACAACGCGCACGCGCAGTCAAAATACTGGTGCTGGACGTAGACGGCGTGCTCACTAACGGACAGCTGTTGATGTTGCCCACAGGCGAAGAAATCAAAGCGTTTCATACGCTGGACGGGCACGGCATCAAAATGTTGCAACGGGTCGGCATTCTCACCGCCATCATCACCGGTCGCGATGCGCCGGCGACGGCGGCGCGGGTACGCCAACTGGGGATTAACCATTATTTCGCCGGCATTGCCGACAAGGCGGCCGCTTTTGCCGAATTATTGCAACGCACTGCTTTGCAGGCAGCCGATTGCGCTTATGTGGGTGATGATGTACCCGATTTGCCGGTATTGCAACAAGTCGGTTTCGCCTGCGCGCCGCCCGAAGCGCACGCCACCGTGCGCCAAGCGGTGCATTACATCACCCAAGCGTCCGCCGGTTACGGCGCGGTACGCGAGGTATGCGATATGATTTTAAGCGCGCAGGCATTGTGCGATGCAAACGGTGAGGCACATCTGGCATGAAACGCTTTAGCTCCCTGCTTTTTCCTTTAGTGCTGTCGCTGCTTTTGGGCGGGACAGGCTTTTGGCTGAACCGCGCCACCGAAATCGACATTGAAACCACCAAGCTTGACCCTGCCAAACCGCAATACACCATGTTTCAGGTTCAAGCGCAACGCTTTGATGCCGCAGGACGGCTGCAAGACAATCTGAACGCCACCCAAGCATGGCAGCTGCCTGAAAGCCGTAAAATTTATTTCAGCCGCCCCGATATCAAAGTCTGGGAAAACGGTAAAAAACAATACGATCTGATCGCCGATAAAGGCGTGTACGATATGGACAGCAAACAGGCCGACTTCACCCAGAACGTACAGATTCTCAAGTACAATGAGGCCGGTCAAACCACTGCGATGATGAACAGCGATTACTTAAGCATCGACACCGCCAACCAATCCGCCAAAACCTTGGCCGATGATGTGTTTCGCAACGCGGCAGCACATGGCGAGAGCGCTCAACCCACCCCGAAAAAACGTGTTAAAACGGTGATTTATGATGTTCCGAAACCCAATTAATTTATCTACCCTATTGCTGCTGGCATTAAGCGCACCGCTTTTTGCCGCCGAAGCCGACCGTAATCAACCCGTTCACATCGAAGCCGATAACGCTTCTTTTGCCAAAAGCAATGAAGAAACCGAGTTCACCGGCGACGTGGTCGTGGTACAAGGCAGCCTGAATATCCGTGCGGACAAAGTCAATGCCACGCGTAATCAGCAAACAGGCGGGCAATACATTGTCGCCACCGGCAAACCGGTGCATTTTCGTCAGGATATGGACGAAAAACGTCCCGACGGCAAGCCGCAAGTGGTTAAAGGCCATGCCGACCAAGCGACGTTTGACAGTTTGAAAAACACCGTGGTGCTCACCGGAAACGCTTTTATTGATCGTGAAGGCGATACCGTGACCGGTCCGCAAATCGTCTACAACACGCAAACCGCGGTTTATACCGTAAACGGTAAACCCGAAGGCGCGAAAAGCGGGCGCGTCAGCGTGGTGCTGCAACCGGCGACCGTCGGCGGTCAAAACAATGCGGGGAAAAAATAAATGTCATCAGAAACATTGCATATCGAACATCTGCGTAAAAGTTTCAAAAAACGCACCGTGGTCAAAGACGTCTCGCTTACCGTCAAAAGCGGTGAAGTGGTGGGTTTGCTCGGCCCCAACGGCGCGGGTAAAACCACCTGTTTTTACATGATTGTCGGTCTGATTCCGGCAGAAGCAGGCAGCATCCGTCTGAATGAGCGCGAAATCATCCGCCTGCCGATTCATCATCGTGCCAAGCTCGGTTTGGGCTATCTGCCGCAAGAAGCCTCGATTTTTCGTAAGATGACGGTGGCGGACAATATCCGTGCGATTTTGCAACTGCATGAAAAAAACCGCGAAAAAATCGAACAAGAGCTGGATGCCTTGCTGGAAGACTTACGCATCACCCATTTGTACGATAGCGCGGCCATGTCGCTCTCCGGCGGTGAACGCCGCCGCGTGGAAATCGCCCGTGCCCTTGCCACCCGCCCGCGTTTTATTTTGCTGGACGAGCCGTTTGCTGGGGTTGATCCGATTGCAGTCATCGACATTCAAAAAATCATCTTATTTTTAAAAGAACGCAACATCGGCGTATTGATTACCGACCATAATGTGCGCGAAACCTTAAGAATCTGCGACCACGCCTACATCATTACCGACGGCAGCGTACTGGCGGCCGGTACGCCGAGCGAACTGATCAGCAATGAATCCGTGCGGCAGGTTTATTTGGGTGAACACTTTGATTTATAGTATAATTTAAATATCTTCAATATAAAGTTAAAATCTGATAGGAGATTGAAGGTAATCTTGACTGCATGCCTTGAGTATAAGGCTGCCTGAAACCGAAATAACTTTAGGCAATATGAAATTATCCGGCAACATCATCCTTGAACAAACCCAGCAGTTGCAGCTCACACCGCAACTGCGGCAGTTGGTGATGTTGCTGCAATTGCCCAGCACCGATCTGGAACAGCTTGTCAACGACGCCTTGCAGGATAATCCTCTGCTGGAAAAAGCAGAGTCCGCCGACAAGGAAACCCTGCCCCTCTCACCCCTGACCGCCAGCATTACCGCCTCCCCTTACCGGCATGGCGACACCGATGACGATGCGCTGGCAGCAGTCGCCGCCGAACCTGACTTTTACGACTATTTGCATGCGCAAGTATGCGAGATGACCGATGATCCTCGACAAGCGCAATTGCTGCATATTTTGATCGAATCGCTGAACGAACACGGTTATTTAAGCGAAAGTCTGGACGACATCATCGAGCACGCGCCATTGGAATGGCATTTGCAGCAAGACGAACTGGCCGCCGCTTTGAAAACATTGCAAGGCTTTGACCCCGCCGGTGTCGGTGCTGCGGACATACGCGAGTCTTTACTGCTGCAACTGCAACGGCTGCCCAACGATATCGCCGTGCGCCGCGCCCGTGACATTGTGCGTGACCATTTTCCCTTGCTGACCCAAGTCAATCATCTGTCTAAACTCAAAAAAGCCTTAAGTTCCAACGACCATATTATTCAGGCAGCCTTAGACACCATTCAAAAACTCAACCCCTACCCCAATAGCGGTTTTGCCGGCGTGGAAGATACCGTCTATGTCCGCCCCGATGTGCGCGTGTACAAAGAAAAAGGCGTGTGGTGTGTCGCCGGAGAGGCACATCTGCGCCCGCGGGTGATGATTTGTGAAGAATACGCCGCCGCGGTCAAGGCCGAAGCCGGCAGCACATGGAAGAAAAAACTCAGCGAAGCCAAAATGCTGATCAATAATCTGGAACTGCGCGAAAACACCATTTTGCAGGTAGCCCGCGCGATTGTGGCCAAACAGCAGGATTTTTTCGAATTCGGCAGTGCCGCACTCAATCCCCTAAGACTGATCGACATCGCCGAGGAACTGGATATTCACATGAGCACCGTGTCGCGCAGTGTCAATCAGAAATACCTGACCTGTCCGCAAGGTTTGTTTGAACTGCGTCTGTTTTTCTCGAATCTGGTCGGACACGAAGATGTCGAGCAAGGCATGAGCAGTACCGCGATCAAAGCGCACATTGAAGAATGGATACGCGGTGAAGACAAAACCCGCCCGCTCTCCGACGAAGCCTTACGTCAAAAACTTGCGGCGGCCGATATCGACATCGCCCGTCGCACCGTGGTCAAATACCGCGAGGAACTCAATATTCCCTCATCGTATCGGCGCAAAACCGGCGGAAAATAAGCATGACCTCGATCTGAAAAAATTGCCCCGTATTGTTGCTTAATACGGGGCAATCATTTTTGCGAAACTGTAAAAAATCGAATTTTAATCTTCGATCGGTTTTTCCGCCGCTACTTGGTCAATTAAATGCGAAATCGACATACCGCGTTCGACAGAATCGTCATAAACAAAATTCAATTCCGGCGTACGGAACACACTGATGCGGCGGGATAATTCGCTGCGCAAAAAGCCTTTGGCGTGATCCAAGGCTGCCTGCGTCACTTCGCGCTGTTCGTCATTCAACACCGTGTAATAGATGGTCGCATGGCTGTAGTCGCGGGCGACTTCCGCGTCGGTCAGCGTCACCATACCGGCGCGCGGGTCTTTGAGTCCGCTGCGAATCAGTTCCGCCAGCTCGCGTAAAACCTGTTCGGTCACGCGGTCAATGCGCTGGTAAGATTTTCTTTGTCGGTTCATGATTTATTCCTCTAATAATGCAGGCTGCCTGAACACTTAAGGAACCTCTGAGAAACGCATGGCGGCGACTTTAACCGCTCTTTCTTCGTCATCCTGCGTCTCACATTTAGGGCAATAGAACCACTATTGCCCTAAATATGCTCCTTGTCTGCCAAAAAAATAGCAGCCAAATCCACTCGCCAGAGTTTTTCAAAGATTCCTCATCAAAAAACAACGGGCGGGTATGACACGCCGCCCGTTATTCGTCACCGGCTTAGTCCAAGGTACGGGCCACTTCAACCATTTCAAACACTTCGAGCTGATCGCCTTCCATGATGTCGTTGTAGTTTTTCAGCATCAAGCCGCATTCGTAACCTTGTTTCACTTCTTTCACATCGTCTTTGAAACGCTTGAGCGATTCGAGCGCGCCGCTGTGAATGACGACATGGTTACGCAGCAAGCGGACTTGCGCATCGCGTTTGACCACGCCGTCGGTGACCATACAGCCCGCGATATTGCCCACTTTGGAAACCGAAATCACTTGGCGAATTTCCACCATACCGATGATTTGTTCTTTTTCCTCCGGTGCCAGCATGCCGGTCATGGCGGCTTTCACGTCGTCAATCGCGTCGTAAATAATGTTGTAGTAACGAATATTCACGTCTTCGCTTTCCGCCAGCTTACGCGCGCTGCTGTCAGCGCGCACGTTAAAGGCGATGATGATGGCGCCTGATGCCACCGCCAGATTCACATCCGACTCGGTGATGCCGCCCACGCCGCTGTGAATCACGTTGACTTTTACTTCTTCAGTGGAAAGCTTGTTCAGGCTGCCTGCAAGTGCCTCGTATGAACCTTGCATATCGGCTTTGACGATGATCGGCAGGGTTTGCACTTCGCCGCTGCTCATGTTGGCAAAGAGGTTTTCCAGCTTGGCCGCTTGTTGTTTGGCCAAGCGGACGTCGCGGTATTTACCTTGACGGAACAAGGCGATTTCACGGGCTTTTTTCTCGTCCAGCAGCACAAACGCGTCTTCGCCTGCGTTCGGCATATCGGATAAGCCGAGAATTTCCACCGGAATCGACGGCCCTGCTTCCGGCACTTCTTTGCCGTTTTCATTGTTCATCGCACGGACTTTACCGAACGCCGTACCGGCCAGCAGCATATCGCCTTTTTTCAGGGTGCCCGATTGCACGAGCAAGGTCACCACCGCACCGCGGCCTTTATCCATGCGCGACTCAACCACAATCGCTTTGGCAGGCATATCGACCGGTGCTTTCAGTTCCAGCACTTCGGCTTCCAGCAATACCGCATCCAACAACGCATCAATATTAAGACCTTTTTTCGCGGAAATATCGACAAACTGTGCGTCGCCGCCCCAAGCTTCCGGCACGACTTCGTACTGCGTCAGTTCTTGGCGGATTTTTTCGGGGTTGGCAGTGTCTTTGTCGATTTTATTGACCGCCACCACAATCGGCACGCCGGCCGCTTTGGCGTGGTTAATCGCTTCCACGGTTTGCGGCATCACGCCGTCATCCGCCGCCACCACCAGAATCACGATGTCGGTTGCCTGTGCACCGCGGGCACGCATGGCGGTAAACGCCTCGTGTCCCGGCGTATCAAGGAAGGTCACCACGCCTTTATCGGTGGTCACGTGGTACGCACCGATGTGCTGCGTGATGCCGCCGGCCTCGCCGGTCACCACCGCAGTGCGGCGAATGCAGTCCAGTAAAGATGTCTTACCGTGGTCAACGTGCCCCATCACCGTCACCACCGGCGGACGTGGCAGTTCAGGAGCGTCTTGTAAGGTTTCGCCTTCGCCCAAGAATGCTTCCGGATCATCCGCTTCGGCAGCTTTGCCGATATGACCCATTTCTTCGACCACAATCAAAGCCGTTTCCTGATCCAGCACTTGGTTAATCGTGACCATCATGCCCATTTTCATCAAGGCTTTGATCACCTCAACCGCTTTAACCGCCATCTTATGTGCCAGCTCGGCAACAGTGATGGTCTCGGGTACGAGTACTTCATGCACCACGGGTTCGGTGGGCGCATGGAAAGCGTGTTTATTGTCTTCTTGCTGCTGGCGGCTTTGTTTTCTGCCACCGCCACCGCGTTTGCCGCTGCGCCATTTATCGGAATCACCGTCACCGCCGCGAGTGTTGCGCCCTTTGGCTGCTTTGCCGCGTCCGCGATCTTTATTGTCATCGGCGGTTTCTTTGGTACGCCCTTTCGGTTTTTCGCTGCGGCGCGATTCGGTTTCGGCCACCGTTTTATCCGCCTTGGCTTGGCTGGGTTTAGCTTGGCGTAAGGCGGCTTCTTTTTGTTCTTGTGCGGTTTTTTTGTCTTCTTCCGCTTGCAAACGGGCAGCTTCACGGCGTGCCGCACGCTCTTGTTTCTCACGCATCAAGGCTTCCTGATGCGCGCGTAAAGCTTCGGCACGGCGCGCTTCTTCTTCACGCTGCTCCCGTTCTTCATCACTGATGATCGGTTGCGGCACGCTCGGCACTGCAGCAGCAGCTTCAGGAGCCGGTTTGGCAGCTTTTTTACGCGGTTTGCTTTCTTTATTTTCTTTGGTTTCTTTGCTGTCTTTTGCCGTGCTTTTTGCAGCAGGTTTTTTGGCCGCCGGTTTTTTCTCGGCTGGCACTGCAGTCTGTTCAGCAACTTCCGGTTGTTTTTCTTCGCTAATGCTGGGTGCGGCTGCTTTTTCTTCAGCCACCGGCGGTGTTGCTTCAGGTTCAATCACTGCTTGCGGTGCCGATTCGGCAATTTCCGAAGTGTTTTCAGGCAGCGTTGTGACTTCCGGTGCAACCGCTTCCGCAGGCGGCGTATCCACCGGCACTTGAATGCGGCGGCGGCGGCGGGTTTCCACCTGCACGCCCGACACCGTGCTGCGCTCGGTTTTTTGGCGCGTAATCGTCAGTTTCTTGTCGCTTTCACTCATACTGCATCTCCTTCCTCGTCGGTGAACCAATGCTCACGCGCCGACATAATCACTTGTTTGGCGGTTTCGTTGTCCACGCCCGTGATTTCCACGAGTTCGTCCACCGACAGTTCGGCCAAATCGTCACGCGTGGCAATGTCCGCCTCCAATAAATCCAACAACATCTGGCGATCCACACCCGCGATGTTTTTCAAATCCTCGTCGGCATTGTTGATTTTTTCTTCATCGGCTGCCGACTGGGTCAGCATGGCTTCGCGCGCGCGCTCGCGCAGGGCATTGACCAGCTCTTCATCAAAGCCTTCGATTTCCAACATCTCCGCCAGCGGCACATAAGCCACTTCTTCCAAAGAAACAAAGCCTTCCTGCACCAAAATATCGGCTACTTCTTCATCGATATTCAGGCTGCCTGCAAACATATTGCGCAAAGCATTGTCTTCGGCGTTATGGCGTTCGTCGGCTTCGGCCAAGGTCATGATATTCAGGTTCCAACCGGTCAATTCGGCCGCCAGACGCACGTTTTGCCCGCCGCGCCCAATCGCCAGTGCCAGTTGGTCTTCTTCCACCACCACATCAACCGAATGATTGTCTTCATCAATCAAAATCCGCGTCACTTCGGCCGGCGAAAGGGCGTTGATCACAAACTGCGCCGTTTCCGGCGACCACAACACCACGTCAATGCGCTCGCCTGCCAACTCTTCGGTCACGGCATTGACCCGCGAACCGCGCACGCCGATGCAGGTGCCTTGCGGGTCAAT
Source organism: Neisseria sp. (assembly GCA_030538055.1). GTDB lineage: Bacteria > Pseudomonadota > Gammaproteobacteria > Burkholderiales > Neisseriaceae > RGIG9985. Next base: position 79,761 of record JAUNUS010000009.1, read on the forward strand.
GCGCGGATCGCCCGATTTGACCGCGATTTTGGCGCGCAAACCGGGGTCGCGTGCCACTTCTTTGATTTCCAGCAAACCGTCTTCGATTTCCGGCACTTCCATTTCAAACAGTTTTAGCAAAAACTCTTTGGCGGTGCGGCTTAAAATCACGGTAGGACGGTTACCGTGGCGATCGACGCGCAACAAATACGCCCGCACGCGGTCACCGCTGCGCAGGTTTTCGCGCGCAATCAACTGATCGCGCGGCAACAAAGCATCCAGCCGCCCGATTTCTACAATCACGCCGTGTTTTTCCACGCGCTTGACCGTGCCTGTGACCAGACTTTCCTGACGTTGCAGGAAGTCTTCCAAAACCTGCTCGCGTTCGGCATCGCGAATACGCTGCAAAATCACCTGCTTGGCAGTCTGCGCGCCGATGCGCCCGAATTCCACCGCTTCGATCGGCTCTTCATAGTATTCACCCGCTGCCATGGTCAGGTGATAATCTTCATCCATTTCCTCGACGGTTTTTTCGACATCGGGATAAGTGTATTCCTCGTCTTCGACGATTTTCCAACGGCGAAACGCTTCGTAATCGCCGCTATCGCGGTTAATCGCCACGCGCACATCCATATGCTCGTGCCCCGGCTGTTTTTTAACCGCACCGGCCAAGGCAAACTCCAAAGCACTGAACACCACTTCTTCGCTGACGTTTTTTTCACCGGCCAATGCTTCTGCCAACAATAAAATTTCACGGCTCATGTTTTACTCCGAACTCAAATTCAAAATTCCGGTTTCAGACGGGCACGCTCGATGTTGCCCGCCTCTATCATTACTTCTTCATCTTTAACCATTAAAATCAGCGCATTATTTTCAAAACCTTTAATGCGGCCGACAAACTTTTTCTGCCCGTTTTGCGGCAGACGCGTTTGCACCCGTGCCAAAGAACCGGCAAAACGCACAAAATCTTTTTCCTTTTTCAACACCCGATCCAAACCCGGGCTGGAAACTTCCAAACGCTTGTAATCAACCTCCTCCACCATAAACAGGCGGCTTAAGTGGTTGCTCACCAGCGCGCAATCGTCTACGGTAATCCCTTCGGGCTTGTCGATAAAAATACGCAATGTTCCCTGCGGTGTCAGTTCCACGTCCACACACTCGTAACCCAGTCCGGGTAAGGTTTTGTCCAATAAGCTTTCGATGTTCATCCTGTTTCCGCCAATAAAAAAATGGGCTGCTGCCCATTTCTCGAAATTGAAAAACTGTAGGATTATACCTTAACTTACCGAAAAAATAAACGGTTAAAGTGGCGTGGAACCATTTAATTTGATGCCTTACATCATCTTTCAGGAAGCCTTATCTACGGTATGGCGTTTCCCAAGCCGCTCGTCGCCGGATTCTCCACCGCATTCTGCCCGATCACCCCTGCCACCTGAGCATTGAATGCCGCGCCGCCATCATCCATTGCGCCCACTACCGAGGCTATCGCTCCCGTGGTCGCTCTGATTTCTTCTTTGACGTGTTCAGGCAGCCTGTTCGGGTCAAACTTGCCGGTGGTCGGGTCAATCGCGGTTTTGCCGTCGTTGTAGCGTTCCGTCAGGTAGTGTGCTGCCGCTTCGCTGCCTGTTCCGGCCAGTGCGCCGCCGGTCGGATCACCGCCGTTGATGTATGCCAAGGTCGCGCCGAGCACGGCGTGGCTGAAGAGTTGGGCTGCTTGGTTGGGGTCGCTGCCGTTTTGTCCGAAGGTGTTGCCTATGCTCGCGGCGGCATACGGTGCCAATGCGTTGGCGGCGGCCTGCAGGTCGCTTTGCCCGCCCAGTGCGCCGGTCAGCAGGGTGGTGACGGCATTGAGTGCGCGGCTGTTGGTGCCGCCGATGCCCCAGCTTTGTACGGCGGCTTCGGCTTGTTGCTGTTTGGCAGTGGCTGCCTGTATCGCGATCGGGTCTTGGCTGTCTAAGGCTGCCTGAAGCTCTTTTTCAGTGAGCTTTGGGGTTTTGGTGACTCGCTTCTCTTATATGAAGAATATATAGAAATATCATCAATTAAATCTTGAGCAACTCCTGCAAGCTGGATCCTCAGCGGGATACCATCTAATACACTCATCCATTTTTTAATATCAATATCTTTATGATTCCTTACTACATGTGAGAGAGAAACAATCGCAGATGATGCAATATCCAAGTTATTGGAGTTTATTTTTTCTAAAAGAATAGACTCCACCCAACTTATATCATAGTCATAAAGCCCTAAAGAAATAAGTGCATTACAAGTTTCAACTATATTATTACCAGCTAGGATATTAATTATTTTATTTTCAAATAGTTTTTTAGGATTTTCATATTTAAACATTATGCATCATCCATATGTTATAAAGCCACATAACGCTGATATTAATATAAAATTAAATATTTTATCCATCTAAAACGATCTCTTAAAATATATAAGGGATATAGAACTCTCGCCAACGCTTTGAACTTTACCTTTGATCACCGCACGATAGTTTGCTGCCTCTTAAATTAATTGACATCAGTATCAAGGTTTTAAAATGCTACCATTCCTTTCAGCACGCTCGCGCCATATCGGCAACCACTCTTTTACCCGCTCGCGGTAAGGTTCGTAAATCGGGCGGTCGGTAGGGAAATCGTCGCGTATAAAACGTTCCACGTAATCAAAATCCAGTAACACAGCACGAGCAATACAGTTGCCCAAACCTTCATAACCGTCATCAGTACCGTGATCGGGAAATTCCCCCACAATCGGATAGCTGCTTAAAAAGGTTTTTTCATCTGGGCTGGAAAAGTGGCGCTGAACCAAATCAACCCCGCGCGCAAAAAAATCGGCAATATAGGCTTCCGCATCCGGCAGCGTATGCACCAGCCTCCGGTAAATCATCACGTTGTTGTGAGCATTGGGGGCGAGGATAAGCATGCGACAAGTCCAGTAGGTTTTATAAAACCGTTCGCCTTTAAATCCTTCTTTAATGATTTTATTCACTGATTTGTTATAAACCATCACACTAGGTTCTGCAGATAAATGCAGTACCCATGATGGGCTTATCCAAATTTCGGAGTGGCTTAATTCCTTATATTTGAATTTTTGTGCATGGTAGTACCAGCCGGGATATTGAGCAGCAATATTTTGGCAAATGTCAATAACATCAAATTGATCCATGATTATCTCCTTATCTTGATGGCTCTATAATATAAATTTGGCGCGGTACTTTTCCTTCAAGTAAATTTGCTTCAATCGCATTTTGCCCAACACTTTGCGCCTTCCCTTCCGTCGCGGCACGATAGTTCAGCTCTTGCGAACGTTTCAAGCCACGGTCAGATACACCGGTTTTCATTTCTAATCCGGCAAAACCATTGTTGTCCAGTTGGATGGTTTTAACCTGCTGCCCGGTACGGACATCACGGGCGATGTAACCGTCGGGTACGGGCACCCTGCCGTGAGCTTGACCTTGGATTACCTGATCCGGCGCAGATCGCCAACGGCTTTCAATCTGAGTTACTTTGTGAGAATACATACCAGAAGATTGTGGGGCTTAACATATTTTGAATTATGTCCTTCTGTTGGATCTTCCCCACCACTATTTGCTATATTAGGTTACTCTAGTTTAATTAAAGGATATTTACTCCATTCGACTTCGTTGAGAACAAATAGCGCCTCAATCTCTTCAATAAACGGCTCGCAAATATCCCCTAATTCATAATCATATATATTAAATTTTTCGGTGAGTGTTTTGCATAGCTCGCTTGCCTCAAGTTCTGGACCAAACCAACAAACATGATCCGATTCTGGGTCAAATTGTGCCAACTTCTTGACAAGCTCTAATGAGTAATCCATTGCTCCACGTTCCTTGTTTGCCCCGTCCCAAACATCCATTAAACCGCACTTAATACCACGATAAATCATATCTACAGCAAGCTGCCAACGAAATTGAGGGTCGTCGTCTAATTCACCTGGTTTTGCACATGTAAACAAATCAGCACTGTAGCCAGATAGAGTGAGGAGATACAAGTTTCCTTGGAACCATGCAGCAATATTGGGCGGCATTTTCATTATTGTTCCCCTTGTTGGGGAAATTTCAACTTCAGGGGCTTTCCACCATTTATGGCATTTCCTGTTGATTTAAAATTGATATCGACAGAAGCTGTACTGTTTACCGTTTGTATAGCAGTACCTGCGGATCGGAAAGTTACAGTTACTCCATCTTTTGTTGCGCGCCAACAGCCACTGCAATCAGGAATTGGCTTGGCATTTACAGGTTTGGAAGTACTGCCAAACAATCGATTGGCAAAATCCTCCGCAGTAGCACTTGGGTTAGGGCTGGCAGGCATCTCGCGTGGCACACCGATACGCGGAATCATATCTGGCAGCCTTGTTTTAGGATTTTTTGTAATTCCAGGCAATAACCCACTCGCTAAATTATTTTGTAGAAAACAGCAGCGTTGTTTACACAATGGGTTGAGAAAAATAAGCCTGCAGGACTTCAAAAGGTGTTTCTCCTTTTAAGCCA
>JAUNUS010000010.1 GCA_030538055.1 Neisseria sp.
TCCGTTAGCTGTAAAAACAACCTAACGACGACTGATGTTTTAGTGAACCACTACAATACCCCCAAATATACCCCCATCTTTAGGCTGATTCAATAAGATTTGACGATACCGCTTTAGACAGTCAAAAAGCAGTAAACCCCTTGAAACCCTTTAACTATGGGATTTTTGCGGACTTCGTTAGACTGGATAAGACGAAAAAAATCACCCCGTAGGGGTGAGTTTGGTGCGGATGGAGAGACTCGAACTCTCACGCCTCGCGGCGTCGGAACCTAAATCCGGTGCGTCTACCAATTTCGCCACATCCGCTTTTGAAACAGCGAGCGATTATACCCTATTTTTTAAGATGTACTTTCAGGCAACCTTAAAAAGTGCTCGCGGTAGTATTTCATCTCTTCGATGCTTTCAATAATGTCGTCCAACGCTTGATGCGCGCCTTTTTTGTCCAGGCCGCGGTACAAGGTCGGGTGCCAGCGGCGGGCGAGCTCTTTTAAGGTGGAAACGTCCAGATTGCGGTAGTGGAAATAGGCTTCCAGCCGCGGCATATAGTGGGCGAGAAAGCGGCGGTCTTGGTGCACGCTGTTGCCGCATAAGGGCGAAGTGTTTTCAGGCAGCCATTGTTTGAGTTTGGCGAGCATGATGTCTTCGGCGGCGGCTTCGCTCAAAGTCGAGGCGCGCACTTTTTCGGTCAGGCCGGTGCGACCGTGGGTGGCGGTGTTCCATGCGTCCATGCTGTTCAGCAGCTCGTCGCTTTGGTGAATCACCAGCACTTCGGATTGGTCAATAATATTCAATTCGCTGTCGGTAATCACCAACGCCATTTCGATGATGCGGTCATGGTGCGGGTTCAGTCCGGTCATTTCCAGATCAAGCCAAGCAAGATAATCTTTTTTTTGCATAAGTTTTAAGGTGAATAAAAAAGTGCAGCCTGTTTTTCAGGCTGCCTGAAAGGTAAAGAGGCGCATTAACGGCAATGCAGCAATGCTACGTTGGCATCGTGGCGCAAGGGGTTGCCGTCGGCTTTGCAATAAATGCGGTTGCGGATTTGTTTGCTGTTTTTATCGTAATCTGCCGCCATGAGGAGCGTTTCTTTTTCCCCTCTTATTTTAATCAGATAGCGTTTAACGCCTTCGCAATGGCTGCCGCACATGGGTGGTTCTGCACTTTTTTTCATCGAAAAATCAAAAAAGTGTCCGGCGTTTTGCGATAAAAGCGGGTCGGTTTGCAGCTGACTCAGTATCGTATCGCGCTGATGCAGCCAGTCCGCGCCGTAATAAACGCCGATTAAGGCGGCAATCAGACCGAGAATAACTTTCCAATTCATGCTCTTGTCTCCTTTGAGGAGGTTTGGGGAAACTTACGTGTCTTGCGGCGTTTCCTTGACTTTGCGGTTTGAGCCCGCAACCATTTCAAACAGATACAGTCGGCATTCCAACGCGCCATTATACAGGGGAATTTTACGCTGCGGGGCAAGGCGCAGGCGGCGTGGGAACTCGGTGTCGGCAGTGATGAACCCTGCCGTCCAACCGGCAAATTCCTGTTTCAGGCAGCTTGACCACGAGGGATATTCGGCGCGGATTTCGTCCAATTCGCCCAAGCGTTCGCCATACGGCGGATTGCACAGCAATAAACCTGCCTCGGTCGGGGCGTGTTGCGCGCTCAATTCGCCACGGTTAAAGCGAATCACATCATCGACGCCGGCGGCACGGGCATTTTCCAAAGCGTGTTTGAGGGCGACCGACGAACGGTCGGCCGCGTACAGCGGCGCGGGCGGCGTGATGTGTGCCGCTTGCGCCGCAGCGCGGATTTTCTGCCATAAGGCGGCATCAAACCCTTTTAACTTTTCAAAAGCAAAGCTGCGCTGCAAACCCGGCGCGCGGCGTGAGGCAATCAAAGCCGCTTCAATCGGCAAAGTGCCGCTGCCGCACATCGGGTCAAAAAACGCTTGGCTGCCGTCGTAACCTGCCAACAGCAATAATCCCGCTGCCAAATTTTCACGCAACGGCGCATCACCCGTTTCGCGGCGGTAGCCGCGCTTGAACAAGGCTTCGCCGCTGGTATCAAGATAAATAAAAGCTTCTTTGTCGTTCAGAAAAACCTCAATGCGCACATCGGGTGCGGCTTTATCCACGCTCGGGCGGCGGCCGTCGCTGTCACGAAACGCGTCGCACAGCGCGTCTTTGACTTTTAAGGCGATAAAATTCAGGCTTTTGACCCGTGCGCCGCGCCCTTCGCAATGCACTTTAATCGTGTTCTCGGGCGTGAAATGGTTTTGCCAGGGCACCGCGCGCGCAAGGCGATAAACGTCGTCCTCGGTTTTGATCGCGCCGCGAGCCAGTTGCATCACGATGCGTGACGCGGTGCGCACGTGCAGATTCAAACGATACATATCTTCACGGTTCGCCTGCGGCAGCCGCACCATGCCTTTGTCGATGAGCGCGGTTTTGCCGGTGATGGCGCGGACTTCGTCGCTCAATACGGTTTCCAAACCGCGCGGACAAGCAAGCATTAAATTCAAATCGGACATGGTAGGGCTTCTTTGTGTCAAAATAAGCAGGCATTGTAACGCAATCTGCTTTCAGGCAGCCTGAAACGCAGCGAAAAGCTTTTTAATGGAATCACCATGCCGATTTATCATCGTCTGGCGTTGAATTTACCGCTGGCCACTTTATTCACTTACGCCCATGCGCACGCTTTGCCGTGCGGGCGGCGGGTGGCGGTGCGTTTTCGCGGCAAGTTGATGACGGGCATTGTGTGGGAAGCAGATGTCGCGCCCGATTTCGCGCTCGATAAAATTTTGCCGATCGAAGCCGTGTTTGACGATGAGCCGCCGCTGCCTGAAGCGTGGCGGGCTTTATTGCATTTTGCGGCGCGTTATTACCATTACCCGCAAGGGGCGGCGGTGTTTGCGGCTTTGCCTGCCGGTTTGCGTACCGCCGCGCCGATTACCTTGCCGACTCCCGAAAAACATTACACTTTAAGCGCGCTCGGCGCACAACAAGCACCGCCGCCCGCCGCGCATCGCAACATCGCCGCTTTGTGGCAGGCATTGCTTTCAGGCAGCCTGAATCTTGCCGCCGCGCGCCGTTTGCACGCGCAAGCCAAACGTTATCTGCAGCAATGGCAAACGGCAGGTTGGGTGACGGAAATCGAACAAGCCAAGCCCGATTTTTTCACGCCGCACACCGCGCTCAATGCGGAACAACAGGCTGCCTGCAACGCGGTGTGCGAGCAATTATCGTCGTTCGCGCCGTTTTTGCTGTTCGGCATCACCGGCAGCGGTAAAACCGAGACCTATTTTGAAATCATGGCGCAAGTGTTCGCGGCAGGGCGGCAGGTGTTGTTTTTGCTGCCTGAAATCAATCTGACGCCGCAATTATTATCCCGCGTGACGCGGCGTTTTGCGGCGGTCACGTGCGCCGTGTTGCACAGCCGCAGCGCGGACGGCGCACGCACGCAGGATTATCTGCGCGCCATGACCGGACAAGTGCAGCTCGTGATCGGCACGCGGCTGGCGGTGTTCACGCCTTTGCCGAATTTGGGTTTGGTGGTGGTGGACGAGGAGCATGACGGCTCGTTCAAACAAGACAATGAATTGCGCTACCACGCACGCGATTTGGCGGTGTGGCGCGCACAACAAGCACAATGCCCGATTGTGCTCGGCTCTGCCACGCCGTCTTTGGAAAGCTTTCAGGCAGCCTGTGACGGGCGGTATCGTTTATTGCGATTGACCAAGCGCGCCCATGCCGATGCCGCACTGCCTGAAATCATTTTGGACGATGTGCGCCGCCAGACTTTGGATAGCGGCTTCGGCGCACAAGCCATTGCCCTGCTGAAACAAAATCTTAGCGCAGGCGGTTTGAGCATGGTGTACCTGAATCGGCGCGGTTTTGCACCGGCCTTGGTGTGTGGCGATTGCGGTCATGGTTTTGCGTGTCCGCATTGTTCCGCCAAAATGGTATGGCATCGCGCCGCCAAACAATTGCGCTGCCACCATTGCGACTACCGCACCGCCGTGCCGCAGCAATGCCCCGATTGCGGCAACCAAGATTTAAGCGCGCTCGGTCACGGCACGCAACGGGTCGAGGACACTTTGGCAACGCTTTTCCCCAACGCCCGCATTGTCCGCATCGACCGCGACAGCACCTCGCGCAAAGACGATTGGACGGAGATTTACCGCCGCATTCACGCACGGGAAATCGATATTTTGGTGGGCACGCAAATGCTGGCCAAAGGTCATGATTTTGCCGCTTTGAATCTGGTGGTGGTGCTCAATGCCGACGGCAGCCTGTACAGCGCGGACTTTCGTGCGCCCGAACATTTGTTTGCCGAATTGATGCAGGTGTCGGGACGGGCAGGGCGCGCGGAACACGCCGGACGCGTGCTGGTGCAAACCCAACTGCCCGAAAACCCCGTATTCCAAGCCTTAAAACAGCAAGACTATCAGGCATTCGCCCAAACCGAACTGGCAAACCGCCGCCTGTTTGCCGCACCGCCGACAGTGTACGCCGCCGCCATTCGCGCCGATGCACCGCTTTTATCGCAGGCGATGCGCTTTTTACGCGAATGTCTGGATGGTTTTGAACGTCCGCCGGAAGTGCATCTGTACGGTCCCGCGCCGCAACTTATGGTACGGCTCGCCGGACGCGAACGGGCGCAAGTTTTCGTGGAAAGCCCGTCACGCCGTGCCTTGCACCACACCGTTACCCGTCTGGCGGCAAGCGCGGAAAACCTTGCCAAAGAACACCGCAAGATCCGTTATTCGGTGGATATTGACCCGCAGGAATGTTAAGAGACTTTCAGGCTGCCTGAAACCGCTTAAACCTTTCAGGCAGCCTGATCACCCCGCGCCGCAAATCCTTTATACGGACGATGCTCTCCCTATTTTGGCTGAGACAGCAGCATAGTGACTTGTGGTAGCATATGATTTCTGTTTATTCTCCCCCTGCTTCCCATGAGCGAACTGAGCAAAATTCTGGCGCACAATCAACAATTCGTTGCCCACGGCGAATACAGCCATCTTTTTACCGATAAATATCCCAACCGTCATCTGGCCATTTTGGGCTGCATGGATGCGCGTATGATGGAACTGTTGCCGCAATCCATGGGCTTGAAAAACGGTGATGCCAAACTGATCAAAAACGCGGGCGCGACCGTGACCCATTTATGGGGTTCGGTGATGCGCAGCCTATTGATCGCGGTGTACGAACTGGACGTGCGCGAAATTATGGTGGTGGCGCATCACGACTGCGGTATGCGCGGTCTGAACGCGGCGCAAATGCTGCAACGCGCCATGGCAATGGGCATTTCCGCCGAACGCATCGAATTGCTGCAAAACGCCGGCATCGACTTGGACAGCTGGCTGCAAGGTTTTGATTGTGTCGAAGACAGTGTGCGCCATACGGTGAGCATGATACGCAAGCACCCTCTGATGCCGCCGAGCGTTGCGGTGCACGGGCTGGTGATTCACCCGCAAACCGGCAAGCTGGAAGTGGTGGTACAAGACGACCATGCGTAAAATCGGTCTTTTCGGCGGCACATTCGACCCGATTCACCGCGCCCATAGGCGTATGGCGACGGCTTTTGCCGAGCAAATCGCCTTGGACGAAGTGGTGCTGATTCCCGCCGGCGACCCTTATCACAAAACCGCCACGCGCACGCCTGCCCGCCATCGTCTGGCCATGTGCGTGCTGGCGACCGCCGAACAGCCCTTATTTTCGGTGAGCGACATCGACATCATGCGCGCAGGCGCGACCTACACTTACGACACGGTGCGCATGTTCCGCCAGACGGACAATGCCGCGCAATGGTGGTGGCTTTTGGGCAGCGACTCTTTGCGTCAGCTGCACACCTGGCACCGTTACCGTGAATTGTTGCGCTTGGTGAATTTCGCCGTGGCATGGCGCGATGAGGACAATGCGGCGGATTTACCCGACATCACGCGCGAACTGATCGCCGCCGGCGCAAGCGCCGCCCAAAACGATGCCGCCGTCGGGCAAATCCGCTTTTTGCATTGGCCGCCTGAGCACATCAGTTCAAGCGCCATTCGCGAACGTTTGTTGCGCGGCGAAAACGCCGACGGGATGCTGGACGAGCCCGTGGCCAATTATATTCGCCAACATCGTTTGTACCGTGCATAATGCAGGCTGCCTGAAACGTTAAGGAATCTCTGAAACGAAGTTCAGCGAAGCTAAAAACTCCTTAACTTTATTTTTCACTTCAAAACCCCAAGGACATTCATGCACTCCACGCAGGACATTATCGAAAAAATCGTCACCGTTGCGGTGGCCGCACTGGAAGACATCAAAGGCAAAGACATCAGCGTCATCGACACCGCCGAACAAACGCCGCTGTTTGCGCGCCTGATCATCGCCACCGGCGACAGCACGCGCCAAGTGAAAGCCTTGGCGCGCAATGTCGCCGAAGAATGGAAAGACGCCGACATTGAAATCCTCAGCAGCGAAGGTTTTGACAGCGGCGAATGGGTCTTGGTGGACGCGGGCGATGTGGTGGTGCACGTGATGCTGCCTGCGGTGCGCGATTATTACGACATCGAAACCTTATGGGGCGGCGAAAAACCGTCTTCTTTGCCCGGCGGCAACAAACCGTGGGCGCACTAAGCCGCACCTCATGAACATCACCGTACTGGCCGTCGGCAGCAAAATGCCCGCGTGGGTAGACACCGCCGTCGGCGAATACGCCAAGCGTTTCGGGCGCGACATCAAATTCACCCTCAAGGAAATCAAACCCGAAAAGCGCGGCGGCATCTCCGCCGAACAAGGCATCGCGGCGGAAGAAGCGCGCATTCGCGCCGCCGTCCCTGCCGGTGCAAGCTTAATCGTGCTGGACGAGCGCGGCCGCAATGTGACTTCGCACGACTTGGCGCAACACCTGAAAAACTGGCAACAGCACGGCACTCACCCGTGCTTGGTGATTGGCGGTGCGGACGGCACAAGTGACGCGCTCAAACAAGACGCCGCTTTGCTGCTGCGTCTGTCTGATTTGACCTTGCCGCACGGCATGGTGCGCGTGCTGCTGACCGAGCAGCTCTACCGCGCGGTCAGCATTCTGAACCATCACCCGTATCACCGCGAATAACCCCGTCTATGCTCGCCCAACTTTACGCATCCTTGCTGTTTGCCGCCGGCATTACCTTGCCCAGCATTTTTTTGTTGCTGTTCGGGCTGTTTTTGCGCCGCAGCGGGCAAATCGACGGCGCGTTTTGCGTTCAGGCAGCCCGTTTGATGTTCAATTGGGCATTGCCCGCATTATTGTTTTTCGCCATCGTAGACAGCCAAACCGATGTGCGCGGGCAATGGAAACTGCTGGCGGCGGGCACGGTGGTGACCTTGATTTTATTTGTCGCCGCCGAAATCGCCGCCCGTTTCTGGGTCAAGGAAAAGCGTGATCGCGGCGTGTTTGTGCAAGGCATTTATCGCGGCAACACCGCCATCATCGGGCTGGCGTTTTGCGCCAATGCCTACGGTGCACAAGGCATTGCGGTGGGGGCGGTGTTTGCCGGCAGCATGACTTTTTTGTACAACGTGCTGGCGGTCATCACGTTAAGCCGCTCCCTGAACGAGGATAAACAGCATGATATTCCCGCCTTGCTGTGGCAAATCGTTAAAAATCCGCTGATTATCGCGATTGTGCTGGCATTGCTGTGCCGTGCAATCGGTTTCAGGCTGCCTGAAACGCTGGCGCAAAGCGGACATTACCTCGCCGCGACCGCCTTACCCTTGGCATTGATTTGTGTCGGCGCGACCTTTGACATGAAATCCATGCTGCGTTGGCATGATTTGTCGTTATGGACCAGCCTGCTGCGCGTCACCGTCGCCCCTGCGACCGCACTGGCGGTCGGCTTGGCATTCGGCTTAAACGACGTGCCTTTCGGCGTGCTGTTTTTGATGAGTGCCGCACCGGTCGCCGCCGCCGCGTACGTGATGGTCAAAGCCATGGGCGGCAATGATGTCGCCGCCGCCAACGTCATCGGCATGACGACTTTTCTATCCATGATTTCCGCCTCGCTGTGGGTGCTGCTGTTGCACACCATCGGCTTGATGTAGGCTGCCTGAATTTTCCCTCTAAAAACATGACGCTAGTCATTATCCTGTGTTAATATTGGCAGCTGCTTTATTCACAAAGAACTTTATTGATTGTTTTGAAAGGGATATCTGATGTCAACTGCCAAACCCGAATGGCCTCCGTCCTTGCGTGCCAAGCAACTTGCGCCCCATCGTCCGCAAGATAAAACCGCCGGTGCTCAAGCCGCAGACGAGCTGACCCCGGAACAAATCGCCCTGCTCGAAAAACTGCTGCACGAACGCGAAGATGAAGAAACCGTCGCCTTGGAACAAGACAGTCCGTATCAACTGTTGGCGGTCAACGGCGAAGTAGAATTGGTACCGATTAATCAACAAAACAATGATGAAGCGGGCGCAGTCATTATCCACGATACGCCGCTGATACCGACGAATGCCGCCGGCAATGAAGCCCTGCTTGCCGCCGAAGCCTCCACCCCGGCAACAAGCGGTAAAATCAACCCGGTGGTATGGATCGGCGCAGGCTTACTGGCGGTGGGCGCAGCCGCCGCAGGAGGCGGCGGAGGCGGGGGCGGCGGCAGCGAAAAAAGCGTACCCGCAGTAAGCGGTATTGTTTTGGATAAAATCAGCGGCGATAACGTCATCAATGCTGCCGAAAAAGCCGCCGGCAAAATTACCCTTTCAGGCAGCGTCAGCGGCTCTGCGCCTGCCGGCAAAGCCGTCATCATCAAAATCAACGGTCAAACCGTTGGCGAAACCACGGTTGCGGCGGATAAAACCTTCCGCATCGACATTGACGGCAGCCAATTGAGCGGTTCTCAAGGCAGCATCACCGCCACTGTTGATGATTTCTCATCGAGCCAAAACTACTCCGTCAAAACCACACTGCAAGCGACGATTGACCTTAACCCGATTACTGCCGACAACATTCTGAACGCTACCGAAGCCGCCGGCACGGTCAATGTCAGCGGCAAAGTCACCGTGGACGGCAAAACCGCACCCAATGCCGACACCGTTATCATCAACCTCAACGGCAAAACCTACAGTGGCAAGCTCGCTCAAGGCGTGTTCAGCATCGCGATTGCCGGTGCGGAGCTGGCAAAAAGCACCTCGCTTATCGCCACGGTCTCCGCCGGCGACGCTTACGGCAACCGCACCACCGCCACGGACAGCCATACTTATCAAGTCAAAACCGCATTACCCACCGCCACACTGACACCCGACGCCATTACCGGCGACAATGCCGTCAGCAACGCGGAAGCGGCAGGTAACATCACGCTTTCAGGCAGCCTCAGCGGTAACTTCGACGGCAGTTGGATTACCGCCACCGTGGGCGGAGCAAGCCATCGCGGTTTGGTGGTTAACGGCCAATACACCATTCGTGACATTCCGGGCAAGCTGTTTGTACAAGACAGCGACGGTAAAGTCGATTACTCCGTCGCCTTGAAAGATGCTTACGGTAACACCAGCACCATCAAACACAGCCAAAACTACACGCTTGACCCGACACTCGAAACCCTCACCCTCACGCTTGATCCCGTAGCAGACGGCTTGATTGATGTCACCGAACTGAATGGCTCGGTAAACATCGGCGGTAAAGTGGAGGGTGCATTTACCGCCGGTAATACCGTCCGCCTGTCCATCAACGGCAAAACCCACACCGCCACCGTACAAAGCGACGGACGTTTCAGTACCGCCGTCAAAGCCGGCGAATTGGCCGCCGATGCCGACCACACCATCACCGCCGATATTGCCTTAAACCGCCCGAGCGGAACATTAAGCGCGCACGACAGCGCACGCTATGCCGCCGTCACTTCGGTCAGCGGCGCGGATAAAGAAATCGCCGCGGCTCATGCTGAAACGTACAACCCTACCGTACCGGTGAGTGATGCCGATGCACCTTATTTTATTCAGGCATTGAATTGGTTAAACAGCGGTTCGGGTTTTTTACTGCAAAACAATCAATGGGGCAGTGCTTGGCAAGGTAAAGGTCACGGCATCGAAATCACCTACAGCTTTGCTACCGCCTCCGATACCACTGATCAAAACGGTAAGGAAGTGCTCGCCTCTACTTTGGAAGGATTCAGACCGTTTAGCGCGCAGCAGCAAAGCGACATTGCCGCTGCACTGAAAATGTTTGGGGAAATGGCCGACATTACCTTTACCCCAGCCAAAACAGGCGAACGTGGCAAGATGGTGATTTACTTGGAAGGGCTGGCAGGAGAAGGGGCAAATGTCTGGGGTTATTTCCGCTCCGACGGCGAATTACATTTGAATTCGGGCTACATGAATACCAATGACGCTTTCTCTGCCTCAAGGTATTTCCCCGGCTACGGTTACGGTGTCGGCTTCCATACCGTGATTCATGAAGTCGGTCATGCTTTGGGGCTGAAACACCCGTTTGAGGGTACCGAGACCCTCAAAGGTCCCAAAGACAGCACCTCTTCCGAAAACAATACCGAATACACGGTGATGGCCTATGAAGGTTTATCACACACCGAACTGGGCATTTTCGACTTGGCGGCCCTGCATTTCCTCTACGGTGTGAACACCAAAGTACGCAGCGGTGACAATACTTACACCTTTAACGACCAGACCTTACGCAACAAGGAAATGGGCGTGTACATCTGGGACGGCGGCGGCAACGACACCTTTGACGCTTCAACAGCCACTCAGGGCGTAACGCTGAATCTCACTCCGGGATCGTGGAATCACATCGGCACCAAAGGCAGCCATTTGCTCTACACGCCCGACGGTACGCGTGTCACCAATCAGTCTTTTATCGGTTACGGCACGCAAATCGAAACCGCCATCGGCAGCGCACACGCCGATACCCTCACCGGCAATAAAGCCGACAATATTCTCTACGGCGGCGCAGGCAACGACATCTTAAACGACGACTTGGGCAATGACCGTCTCGACGGCGGCGCAGGTGCGGATCAAATGAGCGGCGGACGCGGACACGATACGTATTTTGTAAACGATATCGGCGATCAAGTCAGAGAAAGCCTCAATCAAGGCAGCGACACCGTGTACAGCAGCATCAGCTACACCTTGGGCGAAAATCTTGAAAATCTGCGCCTGTATGGTAACGGTGCGATTAACGGCACGGGTAACGATGCGGATAACCTGCTCTACGGCAATCACCTGAACAATGTCCTAAACGGCGGCGGAGGCAGAGATGTGCTCAACGGCGGCGGCGGTAAAGATACCTTGACCGGCGGTGCCGGCGATGACCTGTTTGTGTTTGACGGCGCATTGCGCGGTGACAATATCGACGTCATCACCGACTTTAGCGGCGGCGATAAAATCGTATTAAGCGATTTGGTCTTTGCCGGTATTCGCGGCACGGGAAGCAAAATCGCCGACGGTTTCACCAACCTGCTGCAAGACAGCGGCAATCAATTCACCTTCTCTGCCAACACTTTACAGGCAGCCCAGTTTGCATCCGGCAAAACGGCCACCTCCGCCGACAGCCGCATTCTGTATGATCAAGCCGACGGCACTTTGTGGTATGACCGTGACGGTAACGGCGCAGCAACACCCATACAGTTTGCCACTTTGAGCAATCACGCCGAACTGAGCGCGGCATCGTTTATCGTTGCTTAAAGCGCGGTTCATGAAAAAAACGCACCCGCGAGGTGCGTTTTTTATTTTGTCTGCGGAATATGTTTTGCAAAGGTTTCAGGCTGCCTGAACTTATTGCCGCGCAATTTCCGCCATTAAGCCGCCTTCGGCACGATTATCCAAACGGAAGGTCAAGCCATGCAACTGCGCGATCCGCTCCACAATCGACAGCCCCAGACCGCTGCCTGAAGCGTCTTGCCCCGGCGGACGGAAAAAGCGTTCGCGAATGCGCGGCAGCATCTCCGGCGCAATCCCCGCTCCGTTATCCAGCACGCGAATGGTATCGGCGTCCATTTCCAGCACCACTTCGCCGCCTTCGGGCGTGTAACGCACCGCGTTGTCGATCAGATTGCGCAGCATCAGTTCAATCAGCAAAGCGTCACCGTGCAAAGGCAATACTTCTTGCAGGCTGCCTGAAAGAACATGACGTTTGAGGCGGATGTGTTTTTCACGGGCGGCACGGTTCGCGTCCTGCATCACTTTATCGGAAATTTCCTGCCAGCTGATGACCGAACCTTCGGCGCGCGTCATCGGATCCAGCCGCGCCATGATCAGCAATTGTTCGATCAGCCGGCCCGCTCGGTCAATGCCGCTGCGGATTTTGAGCAAAGTATGGTCTTTTTCCGCTTCGTCTTCGCTCAAAGACAACACCTCCGCCTGCACTTTCAATGCCGCCAACGGACTGCGTAATTCGTGCGCGGCATCGGCGGTAAAGCGATGTTCACGCTCAATGGTTTCGTGAATGCGTTGGAACAGGCGATTGAGCGCATCGACCAGCGGCTGCATTTCGCGCGGCACGGCAGTGTCCAGCGGCGTGTCGTCATTGACCGCACGCGTACTCAATTCTTCCGCCAGCCGATTGAGCGGCTTGAGCGAACGGCGCACCGCAAACATCATCAGCAACAACAAAACCGGCAGTGCCGCCGCCCACGGCACGGCTTGTGCGGCAATAGTTTCCCACACCATTTCGTAACGAACTTTCATGTTTTGCCCGACCGCTACGGAAATCTTACCGTCGGGCGCGCGCAAATACAGCACGCGCCATTGCCCGCCGTGTTTACGTTCCGCGCCGCGTTGCGCTTGCCGCTGCATATGTTTGTCCACGCACTCGGCAATATCTTCCGCATCGTCTTCTTCCTCGGCGCAACGCGTTTGAATTCTTTGCAAACGGGTGTTTTCGGCAGCGGCGGTATCACGACCGCGCATACCGCGTTCTTGCGGTAAATCAAAATTGTGAAAACCGTTTTGCTGCGGCACAAAATTCAAAAAACGGCTGCCGCGATCCGCCAACAGTAGCCTCCCGTGTTTGTCCCACACGGCGAACGTCATGTTGTGGTCGTCAGCCTCGCCGCGTGCATCGTCTTCTTGCAACAAACGTTGCAGCGGTTGCAGTTGTTGTCCGTCGTCATGCTGCCGATACGGCACGGTCAGCAGGCGGCGCGCCAATTGGCTCATCTGAGTGTCGTTGAGTTCATTGACTTCGTCGTACAGCGAAAACCCCGCCGCCACCGCCGCCAACAACCAGATCAAGGGCAAGGCAATAAATACCGTCAACAACAAACGGGTTTGAATGGCAGTGCGCGCGCTCACGGCTCATCTCCCAGCGTATAGCCCAAACCGCGCTTGGTCACGATAAAACGGCTGTCGATTTTCTTGCGTAAATGGTGAATATGCACTTCGATCGCATTGCTTTCGACTTCCTGATCCCAGCCGTAAAGTTTGTCTTCAATTTGGGCGCGGGTCAGAATGCGCCCGCGCTGCATCAGCAATAATTCCAACAGCATGTATTCGCGTGCGGTCAAATCCAACGGCACGCCGTGTAACGCAGCGGTCTTCGCCGCCGTATCCAAACTCAAGCCGCCGTAATCCAGCGTGGCGCGGGAAAAGCCCTGACTGCGCCGCACCAAAGCATTGAGCCGCGCCGCCACTTCGTCCAAAGAAAACGGTTTGACCAGATAATCGTCCGCGCCGGCATTCAAACCCGCCAGCCGATTTTCCAGCGCATCGCGTGCGGTCAAAATCAACACCGGCGTATGCAATTGCTTTTGCCGCCACCGCGCCAAAATGTCCATGCCGTCCATTTCAGGCAGCCCCAAATCCAGCACCACCGCATCATACGGCGCACTTTCCAAGGCTGCCATGCCGGTTTTGCCGGAGCGAAACCAATCCACGGTCATGCCGAGTTTGGGCAAGCCGGTGGCGATGCCGTCGCCGATCAAGGCGTCGTCTTCAATCAGTAAAATACGCATGGCAAACTTTCATGGAATAAAACAGCGTTTAGGCCGCCTGAACAATAAACAAGAGACGCATTATCGGATAATGCGTCTCTTGGGCGTAACAGTCGGTCATCAAGGCAACAGCTTAGTTATTGCGCGGAGTGCGGTTGTTACGGTTTTTTTGGAAACGCTCGACTTCTTTACCGGTTTTGGCATCTAAATAAATCTCGCTGCGTTTGCCGTTTTGATCGCGCACTTCGACTTCATAGCAGTTGTTGTCGTAATCAAACTCGCGGATGGTGTAGCCTTGGTTCAGCAAGTCTTTTTGCACTTGGAGCACGGACATGCGTTCATTTTGCGGATAATATTGGCATTGCGGGCCTTTGGCCAAAGCAGGCAGGGTAACGGCACACAATACGGCAGCCAAAGCGATTTTTTTCATGATAAAACTCCTGTTGGTTGATGAAGGTGCGTGCAGTATAAAACGTCAAACTTAACCCAAACTTAACCCCATTGAAACAATTGCATGCGATGTTGTTTCAGCCATTTTCGGGCAAAATCCACCTCATCGCAATGTTCGGACAGCAGCTGCCAAAACGCGCGTCCGTGATGCGCCTCACGCAAATGGCACAATTCATGCGCACAGACATAATCAATCACCGCCGCCGGCGCACCGATCAAACGCCAATTCAAAGCAATTCTTTGCCCGCGACACACGCCCCAAAAACTTTTGGCACGGGTCAGGCGCACAGCGGCAGGCACTAGGCCGCTGCGCTCCGAGGCTGCCTGCAAGCGCGGCAATAATTCCACTTGGGCGCGCCGATACAAAAAATCCGCGACGGCTTGTTTTTGGATTGCGGCATCTTGATGTTCAGGCAGCCTGAATAATGTTTGATCGGGCAAAACCATTGCGTGTTGCTGCAACACGATTGCCTGACCCAGATAATAAACCGTTTCAGGCAGCCTCTCGACTTCGTGCGCCAACGTTGCCGCGCGCGCCGCCAAGCTTTCCAACAAGTCATGCTGCTGCTTTAGCCAAGCAGTTAATACTCGCTCGCTCATGCGTGGCGGAATGTTCAGTTGCAACACATCGCGGTGCGGCGCACGTACGATGATGTTTTTGCGCGCCGTGCGGCGAATATGCAAACGGCAGGTCAAGCCGTTCAGTTCAAGCGTTTCAGGCAGCATCGCCCTTCGCCGCAAACGGCCCTTGTCCTTCGATGCGCCGCTGTGCGGTTTCAATCGCCTCTTCGCATTGCTTGGTCAATTCCTCAACGCTGCCTGCATTCCAAGGTATCGGCGGCAACACCACAAAAGTAATCGTGCCGGGATATTTCAAAAACGCATTGCGCGGCCAGAATTCGCCGCTATTGACCGCCACCGGCACCATGTCCATTTGCAGGGTTTGCGCCATGCGTGCCGAGCCTTGTTTATAACGCCCGCGCATACCGGGTTTGGTACGCGTGCCTTCGGGGAAAATCGTGATCCAAAAACCTTGCCGCTTACGCTTGGTGCCTTGCTCCAAAATCTGCCGCGTGGCTTTGACGCGGTCTTGCCGGTCAATCGCAATCGGGCTCATCAGCATCAAACCTTGCCCGACCACCGGAATGTAAAACAACTCCCGCTTCAGCACAAAAACCTGATGCGGGAAAATCTTCTGCAACGCCAAGGTCTCATAACCGGATTGGTGTTTGCAGCAAATAATCGACGGCTGTGACGGAATATTCTCCGTGCCTTCGACCCGATAATCCAGCCCGATGATGTGTTTGAGCAGCCACAAAAAACTGCGCGCCCACGCCACACCGGTATGATGCCGCACCCGTGGCGGCAAGGGTGCGCCTAAAATAAAAAACACGAAAAAAATCAAGGTCATCACCACAAAGACAACCCAAAACACGATATTTTTTAACCAAATCATCAGCGTATCACTCTTTCCGATCAGCACCCGTTCGTCACCAACAGGCTGCCTGAAAACCGTATCCATTTTTGAAAGCATTGCGCAGGCGACTCGATAGGACGCGACTGTGGCGATAAAATGCTTTCAGGCTGCCTGAACACTAAGCCTGCACTTCACCCAAATTCTGCGCAAACGACCACAAGTCCTCAAATACCTGCGTATGCGGCGGCAATAAATCTTCTTGTTGGCTCAGGGTGCTTTTGCCTTTGCCCGTCAAAACCAGTACCGGATGCCCGCCCAGCGCATCAATCGCCTGCAAATCACGCAGACTGTCGCCCACCATGTAGATGGCTTGCGGATCAACCCCGAAGCGCGCCACGATGTCTTCAATCATGCCGCTTTTCGGTTTACGGCAATCACAGCCGTCCTCCGCCGTATGCGGACAAAACCACACCCCCGCCAACTCGCCGCCCGCCTGCTGTACCGTACGGTACATTTTGACGTGCATCGCATTCAAATCATGCATGCTAAATAAGCCGCGCCCCAGACCCGATTGATTGGTCGCCACCACCACGGTGTAACCGCATTGATTCAAAAACGCGATCGCATCCGCACTTTTAGGCAGTACCACCCATTCATCCGCCGACTTCACGAAATCATCACGGTCACGGTTAATCACCCCGTCGCGGTCAAGAATAATCAGTTTCATGCTTTATCTCGGCTTGTTGGGCTTGCACCGCAAGATAACCCACAAAAATCGACGTCATCAAAAAGTAAAAGGCGTTGCCGTTATTATGATTCAAAAAGGCTTGAGTCAAACCGAAGCCCATCACCGCCACCACATGGACAATCAAACAGGTATACAGCAGCTGGGTTTCATGATTGAGATGGCGCATTTTCCTAAGCGCAATCATGGGTGCAAAAAAAACCACCAACAGTAACACCAAACCGATCAATCCGTATTTTGCCCAGTCGTCCAAAAACTGATTGTGCACATGATCAAACGCTAAAATCGTCGGGGGAGCCAAGCCGGCTTCAACCTGCCGCTGCTTGGAAAGCTTCAAACCGTCTTTGGTCCAGCCGATAAGGGGTTTTTCCTGAATGCTGATTAAGGCGCTTTCCCACAGGGCAAAGCGCAAACCCACCGAAGTATTTTCATTACCTGCCTGATATTGCTCGACATTCTGTATCGCCAAGTCCAACCTATTCATCACCGGCACTGGCGCTGTGCTGATAGCCCCTATCGCCACGGCGACCAGTACCGCTAAAAAGCTGGCGATGTATTTTTTATCAAAGCTTTCGCGGTAAATATAAAATATATAAACAAGCAACAAAGGGGCAAGTACCCAGCCGCCACGCGCACCGGACAACAGGCTTGCGCCGACACCGCCCAGCAACCCTAAGCATGCCAAAACCACAACCCATTTCATTCTTTTTTGAATGCCATAAAAAATCATGCACAGGCTTAACAAGCCTAAACTCATGGCAATATTACTGGCCTCAATCACCATCAGCTCGGTAAAGGGGCGCCGCTGCAAATAAAATTGCTGATAAAGCGCAATGCCCCCCGCCAAGATCGCTCCCGCAGGAATACCGTACACAAGGGCCGAAAGTCGCGGTTTGAGCTTTAAAATCACTGCCAGCAACATTAAACCGATCACGGCACGCGACGGATTATCCAGCATTTTGGTCTGATCCTGATGAATCAGAAAGCTGATGACCCGCCACGCAAAATACAGCAAAAACGCCCAAAACACATATTTAAGCGGAGATCTGACCAATGTTCGCCAATCGGCTTTGTTGCCCATCACCGCGAGCAGGATCAAGACGGCCAAAACAATGCTGGCATGACCTAGGCTCTTACGCGAAATAAACCAAGTCATCGGTAATACCAAAAAACACAAGGCTATGCCTGCCGACAAAAAATTGGCATACCGTTCTGATCGTTTGGATTGACTCATGGCCCTGCCCACAATAACCTTTGCGGAGCATTCCTGCTCCGCAAAGGTTATTAATGCTTACTCGACTTCCGCCGCATATTGCACAGCATCAAGCAAGTCGTTCAAGTCACCGGCATTGTTCGGTTTGATGCGGAAAAACCAGCCTTCGCCGTAAGGATCGCTGTTGGCGGTTTCCGGGGCATCAAGCAGTGCTTCGTTGATGGCAATAATTTCACCGGCAATCGGGGCATAAATATCCGAAGCAGCTTTAACCGACTCAACCGCGCCGGCATCGTCTTCTGCATCCAGTTGCGTGCCGACTTCAGGCAACTCGACAAACACGATATCGCCCAACAATTCCTGTGCGTGGTCGGTGATGCCGACGGTGACCGTGCCATCGCTCTCCAAGCGCAACCATTCGTGGCTGGCAACGTATTTTAATTCGGCGGGGATGTGACTCATGATGATTCTCCTAATAAAGTGGATATGGGTTGCTTCAAAAAAGCATAAAATTTAATTGCTCACAGGACGACACTGAAACAGGCGCACCACACCGTCCACCGGGTAAGTCAGCTCAACCGTACTGCCCACCGTGACCCACTGGGTTTGCTCGTCGTTATTGCTTAAAGCCTCACCGTTCGGGTACGCAATACGGGCCAGGGTGATGCTGCGCGCTTCGACATTGCCGCCAACCACTCGCGACAGCGTGAGCACGCCACTGGTACGCGTTGCGTCCTGATAACTCATCGCAGCTTGCATGCCGTTGTCACAGTCATAACGCGATGCTTCGTTATCGGTCTGCACACTGGAGGTGGCACATGCTGCCAAGCCGAGCAAAACCACGGAAGTTAAAAGTATTTTATTCATCTTTTGTCCTTAAGCTGTGTATGACGAGAAGTCGTTGATTAAGGTAAATCGCGAGTGCTGCCATCATGCTTTCAGGCAGCCTGAAAGTGTCTGTCATCAAACATTTAATCAAATTGCTTTTTACCGTTGCGTACAAACGGCAGTTTTAATACGCGCACATCGGTCAGGCTGCCGCGAATATCCACTTGTGCAATATCTGTGGTTTCTTTCGGTACGCGGGCGATGGCGATGGATTGCTTTAAGCTGGGCGAAAATGTACCGCTGGTGATGATGCCTGTGCCGACATTCGGAATCACCACGCTCATGCCTTCGCGCAGCACGCCGCGGCTCTCCAATAATAAGCCGACCTGCTTGACCGCCACGCCTTGTTCTTTTTTCTGCACCAAGGCTTGCTTGCCGATAAAGTCACGCTCGGTCAGCGACACCGTCCAACCCATGCCGGCTTCCAAGGGGGAGGTTTCTTCGTCCATATCATGACCGTATAAATTCATACCGGCTTCCATGCGTAAAGTATCGCGCGCGCCCAAACCGCAAGGTGCTACGCCTGCTGCGCATAAAGCATCGAAAAAGGCACGGGCTTCGGTCGCAGGCAAAATCACCTCAACCCCTTCTTCACCGGTGTATCCCGTGCGTGCCACAAACCAGCCCTCCTCAGCATAGGCTCCCTGAAAAACCTGCAAGGCATTGACGGTGTCTGCCCATGCGGGGCGAATACTTAACAATTTCGCCACCGCTTGCGGGCCTTGTATCGCCAGCATCGCCACATCGTAGCGCGGGGTCAGGCTCACGCCGAATGGCTCGGCGGTCGCAGCAAAGTGTGCCGAATCTTTATCACGGGTCGCACCATTGGAAACAATACGGTAAGCGGTTTTGGCATCGTTCATCAGGTACACGATCAAATCGTCCATGACACCGCCTTGCTCGTTGAGCATCGGGGAATACAAAGCCTTACCGACAACGCTTAATTTGGCGACATCGTTGGCCAGTAATTTTTGCAACCATGCGGTGGCATTTTCTCCGCTCACATCGGTCACCAGCATATGCGACACGTCAAACATACCGGCGTCACCACGCACTGCCTCGTGCTCTTTGATTTGCGAACCATAATGAATCGGTAAATTCCAGCCTGAAAAATCAACCATTTTGCCGCCTGCGGCAACATGGGCTTCATAAAAAGGGGTTTGGCGCATGGCGATGACCTCGATTTCTTCCGTAAAAAATAAAAAGATTATGCGTGCCCACACACTTTTTGGCAAGGCTAGGAAGCCTCTGAAAAACACTGGCGAGTGGATTTAGCTGCTATTTTTTTGGCAGACAAGGAGCACATTTAGGGTAATAGTGGTTCTATTGCCCTAAATGTGGGACGCAGTATGACGAAGAAAGAGCGGTTAAAGCCGCCGTCATGAGTTTCTCAGAGGCTTCCTAGCCTTTCTTTAACCATAAAAAAACCGTCCGCGGATGGCGAACGGTTTTTCTAAAAATGGTGCCGGCTAAAGGAGTTGAACCCTTGACCTTCTGATTACAAGTCAGCTGCTCTACCAACTGAGCTAAGCCGGCGAAAGTGAAATTATGCCGATTTTTTTATGCTTTGACAAGCAGCACGATATCAATCGCGCACAAAAGTCCATGTATGCTCATCGGACAGGCTGCCTGAAAAAGCATAACCTTCGTTATCAAACGCCTTCAAGTCTTCCACTTGGCTTAAAGCATTTTCTGTGGCAAAGCGCACCATCAAACCACGCGCACGCTTGGCATAGAAACTGATGGTTTTGTAGGTGCCGTTTTTACCGTCTTTGAATATCGGCGTCACCACACGCAAACCCAAACGCTCGGGCAGCACCGCCTTAAAGTATTCCTGCGATGCCAGATTCACCAGCACCGAATGTCCTGCGGCCTGCATGCGTTGCCGTAAGATTCGGGTGATGTGATCGCCCCAAAAAGCATACAAATCCTTACCCTTAGGGTTTTCCAGACGCGTTCCCATTTCAAGGCGATGCGGATAAATACTGTCCAGCGGACGCAACAAACCGTATAAGCCCGACAACAAACCCAAAGAAGTTTGCAAATAAGCCAATCCATCAGCCGACAAGGTACGCGCATTTAACCCTTCATAAGCATCACCGTTGAACAAAAAAACCGCAGGATAGGCTGCCTGAACGGCACCGCCAAAATCGGCAAAGCGCTCGACATTGAGTAAAGCCAGCTTATCCGAGATGCTCATTAAATCGGCCAATTCATGCGGCGCATAGTGACGCATGAGTTGTGCCAGTTGTTGCGTTTCCTGTGCAAAATCAGGGATTGTGGTTGAACAGGCGGGATAATCGCGGGTTTCGGACAGTTTTTTGGCAGGGGAAAGCAGAAAGTACATAAGAATTTCCATCAAAGACACAACAAAAAAAGGTTTCGGCGAACCGAAACCTTTTTCTTCAAACCGAACGATTATTTCACTTGTTTGGTCACCAAGGAACGAATCGAAACGTCAACGCGGCGATCAGGCTCGATACACGCGATCAAAGCAGAACGGCGTTTGGATTTGTTTTTGATGCCTGCAACGTCAGCTTCACACTGAGCTTGCATTTGTTGTTGGCTTTCGCCGTAGCCGACAGCAGTGATTTTACCAGCATCAACACCTTGTGCTACCAAGTAGTTGGCAACAGCAGCAGCACGACGCTCAGACAGTTTTTGGTTGTAAGCTTCGGCACCCATGAAGTCGGTGTGACCGGCAACAACAACCGACTCAACTTCTTTGGTCGCTGCTTGTTGTGCGATTTGGTTCAGGGTATCGCGTGCTTCAGGACGCAGAGTGTCTTTGTCGAAGCCGAACAAGAAGTTGGCAGACAGTTTGTGTTGGTCGGTACGATATTCAGGAGCTACTTCAGCAGTAGCGTCACCACACTCTACCAAACCGTTAACATTTTTGTCCAAGTAGGTGTTTTCCCAGCATTCGCCGTAGTTGTTACGAACCACTTCGCGGCTTTGCTCGCTGATGGTGTAACCGGGTTTTTCGTGTGCCATTGCACCGGCGGAAGCCACTAATGCAACAATCAGTGCGCCCAATTTAAGCTGTTTGGTCATGTTATTCCCTCATCAAAAAAATTTACGCGGTACTTAAACCGAAAAGATGCTTCGGATAAGCCATTACTCAAACTCAGACCGCACGGAATGCACGGCATGTGAATATTTCAGGTTGTTACTATAAGAATACAGCCGCAATCTGTCAATATTTTCATCTCTGCCGCGGTTTCCCGCAACAGAAACGTGCACGTCGGTTGGCTTGGAACTCTTTGGCATGATACACGGCTTTGACGCGGCGGGTAAGTTGTAAATTACCGTTTACCGAAAATACTGCAACGAATTCTTGTACATGCTTGTTATCAAAGCCGCTTAGCCGTTTGCATTGACGGCGTTTTTGTCATCTGCCTCAGACATAAAAAACCGATTCCCAATCAATGCTGCAGACGGCATAACTGTTGCATTCGTGCGACAAATCCTGTTTTTTAAGGTGTGGTTTTTTTACCAATTCCGGCAAAGCGGCTTAATCATGATTTTTGGCACATCCGTCAATATCCGCCTCAACCACCGCTTTGATTTGCGCTTCGATGCGCTCTTTTAGCGCATACCGCTCGGACGCAACCACTTCTTCGGCCGAAATACTTGGTAAAAACTCCAGCCTTACTTCGGTTTCGCGCAAACTGAGGATATTGCACACACAGCCAAACAAGGTCACTTTATCAGTATACGCGGGGCGGGTGGTACGGCAGCCGTTACCATCATAAAAGCGCATGGCAACGGGTTGAATCGCCGATGCGGACAAAATCGCCGACTCAAACAGGGCTGCTTTAAACGGTTTAAGGTGTAATCCGTCAGCCGATGTGCCGGCCTCGGGAAAGAAAACCGCATTTCTGCCCAAGCGCAAACTGTCTGCCATGGCGCGATTGATCGCGTCGGTATCGCCGCGCTGCGAACGATCAACAAATATCGTACCGGCAAACTCTGCTGCCTTGCCGATCATAAACCATGAGCGGATTTCTTTCTTGGCGACAAATCCCATCGGGTAGCATGCCAACAGCACCAGCACATCCAGCCACGAAACATGATTGGCAACAAACAAGGTGTGGCGGATGTGTTCGGACGGATTGCCGGTAACGCTCAAACACACCCGCAAAATCGCCAAACCCTGTCGTGCCAGTCGGCAAGAGCGTTCGTCACGCTTTTCTTGCGTTAAAAACGGGTAATGCACACGGCACACCCACAACATTTTCAGCGTCCACAAGGCAAAACGAAGCAGCCGCCAGCAACGGGTCAAGAAACAGGTATGGATTGATGGGCTCATAAAGATTCAGTGTGAGGTTGGCAATGCGGGCAATAAAAACTGCTGCGTTGCCCGATGGTGGCATGCGCAATCGGCGTGGCGCATTGCAAACAAGGCTCTCCGGTGCGGGCGTACACGGCGTATTGTTGTTGAAAATAACCGGGCGAACCGTCGCTGTGGACAAAATCGCGCAAACTGCTGCCACCGGCTTCAATGGCTTGCTGCAACACGGTTTGCACGGACTTGACCAGTTTTTGGCATTCTTTTTTGCTTAGGCTCTCGGCACGGCGTTGCGGGTGAATGCCGGCGCGGAATAACGCTTCGTTGGCGTAAATATTGCCCACGCCGACCACGATATGGGCATTCATCAGGGCGATTTTGATCGCACAACGACGCGCCGCCAATTTGTCGTGCAAATACGCCGCATGAAAATCCGCGCTTAAAGGTTCCGACCCGAGCTTTTGCAACGGCGGGCAAAATTCCTCTGCACCCGCATACCATTCCATCAGCCCGAACCGCCGCGGGTCACGGTAACGCAAAATCGTTCCGTCAGTAAACACAATATCGACGTGATCGTGCTTTTCAGGCAGCCTTTTGTCGTCCGCAGGCAAGATAATCCGCAAGGAACCGGACATACCCAGATGCATCAACAAAAATCCCGTCGCACACGGCAACAGCAAATACTTGGCACGCCGCCGCGCTTCGCCCAAGGTTTCTCCGCGCAAAATATCAGGCAAATCCGCACACACCGGACGACGCAAACGCGTTTCGCGCAACGCGACCTCGGCAATGGTGCGATGATTGATGTGCGGCGCAATACCGCGCAAAGTGGTTTCGACCTCGGGTAATTCGGGCATGACGGATAAACGGCAAATTTCAAAGCGGGTGATTTTAAGCCTAATTCGATCAATGATTCAAATAATCTGCGTATCATCCTTCAAGACTGAGACCTTTGCAAAAGTCCATAATGTGGATGCAGTCGCTTCAGATAGCACCGCAGGAAGCGCAGACATATCATGCAGATAGGCAAGCTTTCGAGGAGCGCATCTTAAAGTAATGCGCCGCAGGATGGATTTTTGCAAAGGTTTCAGGCTGCCTGAAAAGCGCACCACACTACCGCAAAAACCCCGACAGTCCGCTGCGGTTATGATAAAGTTACGCCGCATCTTTTTAATAGCAGCTTACAGAAACGGTTGTAGAACATGTTGAATCTCCGTCACTTCTTTTTGATGTGCGCAGTCTTTGCAGGCAGCCTGCACGCTGCGCCGGATCCCGCGAAACCGATTGTCGCACAACCCGCCGCCACCGCCGCCATGCAGCAAGTCGCGGCGCAATCCAAAGCGGAACGCATGGCCGAACTCAAAAAAATCGGAAACAATGCCAACGCCTTATCCGCGATCATGGCGGCAGAGCTGGCATTGCAGGGCGGGGACATCCAGTCCGCACTCGGTGCCTATATTTATCTGTTTGATAAAAATCCGCGCCCCGAACTGGCGGAGCGCGGCATGCAGCTGGCTCTGGAGTCGGGCAACTTGGCCATTGCCGATGATTTTTATAAAAATTGGCAAGCCATCGAACCCGTGCCGTCTTTTGCGCAAAAACACATGGCGTGGGAACGGCAAATCGCCATCGGCGATGCTGCGGCAGCACTGAACGATTTAGCTGCGCTGTTACAGGAAGCCAACGATGAGCAACGCAGCCGATTATTCTTGTACACCGCGCAATTGGCCTTGGATAATCCCGCCGGTGCCAAATCCAGCGTGTCCATGGTACACAAGCAAGCCTTACGCTATGCCGATTTACCGGAAGCTGCGGTGGCCGACACCATTTACTCCGCCTTGGACAAGCGCGACCGTGATGCGGTCAAAGCCTTGCAACGTCTGGCAACACCTGACGATAACATCAATCCTGCGACGTTAATCACTCTCAACCTGCTGTCGCAATCCGCCCCCGAAGTTCTGGAACGTTTTTTCGATCAAACCAATACAGCGGAACTGCCTGCGGTTTGGCAAAGCCTGCACATCGAAACCCTGCTGCGTGCCGAACGCATTGACGAGGCTTATGCCTTGGTATTGGCGCAATTGGACGGCAGCCCGAACGTGGAGCTTTACACGCAGGCGGGTTATTTGTCGTTTTTGAAAAAAGAGCCGATGGAAACCGCACTGGCTTTTTTTGACAAAGCCTACACCCACGGCAATCGCAAACAGCAAAGCCGCACCGCTTTATTTGCCGCCATGGGCAGCCTGCAAAGCAATAACGCCGAAATCGTCAAAACCTGGACCGATAAAATCCACGACGGTGATTTTGATTTTGACAAAAACCTGCTGTTGGCCTTAATCGCCAGCGATCAAAAGCAATGGGATGTATTGAACCGGCAGTTGAGTATTTTGGAAAGCCTGCCCGAGCAAAAGGGTCTGTTTTTTGACGCAAGCAATATCGTCCGCTTGCGCAACGACTACGTTGCCAATGCCTTGCCGCCGCAAGAAGCCGAACGCCGTTTAACCCGGCTCTTGACCGAAGTGCAGCAAACCGTACCGTTGGATCAAGAGGCATTGTCCTCCTTATACTATGCACGCGGCCTGTTGTATGCCGACACGCTGCAGCAGCCGCTCAAAGCCGTTGCCGATTTGGAACAATACGTCCGGCTCAATCCCGACAGCGCAGAAGCCTACAATTCGCTCGGCTATACCTTGTTGTCTTTCCCCGAGCGCGTGGACGAAGCCATGCTGTGGATTGAAAAAGCCCACAAGAAAATGCCCGAATCTTCCGCGATTAAAGACAGCCTCGGCTGGGGATATTATTTGCAAGGCAAACCGAAAAAAGCCCTGCCTTACTTACAGGAAGCCTTTGCCAAACTGCCGGAAGCCGAAATCGCCGCGCATTTGGGTGAAGTATTATGGGAACTGGGCAGAAAAGACGAAGCACGTGCGGTATGGTGGCAAGGCTGGAAAAAAGACGCCGCGCAACACACTTTGGTACAAACCTTAAAAAAATACGGCATTGTTTTTCCCGCCGAAACCACGGAAACCGCGCCATGAGCATGCGGCGTATGGTGTGCACGCTGGCGGTGTTGTTCTTAAGTGCGTGCGCCGGCATCGGCACACCGATGTCGCCCGACGCATGGCAGCCTGCCAGCCCAACCTTACCCACCTTCCACGCCTCCGGACGGCTGGCGGTCAAAAGCGATTTGAACAAGGGTTCGTATGCCGGCTTTGACTGGGAGCGAGGCAACAGCAGCCAAACCGTGAGCGTCAATACGCCGCTGGGCAATACCGTCGGGCAGTTGTGCCGCGATGCGCACGGCGTGGTCGCACAAAACGCACGCGGCGAACGTTTTCAGGCAGCCGACTCCGAAACGCTCAGCCTGCAGCTGACCGGCTTTGCCGTGCCTTTGGATTATCTTGATATGTGGACGCTGGGTTTTTATCACCCGCAAGACCCGCACCGCATCGCCCCTGACGGCAGCCTGCAACAAGCAGGTTGGGTGATTCGGCGCGAATTGAATAGCGAGATGAGCACGCCGCGCAATTTGAGTTTAAGTCGCGACGGCTTGTCGATCCGCATGGTATTCGATGATTTTACGCTCCACACCCCCGACACCGCCGCCGTTTGTCCGCAACGTTAAACAATCAAACCTTTCAGGCAGCCTGAAACACCTGTCATGCAAACGCTCTAAAAGGCTGCCTGAAACAGATGACACCCTCGAACCGTTTCGCTTTCATCACTCATCGTCTTTGCCATGACCGCCTGCCGCCCGCCCGCCACCGCCCGCGCTTATCCCGCACCGGCCAAACTCAACCTGATGCTGAAAATCATCGGACGACGCACCGACGGTTATCATCTGCTGGAAACCGTGTTCACGCTGATTGACTTATGCGACACGGTTTATCTGCAAACACGCGACGACGGGCAAATCGTCCTGCACAATCCTCAAGCCGACGTATCACCGGAACAAGACCTCACCGTGCGCGCCGCCCGAGCTTTGCAAAATGCTTCAGGCAGCCTGAAAGGTACGGACATTTGGTTGGATAAAGTCATTCCTGTCGGCGGCGGTTTGGGCGGCGGCAGTTCCGACGCCGCCACCGTGCTGCTGGTGTTAAATCACTTATGGCAATGCCGCCTGTCTCGCCGCCGTCTGATGGACATTGCCCTAACCTTGGGCGCGGACGTGCCGTTTTTTGTGTTCGGGCAAAACGCCTTTGCCCAAGGCGTCGGCGAACGATTGAGCGCGCTGAATCTGCCGCCGCAACACTATGTCGTGGTGCACCCGCCGGTTCATGTCAGCACCGCACACATTTTTCAACATCCGCGCTTGACAAGAAATTCCCAAAGCTGCATAATCCACGGTCTTGAAAACAATATCCCGCACCAGAACGACTTGCAAGCCGTTGTGACGGCGGAATATCAAGAAGTCGCCGCAGCGTTGGATTTACTGCGACAATACGGCGAAGCGCAGATGACCGGCTCGGGCGCGTGTGTGTTTTTAGCAACAAAAACCCGCCACGAAGCAGAAAACATCGCGCAGGCGGTAAGCGGTAAGTATCCGAGCTTTTGCACATCGAGCTTATCCCGACATCCGCTGTATGATTTGGCTGTACCTGATGGGGAGTCGTCAAGTGGTTAAGACTCTGGGTTTTGATCCCAGCATGCGTAGGTTCGAATCCTACCTCCCCAGCCAGAAACCTTTGCCCTGTGCATTCCCTTAAAAAGTGCATGGCGCAAAGGTTTTTTTATTCCTGCTCCCGCGCAATCCGCCACAGTTTAGGAGCCTCTGAAACGAAGTTCAGAGGCTCCTTAGGTTAATTATCTTAACCAACGTCCTGTTTTGGTTTCAGATTACGCACAAAGGGCGTATAATCCCGTTCGTTTTGCGACGATAAGGGACGGGCGATGTTTCCAAAAGTCGGTATTCATTTTTCGACAGGCAATTTCGATATGGCAAATTACGACAATTTAATGGTCTTCACCGGCAGTGCCAATCCCATGTTGGCGCAAAACGTGGTCAGACACTTGGATATTTCTTTGGGTAATGCCAATGTCGGGCGTTTTTCCGACGGCGAAGTATCGATCGAACTGCTGGAAAACGTGCGCGGACGCGACGTGTTCATTTTGCAACCCACCTGCGCGCCGACCAACGATAACCTGATGGAAATCCTCACCATGGCCGACGCGCTCAAACGCGCTTCCGCCGGACGCATCACCGCCGCTATTCCTTATTTCGGCTATGCCCGTCAGGATCGCCGCCCGCGTTCGGTACGCGTGCCGATTTCCGCCAAACTCGTGGCGAATATGCTGTATTCGGCAGGGATTGACCGCGTCTTGACCGTGGATTTACACGCCGACCAAATTCAGGGCTTCTTCGATATTCCGGTGGACAATATCTACGCCACCCCGATTTTGACCCACGATATTTTGCAGCAACGCATCGAAAACCTGATCGTGGTCAGCCCCGACATCGGCGGCGTGGTGCGCGCGCGCGCCGTGGCAAAAGTATTGAACACCGACTTGGCGATCATCGACAAACGTCGCCCGAAAGCCAACGTTGCCGAAGTGATGAACATCATCGGCGATATTGAAGGCAAAACCTGCCTGATCATCGACGACATGATCGACACCGCCAACACCTTATGCAAAGCCGCCACCGCCCTGAAAGAGCGCGGCGCATCGCGTGTGCTGGCGTATGCCACCCACCCGATTTTTTCCGGCGAAGCCGTAGCGCGCATTGCCACCTCGAACATTGATCAAGTGGTGGTGACCGATACCATTCCTCTGAGCAAAGCCGGACAAGAATGCGACCGCATTCGCCAAGTCAGCATTTCCGGACTGCTTGCCGAAACCATGCGCCGCATCAGCAATGAAGAGTCGGTATCGTATTTGTTTAACGAAGATTTAGCCGCCCCGGGCGCATTGTTTTTGCCCTAAAGCATCCTTTCAGGCAGCCTGAAACCTTTGAAAAAGGCTGCCTGAACCCTTTTGACGCGGTCAGCATGAAAAAAGCTTGCCGCCGATAACGCCGAATATTCGGCACCACCGTACCCGATAAGCCGGTCGCAGCGTAAGGGTATTTTTATTTTTGTATCACGGAGACAATCATGTCAGAAATCATTAAAGCCAGCCGCCGCGAAAATCAGGGCACCGGTGCGAGCCGCCGCCTGCGTCGCACAGGCAATATTCCCGCCGTCATTTACGGCGACAACCAAGATGCCGTCAGCATCAGCATCGACCAAAACACCATGTTTTACGGTTTGAAAAAAGAATCGTTTCACACTTCTGTTTTGAAACTCGACTTGGACGGCAAAGTACTGGATGTACTGGTGCGCGATTTCCAAATGCACCCTTTCAAACAACAAGTACAACACATCGACTTCCAAATCGTCGAGCCGAACAAACCCTTGCGCGTTAAAGTACCGTTGCATTTGATCAACGGCGATATTTCCCCGGCGGTAAAACTGCACAGCGGTCGTATTTCACAACTGGCAACTTCGGTTGAACTGTTGGTAAAACCCGATGCGATTCCTGCGCGTTTGGAATTGGACTTGAAAAACATCAGCGGCGGTCAAATTCTGCACCTGTCCGATGTTACCCTGCCTGAAGGCGCGGTCAGCACCGCCGCCCGCCGCGGCGCCAACCCGCCCGTGGCCGCTGCAACCGGTAAAAACAAATAATTGTTTGCGCCGTTGCATTCCACACAAAATCGCACCGTCAGCAAACGGTGCGATTTTTTAAGGAGCCTCTGCAAAACTCTGGCAAGTGGATTTGGCCGCTATTTTTTTGGCAGACAAGGAACACATTGAGGGCAATAGTGGTTCTATTGCCCTCAATGTGAGACGCAGGATGACGAAGAAAGAATGGTTAAAGCCGCCGTCACGAGTTTTGCGGAGGTTCCTTAATGAAAATCTTGTTAAAACCGCGATATTTTTCTTTACAGGATTAAAAAAAGGGCTATAATAACGAATTCGATTGCCTGCCCAGGTGGCGAAATTGGTAGACGCAGGGGACTCAAAATCCCCCGCCGCAAGGTGTGTCGGTTCGAGTCCGACCCTGGGCACCATTAACCGCATAAGTGCGGTTATTTTTTTGCCTGTTATTGATCCATGATCAGGCATAAGCTTATCAAAATACGCCGTATTCAGTTTGATGACGGCGTATTTTTTATGCCTTAACCAACCTAGCGCACATGATTTAACGGCGCAGCATCATATTGTCACGGTGAATCAGCTCTTCTTCGGCGATGTAGCCCAGTATGTTTTCAATCTGTGCCGACGGGGTGCGCAGTATCAGGGCGATTTCTTCGCCGGCGTAGTTGCTCAGTCCGCGGGCGATTTCTTGTCCGGCGGCGTTTACGATGGCGACGGCTTCGCCACGGTGAAATTCGCCTTTGACCGCAATGCAGCCGATGGGTAACAGGCTGGACTTTTTATCCAGCAGGGCTTTTTCCGCGCCTGCGTCCACGGTGATGCTGCCTGAAAGTTGCAGCTGATCCATCAGCCAGCGGCGGCGGGCGTTGATGCGGGATTCGCCTGCGGTCAATAGTGTGCCGAGGGCTTCGCCCCGTGCCAAGCGCGGCAAAACGTCGGGTTCTTTGCCGGCGGCAATGCGGGTGGGCGTGCCGCCTAGGGCGGCGCGTTTGGCGGCGGTGATTTTGGTGTACATGCCGCCGGTGCCGATGCTGCTGCCAGCTCCGCCTGCCATTTTTTCCAAATCGGGGTGGGCGGCGGAAATTTCGGTGATTTTTTTCGCGTGCGGATTTTTGCGCGGATCGCTGTCGTACAGTGCGTCTTGATCGGTGAGGATGACGAGTAAGTCGGCTTCGATCAGGTTGGCCACCAGTGCGCCGAGGGTGTCGTTATCGCCCAGTTTGATTTCGCCGGTGGCGACGGTGTCGTTTTCGTTGATCACGGGGACGATGGATAAATCGAGCAGGGTACGCAGGGTGGAGCGGGCGTTCAGGTAGCGGGTGCGGTTGCTCAAATCGTCATGGGTGATCAAAATCTGCGCGGTGTGGATGCCGTGCTTGCCGAACACGTTTTCATACGCTTGCGCCAAGCCCATTTGCCCGACGGCAGCGGCGGCTTGCAGTTCGTTCACCGCTTTGGGGCGCGCCGTCCAGCCCAGTCGTTTGATGCCTTCGGCAATCGCACCGCTGGAAACCAGTACCACTTGTATGTTTTGCGCGCACAAGGCGGCGATTTGTGCTGCCCATTGTGCCAAACGGGCATGGTCGATGCCGCTGCCTTCGTTTGTCACCAAAGATGAACCGACTTTCACCACCCAGATGTGTTGTGTGCTCATGTTTTCCAAAAACCGTTTTCTAAAAATGCAACAGGGAATCATACAATGTTTTATCGGGCTTTGCATAAGTCTTAGGGGGTCTCTGAAACGAAGTTTAGCGAAGCTAAAAACTCGTGGGATTGCCTGAATGGATGTTGCCATGGTTCAGGCAGCCTGTATGCTTTGCAGAAACTGTTTGCTTTGTGCTTCATTGCCGCACGGGCAACTTACTTTCTTTGCTTCGTCAAAGAAAGTAAGTAAAGAAAGACGACCCCACGGCGTAGGTTTGGCTGCGCCAAACTTCCCGTCAAACAAGCCATTTTTGCGGCGGGCTTGAACTCGTGTCGGCTTTCGCCGCCACTCAAACATGCAAGCCCTTTTCCCCGCAAAAACGTCTTGTTTAACGGCTGCTTCAAGGGGGTTGGGGCGGATGAAATAATCGTTTCTTTGGATTTTATGGTTATTGTTCAGGCAGCCTGTATGCTTTACAGAAACTGTTTGCTTCACGCTCTATTGCCACATAAACGGCTTGTTTAACGGCTGCTTCAAGGGGATGGGCGGAAGAAATAATCGTTGCATTGGTTTTACGGTTATTGTTCAGGCAGCCTGTATGCTCTATCGTCGCACAAACGGCGTGTTTAATGGGCAATGAGGAAAGCTCTGATAAAAAATCCCCCGAAAGATTTTCGGGGGATCGTCGAATCAACTGTTTTTCAAAGCATTAACGCTTTTCGCCTTTGGCAACGCGACGCCAGTGGTGCAACAGCGGCTCGGTGTAACCGGAAGGTTGCGTGGTGCCTTTGAAAATCAAATCGCAGGCTGCCTGAAAAGCGGGTGAGGTGTCGAAGCGTCCTACCATCGGCACGTAGGTGGCATCATCTTCATTTTGCTTATCCACCACTGCCGCCATGCGCGCCAAGGTTTCGCGCACTTGCGCTTCGTTGGTGATGCCGTGCACCAACCAGTTGGTGATGTGCTGGCTGGAAATACGCAAGGTGGCGCGGTCTTCCATCAGGCCGATGTCGTGAATGTCCGGCACTTTCGAGCAGCCTACGCCTTGTTCGACCCAACGCACCACGTAGCCGAGCAGACCTTGGCAGTTATTGTCCAGCTCTTCTTGGATTTCTGCCGCGCTCCAGTCGGTTTTTTCTGCCACGGGAATGGTCAGGATATCGTCCAGAACATTGCTAAAGCCTGCTTCGCGCAATTGTTTTTGGACTTCAAACACGTTCACTTGATGATAGTGAATCGCGTGTAAGGTCGCGCCAGTGGGGTTCGGAACCCATGCGGTGGTCGCGCCGGATTGGGGGTGGGCGATTTTTTGTTTGAGCATGTCCGCCATCAAATCGGGCATTGCCCACATGCCTTTGCCGATTTGGGCGCGTCCGGGTAAGCCGCATTTCAAGCCGTTTTGGACGTTGCTTTTTTCGTAAGCAGGCAGCCAACGGGTGGTTTTCATGTCGTTTTTGCGCACCATCGCGCCGGCGCGCATCGCGGTGTGCATTTCGTCGCCGGTGCGATCCAAAAAGCCGGTGTTGATGAACACCAAACGCTCGGAAGCCTCTTTGATACAGGCTTTCAGGTTCACCGAGGTGCGGCGTTCTTCGTCCATCACGCCCATTTTCAGAGTGTTTTTCGGCAGTTGGGTCAGGGTTTCGACCGCGCCGAAGAGATCATTGGCAAAGGCGACTTCTTCGGGCCCGTGCATTTTCGGTTTCACGATGTACACGCTGCCTGTGCGGCTGTTGGTGTTTTCTTTGCGTTCGATGTCAAACGGGGCAATCAAGCCCGTCATCACGCCGTCCAAAATGCCTTCGGGAATTTCATTGCCCTGATCGTCCAAAATCGCGGGCGTGGTCATTAAATGGCCGACGTTGCGGATAAACATCATGGAGCGGCCGCCCAGTTTCAGGCTGCCTTGACCGTCGGCGCGGGTGTATTCGCGGTCGGGGTTCATGCGGCGGGTGAAGGTTTTGCCGTCTTTGGTGACTTCTTCGGCAATGTCGCCGCTCATCAGTCCGAACCAGTTGCGGTAAACCAAGGTTTTGTCTTCGCCATCCACCGCCGCCACGGAATCTTCGCAGTCCATGATGGACGACAGGGCGGCTTCCATGATGATGTCTTTGATGCCGGCAGGGTCTTGCTTGCCAATGACGTTTTCTTTATCGATCAAGATATCGAAATGCAAGCCGTTGTGCAGGAAAAGTAAAGAGGTCGGTGCGTCGGGCGTGCCGTTATAACCGACAAATAAATAAGGCGTTTGCAAACCGGTGTGTTCGCCGTTTTTCAAGGTGGCTTTGAGGCTGCCTGAATCAACGGTGTAGGCAATCACGTCTTTATGGCTGCCGCTTTGCAGGGGAATGCTTTGATCCAGAAAGTCGCGGCCAAAGGCAATCACCGCATCGCCGCGTTTCGGGTTATAGCCTTTACCCGGTGCGAGATCGCCGCTTTGGTCAATCGCGTCCGTGCCGTATAAAGCATCGTAAAGCGAACCCCAACGGGCATTGGCGGCGTTGATCGCGTAGCGTGCGTTCATGATCGGCACGACCAGTTGCGGGCCGGCTTGTTCGGCGATTTCGCGATCGACATTCGCGGTGGTGATTTGGAAATCGGCGGGTTCTTCGACCAAATAGCCGATTTCGTACAAGAATGCTTTGTACGCCGCCATGTCTTTGATCGGGCCCGGATTGGCGACGTGCCATGCGTCGATCTTGGTTTGCAAGGTTTCGCGTTTTTCCAGCAAGGCTTTGTTACGCGGGGCGTATTCTTTCAATAAGGCGGCGAAACCCGTCCAAAAATCCGCACTTTTCACACGCGGATGACGTGCCAAAACATCGCCTTCAATAAAATCGTACAGTTCTTTGTCCACCTGTAAACCGGCGGCGGTAATGCGTTCTCTCATGGTTTTATCCTCTTGTTTCATCTATGAAATTTTTGAAAAATCTGATGTAAGATTCAGGCTGCCTGAAATGCCCGTCATCGGCGGTAACCGATTATTTGATGTTGTGCATTGTGTGCAACGGGGCGGATATTCGACATTCTTTTTCAAAAAACGAAAGTATGAATCGTATCACAAAAAAATCGGCATGACACATTCGGCTTTCACCATGACAAAAATGGTCAATGACTTGTTGCGACAAGAAAAAAGCTGCTAAAAGAGTTGCCGAAGTGCCGGCAAGGCACTAGAATCTTTCTCTTTCGATTTTGCATTGCACACAAAGGCAATAATCATGACCATGCCCACCATTTATAACTTTTCCGCCGGCCCTGCCGTTTTGCCCGATGCCGTGTTGCGTCAGGCGCAAGCCGAGATGTTCGATTACAACGGCACCGGTTTTTCGGTGATGACGATGAGCCACCGCTCGGACGTTTTCATGAGCATTCTTTACCATGCGGAGCAGGATTTGCGGCAGTTAATGGGCATTCCGTCCAATTACCGCGTGCTGTTTTTGCAAGGCGGCGCGAGTGCGCAGTTCAATATGACGGTGATGAACCTCGCCAACGGCTTTGACCGTGTGGACTCCGTGGTGACGGGTAACTGGAGCCGTATCGCGCACTCGCAAATGGGTAAATTAACCTCGGCAAAAATTCATCTGGCGGCGCATGGCGGCGAAATGTTTGACTACACCGATTTGCCTGCGCCCGATACTTGGGACGTGAGCGCGGACTCGGCGTTTGTCCATTTCATCATCAACGAAACCGTGCACGGGCTGCAATACCGCGACGTGCCGAAACCCTTTCAAAACAATATGCCGCCGATGGTGTGCGATATGTCGAGCGAGATTTTATCGCGTCCGGTGAATGTGTCTGATTTCGGCTTGATTTATGCCGGTGCGCAGAAAAACATCGGCCCGTCCGGTGCGACGATTGTGATTATTCGTGAGGATTTGCTGGATCGTTGTTCCGACCGCATTCCCGATGTGTGGAATTACAAAAGCCATGTCAATCGCCAAGGCATGTACAACACGCCCGCGACTTATCCGATTTACATTTCGGGCTTGGTGTTCCGCTGGCTGCAATCGCAAGGCGGCGTGGACGCGATGCAAACCATCAACGCACTGAAAGCCAAAGTGCTGTACGAGGCGATTGACAACAGCGGCGGTTTTTATACCAATAAAATCGCACCGCGCGCACGCTCGCAGATGAACGTGATTTTCCATACGCCGAACAAAGAGCTGGATCATTTGTTTGCACAAGAATCCACCACGCGCGGCTTACGCCTGCTTAAAGGCTATCAAAGCATGGGCGGTATGCGCGCCAGCATTTACAACGCGATGCCGTTGCAAGGCGTGGAAGCTTTGATTGATTTTATGGGCGAGTTCCAAAAACGTTACGGTTAAGCCTGAAAGAGTAATTGAACGATTACAAAGGCTGCCTGAAAAGGGTTTCAGGCAGCCTGTATTGTTTTACAGAAGCCGTTTGCTTCGCGCTCTATCGCCGCGCGGCGACTTACTTTCTTTGCTTCGTGAAAGAAAGTAAGCAAAGAAAGACGACCCCGCGGCGCAGGTTTTGGCTATGCCAAAACTTCCCGTTCAAAAAGCCGTTTGTGCGGCGGGCTTGAACTCGTGTCAGCTTTGCCGCCACTCAAACATGCAAGCCCTTTTCTCCGCAAAAACGCCTTTTGGAACGGCTGCTTCAAGGGGATTGGGCGGATGAAATAAAGATTTCTTCAAGTTTGATGTTTTGGGTTTAAGCAGTTTTTCAAATAATCAAAACAAAACTCACGTAAGCAACATCATTATTCCTTTTCGCTTGAATTTCTTCAGGGGGTAGTATTCTTTAATTAGGTAGGGGTTTAACTCCTACCGAATGTCACACCGTCAGGTGTGTGAGTTGAAACATCATGAACCGCATTTCGCAAACCGCCATTGCCGCCGCCATTTTATCCAGCATCTTGTTTGCCTTGATTTATCTGTACGGCATATGGATGCACCCCGTCAGTGGTACCGCAGTGTACGCGTGGCGGGTGGTGGGCATGGCGGTGATTTTGTGGAGCGTGATTTTGTTCACGCGCAATTGGCAGCCGATTTTCCTGACCTTGGCACGTTTGGGCAAAAAATGGCATTTGTGGGCGGCGTTGCTGCTGACGAGCGCGATTTTTGCCAGCCAGATGTGGCTGTTTGTGTGGGGCGCGGTCAATGGTTACGGCATTGATATTGCCATCGGTTATTTTTTGTTTCCGATGGTGATGGTGGCAGTGGCGCGGGTGGTGTTTCACGAACGGCTCAACCGCCTGCAATGGTTGGCGGTGCTGTTTGCCGCCGCCGGCGTGGCGGTGCAAATCTGGCACAGCAAAACCTTCTCTTGGGTCACGGCGTGGACAGCCGGAACCTACCCGATTTACTACGCGGTGCGGCGCAGCATGCATATTTCCGCGTTCAACGGTTTGTTCATCGACATCACGCTGATGCTGCCGTTTGCCTTGGCGTTTTTATGGGCAAGCGGTCATTGGGGTATTCCCGTACCGGCGGCCAAATATTGGCTGCTTTTGCCGACGTTGGGTCTTATCAGTGCGGTCGCTCTTTATACCAATCTTTACGCGGCGTTTAATTTACCGGTCGCGCTTTTCGGCATGTTCAGCTATCTCGAACCGACTTTGCTGTTTTTGCTGGCGATTACCGTGTTGGGCATGCCGGTACAGGCGGAGGATTTATGGACGTATCTGCTGCTCGGCACGGGGATTATTCTGATGCTGTCCAATAATTATTTGCGTTTGAAAAGCAATAAGGCTGCCTGAAAGATTATTGCCCGCGCCGATAATGCACCAAAGCGAAGCGAATACCGTTGGAGGAAACCTGTTCGCTACGTTC
This sequence comes from Neisseria sp., assembly GCA_030538055.1. Classification (GTDB taxonomy): domain Bacteria; phylum Pseudomonadota; class Gammaproteobacteria; order Burkholderiales; family Neisseriaceae; genus RGIG9985. The sequence goes on from JAUNUS010000010.1 coordinate 36,980, forward strand.
GATTTCCTGCCACGCATCGGCGGTCAATGACGGAAAAAAAGCATCGCCTGCCACGCTCAAATCCACTTCGGTCAAACGCAAATCGGTCGCCAGCGGTAAAGCCTGTGCATAAATCTGCGCGCCGCCCATGATGATGATTTCCGCCGCATCACGGCATAAATCCAAGCCCGCCTGCAAACTGCCCACCACACTCGCGCCTTCCGCCGCAAAATCCGCTTGGCGCGAAATCACGATATTGTGCCGTGAGGGCAAAGGTTTTCTCGGTAAAGATTCCCACGTTTTGCGCCCCATCAATACAGGCTTGCCGGTGGTGTATTGTTTGAAAAAAGCAAAATCTTCGGGAATATGCCACGGCATGGCATTACCGCTGCCGATGCAGCCGTTTTTTGCCACGGCGGCGACTAAAGTGATCATTTGCATGGTGAAGTTCCCTGTTACACCGCGACTGCCGCTTTAATATGCGGCTCGGGGTCATAGCCGATAAGCTCAAAATCACTGTAATCAAAAGCAAAAATATCTTTGGCCGACGGGTTGATCCGCATTTCAGGCAGCCTTTTCGGGGTACGGCTCAATTGCAATTGCGCCTGCTCGAAATGGTTGCTGTACAAATGAGCATCACCAAAAGTGTGCACGAATTCGCCCGCCTGCAAACCCGTTACCTGCGCCACCATCATGGTCAAGAGGGCATAACTGGCGATGTTGAACGGCACGCCGAGAAAAATATCCGCGCTGCGCTGATACAGCTGGCAGGAAAGTTTGCCGTCCGCCACGTAAAACTGAAACAGACAATGACACGGCGGTAATGCCATCGCCTCGATTTGTGCCGGATTCCACGCGCACACGATCAGGCGGCGCGAATCGGGGTTGTTTTTAATCTGTTGAATCAGCTGTGTGATTTGATCGACATGGCTGCCATCGGGCGCGGGAAAACTGCGCCATTGATAACCATACACCGGCCCGAGCTCGCCGTTTTCGTCCGCCCATTCGTCCCAAATCGACACGCCGTTTCCTTTCAAATACGCGATGTTGGTCTCTCCGCGTAAAAACCACAGCAGTTCATAAATAATCGAGCGCAAATGCAGTTTTTTGGTGGTCAGCACCGGAAAGCCCGCACTTAAATCAAAGCGCATCTGATGGCCGAACACCGAGCGCGTGCCGGTGCCGGTGCGGTCTTGTTTATCACGCCCATGGGTCAAAACATGGCGCATTAAATCGAGGTATTGTTGCATTCAGGCAGCCTTTATCCTATTTCAAACTGCGCTATTGTAATCCATTTCGGCTACAATCATTCCTGTTCCTTTTTTGATGCGAGGCTCTTGATATGAGCGCGGAGAAAATTTATTACGGCTTGTTGGCATTAGTGATTGCCTTTTCCGTCTTGGCCAGCCCGTTTTTTTACGCCCGTTCGATGCGCTTTTTGCATCAGCGTTGGCAAGATCAGCAGTTCAAACAAAAGATTAAAGAAGAACAATACCCGCCAAAACAGGACGACGAAAGCGCATGAACTACGCCACAGACGCTTTATGGTGGCGACTGGTTTGCCCCGAAGTCCGCGCTTTGGCCAGCCTTCTGACCGCACCGCCGTTATGGGATTCCGGCTGTGAACTACCCGTCAAAACCTTGCTCGGCACACACGGATTTCGCTTTTTGCTGGCATTGGACGCACAGCCTGCACCGTTGCAGCATTTTTTATCACAACAAAAAACCACTGCGCGGCTTGGGATTTATGCGGAACATTTGCTCGCGTTTTGGTTATCCCATGCACCACATAGCGAGCTGCCGGCGCGCAATGTGAAATTAGACGAAAGCGGTGAAATCGACTTTGTGGCGCGGCTTGATAACGAAATTTATCACCTTGAATTAAGCTGCAAATATTTAATCGCTGACGGTAAAACCGAAAACACTTTACGCAGTTTTGACCCGCAAGATACGTTTTTGCGCAAACGCGAAAAACTGATGCGCCAATGTGCCGCCGGTGACAGCGAAATATTCCGCGCTTGGGCGGCAAGCCAAAATTTAGGCGCAGTGCGCTCAGCATCACTGGTACGCGGCATGGCATTCTTACCGCAAGATTTTCAATATGAGCTGCTGAATCCTTACGCTTGGCAAGGCGAAATCGGCTTACCGACGGAGATTGATGCGTCTTATCGCTTGATGACTTTGCCGCGTTTGGCTTATCTTGCGCCGCAAAGGGTGAGAGCAGCAGAGTGTTTCACGTGGAACGAGTTTCAAGCGCAGCCGAATACTTTATGCGCGGTACTGCAACAACGTGCCGACGGTTTTTGGCATGAAATTCGGCGATATGCGGTGATGAATTGATTCATTAAAAAACCTTTCAGGCAGCCTGAAAGGTTGATACCTTTGCAAAAATCCGTCCTGCGGCGCATTTCTTTGGAATGCGCTCCTCGAAAATTTGCCTAGCTTAAGCTATGTCTGCACTTTCTGCGGTGCTATTCCTGCGAACTTGCATCCACATGACAGACTTTTTCAAAGGTATCAGGGTTTTATTTCACCGCAAAACTTTCCCGCTTTTCCAATCAATAATCGTGCTCGGTTGACGATAACCGCCGATGCGTCCGCCAATGATTTCCACCGCTTTACCAAAACGCCGCCGCACTTCACGTTCACTTTTACACGGACGTTTACGCGCACGGTTGGCCGAGCTTGAAACCAAAGCATGGTTCAAATCGCGGCACAGATTTTTTGCACCGCGATGATGCGGAATCCGCACGCCGACGGTGCGATGCTTTACGCCACGCAAACACGGTAAAGTATTAGCGTGCGCGGGCAATAAAAAAGTCGTGCTGCTTTCGTTCCAACGTTCGCATAAAACCTTTTTTTGGGTTTCAGGCAGCCTGAAAACAATATTATTCAATTGATTAAATTGACTCAAAATAACAATCAAACCCTTATCCGCCGGACGTTTTTTCAAACGGATAAGACGGCGCAAAGCCGGTGCGTGTTGCGGCAAACAACCCAAGCCGTAACACGACTCGGTAGGGTAGGCAATCAAGCCGCCTCGCTGCAAATGATGCCGTAAAAAAGCACGGCGCGCTCCGCTTAACCGCCGCATTACACTTCCCACGCTGCCTGAAACTCATGCCAATGCGGCTTTTCCTGCTCGGCCAGATAGCGCCGCACCAAATCGATTTCCGCGTGGTATTCATCACCGTCCAAAGCACCGCGCATCAATTCAAAGCGCAAAAACATCAAATAAGTATTGAGCGCATCGGTTTCGCAATAATCGCGAATCGTGCCGATTTCTCCGGCAAGATAAGTTTCCCACACTTTAGAACCATCAATCCCCATTTTTCCGGGGAAACCGCACAGCTTTGCCATTTCGTCCAAAGGCGCATTGGCACGCGGCTGATACAGCGCGAGCAAATCCATCAAATCGCAATGGCGCGTGTGGTAACGGTTAATGTAGTTATTCCACTTAAAATCACGACTGTCGCCAAAATCGCCTTCACCCATGTCCCAATACCGCTTGGCAGTGATGCCGCAAATTAAACCGCGATAATGCAGCACCGGCAAATCAAAACCACCGCCGTTCCAACTGATCAACTGCGGCGTATGATTTTCCAATACCTCGAAAAATTTGGTAATCATGGTTTCTTCGGCATCGTTTTCCTCACCGATCGTACCAATATGCAGCTTATCCGCGCCGCGCCGCATACAGCAAGAAATCGCCACCACCCGTTGCAAATGCAAAGGCATAAAATCGCTGCCGGTTTGCGCCCGCCGTTTTTGCGCCAAAAACGCCACTGCGTCCTCATCACTCACACTTAACGGCAAATGGTACAAAGTGCGAATCCCGGCGGCATCGGGTATGGTTTCAATATCAAAAGCCAGTAAGGTTCTCATGATGTATCCTTAAACGTCCATTTTTCAGGCAGTCATTGTGACACGCAAAGCTTTGTTTGTTAATACGCTTATCGCCAATCCGCTTGTGGATAAATCCAAGGAAAACCGTGTGGAAAATTTAAATCATCCACAGTATCTTAAAATCAAGCAAAGTTATCCACAATCAAACACGATTAAAATCATGCTTTATCCACGGGTTGATTAGATTATAATTTTTTGAATAAAAAAGGATTATTGTATTTTCCACCAATTAATCCGTCCATAATAAAAGAAATAAAGAAATAATCTTCTTTTCTATTCATCTATTTATTCAAACCTAAGATTTTCCGAGAAAATAAAAAGCTGCCTGAACGTTCAGGCAGCTTAACGATTCGCTTTCAAAAAATTTTATTTTTTACCGCGGAACAGTTTGACCAAGAAAATCAACACCACTGCGCCGAGCAATGCGATCAAAAAGCTTTGAATATTGAAACCGGTAATGTTTAAACCCAAAACGTTACTGGTAATAAAACCGCCAAGGAATGCGCCGATGATGCCGACCACAACATTCAGAATAATGCCCATTTGAGCATTGGTTTTCATGATGATGGAAGCAACCCAGCCGGCCAAACCCCCTAATACGATCCAAGATAAAATACCCATGTTTATCCTCCGATAATGGTTGATGGGACTTCGATTCTAAACGCTTCGTCTGTCATGTTCAAGCAGATTCTTCAACAATACACCGTAAAGGATGCTCTGCTTGGTGCGCGAGTATTTCCACCTGGGTGCGCTTGGTCATGGCGATGTCCAGGCTGTATACACCGCATATGGCCTTGCCTTCACGGTGTACTTTCCACATTAATGTTTCGGCAGTATCTTGTGACAAGAAAAAAACTTCTTGCAAAATCTGCACCACAAACTGCATCGGTGTGAAATCGTCGTTGAGCAAACAAACCGCATATTTTTTAGGCGGACGCAGTTGCTCCAAATCGGTGTTTTTTTGGGTTTCGCTTATCGGTTGATTCATAGAATGGCTCAAAAGTGTCTCATTTACATCGTATTTTGCTAAAAATTGGCAACTTTCGCAAACATTGCTTGACGATTTTTCTGCATACAGGTAAAAAGCATATTGTGCCGATGTTGATGTATTTCATTGACTAAGCTAATGAAATACCAATCATTCGACACATTTTTTTATTTGTTTATTTAGGAAGTTTCATGGCAACAGGTATTGTTAAGTGGTTCAATGATGCAAAAGGTTTTGGTTTCATTACTCCCGATGAAGGCGGCGAAGATTTGTTCGCACATTTTTCCGCCATCAACATGGACGGTTTCAAAACTTTGAAAGAAGGTCAACGTGTCTCCTTTGAGGTGACCACCGGACCCAAAGGCAAACAAGCATCGAATATTCAAAAAGCATAATCGCTTTTCGACATGAACAGCCGATGTTTCATCGGCAAAAAACCGACAAGTAAAAACTGTCGGTTTTTTGTTGTCTAAAATAAAGGAATCTCTGAACTTCGTTGTGGATATTCGTTAAAACAAGCGTGAATAATAAAAGATTTATCCACATTTTATTTAAATAACGGAAGTTATCCACACTTTTTTCTATTTGGATTGATGATTTATCCACAAACTTTATCATTAATAAACTTTTGAATTCAATAAAATTTTACGATTATCCACTGCTTATAGCGAGCATAATAAAAAAAGAAAAATCAATAACTTTCCTTTTTATTTATCTGTTGTACTTGTAACGGAAATAATATAAACCGTTTGCTGTATACACATAAACCTTACATCGTAAGCACTTACCTGCATCACAAATTCTTTATCCTTACCATGTTGATGTGCAGGACGTGGATCTTGCGCCAAGCTTTGTTCAATCAATGCTACGGTTTCTTGATTTAAACCTTTGTTTTGACTTTCAGGTAGCCACTGGACATTTAGCACTTCACGGTGCTCTTCGGTGAAACCGCCTTTGGCATCAGGTTTGCTTTCAATATGTGGCAGGTACGGTTTAATGTCGAGAATGGGTGTACCGTCAAGTAAATCCGCACCGGATAAATAAAGCTTGATGTTTTGACCGTATTCGATGCGTTCCAGCTTTAATAAAGATAAACCCATCGCATTAGGCCGGTGCGGACTGCGGGTGGCAAACACCCCTTTTTTAATTTTCCCGCCTAAACGCGGCGGGCGTACCAGTCCGGAAAAACCTTCGTCTAAGGTTTGATGAAACACAAACTGTACCCAAACATAGTCAAATTCGTCCAAACCGCGCACCGTATCGGCATTGAATTGCGCATTCAATACAATCACTGCTTGTGCGGCAGGAACAAGCCCGCTCTGGCGGGCAATGCCGAATTTTTGCGGGTAAGGTGTGCGGGCGACGCCAATGGGGCTGAAATGGAAGGATTGTTGATTCATATTGTGCATGAATATAAAGTATAAAAGCTGCCTGAACCTTATTTTTAAAACAGTTAAAATGAAAAAAGCTTCCGTATAAATATAACGGAAGCTTTTTTATCAGGGTGAGTTTACAAACCCATTTGTGCCAAAATATCCACCATGGATGCATCTAATGAAAGCGGCTGATTGGCATAAATAACTTTTCCTTGATGCGTTACTTCACCTAACATCGGGATAAACGCTTTGGTGTTGACGTCTTCGCCATCGTGCATCATTTTACCCAGTTGGACAAATACTTTTCCGGCATCCAACGGACTCCAAATGTATCCGCCGGTCAATGTACCTTCATGCACCAGTTCTCGGCCTTGTGTGGCGGAGAAAAGACCGACAATAACCATTTTACCGTCCAAGTTATGGGTTTTGGCTGCTTTGGCCGCACCGATCGGGCCTTGACTGCCGAATGCCATGACTGCGGATAAGTCGGAATTGCTTTGAATCAATTCGTTGGTTGCCTGTTCACTGGCATCGACAGATTCGGATACGCCGTAACGCGGTCCGGCTTGAGTCATGCTCGGGCAAGCGGTTTTTAAATAAGCAACGGAAGCATCTGCCCATTGGTTATGGGCAGGAGTAGTCAAGTCGCCGACAAAAACGGCATATTTTCCTTTGCAACCGGTGGTTTTTTCGACCAATTTGCCATAGCTTTCACCAAAAGAACGGCTACTGATCATTTCAAAATCGGTGTCGATGTTCACGGAGTCGGGTGATTCATGGGTGATGATGATGATACCTTTATCACGTGCTTTTTTGAAAACAGGTTCAAGAGCAGGTGCATCATTGGGAACAACCCCGATCACCGATACATTGCGCGCAATCAATTCTTCGATAATGGCAATCTGGCTTTGCGGTTTAGTATCGGCAGGATTCATCATGAAAGCATCAACGCCCATTTCCTTCGCTTGTTGCAGCACACCTTGCTCCATTGCATTAAACCATGCAATACCGCCAATTTTTCCAACCACGGCAATCGTTAAAGGCTTACCGGAAGTTTGTGTGGTTTGAGCCAGTGTGGTTTGTGCGGAAATATCTGCCGCCGCCGCAATCATTTCTGCAGAAACAGTTTGATAAGGAACAAGAATGGTTTGGTATTCAAGGCGATAATCCATACCGGCAATTGGAGCACGTCCTGCAATCAAGTTTTTGGCAATGCGGATGGAAGCCGTGGATTGGGACGGAATATCATTGTGTACTGTTCCACTTAAATCACCGGCTTTAATCATGCTAAGCGCTTGTGCTGTTGCACCAATACCGAAAATAGGCAGGTTTTGACCTTTGTTTTTTAAAGCATTCAATGCACCGATGGCCATATTGTCATCATTGGCAAGAATCACTTCAACCTTTTCAAAATCAGCGTTTTCCTGCCACCGAGAAACCAATAAGTTAGCAATATTGGCATTGGAAACCCCTGTATCAAGAAAAATTTCTTCCGCAGGTCTTGCCAGTTCGGGATAACTGGTGATGGTGCTGGATGACCATTTGGTGCGTTCAGAAGTACTGGGGTTATTGGGCGCACCGGTAATCATGGCATACTGAATTTTCCCATCACCGTTTTTATCCCATTGCGGGTTATCGCGCCACTTTTCCAGTACATCAAGACCTTGTAAGACACCTGCCTGAACTGAGTCACCGTCTACAAAATAAGCCTTGGCATAGGAACGCAATACCTCGCTATTTGGGCTGCGGTTGAAAAAAATCACAGGAATGTCTGCCTGACGCGCTTTTTCAATAACGGTGGAAGCTTGGGAAGTATCCACCATATTGACCAATAGAGCTTTAGCGCCATTTGCGATTAAACCATCAATGTCGTTAAGCTGGACTTGTTGGTTATCTTGAGCATCGCTGATGGTGATGCGGGTAGAAGAATGTTTTTTACCGTATTCAGAAAATGCTTGGGCAAAGGGTGCATTTTCATTGGTATTACTGATGGAAACGCCTAAAACGGCATTTTCGGCATCAATGTTTTCTAAAGAGATTTTTTCCTGAGATGTCGTTTTTTGCCCGCATCCAATCAGTGTGGCTAGCAAAAAAACAAATAAAAAAGTACGAAGTTTCATGAGTAGTCCTTGGATTGAATTTGGTTTTGGATGATGTGATGTTGGTGGGTTAAAATAATTGTAATAACTTTCCTATTGCTGAAAAGCAATTCTTTAGATATCCTTGCGAACATTCTACTTGATAAATAAGGTAACGAGCAATGGTTGCTACAGGAAAAACACTTCGCGATAAATTAAAAAAACGCGGCAGCGGTGTGGATTTGAAAAAATACCGAACCATTATTATTTCGGTAGTACTTTTTTTGGTGTTTGATCTGACGATTTTGGGCTTGAACTATTACTACTCTTTCCGGGTACAGCAATCTGCGGTAGAAATTAACCTTGCAGCTCGCCAAACTAACCTGATTCAACAGATTGCCAAAACACTAAGCGACATTAACCTTTTAGCAGAGCGAGATTTTTCCAATGGCAGGGAAGTCAATGTAGTGGGTTTAAAACAGGAAACCTATCGCCAATTTGACGAGCTGAAACAGGCGCGCGACTTATTTGATGATACCTTGAAGGCTTTTGATGTAGGCGGAGAGGTAACCGGGGTTGAAAATAATCCGGTCAAAGTGAATGCTATTGATATTCTCAGTGCACAAAATAATGTCGAACAGACCAAAAATTTGTGGGAACCTTTCTTGGGTTTGATCGATAACTTTGCCAACGGTTACCAGCGCAATAATTTACTGTTGGACAACATTCAGTTTGCTGCAGATTATGCTCGGATTTACAACACTCGATTGAGTACGGAAATGGGGCAGTTAACCACAGCCTTGGAACAACGCTCACAGCAACAAGCAAATATAGTACGTCTGGTACAGATTGTGGGTATTGTTGCTGCATTGGCTATTTTCTTATTTATTGTGTTTCGCGCTTTGCGCCAGTTACTGCGCACGGATGCGGAATTGGCAGAGGCACGTCAAGAAACCACCCAGATCATGGCAACAGTGAATGAGGGCTTATTCCTGATTGATCGTGAGTTGACCGTGGGTAACGAGTATTCTGCACAGTTGGAAAAAATCATCGGGCAAAAAAGCATTGGTGGTAAAAGGCTGCCTGAAGTATTGGAGCAAATGGTTTCAGAAGAAACGTTGAAGGTAGTTAAAACGTTTGTAAAACAATTGTATAACAAACGGGTAGTAGAAGATCTGGTAATGGATTTGAACCCTTTGCAACAAATTACGGTTTTGGTTAATGATGAAAACAACAACAAAATCACCCGTTATTTGGATTTTAGATTTTCGCGGGTGTATCAAGGCGAAGAGATCGAACGCGCCTTGGTCAGTGTGAGTGATGTGACAGAAGCGGTTAAATTAGAAGAGCGGCTTGCACAAGAGCGGGAACAGAACGAAGAGCAAATGCAGATGCTCAGCACGGTCTTAAATGCTGATCGTAACTTGATGAGTGGGTTTGTCCGTTCAAGTAAACAACGTATTATAGAAATCAACAATATTTTAAAAGAAAGTGATCGCAGCCAAGAAGCGATGGAAGACAAAGTACGCAGAATTTATCGCGAAGCGCATAGTTTAAAAGGAGAAGCGTCGGCATTAAAATTGCGTTCTTATGTGACGTTATGTGAATCTTTTGAAGATAAAATCAAAGTTTTACAAAACAAAACCAATCTTTCAGGTAACGATTTCTTATCTTTAACCATGTCGTTAGATGAAATCATGGGGTTAAGTGGTTTGATTGAAACCCTTAACAGCAGGATCTCTGAAAGCATAGTAGGTTTTGGTAAAGATGATAAATCTGTACAGCCAGAGCTTGCTAAGGAAGAAAACCTGCAAAGTGATGACGAATTTGAAGAGTTGGTCATTATTGATGCAAGCGAACACCAAGTTTCGGATGAAAGCATTAAAAAGTATTATGCGAATTTTGCAGCCGATATCGCAGAGCGTAATCGTAAAAGTGTTACGTTAAGCTGTAATGGTATGAGTGATGCACGGTTAGACGAGCGACAAAGAGAGCTGGTAAAAGAAATTTCAGTTCAGTTTTTACGCAATGCGATCGTGCATGGTATCGAAACACCCGCTGAGCGCAGAACGGCGGGTAAAGCCGAAACAGGACAAGTACAACTTTTACTGGTACGAAACGATCAACACAGTGCTGATTTAATTGTAGAAGATGATGGCGGCGGCATTGATTTTGATAAAATCCGCGAAAAAGCACGGCAAAGCGGTCGTTACAGTGCAGAAGAAATTGCAACTTGGGATGAAAAGCAAATTTTCGGATTGATTTTTAATTCGGGTTTTTCTACAGCAGAACATGCGGGTGAAGATGCAGGGCGCGGTGTTGGGTTGGATATTGTTAAAGATCGCATTCGTAAATTGAATGGGAAACTAAAGGTTGCCTCCAGCCCGGGACAATATACCCGTTTTACAATTAATTTTCCTTTACATTAATCATCAAGAAGGATTTACATGTTTAAACTTATGATCGTGGACGATTCCAGCATCATCCGCAACCGTATCGAACGTAGTTTTAAGGCATCGGAGTTTGAAATAGTAGCGACCGCACGTGATGGTGTTGAAGCGCTGGAAAAATTTAAAGAATTTCGTCCGGATTTAATCACCATGGATTTAACCATGCCCGGTATGGATGGCTTAAGCTGTATCCAAGCAATTTATGAACTGGATCCGACAGCCGGTATTTTGGTGGTTTCAGCATTGTCTGACAAAATGACAGGATTATTGGCTTTAGAGTACGGTGCACAAGGATTTATTTATAAACCTTTTACTGATGAGCAACTGATCGAAGCATTAACCAAAATCGCAGAACAAAAACCGACAGTATAGTTCGTACGAAGATGAGAACAACAGGGCGAGTTACTTCCGCTCTGTTTGTTTTTAAGCAGTATATCCGTGTGTAGGAAATATTTCGAATACACATTGTTTATGGTGCGCTTACTTTTAATCGGATTAACAAGAAAAATATCAAGCCATGAAAGTTCTTTTGGTGCGTACGTCCAGCATGGGCGATTTGGTGCATACTTTACCTGCGATTGAAGATTTGGCGAAAAATCGTCCCGATGTAGAGTTACATTGGCTGTGTGAAGAGGCGTTTGCCGATATTGCCCGCTTGCATCCGTTTGTGAAAAAAGTTCATGTGATGGCGTGGCGGCGCTGGCGTAAAAACTTGGTTTCACGTGAAACATGGGCAGAGTTTTTTGCATTCAAAAAGAAAATGCGAGAGGGGAATTACGATAAGGTATTGGATGCTCAGGGTTTAATCAAAAGCGCAATATTCTCCCGCATGGCAAAAACTGCTGTTACAGGACTGGATAAAACATCAGCTCGAGAAAGTATGGCAGCTTTTTTTTACCAAGAAAAATTTCAGGTTGTGCGTGGAGAAAATGCGGTTTGGCGGAATCGCCAGTTGTTTGCACAAGTTTTTGCTTACACTTTTACCGACGAAGTTGATTTTGGGGTGAGGCTGCCTGAAAGCGTTCAATGGTCCGGATACCCCGAGCAATACCATGTTTGTCTGACTGCCGCCAGCCGCGATCACAAATTATGGCCGGAAGAACACTGGCGTCAATTATTTACCGTAATGCATCAACATGATGGCTTGCCGATTTATTTACCGTTTGGCAACAATGAAGAAAAAATGCGTGCGGAGCGTTTAGCGCAAGATTTTGCATTTGTATCGGTTTGTCCAAAAATGACTTTGCATGAGGCGAGTATCTTATTGGGTAAAGCGACTTCGGTGATTGGTGTCGATACGGGGCTTTTACATTTGGCGAATGCGTTCAATCGTCCGTTGATTGGCATTTATACGGCGACCGATCCTAATAAAACCGGCGTACAAAGCTCACCAAGAGCAGTCAATATCGGAGGCATCGGGATCATCCCGACAGTGCAACAGATTGATGAAGTCTGGCAGCGTATTCAAATGCAATAAGTCCTTGTGATGAGGAAATGTTGGATCAAAGTAAGCACTCGGATATTTCACTTGTGAGCCTATCGTATTCAAGGCACAATAAAGAATGTTTCTGTTTCATTTTAAATTGAAGGAAGGAGAGTTATGAAAGCATTGGTTGCAGTAAAACGTGTGGTTGATTTCAACGTCAAAGTGCGCGTGAAAACAGATGGCAGTGATGTCGATATCGGTAACGTCAAAATGTCGATGAACCCGTTTGACGAAATCGCGGTAGAAGAAGCCGTTCGTCAAAAAGAGGCCGGTAAAATTTCCGAAGTGGTTGCAGTGTCGATTGGCGTGGCCAAAAGCGAAGAAACCTTGCGTACGGCCTTGGCGATGGGTGCGGATCGGGCGTTATTGATTGAAGCCGATGCCAATCTCGAACCCTTAACCGTGGCAAAACTGCTTAAAGCGGTCGCAGATAAAGAAAAACCCGATGTGATTTTCATGGGTAAACAAGCTATTGATAACGATGCCAACCAAGTCGGACAAATGACGGCGGCATTACTGGGCGTAGGGCAAGGGACTTTTGCCGGGAAAATTGCACTGAATAATGGCGAAATCGAAGTGACACGTGAAGTGGACGGCGGCTTGGAAACGGTTGCCTTGAAACTGCCGGCGGTGATCACGGCGGATTTGCGTTTGAATGAACCGCGCTTTGTCAAATTGCCGAATATCATGCAAGCGAAGAAAAAACCGTTGGAAAAATCTACTCCTGCAGATTGGGGTGTTGATACGGCAGCGCAGTTGAAAGTGCTGAAATACGCCGAACCCAAAGCGCGCGCCGGAGGAGTAAAAGTCGAAAGCGTCAGCGAATTGGTAGCCAAACTGAAAAACGAAGCCAAAGTGATTTAAGGAGGAAGAAAAATGAATGTATTGATTATTGCCGAACTGGATAAAGGTCAGCTTGCTCCTGCTACGTTACACGCGGTCACCGCTGCACAAAAATTAGGCGAAGTTGATGTGTTACTGGCGGGTGAAAGCGTGGCGCAAGCTGCCCAAACCGCTCAAAAAATCAGCGGCGTACGTAAAGTTTTAACCGCCGAAGCTACCCATTATGCCGAACTGCTGGCAGAAGAAATTGCCCCTCTGGCGGTAGCATTGGCAGAAAATTACCAAGTGGTCAGTGCGACGGCAACGGCTTTCGGTAAAAATCTGTTACCGCGCGTAGCGGCATTGCTGGATTGCCCGATGATTTCGGACGTGACGGAAATCGTTGACGGGCAAACTTTTGTCCATCCGATTTATGCCGGTAATGCGTTTGAAACCGTAAAAACCAACGGCAGGAAAGTCGTTTTAAGTTTCCGTGCCACTGCATTTGATGCTGCGGCAAATGAAGGAGGAAATGCTGCTGCAGAAAGTGTTGCCACAACACCGGCACAAAATATCTCACGCTTTATCGGGCGTGAAATTCACCAATCGGATCGCCCCGAACTGACCCAAGCGCGGGTTATTGTTTCCGGCGGACGCGGTTTGAGCAGTAAAGAACAGTTTGATGCTTTGATGACCCCATTGGCAGACGTCTTGAGCGCGGCGATTGGCGCGTCACGCGCAGCGGTGGATGCGGAATACGCACCGAATGATTTTCAGGTTGGGCAAACCGGAAAAGTGGTTGCGCCGGAGCTGTATATTGCCGTCGGCATTTCAGGGGCGATTCAGCACTTGGCAGGGATGCAAGACAGTAAAGTCATCGTCGCGATCAACAAAGACCCTGAGGCACCGATTTTTAATGTCGCCGATTACGGACTGGTCGCGGACTTATTCCAAGCATTACCCGAATTGACTGCCGCATTAAAAGCCTAATGTTTCACGTGGAACATTAAAAAGGCTGCCTGAACATTATTTCAGGCAGCCTTTTTCTTATCAAAAAAACTTTCAATCAATCCCAATCGACACCGGCACCACCTCACCGCAATAACTTTTCGCCGACGGCATAAAGTGTGCAGGTTTGTACGCACCAAAAGCGTAAGTGACTTCGGCACGAAAAGATTCCGGCGCGGCATTACCCGTATCGCAGTTCATACCCGACGGAATATCCAAGGCAACTTTAATCGTGTCCGATGTGTTCAACACGCGGAAAAAATCCGCCACACTTTCAGGCAGCGTTCCGTTAAAACCCGTGCCAAACACCGCATCAACCACCACATCATAATGTCGAACATCAAGCGTGTGCACCGGCAATATCCGCACACTTGCAGGCAGCCTTTCACGGTTAATTTGCGCCAAATCAGACAGTGTATTGCCCAGTAAAAACACCACATCGGCACGCTTACCGTGCTCGGCAAAAACACGCGCCATCACCAAAGCGTCACCGCCGTTATTACCTTTACCGCACACCAGCAACACGCTTTGCATGGCAGGGAAACGCCGCAACACACAAACCGCCGCACCTTGTCCTGCATTTTCCATTAAAGTTAATAAAGACGTTCCGTCTTTAACGGCTTGATTTTCGGCGACACGCATTTGCGCGGCGGTGTAGATTTTTGTCGTATTCATCACTTATAAGCAGCTCATCAGCCAAGGGAAAATCAAATTTGCACTCAGTGCGGTCAAAACCCCGCACAACACCAAAGCCAGCGAGGCGAACGCACCTTCTTCCCGGTCGACTTCATTGCAATGTGCGGTACCGATAACGTGTGAGCTCGCACCAATCGCCATGCCGCGCGCGCTTTTTGAGGTGATGCCCAGGTTATTCAAAATTGCGTGACCAAATACCGCACCCAAAATACCCACCAAAATCACGCACACCGCGGTGATGGCAGGGATGCCGCCCGCTTGCTCGGTGATGGCCAAGGCAATCGGCGTGGTGACCGATTTGGGTAAAATCGATGCGGCAATTGCTTGGTTCGCGCCCAACCATATTGCGATGGCCACCCCGCTGATCATGGCGACCACCACGGCGATGCAACACACTCCGAGCATGATTTTCCATCGGCGCACAATCGCAGGTAATTGCTTATACAAAGGGAATGCCAAAGCCACTACACCGAATTGCAGTAATTCATGCACCAAACGGCTGCCTGCAAAATAACGCTCATAAGATACGCCGGTAAAAAGCAATAGCGGAATAATCACTAGCAAGGACAATAATAAGGGGTTCACCAGCGGATTTTTACGGCGAATCGCCCAACGTCGCATGATCCAAAAAGTGCCAACGGTCAAAGGTAGCGACCACAATACATCAAACCACATCGTGCTTTTCCTTGTCGTCGAGGGTTTTACGTTCAAAATATTCCATACCCAGTGCAACCACCAACAACACCAATAAAGAACTCACCACACACGCCACCACAATCGGCACCAGCGCAGAGGCTACCTGCGGGTAATAGCGCATCACGCCCACACTGACCGGCACAAACAGCAATGCCATGTAATTCAAGAGCAGATTACACGCCGGCGCGAGCCATTCTTCAGGGAAAATGCGCAACACCAATGCAAAAAACAGCACCACCATACCGATAATGCTTCCAGGCAAAGGGATGGATAAGGCGCGCACCAGCAGTTGCCCCACATACAGGCATAAATAAACCAAACCAAAAGCACGCGTATAGCGCGCTGCAAGCTGTAGAATTTTCATGGAAAAAGCAGGATGATTTTTTTGGGAGATTAAAACAAGAGCGTATCACGGCAATCCGATACGGCACAAATCAACACCACACGTTATCGGATCCGATCAGAGTGAATGATGATTTTAAGCTGCCGGAATAAAGCTTTGTTAAGCAGACAATGTTCAATGCAGGTTGTACGGATTGCCCCCTATCGCAAAATAAATTGTTTGCGGCGCGGATTAAGGAGCTTATTCTTCGTTATTGCCTGCTGCATCGCTTGCTGCCGAACCTTCGGCTTCAAAAATATCCAAGCTGAATACACTGGGAACAAGGCTTTGCAGGTTGAGTTGATTGGCGTGCATAGTCGGGTAGTCGTCAAAACTGACGCGGTAACCGCCGTCATCGGTTTCCAAACGGCAGCGCACACCCAGCGGAAAGCTGGCTTTGTCACGAATATGCCCGAAGGGGAAATCGGTGAAAATCGGTATGCCGGTCAGGCGGCGTAAGTCTGCCAGTACCATGGGCAAATCATAGGCGGCGTCGTAAATATCGACCGCGTTCTCGGTACGGAAATTGCCCAGAATGATGGCTTGCTGTTTTTTCAGGCAGCCTGAAAGATAAAGTTGGTGCAGCATGCGGTCAATGCGGTAGGGCTGCTCGCCCACGTCTTCCAAAAACAGAATGCCGCCGTCAATGGCAGGGAAATAAGGCGTGCCGATCAGCGAGACGAGTACGCTTAAATTTCCGCCCCAGATGATGCCTTCGGTACGGAAAGGGCGGGCGATGAAGCTGTTGACGTTAAGGGTGCGCGGTTTGGCGCTGACGGTATCGACAAAATGTTGCATGGTCAAAACAGACGGGTCGGGTTTGCCAAACTCACTGTAGAGCATCGGGCCGGCAAAACTCGACATTTTCCCTTGGGCGAGCAAGGCCAGCTGAATCGCACATACATCACTGAAACCAAACAATAAAGTACCGCGTTCGCGCATACGTGCGCCCAGCGACGTCCAGTCGATCATGGGCAAAATCCGCGCCGCGCCATAGCCGCCGCGTACGCCGAGCAGCATTTGCGGTGTGGGGACTTTACCGCTTGCTACGTCTTGCAAATCGGCGGCGCGCTCTGCGTCCGTGCCGGCAAAACGTTGGGCGCGACGATAGGCGGCGGCGGTGTTGCTGACGGATAATCCTGCTTGTGCCAAGCGGTTTAAGGCTAAATCAATGCGGGTGGTATCGGGTGCAAAACCTGAAGAAGCAAACAGGCGGACGGTGTTGTAAGCATCGGCTTGGACAGTCATGATGGTTTTTCCGGCAGTAGAGGTGGTGCGAGGTGCGGCGCAGGCTTGTAACAGTAAAGAACCGGCGGCGGCACCCAATAAATGACGGCGGGTGATGGTAACGTCAAAATCTTTTCGGGTCATAAGGGTATGGGTCATCCTGTAAGGTGTCGGAGCAATCAGGTGTTTTTACTTGGCAAACATCGTTATTTTTTGCCGAATCCGACAAACAGTTCAAAAATAATGTTCAGGCAGCCTGAAAGCGTTCACCGATTTTTCGGGAGAAGCATCGCGTCAGGATAATTGTTCGGTCAGTAATGTTGCAATGCTTTGCTGCCAGTTTTCAGGCAGCCTTATCTTGGCTGTGCGTTGCGGTGGTGCCCAAATTGACGCAGGGAAACAGGCATCATCGGTAAAACGGGCAATCACGTGCCAATGCAAATGGGGTACAACATTGCCAAGGCTGGCGAGGTTGATTTTTGCCGGTTGCAATACCTCGCGCATGGCGACTTCAAGCGCATACACGGTATTCATCAATTTTGCACGATCATCGGCGGATAAGTCGCTCATTTCGGCAACGTGTTGCTGCCAAATCACGCGGCAAAAAGCCGGTGCGTTGGCATCGTCATTGACGGCAATCACGCGCAGATGATGGTTTTGCCACAGTACGGTTTCATCTGACGGAGAACACAGCGGACAGTTCACGGCAGCTTCCTTTTTGATAAAAAAACGTCGATTTCGCACGGCAAGAATGCTTGCGTGTGCGAAAATCGACGTTGAGGTGTGATGTTATTGACGTTGTGCGTCCACAGCGGCAATGGCGACCATATTGATGATGCGGCGTACCGATGAAATCGGGGTGACGATATGACACGGTTTCGCCATGCCCATCAAAATCGGGCCGATGGTCACGCCGTCGGCGGCGGATACGCGCAGCAGGTTATAGCTGATGTTCGCTGCCATGACATTGGGCATCACCAGTAAATTGGCCGAGCCGGTTAATGTACTGTCCGGCATGATTTGCTTACGCATATCACCCAGTAACGCCACGTCACCTTGCATTTCGCCGTCGATTTCCAAATCCGGATTGGCTGCCTGAATCAGCTCCAGTGCTTCGGCGGTGCAGATTGCGGTTGGGGTATTGACCGAGCCGAAGTTGGAGTTGGTCAGTAAAGCGGCTTTGGGTTTGATGCCGAAGCGTTGGATTTCCTCAGCCGCCATCGCGGTGATGCGCGATAAGGTGTAGGCATCAGGATTGTCATTCACATAGGTGTCGGTAATAAACAAATTCCCTTGCGACAAAATCAGCGCGTTCATGGCGGCGGCGACTTTGTCCGGATTTTTATAGCCGATGATGTTTTCCAGCGTATCAAAATGCAGATCAAACGAGCCGAATGTACCGCATACCAAGGCATCGGCATCACCGCAATGCACCATCATCGCGCCAATTAAGGTGGTGTTGGTCATCAGGTCGCGCTTGGCCGTTTCGCGGGTGACACCGCGGCGTTTACCGTGCTGATAATATTCCTCGCAATAGTCTTCGTAACGCGCATAATCTTCGGTGTTAATCAGCTCGAAGTCTTTGCCTTGCTGAATCGGCAGCCCCAGTTTTTGAATATGTTGCTCGATAACCGATGCACGTCCGACAAGAATCGGGAATGCCAGTTTTTGCGTTACGACTTGTTGGGCGGCGTGCAGGACGCGCTCGTCTTCGCCTTCGCACAATACGATGCGCTTCAGTTCTTTTTTCGCTTGGATAAACAGCGGGCGCATGAACAGATTGGTTTTGTAAACGTATTGGTTCAGCGATTCGATGTATGCATCCATGTCTTGAATCGGACGGGTCGCCACGCCGGAATCCATGGCTGCCTGCGCGACCGCAGGGGCGATTTTGACAATCAGACGAGAGTCGAACGGTTTGGGAATCAGATATTCCGGACCGAATACGAGCTCGGCATCGCTGTATGCACTGCTGACCGAATCGCTTTGTTCCGCTTGTGCCAGATTGGCAATCGCGTGAACACAGGCGAGCTTCATTTCTTCGTTGATCATGGTCGCGCCAACGTCTAACGCACCACGGAAAATAAAGGGGAAGCACAGAACATTATTGACCTGATTCGGAAAGTCGGAACGTCCGGTGCCGATGATGGCATCGGGACGGGCTTTTTTCGCTTCCGGCGGCCAGATTTCGGGTGTGGGATTCGCCAGTGCAAGGATAATCGGCTGACGATTCATGGTGTTGAGCATTTCTACGCTCAAAACGTTCGGGCCGGACAAACCTAAGAAAATATCCTTGCCGGCAACCGCATCGGCCAAGACACGCTGTCCGATGTCCGCGCCGGCATAGCGGCGTTTGGACTCGTCCATTTTGTCGTCGCGACCTTGGTAAATCACGCCTTTGGAATCGCACACCGTCATGTTTTCGCGTTTCATGCCCAAGGCAACCAGCAAATCCAAGCAGGCAATCGCCGCCGCACCAGCACCCGAACACACGAGTTTGACTTCGGCAATGTCTTTGCCCACCACGCGCAGACCGTTCAATACTGCGGCGGCAGTGATGATGGCCGTGCCGTGTTGGTCGTCATGGAAAACCGGAATATTGGTGCGCTCGCGCAGTTTTTTCTCGATGTAAAAACACTCGGGAGCTTTGATGTCTTCGAGGTTGATGCCGCCAAACGTCGGCTCAAGCGAAGCGATGATGTCGACCAGCTTGTCAGGGTCGGTTTCATTGATTTCAATGTCGAATACGTCGATCCCTGCGAATTTTTTGAAAAGAACACCTTTACCTTCCATCACCGGCTTACTGGCGAGCGGGCCAATGTTGCCTAAGCCGAGTACCGCGGTGCCGTTGGTGATCACCGCGACCAGATTGCCGCGCGCAGTGTATCTGTAAGCTGCGGCAGGATCGGCATAAATTTCCATACACGGTGCGGCCACGCCGGGCGAATAAGCCAGCGACAAGTCGTATTGGGTGGCTAACGGCTTGGTCGGGGTGACTTGGATTTTGCCCGGTTTAAGGTATTCGTGGAAAGTTAAGGCGGCTTCTTTTAAATTCTCGTCCATGACGGATGCTCCGAAAGAGTAAAGTGGGTTTTTAAATAAAAGATTAAACAATTAAACGAGCAATCAAGCATCGTCGCAATACATTTCAGGCTGAGACCTTTGCAAAAATCCGTCCTGCGGCGCATTTCTTTGAAATGCGCTCCTCGAAATCGCAGCCTATCTTAAGATATGTCTGCGCTTTCTGCGGTGCTATTTCTGCGAACAGCATCCACATGACAGACTTTTGCAAAGGTCTCAGGCTGCCTGAAACAAAGCGTATTCATCATCAGGACCTGCTTAATTATCCTGTTCAATAACGCGATTCAGGCAGCCTTAAATATGCAGGCTGCCTGTATCAAATAGCATCAGGTTAAGACTTTTTGCCGTCTTTGGGCGGCGTACCCATGTGCTGCGGGATCAATGTCACCGCGTTGCCTTGGCTGACAATCCAGCGGCGTTCAATCCGCCATTGGTTTTGCGTATCTTCCAGTCGCACTACCCAGTTATTGGTGTCGGGCAAAGCTTGTTCCAGTTGCGCGGTGTATTGGAAAGGATTATTTTCCGATTGTTTTAATTCTACCGTTTGGTCGTATTTTTTCAAGGTCGGGTGCATGAATAACAGACGCAGCGGTTGTGCGGTATCGTATTCGCCTTGGGTAATCACCATCACGCCGTCCATATTGGGTTGAATATAAACCTGCGCGCTGATGTGTTGGGCAAAGGCTTTTTCATCACGCTCGATTTGTAAGATGATGTTTTTGCCTTCTTTGTAATAATCGTCCGTGACCAAGGTATCTTCGGTGTCCATCGACGGCAAAATCAAACCGAAAATGCTGATGAACACCATCAGAAGCGGCAGCGAAATCAAAATCCACGGCCACGGTTCTTTATACCACGGGTGATTGTCCAAGCCCGTTTTCTTGCTGTCGGTCATTAATCCTCTCCGATGAATGCAGCGGTTTCTTCAAAATGACGCTGCTCTTTGTCCGAATCTTCTTGCTCGTGATAAGAAAACACAAATTTGATTTTGGTGACTTTGGCTTTGCGGCGGTCGTCATCATCGTCTTCCTCCGGCGGGGAAGAAACCTGTACCGGTACGGAAACCGTCGCGCCCGGCGCAAGTTCAAAATCTTTGGGGAAGCTGGTCAGTTTGAGATGTTCCAAATCATGACCTTTGACTTCCGCATTCACGATTTGCACTTTGTCCGAAGCATTCATGATGCGTAAGGTATAGGCGTTTTCGGTCCAGCCGGCGGTATTTTGCCGCACCATGACCCCACGGTCTTTGATCACATCAACCCGCACCAGTTCGCGGTTAAACAAGCCGATGATCAAGGCGGTCAATACCACCGCCAGAATCACACCGTAACCGGTGACGCGCGGACGCTTGATGCGACTGAGAATTTTCGATTCGGGGTATTCTTTTTCCAAAGCGGCCTCGGTGGTGTAGCGAATCAAGCCGCGCTCATAGCCGACTTTGTCCATGACTTCGTCACACACGTCGATACAGGCGGCACAGCCGATGCACTCGTACTGCAAGCCGTCGCGAATATCGATGCCGACCGGACATACTTGTACGCATAGGGTGCAGTTCACGCAATCGCCCAGCGCACTCGCATCGGCATCTTTTCTGCGAATACCGCGCGGTTCGCCGCGTTCCGGATCGTAAGAGATGATTAAAGTATCGCGGTCAAACATCGCACTTTGGAAGCGTGCGTAGGGGCACATGTATTTACATACTTGCTCGCGCATAATGTGCGCCAGAAAAAACGTGATAAAGCCATAGAAAATGGCGGCAAACCATTGTGTACCCGATAGATTAAAGCTGAAGAAATCGGCAAACACTTCGCGAATCGGCGAGAACCAGCCGATAAAAGTCAAACCGACCCACGCGCAGAACAGAAAAATCACGGT
Organism: Neisseria sp.; assembly: GCA_030538055.1. GTDB lineage: Bacteria > Pseudomonadota > Gammaproteobacteria > Burkholderiales > Neisseriaceae > RGIG9985. The sequence continues at coordinate 59,030 of JAUNUS010000010.1, forward strand.
GTACTTCATCGCTTTGATGCGGATTTTACGCGCATTCCACGGCGATTTTTCCAATTTCAAGCGAGCGGGACGATCACCTTCAAACCAGTGGTCAAACCACAGCATGATTTCGGTGTAAACGGTTTGCGGACAAGCATAACCGCACCATAAGCGTCCGGCCATGGTTGTCCACCAGAACAGACCGAATGCGGATAAAAACAGCAATCCGGACAGGAAAATCAGGTCACTGGGCAGCAGCACCAGCCCGAAGATATAGAAATGGCGGTTCACAATGTCAAACAACACTGCCTGCCGCCCGTCGTAATTGAACCAAGGTAAGATAAAAAAGACAAACTGCGTGATCAGCACCGCCCAAATACGTAAAGTAGCAAAGCGACCCTTTGCCATTTTGGGGTGAATGCGTTTGGTTCCCTGATAAAGCTCGATGGATTGTTCTTGATTTTGATTTTGGCTCATGTCGAATTCCTTAAAATCATTACGGCATCGTGGCGCAGAGGATGCTCTAGTTTATATTGTTCTCAAGTACAGGCGGCATTGTCCGCCTTTCCCGCCACAAAAACAAGTTTGCGTTAAGTGCTTATATAAGGACAGGCGGTTCATGGCGGAGTGAACAAATCGTCTTGCGGCGGCAGTTCATCGGTCGGCTCGTTCTTGCTGCGCATGATGTCGAGCAGTTTGCGCTTACGGGCAGCGCATAAACGCAGCACCCGTTTTTTCTCTTCGTTGCTTAAGCGCGACCACAGTAAACGTTCGTCGCGGCTACGCAGACAACCGCGACAATAACCTTTACTGTTGGCAGCACACACGCCGATGCAGGGGCTGGGGATGTCGAAAAACTCAAGCTGTTCCATTGAGGGGCAATCACCCGCCACAACAGGCAAGAAAGTCAAAACAGATTCGGCGAACCATGAAAGTGAAACCGCAGAACGGTTTGCGTCGGGTCTAATTATAGCGAATCATCTTCCTGCTGTGTATTATTTCAGGGAAAAGCAGCTTTAATTTGGCAAGATATGGCAATAAAGCTTGACGCAGCATTGGGCGCGCCCGACAATATGACAATTTTGTGACAATCTGCGTAGATCCTCATGATTGAATTCTTTTCACAACTCCATCCGGGCACGATTTTTCTGTTGTGCTTTTCTTTATTTCTCGTTCTGTTTTTTGAATTCATCAATGGGTTTCACGATACGGCCAATGCTGTTGCCACCGTGATTTATACTCAGGCGATGCAGCCGTGGCATGCGGTTTTGCTCTCGGGTGTGTTTAATTTTCTGGGCGTGGTCAGCGGCGGGCTGGCGGTGGCGTATGCGATTGTCAATCTGCTGCCGGTGGATTTGCTGGCTTCCGGCGACAGTCGTCACTTGATTGCGATGATTTTGGCGATGCTCGCCGGCGCGATCATGTGGAACTTGGGGACGTGGTATTTCGGGCTGCCTGCATCCAGTTCGCACACGCTGATCGGTGCGATCATCGGCGTGGGCATGACTAATGCTTTGCTCACGCATGACTCTTTTACTCATGGCATTAATTGGGGTAAGGCGGCGGATGTGGGCATGTCGCTCTTGTTCTCGCCGTTATTGGGGTTTGCCATTGCGTTTTTCATGCTGACCGGCATCAAACGCATGTTGCCGCGCGCCAATATTCACCAAACGCCGTATTTGCGCAGCGGTGTGCGCGGTAAAAAACACCCACCGTTCTGGACGCGCTTTTTGCTGATTATTTCTGCAGGCGGAGTCAGCTTTGCCCACGGTTCGAACGACGGGCAGAAAGGTGTGGGTTTGGCAATGTTGGCTTTGATTTGCTTGCTGCCTTCGCACTTTTTGATCAACGTCAATGCCGACCGTTACCAGCTCGAACGCTCACTGCATGCTTCGCAGCAATTGGCAGCATTCGCCAATGATCACGCGGCATGGATTCAAACCGCTTTCCCGCTTGAGCCGGTGGCGGCAGGTGTGGAGCATTGTCAGGTAGCCGATATTTCCTCCCGAGCCGCAGCGGTGACCAAGCAGATTTCAGCACATCCGACGGTCGGACAGATGAATACGGAAGACCGCTGGCAACTGCGCCGCGATTTGCTGTGTTTGAACACCACCGCCAAAATGCTGGCGGCAGGAAATCATACCGACAAAGCACAAAAAACCTATCTCTCCGAATTGCGCCGCGACTTCACCAAGCCGGTTGAATACGCCCCGCTGTGGGTGATTATTGCGATTGCCTCGGCTTTGGGTTTGGGCACCATGATCGGCTGGAAACGCGTGGTCAAAACCGTGGGCGAAGGCATCGGCAGATCGCACATGACTTACGCCCAAGGCGTGAGTGCGCAATTGACCGCAGCGATCAGCATTGCCGGAGCGAACCTGTTTGGCTTGCCCGTGTCCACCACGCAAATTTTATCGAGCGCGGTCGCAGGGACGGCGGTGGCGAACAAATCGGGGCTGCGCGGCTCGACTATTCGCAATATCTTGCTGGCATGGCTTTTCACCTTTCCGGTGGCGATGCTGTTGTCCGGATTGCTTTACTATGCGATTACCCTGTTTTTATAAGCTGAAGTTTCAGGCAGCCTGAAACCTTAACCTATTTGCACACACGGCACACGAAGATTGATTGAATCGTGTGCCGTGTTTTTTATCGGCGCAATGTCTTCAATCGCCGTTATGGTCACACATGATTGGCTTGAATCGGGATATAATCGTTTTTTACCAAATGGAAACAAAATGTTTAGGTAGAAATCGTGTCGTGTATTTTGGGTGTAAAGGTTATGTTGCAGTCATTTTTCCGTTTTCTCAGCTTAAGTCTGCTTTCTTTGCCGCTGGCGGCTGCGCCTGATTTGGGGCGCATCAAGCCGCATGAGGTTGCGTATTTTGTGCAGGATTTGCAAACCGGCGAAATTCTGGCGCAGCACAATGCCGATGTGGCGATGAACCCTGCTTCGGTGATGAAACTGGTGACGGCTTATGCCGCTTTTCATACCTTGGGGGAAAACTACCGGTGGCGCACGCAATGGACGGCACGTGCACCGATTGTGGGCGGCACGCTGGAGGGTAATCTTTTTTGGCGCGGCTCGGGTGATCCGGTGTTGGATCAGAAAGACATCATCGCGCTGCAGCAGCAACTGCAACAGCAAGGCATATACCATATTGCGGGCAATGTGGTGCTCGATCGCAGTGTGTGGAACACGGGCGGTACGGCGGAAGGTTTTGATGATGACGAAAACCGTGTGTTTGCGGTGCCACCCAACCCGCATATGCTGTCGTATAAAGTGGTGTGGATTGACGCTTATCCGACTGCGGACGGCAGCGTGGGCTTGGGCTTGAATCCGCCGCTCGTGAACGTGCCGATTCAGGAAAACGTGCAAGTGGTCAATGGCGGCTCGTGCAGCAGCTTGGCGCGCACATTAAAAGCCAATTGGGACGGGCAAATGCTGCATTTGCAAGGGCGGTTGCCCACTGCGTGCAGCGGGCAAAAAATGTACGTCAATATGTTAAGTGCCGAGCAATTTGCCGCAGAAAGCTTTATCGGGCAATGGCGCGAAATCGGCGGCAGCGGGCCGCAAAACGTGCGTTTTGGCGATGCACCGGCTGATGTGCGGGTGCTGGCAGAGCATTATTCGCCCCCTTTGTCCGAAGTGTTGCGCGACATGAACAAGCATTCCAATAACTTGATTGCGCGCACGGTTTTTCTGACGCTTGGCGCAAGCGCGTCCGGCGGGCAAACCGTGAGCAATGCCAAAAAAGCCATCCGTCGCAGTCTGGTACAAAGCGGCATCAGTGACAAGCAGCTTTTTCTGGAAAACGGTTCGGGCTTATCGCGCAGCGAGCGCATCAGTGCGCGCACTTTGGGCGCATTGTTGCAGCAGACTTATTATTCCCCTTTCAGGCAGCCTTTTATCGACAGTCTGCCGCAAGCCGGCGTGGACGGCACATTGAAAAAACGCTTACGCGACGTGCCGCAGCTTTATCTGAAAACCGGCACACTTAAAGACGTGCGCTCGCTGGCCGGTTATAAGCTGCCGCAAAACTCGCAAGAGCATCCCTTGTCCATCGTGATCATGGTCAACAGCCCGCAAGCGCGGCTGTATTTACAGGACTTGGATAAGCTCGCCCGTTCGCTGGCGGGATATTCCCACGTTGAAACAAAAAGCGTGTATCATGCTCCGTCTTTATTGCCACCCGTGCGAGAGAATGCCCGTGAAACCCGTCAAAATGTACACCAGCGCCGTGTGTCCGTATTGCAACATGGCTAAAGCACTGCTCAAACAAAAAGGCGTGAGCGCGATTGAAGAAATCCGCGTCGATACCGCTGCCGGTGCGCGTGATACCATGATTGGCCTGACCGGACGACGTACCGTGCCGCAGATTTTTATCGGCGAAACCCATGTTGGCGGTTTTGACGACCTCAACGCCTTAAACCGCGCCGGAAAACTGGACGCGTTATTAACCGATTGAAAAACCGAAAGGAAAAACCATGAGTGAAGAAAACCAAGTTGCCGATAACACACCTGTTTTCAATATTGAAAAAATTTATCTGAAAAACGCCTCATTGGAAGTGCCGCATGCGCCCGAGATTTTTCTGACGCAGGAAGCGCCTGATGTCGAAATGAAAATCGGCGTGGGCGGCAAACAAATCGAAGAAGGTTTTTACGATGTTTCGATCACCGCTACCGTGACCGCGACGCTGGAAGACAAACGCGTATTGTTCTTGGCCGAAGTGGTGCAAAGCGGCATTTTCCGTATGCAAAACCTGCCGGCAGAAGACATCGATCCGGTGATCAACATCACCTGCCCCAATATTTTGTTCCCGTATGTGCGCGAAGCGATCACCGATCTGACCGTGCGCGCGGGCTTCCCGCCGGTGTACATGGCACCGATCAACTTTGAAGCCATGTACCAACAACAAGCGGCACAAAGCGGCAACGCTTAATTCTGAACAGGCTGCCTGAAAGTTTTTGTCATGCACAAAGGAACCTCCGAGAAACTCATAACGGTGGCTTTAACGGCTCTTTCTTCGTCATACTGCGTCCCATATTTAGGGCAATAGAACCACTATTGCCCTAAATATGCTCCTTGTCTGCCAAAAAAATAGCCGTCAAATCCACTCGCTAGAGTTTTTCAGAGGTTCCACAGCTTTCAGGCAGCCTGAAACTTTTTATCTTGGTTGAAGATTGCACATGAACTGGTTACACACCCTGATTATTGCCATTGTCGAAGGGCTGACCGAGTATTTGCCGATTTCCTCTACCGCCCACATGGTGTTTGCGGCAAATTTACTGGGCGTGCCGGAAAACGACTTTGTCAAAATGTTTCAAATCGCGATTCAGTTTGGCGCGATTTTGGCGGTGGTTGTATTGTACTACCGCAAGTTTTTTGACCTTAAAAATCTGCGCTTTTATTGGATATTGCTGGTTGCGGTGATCCCCGCGCTGATTTTGGGCAAAATTTTTGACGACAAAATCGAAGCGGTGCTGGGTAATCCGATTCCGATTGCGGTGGTGCTGGTGATCGGCGGCGTAGTGTTATTGTTTGTGGACAAATATTTCCAAAATCCGACCGTGCATTCCGAAAAAGAAATTTCGGTCAAACAAGCCATCGCCATTGGTTTTTGGCAATGTCTGGCGATGATGCCCGGCACCAGCCGCTCGGCGGCGTCGATCATCGGCGGTATGCAGCAAGGCTTGAGCCGTCAGGCAGCGGCGGAGTTTTCGTTTTTTCTGGCGGTGCCGACCATGACCGCCGCGACCTGTTATTCGGTGTTCATCAAAACATGGGGCGAAGGTGTGACCGCACAAAAAGGCTACCAACTCATCACCGCTTCGCCCGAGCATGTGCAGAGTTTTATTATTGGCAATATTGTCGCTTTTGTGGTGGCAATGTTGGCAATTAAGTTTTTTATTGATATGATAAAACGCTTTGGGTTCAAACCGTGGGGTTGGTATCGCATCATCGCCGGTCTTGCACTCTTGGCGTATTACACACTCCCCTGACCTCCTTAAGAAAGGAAACACCATGAGTCTTTTGAATTCGATCATCGGCGCGGTTGCCGGTTCGGTACTGGGCGGCAAAGGCGGTAACAGCCAACAGCAAAACTTGGCCATGCAACTCATTGCAGCACTGCTGCAAAACAGCGGCGGCGCGGGCAATTTATTGAATAAACTGCAACAAAGCGGCTTGGCCGGTGCGTTGGCAGCGTGGATCAGCGACGGCGCAAACGCACAAAGCGTGGACGGCAATCAAATCACCTCTGCTTTGGGTGGCGACTTAATCGGCAATATTGCGCAAAAAGTCGGCGTGGACAGCAGCACCGCTTCGAATCTGTTGGCACAATACCTGCCGCTTGTCATCGACAAAATGACCCCGAACGGCACCGCAGAAGATGCCAAAGGTTTTGACTTGAGCGACGGTTTGGACTTGGGCGATATCGCTGCCTTGGCGTCCAAATTTCTGAGCAAATAAGCAGACGATCCGTCATGCGTCATCGGGGCAAATATTGCCCCGATTTTTCATGGCATCATTGTTTCAGGCAGCCTGAGACTTTTGCAAAAATCCGTCCTGCGGCGCATTTCTTTGGAATGCGCTCCTCGAAATCTTGCCTAGCTTAAGCTATGTCTGCGCTTTCTGCGGTGCTATTCCTGCGAACTGCATCCACATGACAGATTTTTGCACAGATCTCAGCTTGAAGCATCGGTTTTTCGATGCCGCTGCAACCCTTATTTTATCCGTGATGAAAAAATACTTTTCACTGTCTTTTATCTTATGGTTGTTGGCTGCGCTCGGCTTTGCCGTGGCGTTTTTTCTGTATTATTTCAGCAGCCAGCACACCACCATTACCCTGACCTTGAATGAAGGCGAAACGGTTGAGGCGCACGTTTTCCGCCCGCTGCCTTACCGTGCAGAGGGCATGGAACTGTGGTTTCGTCATGATTTGGGTCAGGCGCGCCCCGAGCTGGGCACTTGGGCAGGGCAGCGCGAGCAAGGCAAGATGGTGTTTGCCGACGCGGGTGCACCGCTGCAACTGGCGATCGCGATGAATCACGGCGATTTTGAAGCACACAATGCTCTGCCCGCTTCCGGTTTCGGACAAAATACGATTCCGCGGCAACTGGTGTGCGCGCAGGCGATGACCGATGCGGTAACCTTTAACCCCGATGCTGCCTGCATCAAAGATCATGCAGCGGAATATGCCGCAGGTTTGACGGCGGTGACGATTAAAGTATTGCAGGTGGACGAATCCTTACGTGGCGAACGGGTGCAATTGATCATGCGCCCGCCCTTGGGTTTTTCCGAAGGGCAAGAAAATGGGCTTTACGGCTGGCTGTGGTTGATGTATTTTTACCCGATTTATTTGGTGATTTTATTGTTGTGGCTGGTGGTTTTGTTGGTGAAAACTTCGCGCCGCAGCGTGGATGAAGCACAAGCAAAAAAGGAATAAACCGATGGAAGAAAACATTTCCCCTGCCGTCAAAACGGCGATTTTGGCGGAAGCCTTGCCTTATATCCGCCGCTTTGCCGGTTGGACGGTGGTGATCAAATACGGCGGTAACGCCATGACCGAAGATGCCTTGAAAGAAGGCTTTGCCAAAGACGTGGCGCTGCTCAAACTGGTGGGCTTAAATCCGGTGGTGGTGCACGGCGGCGGGCCGCAGATCAACCAGATGTTGGAGCGGGTCGGCAAGCAGGGCGAATTTGTGCAAGGGATGCGCGTCACCGACCGCGAAACCATGGACATCGTCGAAATGGTGCTGGGCGGCTCGGTGAATAAAGAAATCGTGTCCTTGCTGAATCAATACGGCGGCAAAGCCATCGGCTTGACCGGACGCGACGGACATTTTCTGCGTGCGAAAAAGCTTTTTATCAACACACCGGATAAAAACGGAGTGGACATCGGTCAAGTCGGCACGGTGGACACGATTGACGGCAGCCTGATCCGCAGCACGGTCGAGCGCGGTTATATTCCGGTGATTGCACCGATCGGCGTGGGGCGTAACGGTGAGGCGTTCAACATCAATGCCGACTTGGTGGCAGGACGATTGGCCAAAGAGCTGGGCGCGCAAAAGCTGATCATGATGACCAACACCCCCGGGGTGTTGGATAAAGGCGGTAAACTGCTGACCAATCTGACACCGCAACGCATTGACGAATTGGTGGCGGACGGCACCTTGTCGGGCGGCATGTTGCCCAAAATCGCTTCGGCACTGGATGCCGCCACGCATGGGGTGAAGGCGGTGCATATTATCGACGGGCGCGTTCCGCACGCGCTGCTGCTGGAGATTTTCACCGATTCGGGCGTGGGTTCGATGATTTTAGGCGAACAGGCTGCCTGAAAGCTTATTTAAAAGGTTCTGAAAATAACGGTAAGTGTGTGGTCGGCACTTACCGTTTTATTGCCAAAAAGCCCCTGAAATAAAGTTCAACGTTCAGCTTTGCACCCCATGTGATTTTCCGTACAATTTTTATCTTTGTGCACATAAACTTCTCTTATGATTTACCCTACCGAATATGACGTGATTGTGGTTGGCGGCGGTCATGCCGGCACGGAGGCCGCGTTGGCGGCCGCACGCATGGGCGCGAAAACCTTACTCATCACCCACAACATCGAAACCCTAGGTCAGCTCTCGTGCAATCCCTCCATCGGCGGCATCGGCAAAGGGCATCTGGTGCGCGAAGTCGATGCTTTGGGCGGCGCGATGGCATTGGCGACCGATCAGTCAGGCATTCAATTTCGCCGTCTGAACGCCTCCAAAGGGCCGGCGGTGCGCGCCACGCGCGTTCAAGTGGATCGCGTCATGTACAAAGCCGCGATTCGCCATATGCTGGAAAATCAAGATAATCTTGATATTTTTCAACAGCCTGTTGATGACATCATCCTGCAGGGCGAGCGTGTTTGCGGCATTCGTACCGCCATGGGTTTAAGTTTCCACGCTCGGGCGGTGGTGCTGACCGTCGGCACTTTTCTGGCAGGGAAAATCCATATCGGGCTGGAAAATTACGCCGGCGGTCGCGCCGGCGATGCCGCATCCAAACAACTGGGCGCGGCATTGCGCGAATTGAATTTACCGGTGCATCGCCTGAAAACCGGCACGCCGCCGCGGCTGGACGGACGCAGCATTGATTTTTCCCGTTTGCAGGAACAGCCGGGCGACACGCCGACGCCGGTGTTTTCGGTGCGCGGCTCGGCGGCCTTGCACCCGCGCCAAGTGTCGTGCTGGATTACCCACACCAATCTGCGTACTCATGAAATTATCCGTAGCGGCTTTGACCGCAGTCCGATGTTCACCGGCAAAATCGAAGGCGTCGGGCCGCGTTATTGTCCTTCGGTCGAGGATAAAATCAACCGCTTTGCCGATAAGGAAAGCCATCAGATTTTTCTCGAACCGGAAGGTTTGGACACCCATGAATATTATCCCAACGGCATTTCCACCAGCCTGCCGTTCGATATTCAGTTAGCCTTGGTACGTTCGATTGACGGCTTGGAAAACGCGCATATTCTGCGTCCGGGCTACGCGATCGAATACGATTATTTCGACCCGCGCGCGCTGAAAGCCAGTCTGGAAACCAAGGCGATTAGCGGTCTCTTTTTTGCCGGACAGCTCAACGGCACCACGGGTTACGAAGAGGCGGCGGCGCAAGGTTTGCTCGCCGGAGCGAACGCGGTGCTGCATGTGCGCGAACAAGAGCCTTTGACCTTGAGCCGTTCGCAAGCGTATTTGGGCGTGATGGTGGACGATTTATTGACGCGCGGCGTGACCGAACCCTACCGTATGTTCACGAGCCGTGCCGAATACCGTTTGCAATTGCGCGAGGACAATGCCGACTTACGCCTGACCGAAATCGGGCGCAAACTGGGTTTGGTCGGTGAAGAACAATGGCGCAGCTTTGAGCAAAAACGCGAAGCGGTCGAGCAAGAGCGCGCGCGTCTGCAAAGCACGTGGGTCACACCGAACAAGCTGCCTGAAAGCGAACAAGTGCGTGTTCTGGGGCAAAAAATCGAACGCGAATACAGCTTGGCCGATTTGCTGCGCCGTCCGCAGGTGAGCTATGCCGATCTCATGACGCTGTCCGATGCCGCGCCGACATCGCCTTTAACCGAAGCGGTGCGTGAGCAAGTGGAAACATTGATTAAATATCAAGGCTACATCGACAAGCAAAACGAAGAAATCGCACGTTTGCAAGACTTGGACAATATGAGGCTGCCTGAAAACATTGACTACAGCAAAGTGCGCGGACTGTCGGCGGAGGTGTGCCAAAAACTCACCCAACACCGTCCGGAAAACATCGGCCAAGCCTCACGCATCTCCGGCATCACCCCCGCTGCGGTGGCTTTGCTGGCGGTGCATGTGAAACGTGGTTTTAACGAGCATCAGGCTTGAGATAAAACTTTCAGGCAGGCTGAAACAAAAACAGGCTGCCTGAAAGTTTTTCAGGCAGCCATCATGGTTAAAGGTGAACAGGGCGTTTGAGTGTAGAAACTATGGCGCTTTATGTCGCCGTTGAGATGCTGCCCACAATATGGTTAAGCCCAGTTTCAGGTAACGGTTGAGCGGTAAAAAAGCCAGCCATTGCCAAGCATGGCGGCTGTTGCCGGCGGCAGTCAGCAAGGCTGTCGGCGTAACGGCACTGCGCTCATGCACCCGTTGCAATTGCGCCGTGTTCAGCTGTAATTTGGCTTGGGTCAGGCGAATGTTCAGCGCCAAGAGTTCGCGTTCAGTCGGTGGCGTTTTCATGGCGTGCCAACCGTTCGCTTAAGGTTTCATCACCGCGCAGCAGCGCGATGTCTTCGCTCAAGCCGTCCAAGGTTTCCTGCAAAAAGGTTTGCTGGCCGCGGCGGATGCGGCGGATGCGGATCAACAGCACCGCGCCGATCAGTAAAAACACCCCGCACATGACGGCAAACACCCATACCGCACGCTCGGCAGGTAAGGCTGCCTGCAGCGCAAACAGCAGACTTAAGCCGGACAACAGTGCGCAAACCAGCAAAAACGCCGTACTCAGCAATAATGCCGACCAGCCGCTTTGATAGTCTTGCCATTCGAGCCGTGCCATTTTCAAGCGCAGCGAGAATAAATCCGTGCCGAGGCGGAAGCGTTGTTTGTACAAAGACAGACGGGATACTTTCATAACGGATCACCTGGGTAAATGAGAAAGTAGGGAAAACCCTGCAAATACAAGGTTTCTGCGGGTGATGCGAACCGGTTCCGGCAGACGCGACTGCAGGCAGCCTGCATGGTGCGGGCTGCCTGCATGCGGTTAAATGTTCAACCTCAACGCGAGTTGCCGCGCATCAGTAAGCCGATCACCACGCCGACCGCAGCGGCAAAACCCAAAGCATGATACGGTTTCTCACGCACCAACTCATCCGCCTGATGGGCGGTTTGTTTGGCCTTGACCGACCACTCTTCCTCGAATACGCCGAGTTTTTCTTTGGCGGCGGTCAGTTTTTCTTTCACTTTGTCGGCCAGTGCTGCCGCACCTTCTGCACCGCTGGCGGCGGTTTCTTTATAGAGATTTTCCGCTTCTTGCAAAACGTCTTTCATTTCGTCAATCAGCTCGTCTTTTTGGCGTTGCAGTTCTTCGTTCATGATCATTCTCCGTTTGTTGGAAAAGAAAAGGGTGATGAAACACCGGACATCGTTGCCTTGCGCTTGCGAGGCATCAGTAAGCGATGACGGGTTTCGTCTCGCTTAACTTAAGGTTAGACCGAGAAAATTCAAGAAGTTTTTACACTCGTTGTAAAAAATACCGTGTAAAAATCAATCAAAACGCTTGCTGTAACGTATTTCGCCGCCTGCTTCTTCGGTGCCGACGCGTCCGATCAGCTGTACGCTTTTGCTCAATTGATACACCAGTTTTGCCGCTTGTGCCGCGCTGCTTAAGCCGTATTCATAACCGAGATAAATACGGTCCGTGAGGTGTTTGCCCACGGTAATCATCTGTTCGGCAGGGTTCATTTCGCCGGTGGCGGGGTTGCGCGAAGCACGGCTGGTCATGCCGATATCGTCCACCAGCCCGATTTTGTCGTTAATGCCGCCCGCGAGCCAAGTGCCGGCCGCCGCCGCCAGCGCGGCATCATCGCCTTCACCTGCCGCTGCACGTCCGAGTACCAGCCATGCGAGCTTGTCTTTATCCGACATCGGGCTGTCGGCAACCAGTGTGGCGCGCGGGTGATTGAGCGTACCCGTCACTTCTACGCCTGCGCCCACGGGCGACATACGGCGTTTGGCGCGAAGGTTGAGCGCAGGATTGTCAATCGGGCCCAGAAAGGTGATTTGCCCGCGCTCGACTTCCAAGTCTTGCCCGTAAGCGTTGTAGCGTCCATAGACCACATTCACCATGCCCAAGAGGTTGATGTTTTCTTTCGGTTTGGCGGTCAGGGTGAGTTTGCCGCCCATCAAGACATTTAACCCTTTACCGGAAAAGCCGAAAGAATCGTTAAGATCCAGCGTCAGGTTCAATGCCAAAGGCATGCTGCCGGCAGGTTCTTTCGGGGGCGCACCGATGATCACCACATCATCGCTCACCGCAGGCATGCCGGATTTGGGAAAATCGAATAAAGCGTTGTCGAGAACAAGTTCACCCGTGAGCGCAAGTCCAGTTTGGTCGGCGTAATGGATTTGCGACTGACCGCTGAGCATCACTTCGCGATCGGGGTGATTTAACACCGGATATTCGGTAAAGACTAATTGCAAATTCACGCTGGGCAACAGCCCGACACGGGATACGTCGCCCGTGACTTCCAGCGTACCGCCGTCGGCATGCGTGAACAGCAGCGATTCGATCAGCCATTTTTTGCCGTCAAAGTGCGATTTGAGCACGCCGTTATCCAGCCGAATGCCGTTATTCAGATCGTTGTAGACGAGCTTTTGTGCGTTCAATTCGCCGGACAGTAAAGGATCGCTTAACGTGCCGCGAATATCAATATCGGCGAGCAAATCGCCACCCAAATCCATCCCGACCGGTAAAAAGTATTTGAAGCGCGCCAAATCGTCGGCATTGACTTTCAGGCTGCCTGAAATAGGCGCGTTGAGAATATCGTCGCCAAAGTTTTGAGCAATGTCCAGTTGTGCGGTGACATCACCGAAACGGGTGAGACCGTCGAGCGTATTGTGAATGCGCCCAGCAGCCAGACGGGTTTCCAGTGTCAGCTTGTCCAAACCCAAAGAGCGGCTGCGTCCGGGCAGAATCACATCACCCGCTTCGCGGCGGATGGTCAGCGTACCGCGAGCGTTTTCGTTGTATTGCACATCCCAGTCGGCGGCCAGTACCAAATCTTGTTGTATAGGCAGCGTGGTGATGGTTTCCAGCTGTGCCAGATGAATGCCGTTGGCTTGTCCGCGCGTGGCGAAGCCAGCTTTTTTCTGCCATGACAGGGCTTGTAAGTTCAGATTGCCGCCGAGCACGCGCCAACGTGCCGCACCCAGATTCAAGGCCTGTTCGGATACGGACAGACGTACCGGATTTTCCAGCAATACATTCAATGTGCCGCCCAAGTTAAACCGCTCTACCGTACCTGTCCACTGGTGGTTTTCATTCATGCCGCCCTGTGCGGCGATGTCGGCGCGATACGGTTTGCTTTCGGCGGTGAGCGCAGCATTGGCGGTGAGTGCGTGACGTGCCAGTGTGCCTTTGGCATTGAGCGTGACGTGTTCTACTGCATTTCCGGTGACGGAAAGGTCTGAACCCGTGAGCTTGATGTCCAGCGGAGCGTGAATGTCCGGTGAGGCGGTTAGGTCAAAGTCCAGTTGGCGCAGCTTGATCAGATCGCGAAAAGCAAAAGCGTCCGCGCGTCCGCGCAGGCGCATATCAAGCGAACGCAAATCGCCGGCGACAAAACCTTGCGCCTCAAGTGCGCCGTTTAAGCCGAAGCCGAAGCGCTCAAGCTGCGGCGCGCGAATATTGAGGTTGAGCTTGTCGTTTTTTTTACCGAACGTGCCGTCGGCGATAATGCGGTTCGGGCCCAGTCCGATATTGAGCTTGGAAGGCGCAACATGGGCATCGCGGTAATCGACCACGCCTTGCGCCACGAGCGGCATGCCCGACAACGTGCTGTCGGTAAAGTCAATGCGGGTCAAAAACTGCATGGCATCGCCCACAGTACCTTTGACCGAAACGCGCCCGTTGACATTGCCCTGCGGGTAATCGCTACCGAAAACGGCAGGATTAAACCGCTCGCTGCGAAAGGTCATGTCCAGAGCTTGGTCGCCAAACTGTTTCAGGCTGCCTGAAAGGTTTGCGCTGCCGCCTTTGCCGTCGTTAAACAAGGCTTTTTCTATGGTTAAGGTCTGTTCGCGCTGTTTGCCGACGGTGCGTAAGGTCACGAGCCCGTCTGCGGTTAAATCGCCGCGTTGCAACTGCCAAGTGATGTCGGGGTTATCGCCGGTGCCTTTGACCCGCACTACGCCGTTCATGGGCAGTTGCGGTGCGCCGCCGATGAAGTCGGCAACGGTCACCGCCGCGACATCGATCGATAAATCCAGCTGCTCGCTGATGCTGCCTGAAAGGGTGATTTTGCCGTTGCGCAGCAATTCGGCTTCCAAAGGTTCAATCGTCACCACGCCGTGCGGATTGACCGTGAAAAAAGCGTGGCTTTGCACCAGCGGAATGCCGCTGCGGTTGGCGGGTAAGGCGCGGGCATTGGAGAGCATCATGATGCCCTCGAGCATGGTGGCCTGCTCGTCGGGCATAAGATCGGCAAACAAGGTGATGTTGGCTTGCGGCGCGCTTTGCCAGAAGTCTTGCGGATTGACATTACCCAGATTCAGCGTCACGTGATGAATGCGCGAGACCGCATCGGCGGCAAAGGGTGAAACTTGCGAATCAACATCCAATACCATATTGGCACTGCGTAACTCCGCCTTCAGCAACAGGTCTTGCAGGCTGCCTGAAAGCGTGATTTCGCCATGAGCGGGGGCTTGATTGATAAAGCCTTGCAGTATGACTTTGCCTGCCGCAGGAAAAGGCGCGGTGTTGTGCAAGGCTGCTCCGCCTTGAGCCTGACCCCACGGTGTGGTCAAGGCAACAATACTCAAGCGATGCAGATGATTCAGATAACTGTAATTTAAATCCGCGCCGGACAAAATCACGTCTTTGTTTTTGCCCCACAAAATACCGTGGCTGACGGCGCGGTCGATTTGAACGTGAAACGGTAAATCGACATCACGCGGCATTTTCGGGGGGGAAGAAGCACGGTCAGCAGAGGAACCTGTAGCAACAATCGTCATTTCACCCAGCTCGAGCAGGCGCACATGCAGCAGATTGCTTTTCCTGAGCTGTGACGCATCCCAATCTAAGACCAATGATTTTAAGGTAATGTCGGCAGTGTTGGTTTGAATGCGAATATTGCGTGCCTTAAAGCCTTGCCACAACGTGCCTTCAGTAGACTCCGCGCTGATGTTGACGCCAAACAGTGCAGGCAGCCTGAAAAAAGCCGTGTGCAAACCGGCGGAAGTGCTGGCTAACCACCATACCGCCAGCATCAACAGCAACACCAACAGCACAATACTGCCCAGCAGACGACGCCACCACCGGCGGCGTTTTTTCGGCGCAGCGGCAGGTGCGGGCGTATCGGGTGAAGATGTCTGATTCATCAGAAACGTGTTCCTAAGCTGATGTGCCAGCCGATTTTACGGGTTTGGTGGGCGTAGGCAATGTCAAACACCACCGGTGCAATCGGGCTGAACCAGCGCACGCCCAAGCCGGTGGAATGTTTCCATTCCATGTCTTGAAAGCGGTTGGCCACATCTCCGATATCGTGAAACACCGCCACCGACCAATCGCGGGCAATCGGGTATTGATACTCTGCACTGGCGACGGCTTTGGCCTTCCCGCCGAAGACCGCGCCCTGCCAGGTGTACAGCCCGATGCTGTCGGTGTTGTAACCGCGCACCGAATCTGCGCCGCCGGTGCGAAACAGCAAGGCAGTCGGTACGCTGTTTTCTTCGCCGGTGAAGACGTAGCCGGTCGCACCGCGTACCAAGAATGTTCCCCATTTACGTGATGAAGGCGTGTAGTAATACGCCGCATCGGCGGTGATGCGTTGCACATTGGCCGAAGAGAGTAAAGTGCCGAGGGTGGTGCCGAATTTGGCCGACAGATAATAGCCGTTTGCCGGGCGGTTATTGGTTTCGATGCGGTTACGCTTCCATGAGGCGGTGAGCATGGTGACGTAGTTTTGGCCCAAGTCGGGGCCGTTTTTAACCTTTTCTTTTTCCAGAAAATACTCGACGCCGATGCGTGAATCAATGCCGTCACGCACGCGCGCTCTCCAGAAACCCGCGCCCAAAGTCTGAGACTGAATGCCCTGTACGGTTTTATTGCCGAAAGAAAGGTTGGTGGTGTAAAAATGTCCGCGCGCATCACGCGGCTGGCTGATGCCCAATCCCAATCCTTGATTGTCTTTGCTCGCGTCCAGTACCACCGAACCGGTGTAACCGCGTTTGAACATATTATAGTGGTCATAACCGACGCGAGCACCAACACCCTCATAAGCATCGTAGCGCAAACCCAAGTCCAGCTTCTGGCGCGGCACTTCGGTGACGGTAACGTTAACCGGCACGCGATGATTTTCCATCTGTTCAAAATCGGTGGTGACCAGTACCCCGCCGTAATGCCCGTCTTGTTCCAGTTGCTGTTGGTAGTCGAGCAGCTTGTCACGGTCATACGCCGCGCCCGGCGTAAAGCTTGCAAGATTACGCGCGATTGAGGCGGGGTAACGCTGATTACCGTCAATCGTGATCTCGCCAAACGTTACAGGGTCACGGCTGTCGATCGACAGCGAGACGACGGCGGTCGCATGGTCGGGGTCGATTTCCGCGCGGCTGTGGGTGATGGTGGCCAAGGGGTATTTTTTACGGGTGACGACCGATAAAGCTTCACTTTTGCTGGCCGCCCAATCGCTTTGGGTAAACGGCGCACCCATCGGCAAGCGCCAGTTCAAAAAGAGATCGCGGTAATAATAAGGCAGGCTGTCATCGTTGGCGAGATCGCCTTCCAAAATCACGATCACGTTGTCAATATGGGTGCGTTTGCCTGCCTGAATACGCACGTGATAAGTGTCGCCGATTTTTTCGATTTGGGTTTTGCTGTTGAAAAACCCTTGGGTACTGAGGATCTGATGGACCTCGGCAGGGGTTTCGTGCAACAGAAATTCGATTTGGTCTGCGTCCAGATTGGGGGCTTTTTGCTTGGCAATCAAAGATAAATGCTGTTGCAGCAATTGTTTTGCATTGTCGCCGAACAGGCTGTCACCGAGGGTGACGGCCGGCAGCCCGCTGATGTCGATGTTGACGTTGTAATGACTGAGCGCCTCATCGGCGGCGGATGCGGCGGTATCGGGGTTGGCCGCAACGGGAGCAGCAGTATTCTCTGCCCACGCAGGCAGCGACAGTGCCGACAACAATAACATCATGCCATAATGCCGAGAGCGCATAACCGAACCACGTGCAGAAAAATGACGGTGTTGATTCTAACACCGTATGCCGCGATACGGGATAGCTTTTGTTCAGGGAGGCTTTGAGAAATGCGTGACCGCAGTTTTTGCTGTTGCTTTTCGGAGTCTCTATAAGCGTCCGTAGGCAAAATGATCTTTATCCACTATAATTTCGCCATTCATGACAGTCCGCGCTCTTGTGGCGCGCATCTACAGATTCGGAGCAGAAAATGGATTTTCAACAAGCACGGTACAATATGGTCGAGCAGCAAATTCGCCCGTGGGATGTGCTGGATTTTGATTTGCTGGACGCATTGCAAGACATTCCCCGCGAGGAATTTGTCAGCGCGGAACAAAAAGCCTACGCTTACGCCGACATGCACTTGCGTCTGCCGAACAATTCCCTGATGCTTGAGCCCAAAATCGTGGCGCGCCTGATTCAAGGTTTGCGTTTGCAAAAAACCGATAATGTGTTGGAAATCGGCACGGGTGCGGGCTATGCGGCGGCGGTGATGGCGAAACTGGCGCACAGCGTGACCACGGTCGATTTGGATGCGGCGCAGCTGGCGCGTGCCGAAGACGCTTTACGCCGTGTCGGCATCGATAACGTTACGTTCAAAGCGCAAGACGGTTTTGCGGCGGAAACGCACGGCGATGAAAAATATCAGGCGATTTACATCGGTGCGGCGGTCAGCCAGATACCCGATGAATTGCGCCATTGCCTTGCGGCCGGTGGTCGGCTGGTGGCGGTGATGGGAGAAGCTCCGGTTAAACGCGCCGTGGTCTTGACGCGTGGTGCAGACGACTGCTTCTCGCAAGAGGTATTGTTTGATACCGATATTCCCGCGCTGATTCAGGGTGAACGTTCCCTTGGGCGCGAAGCATTCGTGTTTTGATGAAATAACTTGCCGGAAACTCATGATTTCCGGTATCGAAAGCCGACGAAGACAGCATCTTTATCAGTCGGCTTTTTTTATGCAGGTTACTTTGAGATTCCGTTGGTAACGCCCCTTGATGAAAGGTGTTACGTTATAATGTATCGCTTGACAGCATCTTGACCATTTTATAAAGGATGCCAGAAACCCGTTACAGCCTGCCTGTAAAAACATCCCGATTTCCCCCAAAAATCTCACATCAACCCGAGGTACATCATGCAAGACCAAACCGCATCCGATGAAATTGATCTGATGGCTCTTTTTTTCAATCTGTGGCGCAACAAAAAAACCATTGCACTGATTACGCTGGTGTGCGGCGTGTTGGCTTTACTCGGTACGCTGCTGATGCCGTCGAAATGGACGACACAAGCACAAGTGGTCGAAGCGAAAAACTTTGAAATCGCCACCCTGACGCAACGCTCGCTGGATTTTGCCAACATTACCTCTACTGCCGTGCCGGAGTTGAACAAACAGCTGTACGACACTTTTTTGTCCGAACTGCGTTCGCGCGATACGCGGGTGGATTTTTTCAAGCAATCCGAATTGTTCAAAAAACTCGGTGCGGGCAAAAGTGAAGATCGGCAGGCAGCCATTTTGCGTTCACTGACCACCAAGCAATTGACGGTAGAATGGTCGGATGAAAAGAAACAAATCACTTTTCCCACGATTTCGTTTACCGCCGGCAATCCGCAAGACGCGCAACAAACCTTGACACAATACTTGCAATACCTGAATAAACAGGTCTTGGATTTAAGTGATCAGGACTTTCAGCTGAAGGTACAAAATACCATCAGCACCATGCAGCACAAAA
This sequence comes from Neisseria sp., assembly GCA_030538055.1. Taxonomy (GTDB): domain Bacteria; phylum Pseudomonadota; class Gammaproteobacteria; order Burkholderiales; family Neisseriaceae; genus RGIG9985. The sequence continues at coordinate 78,194 of JAUNUS010000010.1, forward strand.
AGGATAGGCTGGAGAACAACTTAAGCAATGCACAAAAAATCAAGCTGGAAAACCTGACCCGCGCTTTATCGGCGGCACAAAAAGCCGATATTCGCGAATATGCGCGCAATCAGTCAGGCAGCAAAGGCGGCGTACCTTTGTTTGCGATGGGCGATGCCGAAATCACCTTGACCGATGATCAATTAAGCAATAACGGCTTTTTGTTTTTACTCGGACAAAAATATTTGCAAGCGCAGATCAACAGCATCAAAAACACCGATCCGACCTATCCGATTGAATACTACAATATTCAATGGCAATTGCCCTTGCTGGAAAAACTGGCCGTACCGCAGGACTCGGCTTTGACCGATCAGAGTTTCCATTACCAAAGCGCGCCGTTTTTGCCTTTATCTAAAGATAACCCCTCGCGGGCATTGGTGACTTTATTGGGTTTGATGATCGGCTTTATGTTGGCCTGCATGTATGTGCTGGTACGTGATGCGGCAAAAACTTACACTGCAGCACAAGGAAAAGACCAGAGCACCCCTGCGCCGACGGAGACGGCATGATTCAACGTCAGGATTTATTGAACTGGCTGCACACCGAATTGGCGGTGGCAGCCTTTCAAGATTACGCGCCCAACGGTTTGCAGGTTGAAGGAAACGCGGCGATTCGGAAAATCCTGTGTGCGGTGACCGCCAGCCGCGCCGCGATCGAAGCAGCGATTGCCGCCGGTGCGGACACGTTGCTGGTGCATCACGGGATGTTTTGGAAAAGCGAACCGGCGACGATTGTCGGTTGGAAAAAAGAGCGGATTCGTCTGCTTTTGGCGCATGATATGAACCTGCTGGCGTATCACCTGCCGTTGGATGCGCACCCCGAATGGGGCAATAACGCACAATTGGCACGGTTTTTAGGGTGGCAGTGCGACACCGTGACGGGTGAGGGCAATCTGTTGTGGCTGGGGCGCACGCGACAGCCGCAAACCTTGGCAGAATTGACGCAGGAATTGAGCGCGGTTTTGCGGCGCGAACCGCTTACGGTAGGCGATGCGGCGCAAAACATCGAACGCATTGCGTGGTGTAGCGGCGGCGCGCAAGGTTTTTTTCAGGCAGCCATTGATGCCGGTGTGCAAGCCTTCATCACCGGCGAGGCTTCGGAAGCGCAATACCATTTGGCACAAGAGACCGGCACCGCGTTTATCGCCGCAGGGCATCACGCGACCGAGCGTTATGGCGTGCAGGCTTTGGCCGCAGCCGTCAATCGCCATTTCGGCATCGAAACCGTGTTTTTTGATCAGGATAATCCGGTGTAAGGGCTGACTGAAAGAGGTTCAGGCACAGCGAAAGGTTGCAAAGATTTCAGGCAGCCTTTATTTTTACAGAGGCTGTTCACTTCGCGCTCTATCGCCGCGCGGCGACTTACTTTCTTTGCTTCGTCAAAGAAAGT
>JAUNUS010000037.1 GCA_030538055.1 Neisseria sp.
AAAGAAAGACGACCCCACGGCGCAGGTTTTGGCTTTGCCAAAACTTCCCGTTAAAAAAATCATTTTTGCGGCGGGCTTGAACTCGTGTCGGCTGCGCCGCCACTCAAACAGGCAAGCCCTTTTCTCCGCAAAAACGCCTTTTTGAACGGCTGCTTCAAGGGGATTGGGCGGATGAAATAAAGGTTTCTTACGGTTTGATGTTTTGGGTTTGAGTAATGTTGAGACTACCCAAAATAAAACTCATGCCAATCACTACCTAAACATTATTTTTCAAAACACCCTTAACCATGGCAGCGTTTAAGTCTTGCGCGCAATAACGCTTTAAGGCTGCCTGAAAGTCGTTAAAAGGGATTTCTGCTGCACCGAATCGCGCCAAATGTTCAGTGTGCATCTGGCAATCCATCAAGCGCATGCCGCGTTGTTGCAAATCATGCACCGCATGAACGAACGCGATTTTGGATGCGTCCGCCACCCGTGCAAACATGGATTCGCCAAAAAATACTTGCCCGAGTTGCACCCCGTACAAACCGCCGCATAACTTCAGGCAGCCTGCATCATCTCTTTGCCAATATTCAAACGAATGGGCAAAGCCCGCTTGATGCAAGCCCATGTACGCCGTCTGCATTTCGGGATGTATTCAAGTGCCGTTTTGCCCCGCACGCGGCACGGCGGCGCACTGGGCAATGACTTCGGCAAAGGCATGATTGAGCGTCACGGTGTAGGTGCTGTTGCGGATTTTCTTGGCCAGCGAGCGCGGGATATGCAGGTTTTCAGGCAGCAACACCATGCGCGGCGACAGTGCCCACCAGCACAGCGGATCGTTTTCGCCGTACCACGGAAAAATCCCCTGACGATACGCCGCGAGCAAACGCGGCAACGACAAATCGCCGCCGATCGCCACCAAACCGTCACGTTCGGTAATCGCCGTTGCCACATCGGGGAAATCATGATGATGGGCGGAAAGCAGGGGAATATTCATGGTCATCAGCCGGTTTTGCTTGCACGGCAACTAAGCCTGTTTGACGAAAAAGGTTTTCAGGCAGCCTTGCATGCCGGTAGGGCCTATCTGTCAGGGTTGATGTGCCGTGGTGTGTTCCAGCCAATTGGCGACGCGCTCAGCGATTTTCTCCCAGCCTTTTTCTCCCAGCACCCAGTGAGCATGATCGCTTAAACAATGGTAATCCGCACAATGACGGTATTTACGCCAGACATGAAACACCACGCTGGCAGGGACGATGCGGTCATAGCTGCCTGAAAGTATCAGCATCGGACATTGCACGTCTTGCTCGTTAATGCGGGTGGTGCGCTTTTTGTCCAACTGCCAAAAGCCGATTTCAAAAATCGCCCGCCCCGATTCGTAGCTCATTTGCGAGACCAAGCGGCGGCATTCTTGTTCGTCGTCCACCAAATTGAACACTGCATATTTGGCCAGCGGATAAGTTACCGGAATCGGTTTGTTCCAGAAATTCGGTAAAAAGGTAAGGGGTAAAAAGGTTTTGATGACCGAAGGGCGTGCCGCGATAATGCCTGCGGGTGGCGCGGGCGTGAGCAATACCGCTTTTTCTGCCAAGCCGCGTGCAGCCAGCATTTGCGCCAACAGACCGCCCATCGAATGCCCCATGATGATCGGTTTTTCATCGAGTTTGGCGATTTCCGCACTCAAAAAATCGACATAATCCAGTACGCCGGTGGTGCCTAAGCGTTCATCGGCGGTGTAGAGGTTTTTTCCGTGGTAAGGCAAATCGACCGCAACCGTACGATAGCCCGCCTGTTCGAAAAAGGTGCGGTAATTGTCCCAGTGCCACGCGCCGCCCCACATGCCGTGGATCATTAAAATGGTTTTGCTCATGATGTGTGCCTTTCTTGTTATACAGTCGCTGGCCGATGCGTATTTCACGCCGCCGCCATGGGTTCGGAGCAGGCGATAAGGCTGCCTGTAAACTCAATGGACGATTATACAGGTACGGCATGACGAGGTGTCTGAAACAGGTATGCAAAAACCGCCGGATAAACGGCGGTTGGGGTAGCGGGGTGTTTATGGTTGCGGTGTTTCGCGTTCCCGTTGTTCTTTTTTTGCCATGACTTCGCGATACCAGCGCGGGTGATGTTTTTTGGCCCAAGCCTGCGTGACCACGCCTTCAACCATGGCACGGATCGTGCCGCGTACCCACAAGGCGGCATAAACGTGGATGATGATGCCCGCGATCAGGATCAATGCAGACCACGCATGAAACAGTAAGGCAAAACGAATCACGGGGATCGGAAACATCTCGGCAAAATAAGGCCGCCAAATCATGATGCCGGTGACCAACATCACCAACATACACGCCGTCATGAGCCAGAACATGGCTTTTTGTCCGCCGTTGTATTTGCCGACATCGCCGACCTCTTCGCCTTTGAGCACTTTAAGTACCGACATCATCCATTTGACGTCTTCTTTATCGGCAATGTTATGCTGCCAGTAGCGCAAAAATTGACGGGCAAAGCCGAGAAACATGATGACGCCGACAAAAGGATGCACGATACGCGCCAATTGCGGTGTGCCGAATACGCCCGTCAGCCAGAAAAAGGCGGGATAAAATAACGCCAGCCCCGAAATCATCAGCAACACGAAACAGACAGCGACGACCCAATGGTTGATGCGTTCGGCAGGGCTGTAACGTTGAATCAGTTTTTCTTTCATGATTATGCCTCCTCTTCGCCATGCAGAATGCTGCCGTCTTTGGCGATGACTTCAGCGTGTTCTTCCTCTGCTTTATTCGGGCCAATGGTGATGTAATGGAAAAAGCCGAACAGACCGGCGGCGGCGATGCCGATGGTGGCCAAAGGCTTCAGGAAGCCTTTCCAGAGCCGTACCGTGGTGCTGATTTTCGGCGCGGCCGGTAATCCGTGGTAAAGCTCAGGACGGTCGGCATGGTGCAGGACATACATCACATGCGTGCCGCCCACGCCTTGCGGATCGTATAAACCGGCTTGATCGAAGCCGCGTGATTGCAAGTCGGCAATGCGTTCGGCGGCCATCTTTTTCATGTCTGCTTTGGTGCCGAAACGAATCGCACCGGTGGGGCAGCTTTTGACACAGGCGGGTTCTTGTCCGACGGCAACCCGATCGGAGCACAGGGTGCATTTGTAAGCGCGGTTGTCTTTTTTCGACAGGCGCGGAATGTTGAACGGGCAGCCTGCAACGCAGTAACCGCAACCGATGCAGTTTTCCTGATGAAAGTCCACGATGCCGTTTTCATATTGAATGATCGCACCGGGTGAGGGGCAGGCTTTCAGGCAGCCCGGATCTTCGCAGTGCATGCAGCCGTCTTTGCGAATCAGCCATTCGAGTTTGCCGTACTCTTCGGTTTCGGCAAAGCGCATGACGGTCCAGCTTTGATCGGAAAGGTCGATCGGGTTGTCGTATACGCCGTGACAGATGCCGATTTCGTCGCGCAGATCGTTCCATTCGGCGCAGGCTACCTGACAGGATTTGCAGCCGATGCAAGTGCTGACGTCGATGAGTTTTGCAATTTCCGGTGCGGTACGCCGAGCTTGCGGCGGCGGTGTAATGCCTGCGGTGGCAGAACGGCGGCGAATATCCAGTGATTGTAATGCCATGATTTCGCTCCTTTATGCTTTCTCGACATTGACTAAGAATGTTTTGTATTCCGGCGTTTGGGTATTGCTGTCGCCGACAAACGGGGTCAGCGTGTTCACCAGATAGCCTTTTTGCCCGACCGAAATCCAGCCGCCGTGCAAGGGGATGCCGATTTGATGCACGGTTTGACCGTTGATGGTCAGCGGTTTCATGCGTTTGGTGACCACGGCTTTGGCTTCGATGAAGCCGCGCTTCGCGCTGACTTTGACTGTATCGCCCGCTTTAATGCCTTTGGCTTGTGCCAAGACTTCGTCGATCTCGATGAACTGTTCGGGTTGGGCAATCATCAGCAGTTTGACCGATTTCGTCCAAAACTGAAAATGTTCGGTCAGGCGGTAAGTTGTTCCCACATAAGGAAATTCTTCCTTGGTGCCGAGGCGGTCTTTGACGCTGTCGAACACGCGCACCACCGGACTTTGTACCACTTGCGGATGCAGCGGGTTAGTGCCGATGGGGGATTCCATGGGTTCGTAATGTTCGGGGAACGGGCCGTCCGTCATTTTGCGGGCACAGAATAAACGTCCCACGCCTTCTTCGTTCATGATGAACGGGTTCATGCCTGAGCCGGGCGGTTCGTCGGCTTTGAAGTCGGCAACGTCCGCTCCGGTCCACTTTTTGCCGTCCCACCGGATTAAAGTGCGTCGGGCATCCCAAGGTTTACCCGTAGGATCGCATGAGGCGCGGTTGTACAGAATGCGGCGGTTGGCAGGCCATGCCCATGCCCAACCCGGCGTATTGCCCAAGCCGCTATCGCTGTTGTCGCGCCGTGCCATCTGATTACCATTTTGTGTCCAGGACCCTGCAAAAATCCAGCAGGCGCAAGCAGTGCTGCCGTCATCTCGAAGCTGGGAAAATCCGTCCAGTTGTTCGCCTTTCCTGACAACAATATTGCCTTGCTTGTCGGTAATATCCGCCAAGGCGCGGCCGTTGGATTCTTTTGCCATTTCTTGCGGTGTAGGTGCAGCCGGATCGGCATAGTGCCAAGCGAGGTTGACGATCGGCTCGGGGGCAATGCCGCCTTCGTCACGATACATTTTTTTCAGCCGTAAATGCAGTTCGGCCAGAATATCCAAGTCGGGTTTGGCTTCACCGGGCGGTTCCGCACCGGCCCAGTGCCATTGCAGCCAGCGTGAGGAATTGACAATTGAGCCTTGTTCCTCTGCAAAACACGGGGTAGGCAACCTGAAAACCTCGGTCTGAATGGTGCTCGGATCGACATCGTGCTGCCGACCTTGGTTTTGCCAGAACGTGGCGGTTTCGGTGTCCAGCGGATCCATCACCACCATGAATTTGAGTTTGGAAAACGCTTCGGTCACGCGTGATGCGTCGGGGAAAGAGCCCATGGCATTGAAGCCTTGTACCAATAAGCCGTTCATTTGACCTTGGTACATCATTTCCACCATTTGCATGATGTCGTACATCTTGTCCCATTTGGGCAACCAGTCATAACCCCAATTGTTATCACGGGTGGCGTGCTCGCCGTAGAACCATTTGAGCAGACTGACCATAAACTGCGGCGTATTGCCCCAGTAATTCAATTGGTTCGGTTGCAGGGGTTGCGGTGTCTGGATTTTCAGATAATCGTCGAATGTGGGATGTTGCTGCTCGTTGGGCAGCGATAAATAACCCGGCAGAGAAGTGGAAAGCAAACCCAAGTCGGACAAACCTTGAATGTTGGAGTGGCCGCGCAAAGCATTGACTCCGCCGCCCGACATGCCGATATTGCCCAGTAACAGCTGCACCATCGCCATGGTGCGGATGATTTGGCTGCCGGTGGTGTGTTGTGTCCAGCCCAAGGCGTATAAAATCGTACCGGCTTTATCGGCGCGAGCGGTTTCGCCCAAGGCTTGCGCCACTTTCAGGAAACCTTCGCGCGGGCTGCCGGTCAGGTTTTCCATCACGTCCAAAGTGTAGCGGGCGTAATGTTTTTTCAATAATTGCCAGACGCAGCGCGGATGTTGCAATGTCGGATCGGTTTTGGCAAAACCGGCACCATCGCGTTCGTAATACCAGCTTTCTTTATCGTATTGCCCGGTTTCCGCATTGAAACCGCTGAATAAACCGTCTTGAAAATCAAAATCCTCCGCCACGATAAAGGCAGCATTGGTGTAAGCCTTGACATATTCCCACTGGATTTTATCGTTTTCGATCAGCCAGTTAATCAACGCGCCAAGAAAGGCGATGTCGCTGCCTGAACGGATCGGCACATATTCGTCCGCGACCGAGGCGGTACGGTTGAAACGCGGATCAACCACCATCAGGCGTGTGCCTTTGCGCTTTTTCGCTTCAATTGCCCAGCGGAAACCTACCGGATGCGCTTCGGCAGCGTTGCCGCCCATCACCAAAATAAAATCGGCGTGTTGAATGTCCATCCAAGTATTGGTCATGGCACCGCGTCCGAAAGAGGAGGCCAGTGCGGTGACGGTCGGCCCGTGGCATACCCGTGCTTGGGCATCGGTGGCGACAATGCCCAAAGAGCGCATGAATTTCTGGGTCAGAATGCCGGTTTCGTTAGAGGCGGCGGACGCGGTCAGCATACCGAGTGTCGGCAGACGGTTGACCGGTACGCCGATTTCGTTTTTGACAATAAGATTGGCATCACGGTCATTTTTAATGTGGCGGGCGATTCTGTCTAAGGCCTCATGCCATGAAATGCGTTTCCATTCGCTGCTGCCCGGTTCGCGCACTTCGGGCTGCAAAATACGGTTCGGGCTGTGGATAAAATCAATCAAACCTGAACCTTTCGGGCACAACGCACCACGGCTGACCGGATGATCCGGATCGCCCTCGATGTGGAAAATCGATTTTTTCGCGTTGCCCGCGCCATCACCCAAGCTGTACAGCAAAGTGCCGCAACCGACCGAGCAGTAAGTGCAATTGTTGCGGGTTTGCACCGCACGCAACAATTTGTATTGGCGCACTTCCGCCCACGCATTGGCAGGCATAAAACCCATCACTGCCAAACCGGTCGCCCCTGCGCCTGCTGCGGTGACTTTGAAAAACTGCCGTCTGTTCAGTTGCATGTTGTTTTCCTTGTTTGGTGTTGGCAAGACTTGTGGTTTTGCAGCCGATTCCGTAATGCTTTGAGGATGGTTGATTCGTTGGCGGCGAATGAGGGCATTTTAACCGATTTATCAAAGTTCTGAACAGATTCATTTTTGATTTAAGTCAATTCTTAAAGGAAAATTCAACATTTTCTTAATAGGTTGCGATCAATAATCTTCAGGCAGCCTGAATAGAGTTTTAGGGTTGCGCTGTTTTATCCGGCTTTGACAGATCAGTCATGATAAAAGAAAGCTCGGGTTGTGTCGGCGGATTATCATTCATTGGGCGATGATGGTAAAATCACGCTCGTTTTTAAGAATATTCAAGCTCATCAATATGCAAAAAATCACCATAGTCAGCAGGGAAAGTGCCTTGGCCATGTGGCAGGCCAAACATATTCAGGCACGCTTGCAAGCACTTTATCCCGATTACGTCGTTGATATTCTCGGCATGACCACGCAGGGCGATCAGATTTTGGACAGAACGCTCTCGAAAATCGGCGGTAAAGGCTTGTTTGTTAAAGAACTGGAAACCGCGCTGGCGGACGGGCGTGCCGATCTGGCGGTGCATTCGATTAAAGACGTGCCGATGGTGCTGCCTGAAGGTTTTGCCTTGGCGGCGATTGGCGAGCGTGCCAATCCGTGTGATGCGTTTGTGTCGAATCGTTACGCAGCTTTGGCGGATTTGCCTGCCGGTGCGGTGGTCGGTACGTCCAGCTTGCGCCGTGAGGCGCAATTGCGCGCCCGTTTTCCGCAGCTGGATATCCGCCCTTTGCGCGGTAATGTGCAAACCCGTTTGCGTAAATTGGACGAAGAACAATACGACGCGATTATTCTTGCCGCCGCCGGTTTGGAGCGTCTGGAATTACACGAGCGCATTCGCGGTTTGATTTTGCCCGAAGAAAGCCTGCCTGCGGCAGGGCAAGGAGCATTGGGCATTGAAATTGCGGCGCATCGTGATGATATGCGCGCTTTACTCGCGCCGTTGAACCATGCTGCGAGTGCGGATTGCGTGATGGCAGAGCGTGCACTGGCACGTGCTTTGGGCGGTTCGTGCCAAGTGCCGTTGGCGGCGTATGCGGTGGTGGAGGACGAAAATCTGTATTTGCGCGGTTTGGTGGCGTATCCCGACGGTTCGGAAGTCTTGACCGCCGAAGCACGTGCGCCGCGCCAATATGCCGACGCGCTCGGTCGCGCCGTGGCAAAACTGCTGGCGGATGACGGCGCGCAAGAGATGATTGACGAAGTATTGGCCGCCGGCGCGCATGACTGATACACCGCTCGTGGTCGTTACCCGTCCGCACGGGCGCGCCGATAACATAGTACACGAATGCGCGCGCGCAGGTTGGTCGGTGCGGCATGTCCCGTTGATGCGTTTGCAAGAGCATGAAAGCTTTTCAGGCAGCCTTAACGCGATGGCGCAGACCAGTGATGCGGTGTTTTTTGTCAGCCCGTCGGCGGTGGAGATGGCCGCGGCAAAAATCGACTGGACGCGTTATCACGGTACGGTGACGGCGGTCGGTCATGCCAGCGCTACGGCTTTACAGGCAGCCTCGGGTAAAAACGTGTTGTATCCGCATGACGGTAACGACAGCGAGGCTTTGTTGCGTTTGCCCTTATGGCGCGAACGCAGCGGGCGCTTATTGATTGTGCGCGGTGCGCACGGGCGTGATTTTTTTGCCGAGGCGTTACGCAAGCTGGGTTGGACGGTGGATTGTGCCGATGTTTACCGCCGTGTGGCATTGCCGGTCAGTGTTGATGAGCAGCAGATGATTTTCTGCCATCGCGGTGACATCGCGGTGTTGCTGACTTCCGCCGAAGCTGCGCGCACATGGGTGGATTCGCTTGCACCGCAATACAGCGCACAAGGGAAAAGATTGTTATACTTCACCATTCACCCGCGCATTGGCGATGTTTTACGGTGTGCGGGCATGGAGAGTGTTGAGGACCACCCTGCTGAAGACGACATCATCGCGGCATTGCGCCGGTTATGGAATAAACATGAGCCAAACATCTACTGACGATAAAAAGAAAAAACGCAAACCGCTGTTGCCGCTGGAGAAAACAACCTTCGTGACCGGCACGCCGGTGCCGATTTCTTTGGAAGAAATCGACTCTGCAGCAGAATTGGTATTGTCTCAAGCACAAGAAACCGTTGCGGTGGAAGAAGCATCAATGCCCGAACAAACGGTTATTGCACCGCCGTTGCCGGAACTGCAACACATGGATGATGATGAGTTGCCTTTTGTCGAACAGCCGCATATACCGATTAGCGAAGCGGACTTGGCACAGTTAAGCGTTGCAGCCGAGGAAGTGCAAAAATTATTGGCTGAACAAGAACTTAATCAGAGTGACGATCATCCGTCAGCGCAGCTTGATCGCTTGCCCGATGCGCCGCCCCTACCTGAATTGCAGCCGATGGACGATGACGAATTGCCGTTTCTTGAGCAATCCTACACCCCGATTTCGCTGGACGAGCTGGATGGCGTAGCCACGAAAGATAAGCTGCCTGAATAATTGATGCAGCCGATATTTCACTTGCGTGCGCTCATGATGGCACGCATCACTACTTACTACGGAGCAGAAGATGGAACAACAAGACCACCAACCGCAAGCGGCAGATCATGCCGAAAACGCATCTCAATCAACAACCTCGGCGACCTATGCCGCGCCGCAAAACGTCCCTGTTCCTGCCGCCGCCCCCGTTATCGTTAAACAAAGCGGCGGAAAAGGTCTGGCAGTCGGCGCGCTGGTTTTGTCCTTACTCGCCTTGGGCGGTGCAGGTTTGCTGTTCGTGCAAGGGCAAAATACCTTGGAAAACGTGAAGCTCGACTACCGTAACCAATTGGACAAAGCCGCGCTCGGTCAAAGCGATAACGCGCAGCGTTTGCAGCAGTCTTTGTTTGCACAAGAAACCTTGCAGCAGGACTACCGTACTTTGCAAAGCGAGTTGGCGCGCACACAGGCGCAGCTTGAGCGCACGCAGAGCGATTACCGTACGCTGACCGCCGATCGCATGCAATGGCTGGTCAATGAAGTCGAATACCGCCTGAACACCACGGCGCAGCAATTGCTGTTTGACGGCAATACCCGCGCCGCCTCGGAAACCTTGCGCGCCTTGGAAAAACGCCTGAACCGCTTTGATGCACCCGAACTCTTGCCTTTGAAACAAGCGGTGAGTGAAGATTTGAAAACCTTGGACGCACAACCGACCGTGGACATTGTGGCGGCATCGTTACGTTTGGATCGACTGTTGGCCGATGCGGATAATCTGCCGCTTTTGATGGACAATTTATTGCAAGAAAATGCACCGCAAACCGTGCCGATTCCCACGGGTAACGCACCGTGGTACAAAAACCTGTGGCAGGGCGTCAAAGAAAACATGAATCATCTGGTGGAAGTGCGCCAAATCAGCAACCCTGACGCGATGATGCTTGCACCTGATCAGGTTTATTTTGTACGGCAAAACATTAAACTGCGCCTGCTGGACGCACGCGTGGCTTTGCAAGAGCGTCGTCCTGAAATTTACCGCAACGACTTAAACGCCGTGACCTCGGAAGTGAACCGTTATTTTGATGTCAAATCGGTGGCGGTGCGTGCGTGGCTGGACGAAGCCTTGGCTTTGAAAGAACTGGACATCCGTCCGGTGCAAGTGGACGTATTGAAAAACAGCTTGGCTGCGGTACGTGCTTATCAAAACGAGCAGCCTGAGATGCTTGCCGCACCGACTGTTGCTGAAGAAACGGCAGCCAGCAAAGCGGTGATTGCCGTGCCGAGTGCACCGGCAGCAGAAGTGCCTGCGTCCGAAGCGGCTGCTGCATCTGCTGCCGCGAGCGTGCAGGGAGGTGTGTGATGAGAAGCTTGATTTGGATCATTATTCTGTTTGCGCTGGCGGCAGGTATTGCGGTGCTGGCGCAGAACTATTCCGGCATGGCGCACATTGTGCTGGGCGATACTTTGTATTCGATGAATCTGAATACCTTAATCATCGGCATGTTGTTGCTGTGGCTGCTGCTTTATCTGTTGATGAAACTGACCAAAACCATAGCCGGAGTGCCGGGCGGTTTTCGGCGCATGAACAAAAAATACCATTTGCGTAAAGCCGATTCGGAATTAAACGAGGCCGGCATGGCGTTTTTTGAAGGACGTTATCAGAAAACCCGTCAATTCGCCCAAAAGCTCTTGGACAATAAACAAGCCGGCGACAAGTTGCCTTTGGCATTGATTTTTGCCGCCTATGCCGCGCAAGAAAGCGGCGATACCGCGGCACGCAACCAATATCTGGATGAACTGGCGCAGCATTCGGAAAAATACCAGCTGCCGCGTCATCTGTTGTTGGCGGAAGATGCTTTGGCAAAAGGCGATTACGCGGCGGTGAACACGCAACTGCAGGCAGCCCGTAAAATCAGCCCCGACTTGACCCAAATCGCCAAAATCGACTTACGCCGAGCGGTGGAAGAACAAGAAGCCGAGACCATTCTCAAACATTGCACCCGCTTGCTGAAAAACGGCGCGCTCAGTCTGAAAGAGGCTGCCGCCGCGCGACAGGTTGCTTACCGTGCCATGTTGGCTGAAGCAGTGGATGCCAAAAGCATGAAACGCTGCCTGAAGAAAATTCCCGAAGAAGAAAGAAACGGCTTGCTGGCAGTGGAAATCGTGCGCCGCTATTGTGCCAACGGGCAATTCAAAGAGGCTGCCAACAAAATCAAAAAACGTTATCCCTTGGATGCCAATCCGGAACTGTTGCGGGTATTGGACGACGTTTTCCCGTATTTGAGTGAGAAAGAACAGGGCAAAACCTTGGAAGAAGCCGAAGGCTGGCTGAAAAATACGCCGCGTGATGCCGATTTGCTGTTGCTGTTAGGACAGTTGGCACAGCGCAAGCAGTTGTGGGGTAAGGCTCAAGGTTATCTGGAAGCCGCATTGTCGCTGCGAGACAGCGTGGTGGCGCGGCTACAGCTTTCGCAAGTATTGACCGATATGGACAGAATCGAGGAAGCCGAAAAACAACGCCGCTTGGCTTTGGAGATGATGGCGGCAGCGGAAAACGTGGCTGAAGACCCGACGACATAAAACCCTGCGTCCTGCGATGAAATACGGTAACGCATCACTTGCTTCGGCGATGTGATGCGTTTATTGATTGCGGCGAGGCGGGATAAAGATAACACAGGTAAGACGGTGTCGGCAGCATAGATATGGCTTGCATCGCTAATCATTGGATGGGAAGAAATATGTGGCAGTGGGATTTGATCGCGCCTTTGGTGGTGGCAGGCTGCATCGCCGGTTTTATGGCGGGTTTGCTGGGCTTGGGCGGCGGTGTGCTGGTGGTCTCGGCGATGGTGTATATTTTGCATGCGCAGTTCGGCGAGCTGGCTTATTTGCAGCACATCGCCATCGGTACTTCGTTTGCGGTGATGATTTTTACCGGCATGGCCAATGCTTTGGCGCAGCACCGTTTGCATGCGGTGCGCTGGGATATGGTGCGGCGCATCGCACCAGGCATGGTGCTCGGTACAATACTTGGCTCGTTGCTGGCACCGTTGATTCCCGAAAAGGCCTTACGCATCGGCTTTATCGTGTTTGTGTATTTTCTGTGCATCAAAATGTGGCGGCAACGTATTCTGGAACCGACGCCGCGTGACGTGGGCAAGCGTACACTGTTCGGTGCGGGCGGCGGCATCGGTTTACTGTCCAGCTGGTTGGGCATCGGCGGCGGCACGATTTCTGTACCGTTTCTGATGTATTGCGGTTTGGCGATGCGGCAAGCGGTCGGTACATCGGCGGTGCTGGCATGGCCGATTGCGGTGACGGGGGCATTGTCTTATTTAGCGAGCGGTTGGGGGCAAGCGGATTTGCCGCCGCAGACCGTGGGTTTTATTTATCTGCCCGGTTTGCTGGTGCTGTCGTTATGCACGGTGATTTTTGCACCGTTGGGTGCGAAAACCGCCAGCGCGATTTCGCCCAAGACTTTAAAAATCGTGTTTGTGCTGTTGCTGTTGGTGATTGCACTGGACATGACGCGGCGAATATTCTTTGCCGCATAGTTTACCCTGATGAAAGAACTTCATTGATCCAAATAGCTGGACCATTCATACGATATAGACAATAAAGATTAATCAATCTCTTTATATACAGATGATTATGTTGTATGATTCCCCCTTTTTTCCGCAGGCAAACCGAAACATCAATGTTTAAGGCTGCCTGAAAGCAATACCCGCTTGAAGCATGTGAAAGATACGGCAATCGGGTATTGTCGGGGATATGATTGAAGGAGCTGTTTGATTATGTCGGTCTCTTTATTCGACAATGGTGAACATAAATGCGTGGCTTTTACCGATTTGGTAGAAGGCACAGGCGTGCAGTCCAACCAGTTTGCGATTTCGCACGGCGGCGAAGGTATGTTGCTCGATCCGGGCGGCAACCTGACTTATAAAAACCTGCTGGCGGAAATGGCGGATCATTTTCTGCCTTCGCGTACCCGCTATATTTTTGCTTCGCACGCCGATCCGGACATCATCGCCTCGGTCAACGGCTGGTTGCTGATCACCGAAGCGCAGGTGTTGATTGCCCAAGAATGGGAACGTTTCGTCCCGCACTTTTGCTTGAAAGGCGCGACCGAAGGCCGTTTGCAAATCATTCCGCCGCAAGGCATGAATGTGGATTTGAACGGCGCGACCTTGAAAATTCTGCCCGCGCATTATTTGCATCCGGTGGGGAATTTTCACGTGTACGATCCGATCAGCAAAATCCTGTTTTCGGGTGACGTTGGCGCGTCTTTGGTCGATGCCGAAGCCGCCGGCAAGCCGGTGGAAGATTTTGAAGCCCATCTGCGCGATAACGGCATGGCAGCGTTTCATCGCCGCTACATGAGCGGTAACCGCGCCTGCAAACTGTGGGTGAACATGGTGCGCGAATTGGATGTGGAATGGATTGTGCCGCAGCACGGCGCATCATTCAAAGGCAAAGCCATGGTAGAGAAGTTTTTGAATTGGTTTGAAAACATCGAGTGCGGCGTGGATATCCTGACCCAAGACGATTTCCGTTTGCCGTAAACTGTGTTCCCGTCAAAAAACCGTTCGTCAGAGACGAACGGTTTTTTCATGCGCGAATCCATTGTAGTGGTCTAACAAATCTTCAGTTGTTGTTAGGTGGTATATTTCATTATCACGTAGAAAGCGAGTCAGACCATGGGCAG
>JAUNUS010000011.1:0-2260 GCA_030538055.1 Neisseria sp.
ATCGTGATTTCGTCAGACCCACTGCCCGCGAGAATAATTCCTCCAGTCAGATTTACCAAAGTCATGACATCGTTACCCTGTTCTCCATAAAGAGAGGCTCGATCAGCAGCAGACGATATTGAGGAGGAAGTAAGATCACCTGCAAGGATAAATGTGTCATTGCCGGTACCACCATAAATATCCGAGTGCAAACGAATGCTGTATTGGGCACCTACCTCCAGTATGTCGTTACCACCACCAAAGAATATAGCCGGTTTATCCCCAAGGTTGACGTTATCAATGTAATTTGTAACAACGACTCTTTCGGCTTGGTCGCTGGTAAGCAGCGATCCATTTGATGTACCCGAATTTGTAACCCCTTGAGTTGAACTCATTGTGTCACGCAGATAACTAAGCGTATAAGTCGGCATCTGCGTTTCCGTCAACGTCACGGTAATAGGTGCAGAGCGAAGGTTTTCCGTATCTACAGCCACCACCTGCAATTCATGTATCGGTGACCCTTTCGCGTAGATGTTGGCATCTGAAGAAATACTGTCCAAAGAAATTTTCCCGGTAAACGGATCGATGGTGAAGAACTCATCAGCCGACGTGGTAGACGTTTTGGTGCCGTTCCAGAAATAGAACTTCACATTCGCGCCATCTTCTGGATCAGTCGCTGCCAATTGCGTGTTGCCCACCGGCACCGTCGTGCTGTCCTGGCCTTCGCGATAAGTAGCCTTATATGAAGGAGTGGTGATGGTCGGTGCTTCGTTGACGTTGGTTACGTTTAGTGTCACGGTGGTGGCCGTTGACCAGTTGCCTGCCAGGTCGCGAGCCTGCACGCTCAGATTAAAGCTGTTGGGCGCGATCTCGTAGTCGTTGTTAGCAACACCTGCGGCTACTCCCGCTACCGTGATCGTGATCCGGCCGTTGTTGTCGATCGTGTAGTAACCATCCGTCGTGGTTTGGGTGCCGTTGGTAAACTGCCAGCCCGTCACGCCTACCGTATCGGTGGCCGTAGCCGTGGCAACGACCGTGCCAGCCACCTGGTTTTCCGCGTAGCTGTAGACCTGGCCCGCCGTTACCGTAGGCGCAGTGTTGTCCAGCACCATGGTGATGGTGTTGCTGGCGGTGGTGTTGCCGGCATTGTCGGTGACGATGGCGCGGTACTGATAGGTGCCATCGTCCAGATCGCTCTGGTTTATCGTGGTGTTTGTCCATGCACCACCGTCTTTGGAGAATTGATAGACCGTGTTGGCAATGCCGTTGGCATCGCTCTCTCCGGTGAGCGTCAGGTCAAACGTATTGTCGTTGCTTATGGAGTCTTCCAACACACCAGAATCCGTCCAGTTGCTGAAGCTCAGCGTACCGGCTGTCGGCGCTTTGGTGTCCACTACCATAGTGATGGTGTTGCTGGTGGTGGTGTTGCCGGCGTTGTCGGTGACGATGGCGCGGTACTGGTAGGTGCCGTCGTCGCTCAGGCTTTGCGCGATCGTGGTG
The DNA here is from genome assembly GCA_030538055.1 of Neisseria sp. Classification (GTDB taxonomy): domain Bacteria; phylum Pseudomonadota; class Gammaproteobacteria; order Burkholderiales; family Neisseriaceae; genus RGIG9985. The sequence goes on from JAUNUS010000011.1 coordinate 1,480, forward strand.
TCGGTCCACGTCACACCTTTGTCGGTGGAGATTTGGTAGATCGTGCTGGCAATGCCGTTGGCATCGCTGCTGGCGGTCATACTCAGGTCAAACACCTTGTCGGTGGTGATGGCCGGGTTGTTGCTCGTACCGGTGTCTTCCAGGTTGCTGAAGCTCAGCGTACCGACTGTTGGTACGCCGGTGTCCACCACCATAGTGATGATGTTGCTGGTGGTGGTGTTGCCGGCGTTGTCGGTGACGATGGCGCGGTACTGGTAGGTGCCGTCGTCGCTCAGGCTTTGCGCGATCGTGGTGTCGGTCCACGTCACACCTTTGTCGGTGGAGATTTGGTAGATCGTGCTGGCAATGCCGTTGGCATCGCTGCTGGCGGTCATACTCAGGTCAAACACCTTGTCGGTGGTGATGGCCGGGTTGTTGCTCGTACCGGTGTCTTCCAGGTTGCTGAAGCTCAGCGTACCGGCTGTCGGTACGCCGGTGTCCACTACCATAGTGATGATGTTGCTGGTTGTGGTGTTGCCGGCGTTGTCGGTGACGATGGCGCGGTACTGGTAGGTGCCGTCGTCGCTCAGGCTTTGCGCGATCGTGGTGTCGGTCCACGTCACACCTTTGTCGGTGGAGATTTGGTAGATCGTGCTGGCAATGCCGTTGGCATCGCTGCTGGCGGTCATACTCAGGTCAAACACCTTGTCGGTGGTGATGGCCGGGTTGTTGCTCGTACCGGTGTCTTCCAGGTTGCTGAAGCTCAGCGTACCGGCTGTCGGTACGCCGGTGTCCACTACCA
>JAUNUS010000011.1:2360-2447 GCA_030538055.1 Neisseria sp.
TCCAGGTTGCTGAAGCTCAGCGTACCGGCTGTCGGTACGCCGGTGTCCACTACCACGCTGGCTTCCTTGCCTGCATCGTTCACCGTG
>JAUNUS010000011.1:2547-24380 GCA_030538055.1 Neisseria sp.
TTCAGGTAGCCGTCTGCCGCAGCACCGCCCAAGGTCACGCCGGTGACCGCCGCCGCTACCGCGCCGGTGTTGGTGGTGGCGGTGGCTGTGCCTTCGGCACTGGTATTGCCCGCTTCGTCGGTGACCTTGGCGGTGACGGTGTTGGTCTCGCCGTCAGCAGCAGGGGTGAAGGACACGCTGGTTTGACCATCGGTGATCATCTGATCGGTCACTTTGATGGTTTGCTCGGTGCCGTTGATGGTCACAATAAGGCTGTCGCCCGCTTTGGTGTTCGCCGGAATGCTGATCTCAACCGAGGCTTGACCGCCGGTCAGATCCGCCGGGTTCAGCTCGCCGTCGCCGCCGTCTTGGATCGTCACGATCGGTGCGCCGTCTTTGGTCACGGTGTTGGTGTCGCCGGTCGTCGGAGTGCCGTCGTTGTTCACGTCACCCGGTACGCCGGTGTCCACTACCACGCTGGCTTCCTTGCCTGCATCGTTCACCGTGTTGCCGCCGGCCAGTGCCGTCACTTTAGCGGTCACGGTCACGGTGGCGTCGGTGCCGGTCGGAATCGTGACGTTGGTCACAATCTTGCCGGCCGCCACTTCAGCAGCAGTCACTTTGTGTTCGATGGGATCGGTGACGCCGCTCACGCTGATGGTGACGGTGTCGCCCGCTTTGACATTGCCGTTCAGAGCAATGGTCGCTTCGGTGGTGACGGTGGGATTGCCGTTCACCTCTGTTTGGTTCAGGTAGCCGTCTGCCGCAGCACCGCCCAAGGTCACGCCGGTGACCGCCGCCGTACTCGATGTGTTCGACGTGGTGTCCACCGGTCCTGCGGAGGTTTCGGCCGGGTTAGAGGCGGTCTCGCCTGGAGCGGTCGCTGTGGCGGTGACTTTGGTGCCTTCGGGTACCGGTTCGGTTGTGGTGTGCGTGTAGTTGCCTGCAGCGTCAGCGGTGACGGTCACTTTGGTGCCACCAATATCCAGCTCAACGCTTGCGTTGGGTTCGGCTTTGCCGCTGATGGTGGTGGTGTCGTCGGTGCCGTTGCCGTCGGTATCGTTGTTCACCAGTGCGATCGTGGGGGTGTCGGTTTGCGTGGTGGGATTGTCGCCTGCGGTGACAGGATCGGCCGTCGTTTTGTTGTCGGACGGATCTTGGGCGGTCGCGGTGATTTCGCTGCCGTCTTTGACTTGGTCGGCAGGGATGGTCGCTGTGGTTTCGCCTTTGGGTACGCTCGGTACGACTGTCGGGGTGTCGCTTGTCCAGCTGCCGTCGTCGTTCTTGGTCAGGGTGACGGGGACAGGATCGGTTGCGCCTTCAGGTATGACATTTACGGTGACGCTGTCGCCGGTTTCTGCATCTGCAGGGACTTTTACGGTCACGCTGCCGTCAGTGTTGGCGGTCAGTTCGGGGGCGCTTGGGGCTGTGGTGTCTTTAGTTGGTGGTGTGGCAGATCCGCTGCTGCCTCCGCCTCCGCCGCCTGCTCCGGCACCAATAGCAGCTACGCCGACAAGCGCGCCGGCGATGGCTTGCCACGGGATAGCAACAACACTATCGCCTAATGTGCCGATTTCGCCGGCGAGCAAGGCGTCAAGCACGGGGCCTTCTTGGGTGATGATGGTTTGGCCGACGAGGTCGCCGCCTAATGCTTCGGGCGTGTCGAAAATGGCGAAACATTGGGTGTCGCCGGGGCGGCAGGCGCTCCAGAAGTCTTCAATCAGGATTTCTACGTCATTGGACGGACTTTTAATCAGCAAATTATCGCCTAAGCGTTGTACCTCAAGGTCTTTCGGAGATTTGCCGGTGGCTTCTTCAATCAGAAAGTATTTTTCGCCGGGTTTTGCTTTGAAAACCAAACGAGCATGTTGGTTGACGGTGAGATTTTTACCGGAGATGCTTTCGCTGAAGCGTAGTGCCATGATGCAGTCCTTTCTACACAAATTAATTATGAAAGTTTTATGACATAAGCTGGAAAACCAAGCAAGTTAAGCTTGTGCTTAAAAATTAAATTCATATATGCAAAATATATTAAAAACAAATATCTGTTTAGTTATTTGTTTTTAAAAGATTTTTACAATACTTATCTCTTGGTATGGTTTTCATCTAATTTATTTAAACAATCAATGCAAAAAACATGCCAAGTGTAAGGTTAAAGAAAAATATTATCAGGTGAGGATTGATAGTTAATGATTATATGTTTGGTGTTGGTGAAAACCAACCAAGTGGCACTTCGATTTAATATATTCGATTGATTTTTATAGTGAAGTTTAACAAGCGTGATGATTGTTGATTTTATCAATTATCAATAATGGCAGGTGTCGGGTTGTTTGGTGTTGATCGGTCATGACAAAATATTTGTCGCTTAAAATCTCTTACATGGTGGGTATGTTCGAGGTTTCTAGCGTGGGTTTGTATTCTTCTGTACGGTCTTGAGAAAGCCGCGCAGGATGTCGATTTCTTCGCGTTCGGTGTCGGCGCGATCGAACAGGCGGCGCAGGCGGCGCAGCAGGCGTTCGCGGTTGCGGCGTTCGAAAAATCCGATGTCGTCCATGACGTTTTCAAAGTGTCCGATCAGGCCGTCGATTTCTTGACGGGGTACGGGTTGAGCGGTGCTGCGCAGGCGGTCTAAAGGTAAATCGACATGGCTGAACAGTTCGTAGGTGACGACTTGCACCGCTTGGGCGAGGTTAAGTGAGAAATAGTCGGGGTTGCCGTTGATGGTGATGAGGCGGTTGCACAACGTGCTTTCTTCGATGCTTAAACCATAGCTTTCGTTGCCGAAAACCAAGGCGACTTCTTGTCCGGCAGAGGCTGCCTGTAAGAGCTCGGGGGCGAGTTCGCGCGGTGTTGCCGGCGGTACGCTTAATTCGCGGCGGCGCGAAGTCAGTGCGCAGGAAAGCGTGGTGTCGTGTAATGCTTGGTTTAATGTTGCGACTACGCGGGCGTTTTCCAAGACATCGGCGGCGCCGGAAGCGAGGATAAAACTTTCTTCAGGCAGTCTGAAATCTTGTGCGTGTGCGGGATCGAATGTCGGCGGACGGGGCGTCATCGGAGTGTGAATCAATTCGGGCGCGACCAGTACCAAGCGGGTCAAACCCATGGTTTTCATGGCGCGCGCGGCCGAGCCGATGTTGGCGGGATGCGCGGTGCGGCATAAAACAACGCGGATGCGCTGCAGAAATTCGGGTAGTAACGCTGTAGTCATGTTTGAATCGGTGTATAATTTATCATTTTTCCTGTTTGAAAATGCAGGAAGTTCTTTGACAGGCCGCCATTTTACCCTTGCTTGTTTTTTTGCGCCGATATTTTTTGGAAAACCGCCCATGAGCCCGATTTTGAATACCGCTTTGCGTGCCGCACGTCGTGCAGGCAGCATGATGTTGCGTACCGCCAACCAGATTGATGCGATTCGTGTCGATCAAAAAGCACTGAACGATTTTGTGTCGGATGTGGATCGGGAGGCGGAGCAGATTTTGGTTGAAGGCATTTTGTCGGCTTATCCGCATCATGTGATTCGCAGCGAAGAGGGCGGTTATTTTCGTGCGATCAAGCGCGGCGACGAGATTGAAATCGTCAAACAAGACAATGCGCCGAAAAATCCCGACTACGAATGGATTATTGATCCGCTGGACGGCACGACCAATTATCTGCACGGACATCCGCAATACGCGATTTCCATGGCGTTGCGTCATCGCGGCGTGCTGACCGAGGCCTTGGTGTTTGCGCCGGAGCGCAACGATTTGTATCTGGCATCGCGCGGCGAGGGTGCGACTTTGAATGAACGACGCATTCGTGTTTCCAAGCGCGAACGTTTGAACGAAGCCTTGATTGCGACCGGTTTTCCGGTGGTGGATCACAGCGTGAGCGATGTTTATTTCGCGATTTTGCAAGATATGCTGACGCAAACCGCCGGTGCGCGGCGTGAGGGTTCGGCGGCGCTGGATTTGTGTAATTTGGCGGCGGGGCGGTTTGACGGCTTTTTTGAATTCAATCTTAAACCGTGGGATATGGCTGCCGGAGCATTGATCGTGCAGGAAGCCGGCGGTTTGGTAACGGATTTTCAGGGCGAAGGCAATTGGCTGGAAAGCGGCAATATCTGCGCGGGCAATGCCAAAATGTTGGCGCATTTGTTGCGCATTATCGGCGCACACACGACTGCGGTTTAAGGCTGCCTGAAAAGGCAGGAGCTTCTTAGAAACTCCTTAAAACAAACCACTTATGAACATTCATCGCTTGCAAGGTTATATTCAACAGATTTATTTGGTGGAATATCCGGATAAATTATTGCTGCTGGACGGCGGTTGCCGTTGCGATGTGAAGGTGGTACGCGACTTTATTGAACAAGAATTATCCCGCAGCATCAAAGACTTGAAAACGGTTGTGGTAACACATATGCACCCTGACCATGCGGGCGGTGCTCATGCTTTGCGCCGCATCAGCGGATGCCGCATCGTGGCGGCGGATCGGCGCAAACAATGGTACGGCGGCGTGTTCGGTTTATTCCGTTTTCTGACCGATATCGCACTTGGACACTGGATGGCGGGGCGTTTGCATAAGGAAAAAACCAATATCTGGTATTGCCCGTATTTGCGCCCTGACGTACGCATTGCCCACGGTGAGACCGTGCCGGATTTCCCCGAATGGCAAGTGTTTGAAACCATTGGTCATACTGATCGCGATTTATCGGTTTATCATGCGGATAGCGGCACGATTTATACCGCAGACTTGATTTTGCGCCTGAAAAACCGTCTGACGCCGCCGTTAGGTGTGGCGCAACCGAATGATTATAAAGCGTCTTTGCGTTTTGTGCAGTCGTTGCGTGCCAAGACTTTTTTGTTGGCGCATGGCGGTACGACCGAATTGAATGATGAGGATTTTGAGCAAATGATTGCCGCCACGCCGTCAAAAATCAACTCGTGGCATCGCTATGTCAGCACCATGATGAAAAAACAGCGTTAAAAACCTTTTAGCGATGTTGAATTTCATTTTAGCTGCGCAAAAACTCCGTTTTAGGCTGCCTGAAACCATGATGTGACGGTTGAAAATCATGGTTGGCTTCTCTATATTACAGGCAGCCTGAATCTTCCTATTCCCCTGATTTTAAGGTGTGATTATGCCCGCATCACGACACATTTTATTAGGCGTCACCGGCGGTATCGCCGCGTACAAATCGTGCGAAATCGTGCGTTTGCTGAAAAAAGCAGGGCATGAGGTCACGGTGGCGATGAGCCGCGCCGCGACGGAGTTTGTACACCCCAACACCTTTCAGGCTTTATCGGGTAATCCGGTCGTGACCGAAACCCACGGCGAAGCGGCGGGCGGTATGGCGCATATTGATTTGACGCGCCGCGCCGACGTGATGCTGATCGCCCCCGCAACCGCCAACACGTTGGCAAAAATCGCCCACGGCATGGCGGATAACCTCATCACCAATCTGGCGGCGGCACGCACTTGCCCTTTGGTGCTTGCGCCGGCGATGAATAAGGAAATGTGGGCAAACCCTGCAAATTTACGCAACATCAAGCAGTTACAACAAGACGGCGTCAACATCATCGAACCGGCGGCAGGTGATTTGGCCTGCGGCGAAACCGGTATCGGGCGGATGCGCGAAGCGGCCGAAATCGTCGATCTCTTGGGTGATGTGTGGTGTGAAAAAGTGCTGGCGGGTAAAAAAGTGTTGCTGACGGTGGGTGCGACGTTTGAAGCGATTGACCCCGTGCGCGGCATTACCAATCTGTCCAGCGGGCGCATGGGCGCGGAGTTGGCGCGTGCTTGCCGTGCAGCCGGTGCGCAGGTGTCGGTGGTGTACGGGCAAATGCAGGCAGCCTTACCGAGCGGTTTGGCCGCCGGTGAACAGGCGATCAGCGCGCAGGCGATGTTTGACGCGGTGATGCGCCGTGTTGGCGAACAAGATATTTTTATCGGCGTGGCGGCGGTGGCGGATTATCGCGTGGCCAACGCAACTGCACAAAAATGGAAAAAAGACCAAGACGGCACGCCGACCTTGGTTTTGCAGGAAAACCCCGATATTCTGGCGGCGGTGGCCGCTTTACCGCAAGCGCCGTTTTGCGTCGGCTTTGCCGCCGAGAGCGAAAACGTGGCGGAGTATGCCCGCGCCAAACGGCGTAAGAAAAACGTGCCGCTTTTGGTGGCAAACCAAGTCTCCGAAGCCATGGGCACGGACAGCAACCGCATTATGCTGCTGGACGACGTTCAAGAAACCGCCTTGCCCGCGATGAGCAAAGCCGATGCGGCGGCGGCGATTGTGACGCGGCTGGGCGAATTGACCGCCGGCAAATAATATTTTTAAGGCTGCCTAAAACGCAGTTTCTGTGAAGCTAAAACGCATTTTTTACGCCGCTTAAAAATATTTTCACCTGATTTAATCATTGTTTTATCAAAAAACAGATTGATGCAATTGTTTTAAGGCTGCCTGAAAAAAAGGAAAACCATGAGTTGCGAAATCCCCGAATTGATTGAATTTCCCTGCACCTTCCCGATTAAAGTCATGGGCGCGGCGCACGAGCGATTCAGCGAAGCCATTTTAGAAGCGGTGCGTGTGCACGCACCCGATACCCAAGCGCATCAAATCACTTTGCGCTCCAGCAGTGCGGGCAATTATGTCGGCGCGACGGTGAGCGTGCAGGTGTTTTCGCGTGAGCAATTGGACAATATTTACCGCACCTTGACCGCGCACAAAATGGTGAAAGTGGTGCTGTAATATTGATTAAAGGCTGCCTGAAAAGGATGATGGATTGCTTTTCAGGCAGCCTTAACGTTTGATCCGAATAAAACCTATCGCAAAATATCCTATTTTATGCACATCAAATACCTCGGCACCCAATCTTATTCACCCGTGTTTGAACAGATGCGCGCTTTTACCGAAACGCGCACGGCGGAGTGTGAAGATGAATTATGGGTGGTGGAACATTTGCCGGTGTTTACCCAAGGCAAGGCGGGTAAGGCAGAGCATGTCTTGTGTGCGGGCGATATTCCGGTGGTGCAAACCGACCGCGGCGGACAAGTGACGTATCACGGGCCGGGGCAAGTGACGGTGTATACCCTGATTGATTTTGCGCGGCGTAAAATCAGCGTGCGCGAATTGGTCACAAGGATTGAAAATGCGATCATCGCGACTTTAAGCGATTACGGCATTGCCGCGCATAATGATCCGCAACGCCCCGGCGTATACGTGGGCAATAAAAAAATCGCCTCGCTCGGGCTGCGCATCAGCCGCGATGCGGTGTATCACGGGCTGGCATTGAATGTGAACATGGATTTGGAACCGTTTCACCGCATCAATCCGTGCGGTTACACGGCATTGGAAATGACGCAAATCGCCGACTGGGTAAAACCCTGCCCGTCTTGGCATGAAGTGGCGGAAAAATTAACCGCTTATTTGCAGAAAATGCTGTAAAGACGGCAATTTTTGGATAGAGGATTTTCAGGCTGCCTGAAACATTAAACATCAATACAGAAAATCGATTTATGAGCAATTCTAAACAACAAGGCATTAAACACAAAGGCGCGGATAAAGTCGCGCGTATTCCGATTAAAGTGGTGCAGCCCGAAACGCAATTGAAAAAACCTGCTTGGATTCGTGCCAAGTTGCCTACCGGCAAGCAGTTTTTTGAAATCAAAAATATCCTGCGCGAGCAAAAACTGCATACGGTGTGCGAAGAGGCTGCCTGCCCGAATATCGGCGAATGTTTTGGCAAGGGAACGGCGACGTTTATGATCATGGGCGATATTTGCACGCGGCGTTGTCCGTTTTGCGATGTCGGACATGGGCGTCCGAACCCTTTGGACGAAAACGAACCGGCGCATCTGGCGGATTCGGTGGCAGCGATGCGCTTGAAATATGTGGTGATTACCTCGGTAGACCGTGACGATTTGCGCGACGGCGGCGCGGCGCATTTTGCCGAGTGCATCAGCACCTTGCGTGAACGTTGTCCGAAGACGCAAATTGAAGTGCTGGTGCCCGATTTTCGCGGGCGGTTGGACATTGCCTTGGAAATTTTGGCGCACACCGCGCCCGATGTGATGAACCATAACCTTGAAACCGCGCCGCGCCTGTACAAGCAGGCTCGCCCCGGTGCGGACTATCAACATTCGCTTGATTTGCTTAAGAAATACAAACGACTGCGCCCCGATGTAACCACCAAATCCGGCATCATGGTCGGTTTGGGCGAGACCGACGAAGAGGTGTACCAAGTGATGCGCGATATGCGCGCGCATGATGTGGAAATGATCACCATCGGGCAATATTTACAGCCTTCGACCAGCCATTTGCCGGTGCTGCGCTATGTCACGCCCGAGCAGTTTAAGGTGTTTGAGCAGGCGGCTTTGGATATGGGTTTCAAAAACGCAGCGGTCGGCGCGATGGTGCGTTCCAGCTACCACGCCGATGTGCAGGCGGAAGAGGCGGGCTTGTAATGCTGGTTTTGGGCATCGAGTCTTCCTGCGACGAGACCGGCGTGGCATTGTTCGACCAAGCCGAAAACCGCCTGCTCGCGCACACCTTGCACACGCAAATGGCGATGCACGCCGATTACGGCGGTGTGGTGCCCGAACTGGCCAGCCGCGACCATATCCGCCGCTTGGTGCCGCTGACCGAAGAATGTTTGCAGGCTGCCGGAAAAAGCTATGACGCGATTGACGCGATTGGCTACACCCAAGGACCGGGTCTGGGCGGTGCTTTGCTGGCAGGGGCGGCGTTTGCCAATGCTTTGGGTTTTGCCTTGGATAAACCCGTGATTGCGGTGCATCACTTGGAGGGGCATTTGCTGTCGCCGTTTTTGTCCGAAAGCGCGATCCGCTTTCCGTTTGTGGCCTTATTGGTTTCGGGCGGACACACGCAATTGATGGCGGTGCGAGCGGTGGGTGAATATGAACTCTTGGGCGAAAGCGTGGACGATGCTGCCGGTGAAGCTTTCGATAAAACCGCCAAACTGCTCGGGCTGCCTTATCCGGGCGGCGCGAAATTGTCGCAACTGGCGGAGCAAGGCGAAGCAGGGCGATTTGATTTGCCGCGTCCGATGCTGCATTCGGGCGATTTGAACATGAGTTTTTCCGGACTGAAAACCGCGGTTCTGACCGAAGTCAATCGCCTGCGCGCAACCCACGGCGACACGCTGCCTGAAAGCCTGCGCAATGATTTATGCCGTGCTTTTCAAGACGCAGTCGTGGACGTGCTGTTTACCAAAGCGCGTGCCGCGCTGCACAGTACAGGTTTGAAGCAACTCGTGGTCGCCGGCGGCGTGGGTGCAAACCGCGCCTTACGCGCACGGCTCAAAACCTTGCCCGCCGAGGTGTATTTCCCCACTGCCGAATGGTGCACCGACAACGGAGCGATGATTGCTTACGCTGCCGCACAACGGCTGGCACAGGCGCAGCCCGCAGGCGGTTTTACGGTGAAACCGCGCTGGGCATTATAAAACCTCCGCAGGGGTCATGGTACTTGCGGAGGTTTGGATATCGGAAATCACTGTATGATGCCGAAACAGATTACATATAGCCGATGAGCCCTTGTTGCGTCAGCTCTTCGTGAATTTTACCGGCATCATATGCCGCAGTACCGTAACTATGCTGCGCGTAAACTTTAATGGCGGCATGGATTTTATCTGCCGTGATATAGCTGCCGTCATCAAACTCAATGCTCTCAATGCGATTAAAATATCCCAGCTTCCATGCAAATTGATCTTTTACAGTGATTTGATTTTGTTCGCTGTCTGAAAATTTGATCACCAGATCATTTTGATTTTTCTCCAAAATCATATCTTTCAGGCTTATGCCTTGCAGTTTTAATGCATCTTGTCCGGCATCATCATAAATCGTGACTTGTTCACTGTTTTTGCCATAGATATAGATATCATTGCCAAAACCACCTTTAAGTGTGCCATTACCACGACCGGCGACTAAAGTATCCTGACCCATTCCGGTTTCAATCTCATAATGACCACTCCCGCCAAATACGACATCGTCGTATAGAGAGCCTTTAACCTTACTGTCTGCAGCAGCAGAAACAAAAACAGGCTTGTTCCAAGCGGCTTGATAGTCTTGATGATCATCCAGATAAACAATCTTATCTTTTCCATCCTGCAGTTTGGCATACAAGACAATTTCCTGATGAGAGAGTTCTTTGTCGGCAAAAGTGATGGTGTTGATTTTATTTTCTTGCCCAAAGAAATCGTTCACCGTAATTGTGTTTTCACGGGTATTGTCTTTGATGATCAGATTACCTTGGTCAATGCTGTAAATAAAATCTTTGCTGTTAAAGTCACTTAAATCAATCCTGTTTTTATCTGCGTTTTCAGGGTTGGTTTCAATGATGGTATCTTGCCCAAATGAAGGGTTAAAGACATAAGTATCGCTACCTGTTCCTCCTTGTAAAATATCAGAGCCTTTACCGCCGTTTATCGTATTATTGCCGTCATTGCCAACGATCACATCATCACCGGCGGTACCGGTATTGGTAACGTCAAAGAGCGCGTTTTCCAAATCTTCTTTGTTTTGCGGATTAAAATAAAGCCCTGAAGTATTGTCTGAAATGCTTTTAAATACTTGCTTCGTTGCACCATCACTGCCCAAAGCAATGGCATGAATCGGGATGAATTGATTATGTGCAGTATCGCTATTGCCTTCAATACCTTTTTCAGGCTGATCCAGTGTGGTTTTGAGTTCTTGCGAACGCGCGTACACGGCAGGCAGTAAAGACAAATCATCCCCCTGTTCATCACCAAACAGATAAATTTCTTTAGAAACCTGTTCACCGGCACGCCATTTGAATTCATTCAATGCCTTGAGCAACGATCCTGCGACCCGCTCCAAACCGCCACCTTGCTCGTAAACCGCATTGATGGCACTCATGGCAGCCTGAGGCGTATCGGCGGAAATATTAACCCAACGAAGATTGTTGTCTGAGTAAGTTAAAATACCGATACGGGTATCCAAATTTTCTTGTTTGGCATTGCTGAACAAATGATTGATGATTTGTCCGACATTGGCTTTCACAATGTCAATATCATCCTGCATCGAGCCTGTGACATCAATCACAAACACCACATCTTTACCCGGAGCATCGATCAGATGAATATCCAGATCACGCTCTTTTTTATCAAAGTCTTGGATGGTGATGCTTTCTTCACCGGATTTTGATTTAAGATGCTTAACAGTCAGATTTCCCTCGCTAAGCGTATATTCCAGTGCGCCGTCTTCACTCAGATAAACTTCCTCTTCTTGATTCTCAGTGTCGCGATAGGCCTTATCCAGCAGAATATCGTTAAAATACACCTTACCATCACCGCCGCTGTCAATCACCACATCATTGGCACGTGCATAGTAGGTATCGTTACCGTCACCGCCTTCCAAAATATCTTTATCCTGATCAAAGCCACCCACCAGAACGTCATCTTTTGCGCCGCCGATTAAAGTATCTGCGCCCAATCCACCTAGAAGCAGGTTCGCTGCATTTTCCGCACCCCTGAAGGTATCCGCACCGCTTGAACCTAAGAAAAACTGAGTTAAAGATTGATCGACTGCTGCTGCGTCAATGCCGCCGATGGCAATATTCCATTGTTCCGCACCGCTGATTTGAGCGATATCTTGTACATCATAAATCTTATCGTTTTGAATTTTATCCAGAAAAGGCCGGACAAATTGCTGTGCTGCCATATGCGTGGTATCTTGGGCAACCGTGTATTGCAGCAACTGCGCATTTTCCCCTTGAAAAAAAGACTTGTCTTTAAAGTTTTCTTGGGTGTAATACCATTCGATCATCTGCGCCAGTACCGCTTTTTCTCCTGTCTTGCCCCATGCTTGCTGAAAATCTTGTGCTTGAGCAGCATTGATCAGTTGCAAGGTGTCATTCCCAAAATTATCTAAGCCCTGACCGTCATCGCTTAATTGGTCATTAATCAATTTAACCAGAATGTCGACTTCTTTAGATGTTTTGCGGTCACGAGCATACAGCTTATCGTTGTACAGCATGGACAAAATATTCGAATTTTGCGATACGGCGGTATAAAAAGCAGACGATGCTTTAATTGCCAATAATAGATTGATTTCATGCAAGGTAATGCTGCCAATATCTTGACTGCCGATATCGATGGCTTGCAGTTTGTTTACTGCAATACCGGTTCTTTCTCCGCGAATGACTTCTAATGCCTCGCCTTTAATATACGCTCCGCTGATATTCTTTTCCAGATTGTTTAAGGCGGTGAAGTTATGCGTGCTGTTAGGATAGTTTTCTTCAACGGCGCGCACTTCGGCAATATATTGATTTAAAGAACTATTGCTTAACCCCGATTTTGCTAAGAAGCTGATGATTTTCTGGATTGAAGCGGAGTGGATTAATCCTTCTCGAAAGGGTGCAGGGTCAAATACCACCGCTTTGAGATTGAACAATACCGCCATTATGGAAGCCAAGCCACCACCTAAAGAGTGTCCTGTCAGACTGATGCTTGCAGCAGGATACTTTGCCAAAGTTTCTGCTACTACTAGGGCAGCCTGTTTAACTTGAGGTGCGGCATCCGGGTAATTAGGGTTATGTGTAGCAGCAGCAACATTTGTGTTCCAATCTTTACCATCATCAGTTCCGGTAAAAGCAATAACGATTTGATTGCCTGATAAAAATATACCACAAGAAAACCCCGTTTGAGGATCATTTATGATGTCAATTGGTTTTCCGAAAACGTTATCATATTTTATTTTGTTAATTTCCTGCAACTTGTGGTAGACAACTGATGATAGTTGTGCGTATTGAAGAGTGGTGACCATATATTTCCTTTCTTTTAAAATTCACGAGTTAAAGTGATTAGGCGACTTGATGATGATCCATCCATTTTTTTACGAATCCCATCATTCACTACCGATGGCATCCCATTAAATTTAAACGTTTGTATTAGATTTGTTACTAATCCCATAGACCTATGAGGAAAAGAAAAATGTATCCATTTATCTTCATAGGTTAAACAATATGATATAAATGCTGGTTTATATACACTTACACCATTCGAAGAGGTTTCAAATTTAATATATTGCTTTTTTTCCAGTGTAAAGACGTCGTTAACAGTATTAGGTCTCGTCATCAGAATCCATTTGCACCTTATACTAGGGTCTTGGTAAAGTAGAAAAGGACGGGTTACAGTTTTATCTGTCCATGCAGGCAGCTTCTTGCCTGTTTCAGGGTCAATAATAGTGAGTTCTTCATCCAGCAGGCGTTCGCCCTTGTCGAATAAAATATTGAATTTCTCGATTTTTTGTTTGCGTTTGACGGTCACCTCACCGCCGTCAGGAAGTTTGACGATTTCGGTAAAACGCACGGTACGAGAGATTTCGTACATGCCGAGCAGAATGCAAGAGGAGAGCAGGAAAATGCAGCTTACAGAGAGGATAATACGCATTATTTTCATGGTGTTGTCCTGTTACAGGTAGTTATGAGCAGAGTAATTATATCAAAATAAAAGTTCTATTTACTAGACATAGGTTAATTATATGATTATTTTTATTTTGTATGGATTTTGCTATCGTAGTGGTAGGTACAGAGAGTGTGGGAGGCAGTGAAGATATTTTTTTCAAAAATTTAAGGGTGCAGGGTCAAATACCACCGCTTTGAGATTGAACAATACCGCCATTATGGAAGCCAAGCCATTACCTAAAGAGTGTCCTGTCAGACTGATGCTTGCGGCAGGATATTTTGCTAAAGTTTCTGCTACTACTAGGGCAGCCTGTTTAACTTGAGGTGCGGCATCGGGGTAATGAGAATTATGTGTGGTAGCAGCAATATCTGTCATCACATCCTTACCGTCATCAGTGCCGGTAAAAGCAATAATGATTTGATTACCTGATGAGAAAATATTGTAAGAAAAACCGGTAGTAGGATCGCTTGCGTACTCTTTTAGAGTGCTAAAGTCTTTACGTTCATCTATTCGGTTGATTTCTTGGGGTCTTCTGTAGACAATAGATGAGAGGTGTGCATACTGAAGATTGGTGATCATATAATTTCCTTTCTAAAATTATCAGATTAGTTGCAGAAAAATACAATAACTAAATAAATATTCTGTAATATAATGAATTTTATCTGCCTTTTATAAAAATGATTACTTCGTTAGATGCTTTTCCATCCATTTTTCGTCTAATATCATCAGTTACAATAGATGGCATACCGTTGAATTCAGCTCTATAAATAAGATTTCTCTTCAATCCAATGCTTTTTTGAATAAATGGAATGCGATCCCACTTATTGTTATTGTTTAAACAATAAGTAACAAAAGCAGGTTCATAAGGACCGGACCATCCTCTGGTTTCAAAGTGTATATATCGAATATATCCTTCTTTAACCAAATTGGCACCATCTCCAACTAAATTTGGTTCTGTTAGTAGAATCCACTTGCAGCGAAGATTGATATCATGATAAAGCAGAAAAGGGCGGCTGACAGCTTTATCTGTCCATGCAGGCAGTTTCTTGCCTGTTTCAGGGTCAATAATGGTGAGTTCCTCATCTAGCAGGCGTTCGCCCTTGTCGAATAAAATATTGAATTTCTCGATTTTTTGTTTGCGTTTGACGGTCACCTCACCGCCGTCAGGAAGTTTGACGATTTCGGTAAAACGCACGGTACGAGAGATTTCGTACATGCCGAGCAGAATGCAAGAGGAGAGTAGGAAGATGCAGCTTGCAGAGAGGATAATACGCATTATTTTCATGGTGTTGTCCTATTACGGGTAGCTGTGAGTGGAGTAATCATATCAAAATGAAAGTTCTATTTACTAAATATAGTTTAATTGTATGATTATTTTGATTTTATGCGGTTTATTGCTATTGCCGTGGTGGGATGGGTAAAGTAGCAAAATCATGACCATCTTAAATACAGCAGGTTGTATGATGGGCAGATGGGTTTATGGCATCGTTGTGTGCTATGGGTTTCCTTATAATGTTGGCGTGATGCATGGAAAAGCTTTTCAGGCAGCCTGCAGCCGGTAAGTGCAGGTCAGATTTTTTCTTTATTTCAGGCTCTTCATGCACGGACATCTTTAATTTTTTGTGAAAAAGGACGATAATCGCACCTTTCGCCAACACAAATCGCAAGCAGGGTTTGTGGCGCAAGCAAATATTTTTAACTCCCCAATAAAGATTGAAGCAAAATGGCATTGATTGTACAAAAATATGGCGGTACATCGGTCGGTTCGGTTGAGCGTATTCAAAACGTTGCGCGCCGTATCGCCGCATTCAAAGCGCAGGGAAATGATGTGGTGGTGGTGGTTTCCGCCATGAGCGGCGAGACCAACCGTCTGGTGGCGTTGGCCGAAGCATTGCAAGAGACGCCTGACCCGCGCGAAATGGACGTGGTGCTGGCAACGGGCGAGCAAGTCACCATCGGCTTGTTGGCCATGGCGCTGCAAAACATCGGCGTTCCCGCAAAAAGCTACACCGGCTGGCAAGTGGCGGTGAAAACCGACAGCGCACACACCAAAGCCCGCATCGAAAGCATTGATGACGCGGCGATGCGTGCCGATTTACAGGCAGGCAAAGTGGTGATTGTGGCGGGTTTCCAAGGCATTGACGCTCGTGGCGACATCACCACGTTGGGGCGCGGCGGTTCGGACACCTCAGCGGTGGCGCTGGCGGCTGCGTTGAAAGCGGACGAATGCCAGATTTACACCGATGTGGACGGCGTTTACACCACCGATCCGCGCGTTGTGCCGGAGGCGCGCCGTTTGGAGCGCATCACGTTTGAAGAAATGCTGGAGCTGGCATCGCTCGGCTCTAAAGTGTTGCAAATTCGCGCGGTCGAATTTGCCGGTAAATACCACGTGCGCCTGCGTGTATTGAGCAGTTTGGAAGAGGGCGGCGAAGGCACACTGATTACTTTTGAAGAGGACGGAAACATGGAACGGGCAGCAGTTGCAGGCATTGCATTCGATAAAAATCAAGCACGCATCAATGTGCGCGGCGTACCGGATAAACCGGGCATCGCCTACCAAATTTTGGGCGCGGTGGCCGATGCCAATATTGAAGTCGATATGATCATCCAAAACATCGGTGCGGAAGGTACGACCGACTTTTCCTTTACCGTGCCGCGTGGCGACTACCGTAAAGCATTGAAAATCTTGGAAGACGTGCAGCACAATATCGGCGCGTCCGAAGTCAATAGCGATGCCGGCGTGGTGAAAGTGTCGATTGTCGGCTTGGGCATGCGTTCGCACGTGGGCGTGGCTTCGACCATGTTCCGCACGCTGGCGGAAGAAAACATCAATATCCAGATGATTTCGACTTCCGAAATCAAAGTATCGGTGCTGATTGACGAGAAATACACCGAACTGGCGACCCGTGTGTTGCATACCGTGTTTGGTTTGGATAAACCGCAAGCGTAAGTTTTTATGCGGCAGATAAAAGGGCATCGTCAGGTGCCCTTTTTTCATGGCGTTTTCAATCGCAATCCATAGCCGCCACTCGCGCAGGCTGCCTGAAAACGGTATGATGCGATTTTTGACGATTTAACGGGCAAAATCATGGCAGGCAATACGTTTGGACAATTATTGACGGTCACCACTTTCGGTGAAAGCCACGGCAGCGCGATTGGTTGCGTGGTGGACGGTTGTCCGCCGAATTTAATCTTGAGCGCAGCGGATATTCAACCGGACTTGGATCGCCGCCGTCCGGGCACATCACGCCATGTGACGCAACGGCGCGAAGCGGACGCAGTGGAAATTTTATCCGGCGTATTTGAAGGCAAAACCACCGGCACGCCGATCGCGCTCTTGATTCGCAACACCGATGCGCGCAGCCGCGATTACGGCAAAATCGCCGAAGCTTTCCGCCCCGGACATGCGGATTTTACCTATTGGATGAAATACGGCATCCGCGACCACCGTGGTGGCGGACGTAGCTCCGCACGCGAAACCGCAGCACGGGTTGCCGCCGGAGCCATCGCCAAAAAATGGCTGCATGAAACATTCGGCACTCGCGTCACCGCGTATGTCACCCAAATCGGCGAGCACCCGATTGTGTTTGAAGATAAGGCGTATATCGCAGAAAACCCGTTTTTCGCCGCCAACCGCTCCCAAATCGCCGCCTTGGAAGATTATCTGGACAGCATCCGCAAAGCCACCGATTCCGTCGGTGCACGCCTGACGGTTGAAGCGGAAAACGTCCCCGTAGGATTGGGCGAGCCGGTGTTCGATAAACTGGACGCAGAAATCGCCTACGCCATAATGGGGATTAACGCGGTCAAAGGCGTGGAAATCGGCGACGGCTTTGCCGCCGTGGCACAGCGCGGTAGCGAACACGGCGACGAAATGACCCGTGAAGGCTTTGTTTCCAACCATGCCGGCGGCATTTTGGGCGGCATCAGCAACGGGCAAAACATCCAAGTATCGCTGGCGATTAAGCCCACCCCGAGCATTGCCACGCCGCGCCGTTCGCTGGATATTCACGGTAATGAAGTCGAACTCGCCACCCACGGCCGCCACGACCCCTGCGTCGGTCTGCGCGCCGCCCCTATTGCCGAGGCGATGCTGGCGCTGGTTTTAATGGATCACGCCCTGCGGCAGCGGGCACAGTGTGGAGATGTCGATAAAGTAAGCGTCTTTTAAGATAGGTATGTTGGAGCGATGTCAGCAGGGCGGATAAACACGGGTTATCCGCCTTTGTTATGCTAAGAGATTTGGAATATTCATATAAATTGGCTATAGAAATTTAATCTTAAATTTAGAATTTAAATTTTATTTTCAAAATAAACTTTGCTACACTCCGCACCGGAATAAGGCTTGTGTTCACCATAAATAAGCAGTGAAAAAGGAATTTCATGTTCAAGACGCTCCCTGCATCGTACAACAAAATAATCAAGTATATATTGATTGCGTCATCTGTTTTTTTACTGATGATTTATATGGTTTCTCCCAGTTTTGCAAACAGTGATTTAACTTATTGGCTAGATGGTTATTTATTAAAAAGCGGCATTATCCCGAATGATTTTCCTTTTCGGGCAAAAATGGTCAATAATTTTATATTATTTGCATCGCCAATATTATCTTTTATTATTTCATTGATTGTTTTAACAAAATCTACAGATGAAGAATCTATTAGGAATCTTATTCAGAATGGGGGCAAAGGTTTTTTTATATAGCGGTCATGTGTATAATTCCTATTTATTATAGCTATGGTTTTTCATGGGGTTTAAGCATTAAAATTGGCAAGAGATATAAATCTTTAGAAAATATGTATATATTCCCATTTTTTTCAGTTGGTTACTTATTTCTTTGCATCTTGGTTATTATGGCTTTGTGGATTCAGGTCTTGAGTTTTTTGCAAGGTTTATTTAACTTTTTTAGAAAAGGTATTGAATGTCGCAAACTTTAATTTAGGGGCTGTCCTAGTTATCTAGGACAGCCCCAAATGTAATGGCTTATTTGGGTGTTATTTTTTTGTGGTTTAGTTTGGCTTCTCTGGTTTGTATTTTGATACTTTTAAACTATAGATAAAATAAAATAAACAAATGGGTGTGATTTTATTTTTGAAACTGGAGTTAGGTAATGGATGACTTTAATGATCTCTTAAAATTATATAGAAAGTATATATTTTATATGTTTATTACTTGGCTTGTTTGGGTCTTTCTGGCAATTAAATTAGAAATGGGATTTATTGTTGTATTTCTGCTCCCAAGTGGCATATTGATTTTTGCAAATTATATATTCTATAAAGCATGGGATGAGGAGTATAAAGATCACAAAAAAGATATAATTAAAACATTAGGTATAAGTAATATTTATGCAGTTAAATCATACCTAAAACACCCTTTATTTTTTATAAACTTTGGGATGGTATTTACTATATCAGGATTTTTAATTGTAATGAGACCAGGTTATATATTGAGTTATTTTTATATAGCGTGGAGTGTTATTTTTTTTATTATGCCAGCCATATTGATTGGGCGTAAGATATATATTTTGTTAAGAAAGGATTTAATATGAGCTTTGTTTTATCTTTTACAAATTTAATTGACAAAATTATGCAAATACCTAAAGGAAGTTCGGTTGAAAATTTTTATTAAAATATTTGTATAGATACTTGGTGAATTTGTATGAAAAATTTTGCTGGCATTTTTTTTGTAAATCTTATTTTAGTGATTTATTTTTTTGTAAAAAGCGAAAGTTTTTTGTTTTTATTTGTAAGCATTGTTTATTTATTTGTTGTGTTAGCATTATATGTTTTCATATCGGTTAATAAAGAAAAATATAATCAATCTATACAGTATTTAAAGTTATTGTTTTTTGTACTTGGTATTGGTGTTCCTCTTTCATTTTTTATATCATCATATATGGTTGTAACAACGGAATTTAAAGTGAAATATAATGATTTAAAAGATTTTGCTGGAATGTCTTTTTATGAGGTGACTGGGCATTATACATATACAAAAAATGGGATTGGAAAATATTTTGATAAAAAATCAACAGGAAGCCGATGTCCTGCATGTGGAGAGGAGGCGGGATGGTTGTATTTAAAATCAGATGGCGATCTTAGAATGAGATTTCGTTGTGATATTTTATATCCTAGATGCATGGGTGAGTTAAAAAGATATTATGGATATAGTGTTGTAAAAGATAATTTTATATATATTAAATACAAAGTATTTAATAATAATTTATTGGGGATTAGTCAGAATTTGATTTATGAAATTAGTGATAATGGAGTCGTCATATATGGATTTGATTACTTTTTAGATAAATACGAAAAACAGAGAAAGGGAGTAATTATATTAAATATCTATTTTTTTATAGTTTTTATTTTATTTGGAATATTTTATTATCAAATATTTAAACATATCGGTAAGGGTAAATAATGAAAAATAATGAAAAGTCAGGTGGCTTGTTACTTTCTGAGCATCTTACAGGCCAAGCATCTATGTTAGTGGATATTGGCAATGCAATTGTTGAACTAAATAAAGCTCGCGAATCCGGAGATCCGGAAGCGAAAAAAGAGGCCATTAGATCTTCTTTATTAACGCTGGGTGATATTGTTGGGCAAATAAGCTCATCTAAAGGAAATGCAATTGTAGCCCCAGCTGTAGCGGATCGTTTTGTTTCAAATATTGAAAAAGCGTATCAAGAGTATAATGCAGGTGAGGTGAATATTAACCGATACCAAAACATATTAGCTGATTCTTTTACTTTGGCTGGTATTGCAGGAAGAGATACCTGGATTGGAGCAGTTCTTTCTGGAACAGGGGATATTATAGGAGGAATTGCACTTAATACAGGGGATGTAGGGACTATGTCTGTTGATGATTTTTATAATGCTGCCAATTTTTGGGGGTTTTTAAAGGAGAAGTTAGAAGATTTATCAAGGGGTTTATATGGTCTTTTACCTGATAAACTAAACCCTTATATGAAGCTTAACCGCGACGGCACTTATTATATTCTTCCTGTTTATGACCCTTTGACGCTTGATTTGGATGGTGACGGTATTGAGGTGGTTGGGCATCGGCAATATCTTGGTGCTATGTTTGACCCCGATGGTGACGGTATTAAAAATGCCACCGGTTGGGTGAAAAGCGATGATGGGATTTTGGTGTTTGACCGTAATGGCGACGGCATCATTAATAACGGCAGTGAGCTGTTTGGCGATGCTACGCTGCTGAAAAACGGGCAGCAAGCAGAGCATGGTTTTGCGGCGTTGGCAGATTTGGATACGAATGGCGACGGTAAAATCACCGCTGCGGATGCTGATTTTCATCAGCTTAAAGTCTGGCGTGATTTGAATGGCGATGGCGTTTCGCAAGCAGATGAATTATTTACCTTGGATGAACTGGGTATTACTGAACTTAATACGGCGTTTACCCATACTTCGCAAAACTTAGGCAATGGCAATACCTTAGCCCAGATCGGTTCTTTTACCAAAGCCGATGGCAGCAGCGGCAAAATGGGCGATGTGAACTTTGCCTTTGATCCTACTCGTACGCAGTATACGGATTCTGTCAGCATGACGCCTGAGCAGGCGCGGATGGCGAATTTGAAGGGCATTGGCTGGGTGCGTGATTTGCGTGAAGCGGCGGCATTATCGCCTGCATTGACCGCGGTGCTAAAAGCCTATACCGCAGCAGAAACCAAGGCGGCACAGCAAGCATTGCTGCCTGAACTGATTTGGGAATGGGCGAAAACATCACCTGAATATCAGGAGTATAAAGCACCGTTGATGGAGGCTGTTAATCTTATACATGGAGGCTCGTCTGGTGCGATTGCAGTAAGACCCGGTGGAGTGGAACATATTTCTATTTATCCCTTTCTTGCCGAGTTTGAACGTGCTATGCCTAAGATAAGTATTCTTGATGCTTTCTCGGGTATTCGAACCGAACAGTTGTATTACCGTGGTGAGGCTTACGCAAAGCATGTGGTGGATGTGATTGAAAAAACTTATCAAGACTTGAGCGATAATATTTATTTTGCACTGCTTACCCAAACGCGCTTAAAACCTTATCTTGATCAAATTTCTTTTGCGGTTATCGACGGCAAGTTTACGCTTGACTTCACCGGTGTTCAGGCAGCCTTTGAGCAAGTGTTTGCCACAGACCCCAAAAAAGCTTTTATTGACTTGGGAGAGTGGATTGCTGTTCAGCCTGATGGTATGCAGTGGCAAGAGGCGCATACTTTATTTACCCAATACATTGATTATGCAAAGGAGAATCAGCTTTTAAACGAATGGGCGGAGGCTTTGGGTAAAGGTGTGATTCAACTTGGAGATGCCGGAAATGATGTATTGAACGGCAGTTCGCTCAACGATATGTTATACGGCGGAGACGGTAACGACACGCTCAATGGCGGTAACGGTGATGACATACTGTACGGTGGCGCAGGTA
>JAUNUS010000011.1:24480-67833 GCA_030538055.1 Neisseria sp.
ACCAACAGTGCCCATTACGTCAATGAGCGCAATGCCAAAGATGTGGTGAAATTTGGCGAAGGCATCAATGCCGCCGACATTCTTATTATTCGTGATGGCAATCATCTGCTGCTGCAACTGAATGATCATGACCAACTGACGATTAAAGACTGGTTTGCCAGTTCTGACCGTTGGATAGAAGAATTTCAGTTTGCCGATGGCACGCAATGGGATGTCGCCTATCTGCAAAATCAAATCTTCCATGAATACCGCGTTGGCAGCGAAAGTAACGAGACCATCCAAGGCTGGGCAGGGATTGACGTACTGACCGGACACGGAGGAGACGACACGCTGAACGGGTATAACGGCAACGATACACTGTATGGCGGAGACGGCAACGACACGCTCAATGGCGGTAACGGTGATGACATACTGTACGGTGGCGCAGGTAACGACATACTCAAAGGCGATGCCGGCGATGACCGCCTCGAGGGCGGAGACGGAGACGACACGCTTACCGACAATTCGGGCTACAACATACTGGACGGCGGCGCGGGTAATGACACCTTAACCGGTCACGGCATCTTTATCGGCGGAACGGGTGATGATGTACTGCAGACTTCCGGTACGTATTGGGATAACTCCGGTGACGTTTATCTCTTCAATAAAGGTGACGGCAAAGACACCATTATCGAATACGGCACCAACAGTGCCCATTACGTCAATGAGCGCAATGCCAAAGATGTGGTGAAATTTGAGGGTGATATTGGTGTAGAAGATTTGTGGTTTCGCCAGTCCGGTAATGATTTGGAAGTCAGTAATTTGGAGACTAGTGATAGCGTGACAGTTAAAGATTGGTATGCCAGTGCCGATCGACAAATTGAGGAATTCTCGGTTTCAGGTCAGATATTGACATCATCACAAGCAGAACGCCTAGCTACTGTAATGGCAACATTTACAGTACAGCAGGACGGTACGCTATCTACGTCTGAACAGATGCAGCAGTATGCACAACAAATCAGCACGGATTATTGGGTTAATATTGAGAGTACGAGCAATACCGGTATTATTTAAAGTGTTTTAATACACCCAAAACGAGCCTTGGTATTATCCAAGGCTCGTTTTGTTTTCAGGCAGCCTTAAGGGAACTTTTGAGCAACTCATGACGGTGGCTTTAACTGCTCTTTCTTCGTCATACTGCGTCCCACATTTAGGGCAATAGAACCACTATTGCCCTAAATGTGCTCCTTGTCTGCCAAAAAAATAGCAGCCAAATCCACTCGCCAGAGTTGTTCAGAAGTTCCCAAGCCGTTTTATGCTTCCGTATTTTCCGGAAAGAAAGGATTGAATCCGCGCATAGCGACGGCTTCTTGGTAAAGCGGAATAGGTTCTTGCGCGAATAAAATATCTTGCACAATGCGTACTTGCTCCATGCGGCATTCGGCGAGCAGGTCGATAAAGTTTTGCAGTACCAGCGGGATTTCTTCGCTAGGGGCGAGGTGCCAGTGGAAGTTCAGCGGCGGCACATTGCATGGTTCGGTGGTTTGGAAAGAAAACAGCAGTTCGCCGCCGTCGCGTGCGGCAATGATCACGCCGACGCGGGGGTGTTGCAGGCGCAGTGAGCGGATGGCGTTGGCGGTGAAAACGTCGCACGCCATGCGGCGGCGCATGGTGTCGGCGTGCATTTGGGCGGCGGCGGGCAGGTCGGCATTTAAGGGATTGGCAAATACGGTCAGTCCGTCGGCGGTGAGGTGTTCTTGCCAGACTTGCATCAGGGGCAGGGCGGCTTCGCCGAGATTTTTACCTGCCGCCTCGCGCAATGCCGCATTCGTGCCGTAGGCCAGCGCATACACCAAGCGGACTTCCTGTCCCGATTCATAAGATAAAGCTGCGCCCGACAGGCTGCCTGCAAAGTTTTGCGCGGCGGTTAAATCTTGTTTGGCAGCATACCAATCGCCGGCGGAAATGCGCGATATATCCTCCGCGTCCAGAAGCTGCGGCAGCCATGTCAGCGTATCGGGGTCAATCACGCCGTATTGTTTCAAGGTTTGATTCAAGGCGGCTTGCGGCAAATCTTGTTTCAGGCTGCCTGAACGTTCCGCGCCAATCACCACCACCACGGGAAACGCCAGCCATTGCACTTCTTGCGCCGCGTG
Organism: Neisseria sp.; assembly: GCA_030538055.1. Lineage (GTDB taxonomy): Bacteria > Pseudomonadota > Gammaproteobacteria > Burkholderiales > Neisseriaceae > RGIG9985. The sequence continues at coordinate 26,616 of JAUNUS010000011.1, forward strand.
CGGACTTAAAGCCTTGCATAAAGCCTGCCACAACACACGATATTGTGCAGGTGATTCAATCATCGACAATGCCACCGACAAAGACAAATAGTGATTTTGCGCCAACATCGCGTGAATACCGGTGTCCAACTGCTCTTGCGCGAGCTTGACCTGTGCTGCCGAAGTGTTCGCCACAATGTCCGCTGCCTGACGCAAGGCATCGTTTTTGGTCGGGGTTTCGGGGTAAGGACGGGTGTCGGGTAAGCGTTGCAGTTTTTCGGTTAAGGTATTCATGGTGATGAGTGTGTGGTTATTAAAAAGGTTTTATCGATTTGTTACTTTGTTTTTTAGGATGGATGCCGCCTGTTTTGCATAATGCTGGACACCGATTTCATTCAAATGATGTTGATCGTAATAAACCAAATCACCTTGATAATAGGGCGCATTTTTAAAAAGAGGTAAAGTGGTTAAATCGATATAGGTAGCGTTACCGTATTTTTTTGCAATGTTTTTTATGGTCAGATTGGCTTTTTTATAGTTTCCTAATGATACTTTCCCTTTGGGTGGAAGTTTAAGCGAGTGTGTAAAATGTTTTTCCCGCTGAGGATTAAATTCTTTGAAAAATGGAATGTCAGAGAGGATATATACTTTTTGATGATTCTCTTGCGTTTTTTGTAAAAAATGCTCTACCGTGCTTAAAAATAAAGGGTTTTTAAGCTGATAGTCGTAATAGCCGGTGAGGAATATGATTTTTGACTTATCGAGATGCTGCTTGACGGCTTGAATTTGGTTAAGGCATGCCTGTTTGGCAGCGGGTTGGAGATCACCGGTGTCAAAACCCTCAATCGGAACACAGCTGCTGGCGGTAATGACTTTGACTGAAAAACCTTCTTGCTCACCAATAAAATGAAAGAAGTTGTTCAACATTGCGGCATGAGAGTCGCCAATCAATAAAATATCTGTTTCCGATGTTTTTTTACCTTGGATACAGTTACCGACGATTTTCCCGTGGCAGATAAGGTTGGGGTCGGCATAGCGTGTATAGGCAATCGGAAGTGTATCTGCGGATACTTTCTTGGATACGCTCTCGGTAATATTGCCATCAGCACTGGCGACCATGCTGGCAAATAACAGTGACCAAGCCACTTTCCTTTGTCTAAAACTTTTTCTGCGAAAAAATTCCTCAACAAAGTAATAAGAAAAAGATGCCAATAAAAATGACATAACCCAATACATGATTATCCATCCCATTGTCAATTTTTCTGTGTAGGTGTAATAGCGCATAAAAGCCAAAATAGGCCAATGCCATAGGTATAAAGAGTAGGAGATTGTACCCACCCAAACCAGAAATTTGGTTGAAAGAATTTTGGCGATGATGGATTTGCTGTTTCCCAATATGATCATGGCCGCACCACTTGTTGGCAACAGGGCTGCCAATCCAGGGAAAGGAGTTTTTTCGCTAAAGAACAGGAAAGCAATAAAAATAAATGTGACGCCTAGAAGAGAAAGAAAATGAGTAGGAGAATCAGGGTTGTTTTTTAAGGTCGAATGATTTTTTAAAAGAGCGATGCAAGACCCAACCAGAAATTCCGGTATTCTTGAGGTTAGCTGAAAATAAACGATTTGTTTTTGATCTGCTTTACTGCTTAACAGAAATTCTGCGAAAGCGGTAAGTATAACCAACAGCAGAGGTATCAGCCAATACAGATGTTTTTTGGGCACTGCCAATATGAATAAGGGAATAATCAAATAAAACTGAATTTCAATGGCCAGTGACCAGGTGTGCAGTAGTGGTAATTCGTTGGCGTTCGGTGCAAAATAATCGCTGAAGTGGGCGAAATAAGCATTGGATTGAAACCAAGAAGCTTTACGCAATGAGTCTTGATAATATGCAAAATCTACCGGTGTCAGCCAGATGGCTGAAAAAAATGAAACGACAATTAATAAGAAGAAATATGCCGGAAGAATTCTTAAAATCCTGCTTTTAAGAAACTTGCTTAAACTTGTGCGCCAAGGCATATCCTGCGACAGGTATTTCAGCAAAATATCCGTGATCAAATAACCCGAAATCACAAAGAAAATATCAACGCCGACATAACCACCCGGCAGCCATTCCCGATTACAGTGAAAGATCATGACCGATAAGACGGCCAGTGCTCTTAAGCCTTGAATGTCAGGTCGGAATACTTTGTTTTGAGACATTTGATATTCCCGTAAAGGAAGAGGGGCAAAATTTTAACCTATGATCGGATGGTTTATCGGCGTTCAGGCTGCCTGAACGCCTTGTTGTAAAGATTTATTTCACCGCTTCTCGGTATGCGGCATCGGCTTCGTCAAAGCGTTGTTGTATTTGCGGATTCGCCGTGTCCAATAAAGAGACGATGATGATTGCCAGTGCGCAAGCGATAAAGCCGGGGATGATTTCGTATAAGGCGCTGCCGCTCAACGATTTCCAGAGGATTACCGTGAGTGCGCCGGCGATCATACCGGCCAATGCGCCCTTGGCGGTCATGCGTTTCCACAGTACCGAGAGCAAAATGACCGGTCCGAACGCCGCGCCGAAGCCCGCCCAAGCATATTCCACCAGTTCTAACACGCGGCTTTCCGGATCGGCAGCGATGATCAGTGCCACCACGGCCACCGCCAGCACCATGCAGCGGCCAATCCATACCAGTTCGCTTTGCGAAGCATCGGGGCGTAAGAAGCCTTTGTAGAAGTCTTCAGTGATCGCGCTGGAGCAGACCAGCAGCTGACAGCTTAAGGTGCTCATGATCGCGGCCAAAATCGCCGATAGGATAATGCCCGCAATCCACGGATTGAACAAAATCGTCGCCAGCGCCATGAAGACGCGTTCGGGATTGCCTTCCATCACGGTGGCGTGTTCGGGGTGGGTGGTGAAGTAGGCGATGCCGAAATAACCGGCAGCCACCGCACCGGCCAAGCACAAAATCATCCACGTCATGCCGATGCGACGTGCTTTTTTCAATGAAGAGACTTTATCCGCCGCCATAAAGCGCGCCAGTATATGCGGTTGTCCGAAATAGCCCAAGCCCCATGCCGCCGCGCTGATGATACCGATGATGCCGGTGCCGAAAAACAAGCTGCTGTACTCCTTACCAGAGGTAGCGGCGGCGGCGCTGATGGCGAGATTGACTTCTGCCGCGCCACCCAAGCTTAAATACACCATGATCGGCGTTACCAGCAGAGCAAAAAACATTAACGATGCCTGAATGGTGTCGGTCCAGCTGACCGCGAGAAAGCCGCCGATAAAGGTGTAAAGAATGGTCGCGCCCGCGCCCAGCCACATCGCGGTGGTGTAGTCCAGATTAAACAGGCTTTGGAACAAACGTGCGCCCGCCACTACGCCCGAGGCGCAATACAGGGTGAAGAAAATCAGGATAATCGAGGCGGCAATCACCTTCAGCAGCTTGCCGTGTTCGCCGAAACGCTGCGCGAAGTATTCAGGCAGCGTCAAAGCGTTGTTGTTGAATTCGGTGTGCACACGCAGTCGTCCTGCCACCAGCAGCCAGTTGAAATACGCGCCGACGGTCAGGCCGATCGCAATCCACGCTTTGCTCAAGCCGGCTATATAAATCGCACCGGGCAAACCCATTAACAGCCAGCCCGACATATCGGACGCACCGGCGGACATGGCGGTGACAAAGCTGCCCAAACGCCGCCCGCCCAAAATATAATCGCCAAAGTTGCGCGTGGCGTAATACGCCGCCATGCCGATCAACAATACCGTGATCAGATACACGGCAAACGTAACGTACATCGGGTTGAACTGACCCATGATTTTCCCTTTTATCAGCATCAAAAAAATAACACGTCATTCTAGAGGAAGCGTGCGGCGTGGGCAAATCGGAAACGGTAAAAACGCTGCCTGAAAAGAAATAACGGTACAATCTCACCTGATGAATTTTAAGGAAATCTCGACATGACGGTATTGGCGGAAGAATTGGCGCAACGCTTCGGCTGCGATTTGGCACCGAGCAGCGGCAGCATGGAGCACGGGATTGTGTTGGTTGCCGATGTGCCGGGTGAACAGGAAATGCTCGGCGGCAAGCCTTTTAGCGGTGCGAGCGGGCGTTATTTGGAAAGTTTGTTGCAGTCGATCGGCTTATCCCGCGAAGCGGTTTATCTGACGCATGTGGTCAAATTTCGCCCGCCGGAACGTGAACCTAATCGTGAGGAAATCGCGGCGTTTTATCCTTTGCTGCTGGAAGAATTGCACGCACTGCGCCCGAAAATCGTGGTGACGCTGGGACGGGTCAGCCTGAATGCTTTTTTGCCCAAACTGAAAATCAGCCAAGTGCACGCGCAGCCGTTTACGGTGAACGACGGCGATTTGCGCTTTACCTTGCTGCCGCTGTTTCACCCTGCCGCCGCGTTTCATAACGGTAAGGTGCGCCCGATGTTGCAGCAGGGTTTTACGGTGTTGGGGGAATTGTTGCAGGCTGCCTGAAAGTTGGTAAGGTGCTTATTTTTATAAAAAAACGGTAATACCTACGATAAAACAAACCGCACCTCAAAGATTAAGGTGCGGTTGGGGTATGACACGGTTAAACGATTTACCGAACAATCTTCAATTCATTGTTTTTCGCGTCCGCCCGTTCTTGCCATAAATAAGGCAAATAACGGTACACAAACAGCAGCAAAGCCAGTGCGAACAATGTTCCTGCGCCGTGTACGCCGATGTAATACCACGGCGATGTCGGCGTAGGATCAATAAATGCCAGCGGGCGCACCAGTGCCGCCGCGCTCATTAAGCAAAATGCCAAGGGCATGGGTGTGCTGAGTTTCATCGCGCGTCCGGTGTGTCCCAGCGCGGTACGCGCCATCATGCCCAAGGTCATCACGCCGATGCCGCCCACCGTGATCAAATGCGTGGCGGCACTTAAATAGAACGGCGCAAAAGTGTACGTCCAACCGAAAGCGATCAAACCCAAACCGGTGAAGCCGAAGCCGATAAACAAAATCCACAATAAAGGCTCACTTAACACGCCGCGTTCCCACCAGCGTATCAGTTGAATCAGAAATAAAATACCGGTGGCAATACATAAAGCCGTCACCGCATAAGGCAAAGTACTGCTTAACAGCAGCACCACCGCCAGCGCGGGCATCAACAAACCGGCGAGCATCACCCATTGCGGCGAGGCCACTTGTTTTACGCTCAAACGCCGTGCGATAAAAAACGGAATCACGCGCATTCCGACAAAGCCGATGATTGCGGCCACCATGACCGTACCGGCAAACAATGCGTTCAAAATATCGCCTTGTCCGCCGAGCAACACGCCGTCAAAACACGCTCCGGTGATGCCAAACAAAAGCAGGGCGGCAATCGGCAGGTAATTGCGGCGGTTACGGGTTTTGATGATCGGATAAGCAAAAATGATCACCGATGCCAAATAAAACACACCGCTTGCCACCGCGCTGATGCTCAAACCATGCGGTAAGTACAAACCGGCTCGCGCCAGCAACCACAGCAATACCAACAATGCCAACGGGATGCCGCGCAATGGCGGCAGTCCCGTCCACGTGGCGACTGCGGTCAGTAAAAAGCTGACAATAATGGCACCGGTGTAGCCCCACACCATTTCCCGTGCGTGCCATAAAAAGCCCGACACTTCAGGCGCGCCCTGAAATCCGCCCGCCCACAATAAAATCGCCCCTGCCGCAAACAGAGCCGCCAGCAAGTAAAACGGACGGAAGGCAAACGATAAAAAAGGATGTTGACCGATGGTGCTCATGGCTGACCTCGCTAATCATTCATAAAAAATGAATCTTATCACGTTCTCAAAATGCTGCCTATTTGAGGCAATAAAAATTCATCTTTCAGGCTGCCTGAAAGATTATTCCCGCACATAAATCACTTCTACGCCGTCATCATCGTCATCGTCGCAGTCGTCCGCGCTGTCGTCATACGCAGCACCTGCACCGTGCAGTTCAAATTCCCCGCGCAATGCCGCCAGCAGTGTTTTCATGTCTTCAGGTAAGGCTGCCTGAAAAGACATTTCCTCGCCACTGCTCGGGTGAATAAAGCTTAAACGATGCGCGTGCAAGGCTTGGCGGTGCAGGTTTTTGACCAGGTCTTTGATCGCATCATCGCACGGATGGCGCGGATTACCGTAAAGCGGATCGCCTGCCAGCGGATGTCCGGCTTCGCGCAGGTGAACGCGGATTTGATGGGTGCGCCCCGTCTCCAGCGCGCATTCGACATAAGTATGCGCGGCAAAACGTTCCAGCACCGTGATATGGGTGATCGCTTCTTTGCCGCCGAATTTCAGCACTGCCATTTTCAGGCGGTTGTGCGGATTGCGCCCGATTAAGGTTTCGATTTTGCCGTCGTAAGGGATAAGCCCGTTGGCAATCGCGCGGTAAATGCGTTTGACGCTGCGCGCCTGCAATTGGCGCACGAGATGGGTTTGCGCGGCAATGGTTTTGGCCACCACCAGCAAGCCCGAAGTGTCTTTGTCCAAACGGTGTACGATGCCGGCGCGCGGTACTTCGCGCAAAGCAGGGCGGTGAAACAAGAGCGCATTAAGCAGCGTGCCCGACCAATTGCCCGCCGCAGGGTGCACCACCAAACCGGCAGACTTGTCCAGCACCAGCACCGCATCGTCTTCGTACACGATGTTCAAAGGAATGTCCTCGGCGGCGAATGCGCCCACTTCCTCGCTCGGAGTGATGGTAAGTTTGATGCTTTCACCACCGATGAGGCGGGTTTTGGGCGGAGCGTTGTTGCCGTTGAGCGTGACCGCGCCGTCTTTGATGCAGGCACTTAAACGCGCCCGCGAAAAGTCGGGCAATAATGCCGCCAAGGCCGCATCCAGACGAAAACCGGCATATTCATGCGGAATCTCCAGCTGAATTTCTGCCCCATTTTCGGATTCTTCGTTATAATCCGCTTCGTCAATCTCTTGTGAGTAGTCCATGAAAAAATATCTTTTGTTAATGATCGTGTTGCTCGGATTGGGCGGTTGTGCCGCCACTGGCGGTGACACCGATGCCCAAATCACGCAAAACTGGTCGGTCGATAAGCTTTACACCGAAGCGCGCGGCGAGCTGGATAATGCCAATTATACCCGCGCCGTCAAATTGTACGGATTATTGCAATCGCGCTACCCTTACGGGCGTTTCGCGCAGCAAGCGCAAATGGATACGGCTTACGCCTATTATCTGGATGAGGAAAAAGAACAAGCCTTGGCGGCGATTGCCCAGTTCGAGAAAAATTACCCGAACCATCCGGATATGGATTATATGCAGTATCTGAAAGGTCTGGTGTTGTTTAACGAAGATAAATCGTTCATGAACAAACTGGCATCGCAAGACTGGTCGGATCGCGATCCGAGTGCGAACCGCGATGCTTATGTCGCCTTTGCCCATTTGGTGGAACGTTATCCGAACAGCCGTTATGTGCCCGACGCCACCGAACGCATGACCAAAATCGTCAATGCTTTAGGCGGACACGAAATGGCGGTGGCGCGTTATTACATGAAGCGCGGTGCGTATCTGGCGGCCGCCAACCGTGCGCAAAACGTGGTCAAAGAGTTTCGCAACACGCCGTTTGTCGAAGAAGCCTTGGCGATGATGATGACGGCTTACGATAAAATGGAGCAAGCTTCCCTCAGTGCGGACACGCGCCGTGTGCTGGAAGCCAGCTATCCGGACAGCCCGTATTTACGCAGCGGCTGGAAAGACCCGAAAAAGAATCCGTGGTGGGGTTATTGGAATAAAGAATAATGACGGATTAAACAGGCTGGCCTGAAGCTTTCAGGCAGCCTTTTTTTGACGATAGGAGAAAGCATGAGTAATCATTCAGGTTTTAGCCTCATCGAATTGATGATCACCATCGCGGTTTTGAGCATTATCGTCGCGATTGCCGTACCGAGCTATCAAGCCCAAGTCAGAAAAGCCCGCTTGGAAGAAGCACGCAGCCTGCTGCTCGAAAACGTGCATTTTATGGAGCAGCATTACGCCAAGCACGGGCGATTCAAGAAAAATTCCACCCAATGGCCGACCTTGCCGCACACCGCCAGCGCGTATTTCAGTATTGGTTTTACTTCTCAAGCCAAAGGCGAAATGAGTGACGGCTACCGTTTACGGGCACAACCCGTGGCAAGCTATCAAAAAACCGAAGAGCGTTATTTGGAAGTCGATCATAACGGCAATGTGCAATTGTGCGGTAAGCAAGACAACAAAAACCGCTGCGAAGCCTATTGATGCTTGACCCGTTTCAAAATGCCGAACGTATCGTTCGGTATGCATGACTTACCCTGCAAACTTCAACAAAGTGTTGCCGTAAAACAGCACCGCCATCGCACACACCGCCAACACCAAGCCGGCAATGTTCAGACGATTGAGTTTTTCTTTGAACAGTAAAGTGCCGATTAAGGTGGCCACGGCGATGATGCCGACGTTGACCGCGGCAAACACCAAGCTGGGATTATTGTGAAAAGCTTGATGCGCTTTGATGTAAAACAGGATATTGAAAAAATTCAACACGCCGAGCAGCGCACCGCCGACCATGCTGCCGAGGTTAAAGCGCGGGCGGGTCAGTAAAACATACAGCCACATGATGACCAAAGCCAGCAGGAACACCAAAAACAGATTATCGGCAAACGCCGCGCCACCGCGGGCAAGCTGTTTGAACAGAATATCGATCACGCCGTAACCGCACCACACGCCCAACAGCAGCAACAACGCGCCGAAGCCGCCCGATTTTTTGCCGCCGTTGTTTTTGATCAACAAGCAAACCAGCGCAACCAAAGCCAGCACCACGCCGATCAGGCGCATTTGGGTGATGCGTTCGCCAAACACCGTAAACGCGGCGACAATCGGCAAAAACAAAGACAAACGCTGCGCCGCATCGGCACGCACCATGCCGGCACGCTCCACCGCACGCCCCATCACCACAAAAATGCTCGGCAGCAATACGCCCAAACCCAAAAACACTTCCCACGGCAGCTTAGACCATGTTGCCGGCGAAGCGGGCAGGGTAGGCTTTAACAGCACCCAACACAAAACCGCCGCCACGATATAATTCATCGCAATCGCCTGCTCCAGCACAATCTTCTGCCGCCGTGCCACTTTCAGCAATACCGACACCGCCACGCTGCACGCCACGCACCACACAATATTCCACATATGAATCCAAACCGCCTTTTGTCAAAGTCGGGCATTATATCGTGAAAGCAGAGGTTCCTTAAGGTTTTCAGGCTGCCTGAAAGGTGTTTATCCGCGTTTTTCCAACACAAAATAACGCGGCGTGTACGTCAGGCTGAATTGACCGTTATGATGAAAACGGGCGCGGTAGTCGCGTTCAAAAGCGGCGAGTTTGCCGCGTGTCCAGCGGTATTCGCCGGCGGCGGTAACGCCGGTTTTTTGCAGATGCCGCAGCACGTCACGCGCATCATCAAAAGACAGTACGATTTTTTCGTCGTGGCAGGCGTGCAGGGTAAAGTGCGGCGCGTACCATTTTTGCCATGTTTGCCGTGACGGATAGTGTAAACCCTGTCCGGTCAGGGTCTTGATTTCGTGCAGATTATCGGCGGTGAAAGTGTTGAACAGCACAATCCCGTTCGGTTGGAGCGCGGCGGATATTTTTGCCAGCAGCGCAGGCATATCGCCAATCCATTGCAGACAGGAAGCGGCGCAGATGAGGTCGCAGTTTTCGGGAAAAGCAATCTGTGCGGCATCACCCGTCAGAAAGGTATAAGGCTGCCTGAAAAGGGTTTGCAGCGCGGTATTGCTTTCTTGATTCAAATCATTCACATACCATTCCGCCACGCCGATGTGTCGATACAGCAGCCGCGTGAATCCGCCGCTGCCACAGCCCAACTCCAGCACCCGTGCATAATCGCGTGCAGGCAGCAGTTCCAGCAGGCGTTGCGCGATGCGCTGTTGCGCCAGCGCGTGTTCATCATAATGCGCCAAGGCTGCCTGAAAGCGTTGTTGAATCAATAAGGTATTGTTCATGCGCTCACGATCGCCAGCAAATCTTGCAATGCTGCTTCAGGCAGCGCAGCATTAAGTGAAAAGCGAATCCGCGCCGTGCCGACGGGGACGGTGGGCGGGCGGATCGGCAGGCAATAAAACCCGTGCCCTTGCAGTTTGTGCGCGTAAGCGGCGGTGTCCGCGTCCGTACCGATGATTTGCGGCACGATGTGCGGCGCACCGTCGGGCGCGTGCAGATGCTGCCTGAAGATTTGGCCAAGCCGATGCAGGCGTTCGCGTTCGGCACGGGCGGACTGCACGCGGGCAAACATGGCGCGGCTGACCGCAACTTGGGCGGCAGGTAGTGCGGTGCTGAAAATCAAAGTGCGGGCGCGATTGACCGCATACGCTTTCAGTGACGGCGAGAGGATGGCAAACGCGCCGTAAGATGCTGCGGCTTTGCCGAAAGTGGCGGTGATGATGTCGATTTCAGGCAGCGTATCCGTGGCTTGCGCCACGCCCAAACCGTCGCGCCCGTACACGCCGAAACCGTGCGCTTCGTCCACGTACAGCATGATGTGCGGAAATTCGCGTTTCAATGCCGCGAGCGCGGGCAGGTCGGCAAGGTCGCCGTCCATGCTGAACACGCTTTCGGTGAGGATGGCAATGGTGCGAAATTGATGTTGATGTTTTTCGATCAAACTTCGCAAATGCGCGATGTCGTTATGACGAAAACGCAGATGTTTCGCCGCACTCAAACGGATGCCGTCAATCATGCTGGCGTGCACGGCTTTATCCGCCAGAATCAACGTTTCCTTGCCAAACAGCGCAGGAATCAACCCCAAATTGGCGTGGTAACCGCTGTTGAACAACAATGCCGGACGGCGATAGGCTTGTGCCAAATCCTGCTCCAGCGCCTCGGCGGCGGCATGATTGCCGGTGAGCAAACGCGATGAGGACGCGGTCAAAGGCAGACCCGCCGCCGCTTGTGCTGCCGCCTGTTGTGCGTCTTGATCGGCGGCGAAGCCGAGGTAGTCGTTACCGCTTAAATTCCATAAACATTGCTCGCCGCGACGAATCCACAACCCGTCGGGATAATCTTCAGGCAGCCTGCGTAAATGCGCGCTGCGCTCCCATGCTTGCAGTTGCGCGGCGTAAAAAGGATCGTTCATAAGGAATATTCTTCATGCAATGCCGCCAAGATGGCGCGGCTCAATAGGACGATTTCCGCCTCGCTCATCACAAACGGCGGCATCACGTACACCAAACGCCCAAACGGACGCACCCACACGCCGTGGCGCACCAAGCGCGGTTGCAGGCTCGCCATATTGACGGGGTATTTCAGTTCGATCACGCCGATGGCGCCCAGTACGCGCACGTCTGCCACCGCCGCCAGTTCACGCGCAGGGGATAATCCTTGCCGCAAGGCGGTCTCGATGTTGTGCACTTGGGTGTGCCAGTCGTTTTCCTGCAGAAGCCGTAAGGAGGCACGCGCCACCGCACACGCCAGTGGATTGGCCATAAACGTCGGCCCGTGCATCAACGCGCCCGCTTCGCCGCTGCAAATCGTGCGCGCCATTTCCGCGCTCGTCAAAACCGCCGCCAAGGTCAAATAACCGCCGGTCAAAGCTTTGCCGACGCACATGATGTCGGGCGTAATTTGCGCGTGTTCCGCCGCAAAGTAACGTCCGCTGCGCCCGAAACCGGTAGCGATTTCGTCAAAAATCAACACAATGCCGTGTTCATCGCACAGCTTACGCGCCGCACGCAAATACTCGGGGTGATAAAACCACATACCGCCCGCGCCTTGCACAATCGGCTCCAGAATCAGCGCGGCAATTTCCCCGCCGTGCGCGGCAAAAAGCTCACGCATCGGCTGCATCGCATCGTCCGACCATTCGCCGTCAAAGCGAATCGGCGGTTGCGGCAGGAAATATTGTGCAGGCAGGCTGCCTGAAAACAAAGCGTGCATACCGTTCACGGGATCGCACACCGACATCGCATGGAAAGTGTCGCCGTGATAGCCCGCGCGCGGCGTGGCAAAACGGGTGCGCGCGCGTTCGCCGCGTGCGTGGTGGTACTGCAAGGCCATTTTCATCGCCACTTCCACCGCGACCGAACCCGAATCGACAAAAAACACCTTGTCCATGCCCTGCGGCGCAAGCTGCAACAAGTCTTGTGCCAAGCCTACCGCCGGTTCATGGGTCAGCCCGCCGAACATCACGTGCGCCATTTTTTCCGATTGCGCGCGTAAAGCCTCATTCAGACGCGGATGATTGTAACCATGCACCGCACACCACCACGACGACATCCCGTCAAGCAGCCGCGTGCCGTCATGCAAGGTCAGCCACACACCGTCGGCACGCGCCACGGGATAAACCGGCAAAGGGTCAATCACCGAAGCGTAAGGGTGCCACACGTGATGACGGTCAAAATGCAATAATTCGGCAGTGTTCATGGAGCAGGGTAAGGGAGACAAAGCTTGCGATTATATAGCGAATCCTGCGGCGATGCCGATGAGACCGTAATCAGACTGAGACCTTTGCAAAAGCCCGTCATGTGGATGCAGTTCGCAGAGATAGCACCGCAGGAAGCGCAGACATATCATGCAGATAGGCAAGCTTTCGAGGAGCGCATCTCAAAGAAATGCGCCGCAGGATGGATTTTTGCAAAGGTCTCAGGCTGCCTGAAAGATCATCTTGAGTGTTTAATATGGAAATGCCAAATAAAAACAGCTGCTTATAAAAAGCAGCTGTTTTTGTATCTTGGCGGAGAACGAGGGATTCGAACCCTCGATACAGGTTTTGCCCGTATGCACCCTTAGCAGGGGTGTGCCTTCGACCACTCGGCCAGTTCTCCGTTTTGAGAATTCGAGAATATACAGAATTTTACGATAAACTGTCAAGCGCATAGCGCGCGATAAATATGCCTGTAACAAGCAAAAGCACTACTGACGGCTTAAAAAATCATAGGATTCAAAAACTTCTATTTTGGCAACGGCAACATCTGCGGATAAAACCAGATTAGACATGACATAAAACCGTCAAACGGCTAAAATACCGTAGTTTTTTATCCGATTTTTTCCAATAACTACAGCGGAATATGATTATGTCAGACAACTATGTGATTTGGTTCGAGAATTTGCGCATGACCGATGTCGAGCGCGTCGGCGGCAAAAATGCCTCTTTAGGCGAGATGATCAGTCAATTGACTGAAAAAGGCGTGCGCGTGCCGGGCGGTTTCGCCACAACTGCCGAGGCATTTCGTGCTTTTTTATCGCATGAGCATTTACACGAGCGCATTTCTGCGGCATTGAAAGAGCTGGACGTGGACGACGTGTCCGAACTGGCACGTGTCGGTAAAGAAATCCGCCAATGGATTATTGACACGCCTTTTCCGCAAAAACTCGAAGACGAATTGAGAGGCGCGTGGGACAAAATGGTCGCCGATGCCGGTACCGATCAAATTTCGGTTGCGGTGCGCTCTTCCGCCACGGCTGAGGATTTGCCCGACGCTTCGTTTGCCGGTCAGCAAGAAACCTACCTGAACATCAACGGCTACGACAACGTCAAAGAAGCCATGCACCACGTATTCGCGTCGTTGTATAATGACCGCGCGATTTCTTACCGCGTGCACAAAGGTTTTGAGCATGACGTGGTCGCGCTTTCTGCCGGTGTGCAGCGCATGGTGCGTTCGGATTCGGGCGCGTCGGGCGTGATGTTCACCATCGACACCGAATCGGGTTTTGACCAAGTGGTGTTTGTGACCGCTTCTTATGGTCTGGGCGAAACCGTGGTGCAAGGTGCGGTTAATCCTGATGAATTTTACGTCCACAAACCGACGTTAAAAGCAGGCAAACCTGCGATTTTGCGTAAGGTGATGGGTTCAAAACTGATCAAAATGATTTTCACCGACGAAGCGCAAGCCGGCCGTTCGGTGAAAGTGGTCGATGTCGAACCGACCCGGCGTAAACAATTCGCGATCAGCGATGCGGAAATCACCGAATTGGCGCAATACGCCCTGACCATCGAGTCGCATTACGGCTGCCCGATGGACGTGGAATGGGGTCGTGACGGCGTGGACGGCAAGATTTACATTCTGCAAGCACGTCCCGAAACCGTGAAATCGCAAGAAACGCACATGGACACCCTGCGCCGTTACAACATCAAAAACAAATCCAAAATCCTGTGCGAAGGCCGCGCCATCGGACAAAAAGTCGGACAAGGCCGTGTGCGCTTGATTTCCGATGCCTCCGAAATGGACAGCGTCAAAGCCGGTGACGTGCTCGTGACCGACATGACCGATCCGGATTGGGAGCCGGTGATGAAACGCGCTTCGGCGATTGTCACCAACCGTGGCGGCCGTACCTGTCACGCCGCGATCATTGCGCGTGAATTGGGCATTCCCGCCGTGGTCGGCTGCGGCGACGCCACGCGTACTTTGCAAGAAGGGCAAGAAGTCACGGTTTCCTGCGCGGAAGGCGATACCGGCTTGATTTACGAAGGTTTGCTGGACGTGGAAGTGGTGGATTTGGAGCTGGGCAATATGCCGGCATCGCCCGTAAAAATCATGATGAACGTGGGTAACCCCGAGCTGGCATTTGGTTTTGCTTCGTTGCCCAGCGAAGGCATCGGCTTGGCGCGGATGGAATTCATCATCAACCGCCAAATCGGCATTCACCCCAAAGCATTGTTGGAATTTGACGAGCAAGACAGCGATTTGCAAAACGTGATCCGTGACCGCATCGCCGGTTATGCCAATCCGGTGGAATTTTTTGTCGATAAAATCACCGAAGGCGTTGCGACCTTGGCGGCTTCGGTTTATCCGAAAAAAGTCATCGTGCGCATGTCGGATTTCAAATCCAACGAATACGCCAACTTGATCGGCGGCCGTCTGTACGAGCCGCATGAAGAAAACCCGATGATCGGCTTCCGTGGTGCGGCGCGTTATGTGTCCGAAGACTTCCGCGCCTGTTTCGACCTCGAGTGCCGCGCTTTGAAACGCGTGCGCGACGACATGGGCTTGACCAACGTCGAAATCATGATTCCGTTTGTCCGCACTCTGAAAGAAGCCGAAGCCGTGGTGCGCGCTTTGAAAGACAACGGTCTGGAACGCGGCAAAAACGGTCTGCGCCTGATCATGATGTGCGAACTGCCGACCAATGCCGTGCTGGCGGAGCAATTCCTGCAATACTTCGACGGCTTCTCTATCGGCTCCAACGACATGACCCAGCTGACCTTGGGCGTGGATCGCGACAGCGGCGGCCCGATTGCCGCGACGTTTGACGAGCGCGATCCTGCGGTGAAAGTCATGCTGTCACTGGCGATTTCCGCCTGCCGCAAGCTGAATAAATACGTCGGCATCTGCGGACAAGGCCCGTCGGATCACCCCGATTTCGCCTTGTGGCTGGCTGAAGAAGGCATCGAAACCATCTCTTTAAATCCCGATACCGTGGTGGAAACGTGGCTGTATCTGGCCAAAGAGTTGAATAAATAACATCACAACGCAATAAAAAACAGCCGCCATCATTTGATGGCGGCTGTTTTATTGATGTTATGCAGAATGCGTGTCGAACAGGAGCGGGATTAAAAAAAACTTTTTCAGAGGTTCCCTGATTCTGAGAAACTTTATCGCCGTGCAAAGCGTTATCGCAGGAAAACGGAAGACAACAAAAAAACGGCAAGAATGCCGTTTTATTTTTGGTCGGAGTGAAAGGATTCGAACCTTCGACCCCTTGCACCCCATTCATGTATTTAATTTAATTTCAATTAAAAAACAATGCGCTACAATCTTGCAAGCTATTGAAAGGAAGTTATATACAGCCCGAGAAAGCCTTATTACCAAGCTGCGGTGTCACCAATTTGACACCATCATGCAAACTTAAAATCCCTCTTCATTTGCCGAAGTAGCTGCGCTAGATCGCGTTTGTGAATCCAATCACCGCCGGTGGCGTTAATGACGATGCTTTCGCCGCTTCCGTTGTTACCCATGTTTCTGATTGTGTCGGCGTGTTCGGACGGTAGCACCATCTCGTTTTCGTGCAGTTGTGTGATGGGATTTAGCCCTGCCGGTATATCCCAACCTCCTGCGGCAGAGGGGAGGCGGGTTGATGTTGTGGATGTGCTTGATCCTCCGCCGCCACTGATGCCGCGCATTAAACCCATGACCGCAGCCATTGCAGCGGCGGCTGCGCCGACGGCAACGATAGGGCCGACGTACGGTATGCCTGCCATAGCCTTAAATGCAGCGGCTGCGGCTTCAATCGCGGACATGCCGACGTTGGTGGTGGTTTCTTTGGTTTTGTTGGCAATACTTACCCCTGTTGCGGTGGTTTCCATCGCTGCTTTTGTGCCGAATAACGCCGTCCAAATCGCCGTTTTACGTAACGCCATCATGGCTTCTTGGGCGACCATTTTCGTTCCCTCTGCCATGAATGCTTGGGTAATTCCTCTGAACATATTTCCCATCGCCTGCCTGAACGTCATCGTTCTCTGCAAGATGCCCTGAAAAGCTTGGGCAAATGATGATTCCATGTTTTGAGCAATATTTCTCATTGGGTCTTCTTGCTCAACGTCAATTTTCCCTTGAATCTCTGCTTTTCTGCGCTGAAACTCGCGCTCTAACTCAAGTTTCTGCTCGTTGAGTTTGGCTATTTCAACGGGGTCGTCCTCTTGCTTCGTTAATTCCATGCGTTCAAGCAAGGCTGCCATTGCGATTTCAAAACGTTGTTGCTCGAATTGCTGTTGCATCTCAAGCCGCTGCTCGTTGTTGATTTGACCAAGCGCAAGCATCTGATCGGCGCGTTGCTGTTGCATGGCAATAGCGTGTTCTGCCGCCGCGCGTTCGCCGTTGATTTCTATTTGTCGCAACTGATCGCGCTCGGCGCGTATCTGCTGCTCGACCGCGAGGATTCTGCGGCGGATATCAATACCGGCTTTGCTGTTTTTATCGACCGAAGCCAGTTTTTCTTGCCAAAATTGCAGTTCTGCGGTTTTTGAATACGCATAATGCGTACCCTGCAAACGTTGCTCTTCAGCGTATTGCAGTTTCAGGACTTCAAGTTCGGCGGCAAATTCCGAGGCGCGGTTATCGCGCGATCTGCCGCGATTGTTTTTAGTATCTGGTTTTTCCCCGCCTTCTCCGGTTAATGTTTTGGTGCCGCCAAGGTTGATGCTGCCCTTTTTGTCGTTTATTCTGTTGATAATATTGTCGTAAGTGTCTCCAACGCCGAGAATGGCATTAGTTGCGTTTGTTCCGAAGTCTTTCGCTCCAGATTTCGCGATTTCCCACGCTCCCCTAAAGTCTCTGCGAACAAAAGCGTCTAATGCCGCCGCTTGTGCGCCGATGGATTTGCCTACGGCGTCAAACATATCGATCACCGCTTTTGCGGCGGCAATAACACCTGCAAAAATCATCGTTACGCCGCGCCCAAAATCTTTTGCACCTTCGTTGTTCCCAAGCTCCGTTGATTTATTGTCCGTACCGCCTAGGGCTTCCGATACGGCATCTATAACATCAGCAACAGCATTGAATATCTCAATGATGTATTGTCCCGCACCGCTGCCTGAATTAAAGGCATCAACCAGCGAGGTCATGGCATTTTCAATGCGCGTAAACGCTCCGCCCACTGTCTGCGGCAATTCCGAAACGCTGGATCGGATATTGTCAGCATTGCTTAAAAGGGCGTTGGCGACAACATCACTTGTAAGTTTTCCCTCCGAACCCATGCGCCGCAGTTCGCCGATGGACACGCCGAGAGCTTTTGCCAGCTCTCCAGCTAAAACTTGGTTATTTTCCAGAATGCTGCGCAATTCATCGCCCTGCAACACCCCTGAACCCAGTGCTTGAGCAAACTGCATTGCACTGGCGGCGGCTTCGCTTGCGGACGCGCCGGACATTCGGGCGGTGGCGGTGAGGATCTCGGTTAAAACGACCGCCTCTTTTGCTCCGCCGCCCATTTCATAAACGGCACGGCTGATGCGAGAAAAGCTGCCTTGCAACTCCCCGATAGGTGCCTGCAGGCGTTGCGCGGCTTCGTATAATGCCGTTTGCGCCCACGCTGCATCTTCTGTACTTTGCGTTGCCTGAACCATGCGGGCTTCGGCAAGATTTGCCGCGTCCGCCACTTTAAAAAAACCGCTTATCGCACCAACGGTGGCGTATGCGGCAACAAATCCGAGCATCGCGCCTTTCAGTCGCCCGATTACACCGCCCAAACCATCGCCGGATGATTGCGCCGCCCTGTGTTCGTCCGTAGCTTTTTTTAGCGCACGCGCGTAGGTTCCAGCGTCAATCGCCCCTGATTTATACAGATTGTTTAATTCTGCCTGTTTGTTTTTCAGCTGCTCAAGCGGGGTTCTGGTTTGCTCAAAAACCTGTTTGCCGCGCGTTGCCATGTGTGTAAAAAACTTCTCTTGCTGTGCGGAGTAGTCTTTCAGCTTACCCAAATCAAGCTGAAAGCCGCTTGCAAAAGATTCTTTAACTTTATCCATCGCCGCCGATAACCGCTGCTGCATCGCGGCAACATCAGCATCAATGCGCTTTGCTGCTTTTTCGGCGTTTTCTGCGGCCGCATCGAAGCCTGCTGCAGTTTCGTTGCTTGCTGTGATTTTTACTTTAGTTTCAAGGTTTGACATGGCTTTGCTCCAATAAAAAAGGCAGCTTTACGGCTGCCTGAAAAATAATTGCTACAAAAAGGCTTTAAGTTTTGGTGGTTTCGGTGTATCTTTGCCTTTCGTTTAACAAGGAAAATGAAAGGGATAGTATGAAAAAATGGTTAATTATTTGTGTGGCTTTGCTTTTGACTGCATGTGGTGATCCCAAAGACATTGTGATCAACAGCCTAGATGATTTACCTAAAAACGAAAAAGCCCTAAAAAAGCTACCCGATGAGGATCTGCAGTTAATGTCTGCCTACTTTGTCCGAATGGAAATGGCTAACGCCTTTGGTCAAGCTTTCGGAGGAAGCACTACTAGCCCCTACGGCATAACCGTTGGCGAGGCAATTCAAAGGGAGAAGGACTACCGGGAAAATAAAGTTAAAAAAGAAGCCGAAGAAAAAGCTGCCGCAGAAAAAGCCAGACAAGAACTCGCCGCCAAGCAAAAGGCTATCAACGATGCGGTAAACGTAATACTCATTGATAAACAAAGCGTTGAGGGTAAATACAGCGGAAAAAACGCTAAAATCATCCTAAAATTCAAAAACAACTCAAACAAAAACATCATTGGCGTAAAAGGACTTATGGTTTTTCGAGATAAGTTCGGTGATGATGTTTTTAGAATAAAAATCAAAGAAGACTTTGAGGAAAGCGGTGGAATAATTAACCCCGGCAGTGAAACTCTTATCACTAGTTATTATGATATCAATCAATTTATCTCTGGGGATACAATCTTTGACAAAACACCAGCCAGCGAACTGTCTTTCGACTACCAACCTGAATTAGTTTTGTTTGAGGACGGAACCTCCGTTAAAGTAGAAAATTAAATCACTAAAAAAACCCACTCGGTGAGTGGGTTTTTTATTGCTTGCGTTTTGGGTTAAAAGGTTTTATGATGACCGCACTACTAAACACTAAGCGGTTCATTCGCCCCGTCAGCGCGGCTTTTTTATGCCTGTTTCAGGCAGCCATTTTGACAATGGCGGGTTGATAGCCGTAAATAAAATACCCGAAAGGGGAATAGCGGCAGCCGTCTTAGTGCGGTAGTTGAGACCCGCCCACCTATCCAGTGGGCAAACACTAACTAAACACTAAGGAGTTCATCATGAACGCAATTCTCTCATTCAATAATGTCCACTTCGACATCTCCGACATCAACGGTAAAACTTGGTTAAGGCTACCCCAAATTGGGGCAGCCCTTGGGTATGCGAACCCTTACAAGATACAACAAGTTTACAACCGAAACGCCGACGAGTTCACCGATAACATGACACAAGTCATCGAACTGCCAACACAAGGCGGCATTCAGTCCGTGCGCGTGTTCAGTCTGCGCGGCTGCCATCTGCTGGGAATGTTGGCACGCACCAAAATTGCCAAAGAGTTTCGCAGTTGGGTGTTGGATATTTTAGAGCGCGAAACAGACAACCAACCCACCGAACCACGCCTCAGCGACAAGCAAGTAGGCTACCTGTACCAATCCGTGATGCGCATCTGCGCCGAAACAGGGCAACCGTATCAAACCGTATTTGGCGGCTTAAAACGTCACTTCGGCGTTGCCAGCTACAAACACCTTGCACCCAAAGACTTTCAGGCAGCCTGCGCATGGCTGGGTGTTACCGTTAAAACCTTTGAAGGCGAGGTGATTGATGCACCCGATAACTGGGAATCTTGCCGTCATAACGTGCAATCCACCCTAAACGCTGCGGAATGGGTTTGTTACTGGTTCACCCATCATTACCCTGCATTAAAGCTACTGAATCCCCATGCTGCAAGCTTCATTATTGACCACGTCAAGGATATGAAACTGGGTATAGGGCTTATCCGCAGCCGCATGAATTGGCAGGGCGTGAACCGACAACACATGGAATATTTCCCGTGGAATGGCAGCAACGAACAGCAGCAACACTATCACTTCAAACACTTAGCCTAAGCACAAAGCCCGTCATCATGACGGGCTTATTCAGGCTGCCTGAAACGTTTTGTGCTTTGTTTAATCTGTATTTACTGCGCGCGCCAATGCCCTGTGCCGCGCAGCACAGTCGTTGTATTGCCCGACCACTTGCAGCGACCAGCGCAGCACCGTCGCCGCTTGCCCGTCTGTCAGTTCAGGCAGCGTGGGGCAGGGTTGCGTTAAATCCGCAGGCAGCTTATTCACCACGGGCAGCGGCGTTGATGATGCGCACGCCGTCAGTGTCAAAACACCCGTTACGATAAACATGTTTTTCAATGATTTTTTCAACTTCAACATGGCGCACTTGCTCCTTTTTTGATTGTTCGACTTTTGCGGCTTGATAATCTTGGCTGGCGGCGTGGGCTTGCGTGGCTTGCTTGTCGGCGGCTGCTTGAATTTTGGCGGCGCATTCCGCCACGCCTTTTTTATAGCCGTGGTTTTCGGCTATGTTAAACGTGGTTGGTATCAATATTGCTGCCGCTATCATCAATAAAAGTGCATAATCCGTACTCATATCCAATCTCCCGAGTTAAGTGTCGATTTATACATTTAATTCACCCCCACGCATTGTTGATACCGAGCCAGCTGCCGCGTCCACACGCCGTAGCAGCCGTTGCTGCGTACCGAGCAATCTTTACCGCCTGCGTATTTCCATTTCAGCAAAGCATCGCACGCCTGCCGGTGCTTACCTTGCATCAGCAAGCGGCGCATCGACGAGCGCGACCACGCGCCTTGTCCAAATTGATAGACAAAATCAAGATACAGGTCATATTCCGTCTGAGACAGCGCAACGCCCTGTAGCGACTGCCGAAACGCTGCCTCATCTTTGCTCACATGCACACGGGCAATCTCAACCGCCCGCGCCTTGTTAATCGGCGCGTCAGTCATCTTCACCCGTGTTCCGTCCTCATATTGAGTTGAGCCAATGCCGATTGTCGGCACGCCGCCCGTGTCTCGATACGGCTTGGCGCGAAAGCCCTCGTATTGCATCAGCCCCGTAAAAAACGCCGCCGAAACCGCCAGCAGCCCGATCAGATATTTTTTATTGCCCATCACAATCTTCCCGCAGTTTTTGCATTTGCAAATCGTGCAAAGCTTTTGCCCGTTTTTCCTCGCGGTCGGCGCGTTGAGCCTCCTGTTCCGCACGTTGGTTTTCTTTGCGCTTGTAGTAAATATTGACCGACAAGCCGACCAAGCCCACCAAAACACCCGTCAACATTGCCCAGTCTGCATTTACCAGCCACGCAAACAAAGACACGCCCGCGCCACCGTAAGTAAAGTTGCTGGCCACGTCGCTTGCCGCCGATTCATAACTTTTCATTATCCACCCCCCAAAAAAATTCAGGCAGCCTGAAAAAAGCCCGCTTTAAGCGGGCTGTTGGATTTCGTAAACGGGTGTTGCACTTGCCAGCGCGGACGGGTTCTGCGTTCCTTCCGTCGGTTCGGCTGCGGCGAGTGTGTATAACCACTGCTCAATATCGCTTTTAGGCGGTAATTGATTGACTTGTATCGTGATGCTGCGTGCCACCGGCTGCTTGCCAGCGTCAAAGGTTTTTTTGGAGACGTATGTGGCAAATGTGGCTTGGGTGTACGACGCCGCTTTAGTCACGTAGTAACTGTCTAAAACATGGTAACTACTTGATGCGCCCGTTTGCTCGTCCTCGATCGATTTTTGCAGGGCGGTGATGGTTTGCGTTTGCGTTGTCATGATATTTCCTTTTTTCAAGATGTAAAAAAAACCGCCTTGCGGCGGCGGGTCAAAATCCTGTAACGTCAATAATAACTTTCGGTCTCACTTTGTAAATATACGGAGCAAACTCATCTACGGCCGCCGAAAGACGATCTGTCATTGTTGATTTTGCAATAAAAAACATATCTAAACTGTTATTCTTTAAACGAGTCGCAGTGTAGTAATGGTAAAAAAAGTACCCGCCCTGATTTTTCATCAAAAAAGCCGGTATCAAGTCGGGTGAGTCCAACAAAACCGCATATTTTCTACCGGTCACTATACGTTTAAGTCCCGCTCTAATTCCTTCGCCGATTAAGGTGCCATTACTTACAGATGATATGATTTTTTCTGTTTTGTAGTAACCACTATGCAGCGGGTTTGGCATTCCATAAATAACGCTTTCGTAAAAATTAATTATTTCGTTGATTTTAAGATATTGGTTATTCGTCGAAAATGTTTTTTCTCCGACGCTGTTAAAAGCCTCCATTCCGTAACCACTACCGCCACCTAAATTAATGGTATCAAGATAGTAAATCGGCACAGTTACAGGCTTATCAGAATAAACGCTCACTACTAGCAGAGTGTCATTAATGCGCCGTGAAACATAAATCGGATAATCGCACTCCCCGACAGCAATAATGCAATTTTTACTCGGCAGAGTTAGCGCAGCTTCGTAATGATCGGCGATGTAATTACTATTAATTCTCAATGGACTATCAATTATACCCATTAGTTTATTACTAATAGACCCATAATATACTTTATGATTAAATGCTACATCAAGTTTGCCGTAGTAAATGTAGTTACAAAAATCATCACCGATTACTTTATCACGAGCTTTTAAATTATAATTAAAATACTCAATCCCTTGCGGCGTATTGTTGTTATTAATAGATGTTTGAGGTGTTAGTTTAATGCCATACATAATTAAAACCCAAAAACCAAAATTCTGTAGGATTGATAAACAATTGTGCTGTTGCTAAACGCCGTTTTGGGCGAGTAATGCCAGTACAAATTATTTCCGACTGTATAAACAATCGGCAGCGCGTAATTATTGTTACCCTCAAAAAATAGATTATTACTTGTTAAAGGCATCATTAAAAATGATAAGTAAAGATAATCAGGCAAAATATAGCTTTTATTACCACTCATAACGCCATTATCAATAATAAAATCATCAATAAATTTTGGGTATTTTGTGTCATCATCAACGATTCTATCGCCCTTGTGGTCGTAGACTTCAAAACTCATGACAATTTCCCCAATCTCACTCTCAACCTGCCTGCATCATCGTACACATCGATGCGCTCATTCGTGACTTTCATTCCAACATTACCTGCCGCAGCCGAAATGCTTACTTGCCCTGCAGAATTGACGGTAAAGCGGCCGCTGCCGATGTTTAAGCTGCCGCCGATAATATGCGGCGCGGATAGCGTTTGATGGGCGGCGATTTTATCGCCGGTAATCGATTGTGCCTGCAAGTGTGATGCCGTAATCGTATTAGCGGTAATTTTCGCTCCATGAATGTCGCCTACATTAAGCTTATCGATGATCGCCTTGCCTTGTACGACAAGATTGCCGTTGACGCCAACAGTGTTTGTTGATGCGTCGACAATAAAAGGTACGGCGATTTGCGCGGTATTACTCTGATTGACCACGGCGAACTTTTGAGCCATCACTAAAAACTGCGTATCACCCGTCAGCCCGTCCGCGCCGAGCGCGATACCGGCAACGGCTTTGCGTCCGTTGGCAACGGCTTCGACTTTGAGTGAGTACATCGCCGAGACTTTACCCATTACATTGATCGTGGCATCAAACGCCTGAACCAATAGTGACTGCATATTTCCCAAATTAATCAAAGCATTAATATCAGGCTCACTACCATTGACTTCATGCACCATCGGGTCGCTAAACTGCGCTACGCTACCCGCCGTGGCGTAATACAAATAAGCGCGACAGCCCGCGTTTTGATAACCTGCGGCGCGGGTGAAGTTTTGGCCATTTAATATTTTCTGCCCCGTGTTGAGGTTCCAAACCCCTGCACCATCGTGGTTATTACCGGTGGAGCCGACAGGGTAGACATATCCAACAAACAAATACCAAACACCATTCTCCACTTGTGCTGTAGACGCAAAATAAGGGTTGCCATGCGGCGACGCGGTATTAAGAGAGCATACTTGGCTAGCAGTTACACCCCAATACAAACTCCCCGTCCCCGATACTCTTTTCGCCAATATCGCATAGCGGTAGGTTTTGTTAGGGTTAAGCGGGACGTTAGACCCCAAGTGGTTAAACCCGCCGTTAGCTTGCCCGGTGGCGTCGGCGGTGCATTGCATGACGGTTTTGCTATCACCACGTGGGGTGTATGCTGCAACAAAGCTTGTTTGCTCCGCCGCACCGTTATAATAGGCAGGCGGAGGGAGCACATAGCCCGGTCGCCAGTCAGAGGCGTCGATCAGATTGCTGCCGCTATTGCTTGCGTCCAATTGTGCGCGGATTTGGGTGATTTGTGTTGCCGTAGCCGACTGATTCCCTGCCACGGTCTGATTCAGCGTGCTGATCCCGCTTTCCGCTCCTGCGATCCGTGTTGCCAACGTTTCTCGTGACGATGCTTCGGCCGAATCGGCTGCGATTCGCGCCTGTTTTTCCGCTTCTAAGCCGGCAGCAAATCCGTTTTGCGCGGCGGTGACGGTGGTTATCTGCTGCGCTTGGGTTGCATTGACGTTTTCGACGGCGGTGATTTTGCTGCCGAGGTCGGTTGCGGCGGTGATTAAATCTGCGGCATGCTTATCAGCGGCGGCTTTTACCCGTGCATTAACGCTGCCTGAAACATCTTCTGCAGCGTCAATCAATCCGATTTTGTCGCGCAATTCGCCGAATAAATTGCTTTCGGTCAAATCTTTGGCAATCTGCGACACCTCAAATACGGTAAAAGCAATGCTGCTGCTGATGTTCAGAGCGTCTTTGCCGAAGCTGTCGTAACCGGCAGCCCGTAAATAATAGGTAGTGCCGCCTTCCAGTACCGCGCCATTTACTTTATTAATGACGATAAAAGTATCTGCGCCGTCATAAATTTTATTGGCATCAATAATCGGGCAGGACGGTTCGATACTTGCCCACAAAACAATTCCTGCAAAATCATCGTCTGTAATTTCTGCGCATTTGAAAAATGCCTGTTTCAATCCCTGCTCAATTTCAATGCCTTGGAGCGCGGCAAGCTGCGGATTTTGGGCGACGATTTGCGCCCATCCGCCCGTTTTGCCGGTAATGGCGCGCGCGCGCACCTTAAACACAATATGCCGCCCTTGTCCGCCATCGGCAGTCATGTCTTGCAGCGTGTAGGTGTATTGGTTATCGGCAACGGCGGCAACGGTGCGAAGGTGTTTGCCGCTTTCACCTGACCGGATTTCAATATCGTAGCTATCCGCGCCCGACAATAAATCCCATTGAATCGTGCATTGCCGCCCAAACGCCCACGGCGTGGCAAGGCGCAGGTTCTGCACGGCAGGCAAGGGCGCGCCAATAATCGTGTAAGCGTAGGGCGCGACATCTGCCAGATTCTGGCTGCCTGAACCGAAAAGATTATGGCTGACTAACTTCACCCAGATTTGTTTGCCCAGCCATTCGGGCGGATAGCTATACTTAAACAGCGCATCGTCCATGCGCACAAACGCCTTGCCTGTATCATGCGCGGAAATATCGCTACCCCATGCGCCGCGCACAAGCCCCGAAAGCCGGTATTGCCCTGCGCCGGTCAGCTCCGCGCCGCTGTAAGCGATGAATTCACCGCCCAAATAACAGGCGGTCAATAAGTCCCGCGCTTCTTGCTCTGTGGCGGCAATCAGACCGCCGCCCGTAGCAGCAATATCCACGCCTACGGTATTAACGTTATCGTATGCCGCGCCCGACGGCAGGTCGGTGTTCGTGCTGCCGTATCGCGCTTTCGCGCTAATCGTGCCGACGCGTTTGTAGCTATCGCCGTCGGTCGATACCCATACAGACGCGCCGCCCCAATCCTGACCGCCTGCGGTGGCAAGCCATATCTGCGGATCGTTGCCGGTTAATTGCAACGGGGCTTCAAACATCACGGGCGCGAAAGCGTTACCGGGCGAAACGTTGTAATCAGCGGCATAGCCTAAGCTCGGCTGCGTAGGGTAGGACGTTGCGGAAGCCACGCCAAAGGGAAAGTCTTCTGCCTTGATGGTCAGTGTGCCGTCTTCGTCCTCTTCGATTTCGGTGATGCGTACCGGTGTTTTATCCAATCCCAAGCCGCCATCGGTAAGCGTTACCAAGTCCATAGGTTCAAGCAGGCAATACTTCCAGCCAAGCTTAAACTCGTATTCGTTGCGTACATACAATGACCGCTGCAAGGTTAAATGCGCTACCTGATGCGCGACGGCGGCATCGCAAATACTGTGCATCTGGATCGGCTCTTGCGGACGCAAGCCGAATTGCTCAATGTTCGCTTGGTCTTTCGCCTCCGCGACGGCGACGTTGTAGGCGTTGGATCGGTCTAAATACTCAATCTGTACCTGATTAAAGGCATCGGCAGGGGTTTTGCGGTCGCAGCGCACGGGGTCTTCCGCGCCCGAGACAATAAAATCATCATCAGTCAAATCGTAAAGCGGCGTTAAATTCGGCACGTACACCGCGCCGTTGCCGCTGGCGGCCGCGTCGCCGTAGGGGATAATCTTTAGCTTGCCCTCGCTCCAAACGGCGGCGGAATTGGTTTGCTCTAAAAGTTCGGTGATGTTCTGGTGCGCCTCGCGCTGTTCGGTGTAAGCAGGGCTGACAAACAAACCATGAGCGCGGCAATAATTGGAGTAGGTTTCGGTGTCGGCGAGGTTTTTTGCGGGAAAATTGCAGCCGTACTGAGTATTGGTCAATAAATCGTGCAAAATATCGCGCGGATTTGCGTCATAAACCGTGCCGCCGTAGGCAAGTTTACCGTCCACTTCAAAATTATGGTTGTAGATTTGCGCGGACGTGGTGAGATCGTAGCGCGAGCTGTAAACATATGCCGTGTTGCTGTAAGAAACCGCTTCATCGGGGTGTTTTGTTGTCAGCCAGCCCCATACCGGCTGCTCACGTCCGCCCTTGGCTAAAGTCAAGTTGATGTCGGAAAGGCTAAAAAAGCGTTCTTTTTCGCGCCAAACCGAAACCACGCCCTTAATTTCACCTTCCGCCAACGCCATGATCACGGCGGCATCGTAGGTGTATTTGGTGTCTTTTTGGGTAACGCCGCCTCCGCCTTTCCCGCCTTGGCTTGTGGTGGTGGTATGTTCAACCGCCGTGAAATCCCCATACCAAATCAGATTACCTGCAACCCGTGTGCGCCCGTAAATGATGGGCACCGCCAAGCCATAGCTCGACTGCTGCACTTGCAGCGATAAAATCCGCTGTTCGCTGGTTGAAATGGTAGATGATTTGCCGCCCATGAATAACCCCAAAAATAAAAGCAGCCTGTAGGCTGCCTGAAATCAAAACAAACTGAAAAACTGTACCGGACGATCGCTCAATGCACTGTTTCCCCTATCGTCCAAGATGCAGCCTAAACCAATGTAGGCATGGATAATTTGCGTACCATCTAAACAAATTGCCCCGTGCGAAAATGTGCGCCCAAACCGCCAAACCGCCACATCACCGGCTTGCGGCGTATCAACGGGTCGGGCGTATTGCTCTAACCACGCCAGATAACGCTCCGCGGTGCGATGCAAATGCCAGTCATGCGGGTACGGGCGCGGGTCAATAGGCGGAATCAAGCCCACAGCATGATAAACCGCAACAAGCAACATGGCGCAATCAACGCCTGCGCCTTTCACGCAGCCTTGGTGATGGTAGGGTGTGTTTAGCCATGTTTTGGCTTCGGCAATCACGGCATCGCGGGTCACGCCACGGTCTCCGCCGCAGGAATGTAGGGATAGCCCCTGAAATGCACAATATTGTTAAACTTTCCGCCGCAGGTAGCCTGCCGTTTATCGCAGCCCGGATAAACGCGGAACGTATCGCCTACCGCAGGGGGATAGGGCAATTTCAGCGCAAACCAGAATTGCCCGTTTGCATAGGCTTTAACCGTGCGCGTCAAGCCGATATTCTTGCCGCTTAAAAACGTTAAAACGCCCTGATCAAACCAGCCCGATTTTTGGCTTAATCCGCTTTTTAACCACGTTCCCGTTCCGTTGTTTTCGGTAACGCTTCCGGCAACGGTAAAGGCGGCTTTATTTGCGCCGCAACCTTCATCGTAAACCGTGCGCAAACAAGACGGCTGGTATAGGTTGCGCGGCATCTTGGTGTTTAACAGTTCAATATCGGATTTGACCGTGATTTTGACGCTATGGCGGCTGCCTGAAACATCGGAAACGCGCCCGCTAAACACCACTACCGTACCGGTCGGCGGTTTCGTCCAATCGGCAAAAAACGCCCGTTCAATCAAAACCAATGCGCCGTCCAATGCACCGCCGACCGCCGCTTCAACAAACGGCAAGCCTTGCAATCGGTGGCTCGCATCGGCGGCGACGGTCAAATCATTACTATCTACCTCAAGCCCTGTAGTTACCCGAACCGCGCCGCGCGCGACAATCGCACCGTGCGCCTCAAAGGTTTTCCCTTGCCAATACACGGGCGCATCGGCATCGGTATAGCGCAATGATTCACCTGTTTTCAGTGTGATGGTGATTAAATCCGCCATGTAAAAGGTTTCCGATCCATGCAGCAGATCAATCAATTCTTGAGTTGCCGTTTTCATTTTTTCACCGTTTGAAATTCTATTTTCTTTGCCGCCCAAAGATGGGCAAAAACGTTTTCAAAGCTTGCGTCGTCACGCAAAAAACGCACCCTGAAATAAAATTGCCCCGACCATATGATCGGCTGCCCTGTTGTCAAAGCCGTTTTGAAAACCAACACACCATCGGGCGAAACGGCGTAATCCGTACCGACGGCTTTCAGTACGCCACCAACCTTTACCGTGGGCGTACCTTTTACCGCCAATACCGGCTCAATAAAACCGCCAAATTCCCTCACCAACTGGTATTGAGTTTGCCCTGCGCGAACCGTGCCGATGAGCTGATTATTGACGGTATTGTCGCTTTCGTCCTCAAACAAAAAACTTTCAAAACTGCCGCGCCGCGCATTAAAAAAGCCTGCGAGGGTTTCCAACTCCTGCAGGCTGCCTAGATTTCGCAAAACCTCAAACGACAGCGAAAACTTCCATAGCGGATAACTGTAATAGCCGGCACGCAATTCTCGCCCGCTGGCAGATGTTTGTACGCGCGTTCGCCAAATCGGGGTTTTGCTCATGCCCCATTTAATCCCCGGCAATTTCGGGAAAATCGCGTTACTCATGGCAGCACCGCCAAAATCTCAATCGGAATCACCGCCACCGCCTGACTGCCCAGCGTACCTTCATCGGTTTCAATCGTGCCGGTGACGCGGCAATACTCCACACCTTCAATCGGCAGCGCGGCGCGCCCCGTTACGGGGTGAACCTCATTGATCGCATTGCATACCGCATCAAGCAAGGGGTTAAGTTGCGTTGCCGGTATCTCTTCGTTTTGCACGTAAATATAGACATCGGCGCGAAGCAGCCACTTGGTTGCGATGTTGGTTACGGCGGTTTGATTGCCCTGCGCCATGAATAACGCGGGCTGGTCTTGTTTTGCCACGTCATTCCAGTGCAAAAGGCGGCGGCTCATGGTAGTAAACCCTGATACGGTTTGCAGTTTCGCAAATAATGCGGAAAAAATAGCTTCACGGTTCATCATTATCTCTTTTTGGTTGAAACCCTATTCTTTAAGGTAGTATGCTCCAATTCGGCAGGGTAAGCCCTTCCGAATATCGCACCGTCAGGTACGTGAGTTGAAACATACGTTTAATCCTCTTTCGACGGCGGCGGTGATTTCTTGCTCAATCGCAGGGCGTAAATCTTCCAACGCGGTGCGCAGAAACGAACGCTCGGGAAAATTAACCGCCCGCGCGTGGGCGCGAACCGTGGCAAATTTCGGCTGCTTTAACGATTTACCCCACGCTTGCGTTACGCGGCGCAGATGCTCTTTGACGTTTGCCGTGCCGTTGTACCCGTACTCATGCACGCGGGCATAAAACAAATTGGTGCCTACCTCGCCGATTATCCTGTCCGCGTCCGCGTTCAAGGTTTGGTCGATGGATCGCGCCAGCGTTCCGCTGCGCTTATTCAGCACCTGCCCCGAAAGTTTCCGATCCGTTACATTCCGCTGCAGCCGAATGATTAACGCGGCTATAGAGGCTTTTACCTCGCGCATGATTGCGGGCGAGGTTCGTTGTAATGACGCGGATAAATGCTCGCGGTCAATCAGTTCAAATTTGACGTACATAATTTTGCAAAATCGCCAACGCCGCAGGCGGAATGCCGCGTGATTGGGTAAAGTTGGAATAGGTAATGGTTTCGCCGGCTAAAGATTTGCTTTGAATGCCCTTGTTTTCAAAGTCATTCAATCGCGCCTGCGCGATCATGATGCAAGCCGCCTGAATATCATCGGGTATCGGGTCATATCCTGCGGTGTAGCGAACCTTAATGTTGCGCACGCCGCGTGGGAATGCCGCGCCTTGCGCCATTAGCAGCCAATCATCATTACGCCATGCGGCATCAGGTTTGCCGTCAATCTCAACCGACAAAACCTGATGCACGGGGTATTGACGTAAAACCAAGCGATCTTTGCCGTTCCCGTCGTATTGCTCGGCGTATTCCTGCAAGGCAATATCCGCGCCGATGAACGCCGCCGCTGCGGAAATTGCCCCGTTTAAGGCTGCCTGTAATTCCCCGTCGCGGCGGGCGTTATCAATCCCCATTTGCGCTTTTAATGCGCTTAAATCAACCCAATTCATGATGCGGCTTCGGGCGCGCTGTCTTTTTTGCCCTTGGCAGGGGTATCGGGGATATTGCCAAAGCCGAATTGATACATATGCTCGGCGGCTTCTCGTGGCACGGTAACTCTGCCGTTTTTAACCTTGAAATTTTTACCGCCGAAAGAAATGTCGGTCACATCTTTAGGCGCAATCAAAGTGATTTCAATCATGGTGTAATGCCTTTCTGTTGTAAAAGCAAATCAAACTCTTGCTCGGATAAAGTAGCGGCAGGGATTGCCGATTGTTCCTCAATCGCCACCGCCGTTTGCGGCTTATAGCCAACATAGGCGGCAAACAAAACGTGTACCGGCGGCGATTGCCGCCAATACGCATTCAATGCCGCCAATCGCGGCAGATCGATGTTTTCGGCGATGTAATCCCATGTCCAACCCGTAATGGTTGCGACGTGGGCGTAAATCGCGCCGAAATCGTCTAATCCGCCGCCGCCGCTTCCCCCGTTGCTGCGGCTTCCTGCTGTTTGCGGATTAAGCCCGACACGTCCATGATTGCCTCGAAAACGTCAATCATGCTGCCAACGTCAATTAAATCCGCAACATCATCGCGGGTCATTTCGGGGTAATTGCGTTTCAATGCGGCATGGGCGCAGTCGATGACCGTGCCGATTTGCTTAATGTCCTGCACGTTGCCGTCAAAATCTTGCAAACGCTCGCGCAGCTGTTCTAATGCCCCTAATGCAATGGGCGGCACGATGTAATCGTTACCGCCCAAATTTAAGGTAATGCCTTTGATTTTTACCGTCATGTTTTACTCCATAACCCAAAGCGTGCCGAGCTTATAGCCCGCCGCGTCGGTCGATGCGGAAAAGTCGATTTCGGGGATTGAGAAATCGTCGTTTTTCGAGCCGTACAATCCAAGCTTGCCCGACGTTACCGATTCCAACTCAATCAAGGTTTTTTTGCCGTTGTAGTTGGTCAGGTAAAGCAGTTTGAACGTAGCATTATTGCCCATGGTCAGATTGGTTAAATCAATCCGTTTCGCCGCGTCCAAAGCGTAGGTATAGGCATAGCTGATATAAACGCGCTTGCCTTTATCCGCTTCTGCGAAAGTGTAGGTGTCGCCCGATACGCTGTATTGCCCCGTTTTCGGTGCCGAGGCGACTTTGATATATGCCAAACCGTCCGCGCCGATCACGCCCAAATCGTCGGTTAAAGTGCCGCTGTTCGGCGCGGTGACTTTGATGGTGTATGCGGTTGCGGTCGGAATTTCTTGACCGGTGCTATCGGCATAAACCGATTTCATGGTGCCGGTAGCGTATTCCGTACCGAAAACGATGGTGTTCAACGCCAAACCGTTAATCAACGCGCCTTTCATCTTGCCGCCGACTTTCGATTTACCTTGTGCGGTAGCAATCGCAAATCGCCCTTGCCCGTGAAATTCCTTGAGTTCGGTTTGGATGTCCAAAGAAAATTCTTGCAGCCCCGCAATCCGAATCGGCGTTGCCAAAGGCACGGCTTCACCGAAGGCATTAGTGATCGCTTGCGCGAAAACGTCGCCTGCGCCAAATTGTAAAATCATGTTCTTCTCCTTAAAAAAGGTTCAGGCAGCCTGAAAATAAAGGCTGCCTGAAAAGGGTTTAACGTCCTGCGTTGGTAATCATGCCGAATGCGGGCATGAAGTAGCCTTGCAAAACTTCGTCCGCGTAAACGCCGTACTCGTACATGCGCGTACGCAACGGCCATTCGATTTGGTAGTACTCTTGACGCGTCAAAATGCGCAGCAGCTGTTGCACGCCCTGAACGTATGCCGGTAAGCGTTGGCTATAGAACATATACGTGCCTTGCGGCATATTCGGATGGACAACAACATCCAATTCATCACCGGTTACTTTGTTCAGGTAGCTGCCCAATTTCACGCCTGCGCGAATGCTGTTGGCATTGTTGATGTCCACATTTAAGCGCAACAGCGGCGCTCCGGAACTGCCCAGAATCAACTTGGTAACCGCTACCAAATCCGCCGCGTTGACGTAAATCGTATCGGGCGACAGGCGATAGCGATTGTAGAATTCGGCAAATGCCGCCTCGAACTCTTGCACGCCGCCCGCGCCGTCGCTGCTTAAAGCCGCGCCTTTTTGATCCGCAAAATATGCACCGGAATCGGGCAGGGCGATTTGGGTCAAAATGCCGTCAAATTCCAAGTGCGAAGTGCTGCAATCTTCTTTCGGCAATGCGGACGCTGCCTGAACGCCTGTAGCGGCGGCGGTAATCGTCAATGCCGATGCCGAAGTGATCGCGCCGAGTTTTTCTTGCCCCGCCGCACCCCAAAACCACGCATAGCCATACGCGCCGCGCACGGTTTCGGTTTTTGCCTCGATGTTTTGCCCTTTGGTAACGGTAACTTTTGCCGCCGCCGATTGTTGCGCCGCGCCGCCGCCGAAGCTATCGCTTGTACCGTCGGCGTTGGTGCGCGCAATTTTGCCCGGAACTTGGGCGGTCGCCAAATCCAAAAATTGCCCGACCGTGCCGTTATTTGCGCCTGCCACATCAAGATAGGCGGTCAAGCCCAAAGCAACGCAAATCACCGAAACATCGCCCGCTTCCAATGCGCTGCCGTTACCGGTAGCAACCAAGGTTGGCGTGGGGGTTACGCCCAATTTATGCGATGTATTACCGCCCAAAATCATCAATTCTTCTTGAACCATCAATGATTGCAGGGTTTGCAATACAGCAAGGGCTTTCACGTCCTCAAAGCCGCGCGCGGCATAATCCGCCTCAAACGTGACGCTGTTTTCCAAACCGATGCCGCGAAATGCCGCAAAGCGTTCGGCGGTGGAATGATTCACCACGCCGCCGCGTTTGCCCTCGGAAACGCCCGCGCGAATGTTGCCGATGTTGATGCCGGTGATTGCTTTCCAGTTTGCCTGCGTAGCGAAACCGCCGCCGACGCGCGGAATGCGATTTCGCAGCGGGGTCATAACGGGATAAAGCCGCTGCGCCGGTGCTTCCAAATTGTAGCCTTGCAAGCCCGTGGTTGCGCTTTGCGGTTGAGTAAAGCCTTTCGCCAAAGAAGCGTCGGCGGAAAGCTGCGCTTCTTTTACCAGCTTCAATGTGTCTTGGGTCAAATTGTTCATGTGTTTTTCCTTTCCGGATAAAAAATACCGCCAAACGGCGGATGATGGTTACTGCAAAACGGTTTACAGGCGTTGCGCTTGAATCGCCTTAATTAAGGTGGCGGCTTCGTTCAATGTGCCGTCCTGATGGGTAATCGGCTTAAAGCCTTTCAAAACGTCCTCGGCGGTGTTGTCTTCCGCTTTGGCAATGGCTTTAAGGCTGCCTTTCGGTGTTTCGGGCTGTTTTTCCAATTCGGCAATACGCGCCGCCATTTTTTCGATGTGCGCAACCGCATCGCCATCGGCGGCGCAGCCTGCGGCAATCAATGCTTTTTGGATTTGCTCAAATTGGGCAATTTTTGCCATTTTGGCGATTTTTTCCGCCTCGGAATCTTCGCCGTCCTTTTCTTCCCCATCTTTGTTCGCGGCAGGTTTGGGCTTTTCCTTTTCTTTTTCCTTTTCCTTTTCCTTGGGTTCGCCGCCAGATGACTTTTCTTCGTCATCTTCTTCGGGCTCATCTTCCGGCTTCTCTTCGGTTTTATCGGTTTTGTCCGCTTTGTAGCAGGTCAAAACCGCCTCGGGATTGGCAGGGCGATCAACAAGACTGACTTCAACCAGCTTCAATCCGGTAATCACCGATTTATTCAAATCATCGCGCTTTGTTACCGAGCCGCCGATGGAGAAGCCTTTGTAAACGCCCGCTTTGACTTTTTTCACGGCTTCGCTATCGACGATATGCGCCCCGAAATAAGTGCGCCCGTCATCTTCGACCTTGATTTCGATTGCCGTGCCTGCGGCGTTTTTGCCGTGCATTTCACGCACCGCGCCGAATTTCATGTAATCGGGAATCGCCGCCGTCATCGCCTTGGCGGTAATTTTTTCGCCGTCGGCATCAACCGCTTCACTTGAAGCATAGCCCCAAACTTTGATTGTGCCATCGTCCAGTGCTTCGGTTTTGCTGATTTCGCCATATAACTTCATGTTTTCGCTCCTGTTTGGTTAAAATTGCTTGACTTTTTTCATGGTTGTATGTAGCATTCTCATTGCCCCCACCACGTTATCGGACGTAGAGGCTGCGGTCTTAACAGGCAGTGGTCGCTGGGGGTTTTCTTATTTCTTGCGATGAATTCGTAACGACACATAACGCAATGTAGCCTTTTTGGTGTTGTAGGCTTCAATGTACACATACTCATCTTTTCCTATTTGTTTGCGGTACTCAACAACAGGAATTCGCTGCCACTTCTTATCACTTTTAACTACATAATCAGGTTTTCTGATGATGCTTGGTATCAGTGTAATATCATCAAGTGTAACGCCTCTTTGCCCTCGCGCTTCCTCTTTTGCTGCTTCGCCGTGCGAGCGTACCAAATGCCGCAACTCGTCATCATGAGCGTAGCGTCTGTAGCCCGTGAAATCCAATCCCGTATTTTCTCGTACCGCCTCAATATTCGATTGAGTAATCAAACCTATTTCATGCAGTTCTTTCGATTCAGGGTTATCTATTGCTGCTTGGGTTAATGTTGCAAGATTTACGCCTACCCATCGCCCGCCACTGGTATTTCCTTTGGGTACTCTCCGTTGATTCGGGTTAAACGCCTTGCCTAGCGGTTCGCCGATCATTACCGGCGACACATCACAGCGGCAATTCGGGTGGTTTAACGGGTGCTGTTTGCCGCTTGGGAATGCGTCGTCAAGCGCAATCGCGCCTACCGCCGCGCACTCAACGCATGGCGGCGATACTTTGTCATCGCCTACAGTCACCCACCGCTTGCCCATCACCACGCCGCTTTGTTTCCAGCCTAAAACCTTGCCTGCCATATCGGCGTTACCGATTTCAGTGCGGGCAATCATTCGGGCGCGGGCGGCGGAAAAAGCAAAATGCTCGCGCATTTGGGCGGCGAGCATTTCATGGCTTAATCCGTTTTCGATGGCATCTGTTACCATTTGCCGCAGCATTTGCCGCGTGCTTTCGGTAATCTGCCATTCGGCATTGGGATTGGGCAGCCATTTGCCGTCAATCAATCGCATACCTACCATCGCGGCGGCGCGTTCTTGCGCCCATTGCGCGGCTAGGCTGCGCAGAATCTTTCGTTTGCCGCCGTCGGCATCGCCAATTTCCGCCAAAGCGCGAATGCCCGACGCGGCGGCAACACGGCGCAGGGTAGGCAGCATCGCCACCGCCAACGCTGACCATGCTGCGAAACTCAATTGCTCTAAAATCCAATCGCCGAGGCTTGTTTTTTTATCGGCAGATTCCTCTTTGCGAAAAACCGCGCCCAATGTAACGACTTGCTTTGCCAATTCGCCCGCTTGTTGTTGCAGAAAGCGCGTAATGATGCGTGTTGCTTGCGCTTCATCTGCGGCGGGTTTGTGCTTTTTTGCGATTTTGCCTGCCGTTTCTTCGTCGTCTTCGTTTGCGCCGTCTTCCGCGTCCACTTCCTTCGTTGCATCTTTTTCTGGCGTTTCGGGTTGGGTTTCAGGCAGCGGGGCGCGCCCTAATTCGGCGCGGACTTCATCGGCGGTCAAAATACCTGCCGCAACATATTGGCAATTGATGTCGGCTTGCGCTTTCGGATCAATCGAATCTTCATCATCCCAAATAAATTCATATTCGGGCGCATCAAGAAACCGCGCCAAAACATCATCAATCAGGCTTTTCACCCATTTTTGCAGCGGCACCAAGCCCTCGCTCAATGACTGCTCGCGGGCGGTATCGGCAACGGCGCGGTTTTGTTGTTTGACGAAAGGGGTGGGTTCGATCGAAAAGCAAAAACACACCACGCGCGCCAGCCATTCGTCATATTCATCTTTCAGCGGTGTTTGTTTGGTTTCAACAAAGTTCCGCGCCAAATCGCCCGGCAAAAACTTCATTTTCCGCCGCTCCGCCAATTCGCCCGATAACAACAAATCCCAGTACTCTTGGAAGCGTCGGATTTCCTCAACGCCCCATGTATCGGGTACGCCGATTAAAGCGTCCGGCACGCTGCCTGAACGGTAATATTCAAGCTGGTGCATTTGGCGGCGCAGGGCGATATTCACCGTGGTAATGACCTGCTCCACGGGCGAATAGCCGTAAACCTTGAACGTGCGCGGATTGCGCGGGCGGTAAAGTAGCTCGTCGCGGCTGTAATCTATCGCCGCCATGCCTTTAAGAATCTGCTGGTACGCAGTCTGCGGCGGAATGGGGGTTCGCCCCGTATCGTCCAGAACGCGCTTGATGGTTGCCCCGTCCATCGGCTCCAATGCGTAAAGACTTCCGCCTTTGGTATAGCGCGGATAAATGCACGGCGCATCAATGACAAGCAGATCCTCAAGCAGCATTCGCAGCCAATCATCCCATGTATGCTCTTTATCCGGCTGCCTGAAAAACGCCACAATCTCATCGACGCGGCGGTCTTTGTCCGATGATTCGTTGTGATGCGTACCGGCTAAGTCGCGCCGTTGAATCGTCCAGTCAAGCTTTGCGATTTGGTCTTTGCGCCGCTCAATGATCATGCGCAATAAATCGTAGTTATCCGCCAACGCTCTTAATTGCTCAAAGCTGATCGGGTCGTTTTGGCGCGGCTTATTGCCTGCCGTATTGATGAAAGCAGGGAAATCATGCTGCCTTCCCCGAACGCTTTCAGGCGCAATCGGCGCGGGCGGCGTACCTGCGCCGAACCAATCGCCGGTGAACATGTAGCGCACGCCTCGGGCGGCTCGCGTAATAAATCCTGCGTCAAATGTTGTTTTTTTACCCATTTCAAGTCTCTTGTTCGATTTGATGGCGCATAAAGTCAATCATGCCGGTTGTACCGCTCATCAATGCGTTAAATGCACGGCTGCAAGCATCGATCTGATCGTCATATTTCCCATTTGGGAAAAGCCGCATCTCGTCTTTTAACGCCGTATGCCATGCCGCATTTACGCCTAATATCAATACATTACCTGCATTGACCTGTGCCGCAAACGGTTCGGCGCGCGTTGCTTTATCGCCCGATTCGGGGCTTGCTGATACAGAAAAACCCGCCAATTGGCGGGTTAAATAAAGCACCTGCGATTTACCGGCTTGACCCGGATCTTGCGGTATCGAGATGCGAACCAAATGCCCATCTCCTGCCGCCGTATTACGCAATACGGCATCGCGGTCGTCCGTGCCGTATTGCCCGTGTACCATGCCCGCAATCACAAAACGCCCATCTTGCAACGCGCCGATCAATGCGCCTGCGGTGTAATCCCCTTTGCCGTCCGACGAGGCAAAATCCCAACCGCGCAACCATCGCACCGGCAGCGCGGGCAGGGCGTCGATTGGCACCAAGCGTTCGGGCTTGAATAAATTGCCTTCCTGCGCCGTCGGTCGCTGCTGATACAACGCCAGCCAATTCCCCTGCGGCATCGCTTGTTTCCGCTCTTGCAAGAACTCAAGGCTTTTATGTTCAGGGAACAACGCCTCGCCGCGCTTGCGGTGTGCTTCGTCCTCTTCGGCAATCGCGGCATAGCTTTTTACCGTAACGCCCTCAACACGTTCAATCATGCGCCCGATGGGGTCATCAATATGCCAGCGCGTTAATATAGCCAACAACCCTGCATCTTCTGAAAAACGCGTAAAGAAGTCGTCGGTAAACCAATCCCACGCCGCGTTGCGTATGGTCTCGCTGTTTGCGTCGGCGCGTCCGCGTATCGGATCGTCAATCACGCCCAAATCGAGAGATTCGCCCGTAATTGAGCCGCGAACCGTTGTATTGCGGAAAAATCCGTCATGCCCGACGTACTCTAAAATCTCACGGTTGCGCAGATATTGCCCTGCGTCGGGCGTTGCTTTGCTTTTGCCGATTACCGTCGCGGGGAAAATCTCGCGGTAAATTTCGCTATCGTAGAGCCGCTGCAGGCGCAGGTTTGCGCGAATGCCCAAACGCTCGGAAAACGAGGTGTAAATCGTGCGGCAATCGGGATTCTTGCCGGCAAGCCACGCGATAAAGTCGATAATCTGTACCGATTTACCATGCTGCGGCGGTGCCTGAATCACCAACTTTGGGCGTTTGCCGCCAATCAAATCTTCATAAAATTGCTGTAAAACCGCCGCGACTTCTTCCTGCCACCAGCCCCATTTATGCTTGGGGTTAATCAGTTTGCGAAACGATAAAAAATCACGCCGTGCGTCGCGTAACCGCCTTTCCCGAAGCAGGGCGAACTTCTCACGATTCGATACCATATTTTTTTAATTCCGCCGCCAATTCCTCATCGGTAAGATCGGCGATTGCGGGCGTGGCATTAACCGTATTGTTCACCTGTATAGCGGTATCAGGCATCTTGCCAAGCGCGGTTTCTTTGTTTCGCGCCGTGATTTGACTATGCATATTCAACCCCCCTAACTCAACAACTCCTTGGGTTACTTGTTGCGCGAGTAATTTATTGGCTTGAGCTTGATTAAACCTGACCGCATTCATAAAAATGCCCTCTAACTCAAGCCGATCCGATACTTCCTTTTGTATTGCCCGTTGCGTTGTTGCGTTTAGGTGTTGCGTTTCTTCGTTGATTTGTTGCGTTTTCCGCTCTACATCAACGCTTGCGGCGATTATCTGTTGCGTTTTTTCCTGATTCCATCTCTCTTTCGTTGCCCGTCTGCTGATGTTTGACCGATTGACGTTGTACTTGTTTTCCAGCTCGGTGTAGGACATCTTTTTGACTTCGTAATCGATGCGGCATTGCTCCCACTGTTGCCGTGTTAATCGTGCCATTTTCTTAACTCACATTATTTGTGTTTAATAAGCTGTCATAAGTTTGTCCTGTTGCCTCTAGCGTTGCATTCTTGCCGGTGTAGTCTTGCCAACGCTTAATGATGACATCACAATATTTTGGGTCTAGCTCCATTACCCTAGAGATTCGCCCGTTTTTCTCTGCTGC
Source organism: Neisseria sp. (assembly GCA_030538055.1). Lineage (GTDB taxonomy): Bacteria > Pseudomonadota > Gammaproteobacteria > Burkholderiales > Neisseriaceae > RGIG9985. The sequence continues at coordinate 66,701 of JAUNUS010000011.1, forward strand.
GATTACTGTTGTGCCACTCCCGCCGAAGCTATCCAAAACCACGTCATCACCCTTTGTGTTGTTAAGCAAACAATATTCAAAAAGCTCAACGGGCTTCATTGTGGGATGTTCGCCATTACGCATAGGCTTGTCAAAGTTTAAGATTGTTGTTTGTTTTCTGTCGCTCGCCCACAGGTGGCTTGCGCCACTTTTCCACCCGTACAAACACGGCTCATGCTTCCAGTGGTAGTCCTGTCTACCCAACACCATTGCAGACTTGTTCCAAATTAAGCACTGCCTTACTTGCCACCCCGCATCCTTGCACGCACCTCTAAAGTTATAGCCCTCCAAATCAGCGTGCCATATATAAAACACCGCCCCTGATTTCATTGCGGCGTCCGCAGCAATAAAGCAATCTCTTAAAAACAGCCTGAAACTTTCGTCGCTCATGTTGTCGTTTTTGATGGTCATAGCATCGCTTGTGCCGCCGTGATAATTGACATTGTAAGGAGGATCTGTCAGCCACATATCTGCCAGCACCCCCCCCATAAGCTTTTCAACATCATCAACCATCGTGCTGTCACCGCACATTAAGCGATGTTGACCAAGCAACCAAACGTCGCCATACTGCGTAACTGGATCTACAGGAGGCTCAGGCACCTCGTCATCTTTGTCGTCCGTCAGCATATCAATGTCCGGCAGCAACTCTAGCAACTCATCACCACTAAAACCAAGTAGATCAAGGTTAAAATCAAGGTCTTGCAACTCACCAAGCTCAACTTTTAATAACTCGGCGTCCCAGCCCGCATTCAGCGCGATTTGATTGTCGGCGAGAATGTAAGCCTTGCGCTGCACATCGGATAAATGCCTCAACTCTACGCACGGGACTTGATCCATTCCCAATTGCTCCGCAGCCATAATTCGACCGTGACCGGCAATAATGCCGTTATCGCCGTCAATCAAAACAGGGTTGTTAAACCCAAACTCCTTGATGCTTTCGGCAATCTGCAAAACCTGTGCGTCGCTATGCTTTCGGCAATTATTGACGTACGGTATCAAGTCATGAATGTTGCGATAAGTAACTTTCAATGTGTTTTCCGGCGTAAGGGACAAAAAAGGTGCTGTTTTCAGGGTCGAACCTCTCTAAGGGACAT
>JAUNUS010000012.1 GCA_030538055.1 Neisseria sp.
ACCGGTGATAAAAAAACCGCATCTTTTGACCGATGCGGTTTTTTTATCGATATGACAAGTACTTATTGATTTGCCTGTACTGCCAGTGCAGCGCCGGCGCCAAGTGTGGCTTTTTTCGCTTTGGGCGTGGCCATATTGCGTTCTTTGCGGACTTTGGCAATCAATTCGTCCAATCGCGACATATCGGCGGCGAAGTTGTTGCTCAGGTTCAATTGGTATTTGCCGCCGACCATGACTTGCGGCGTGCTGTTGATGCCGTATTCGAAAGTCATTTTTTCCATGTTTTTCGCTTCGGCAAGATTGGTCGGGCTGTCGAAGGCGCGGACCACGGCATTGCCCCATGCGCCTTTGCTGGCCGCCCAGCTTTTGAAGGTGGCGGGATCGTTCAGGTTATAGGTGGGGCGGTTGTCCGCGCCGCGCGTGAACATGGCATCGAAAATCGCCGGATTTGCTTGGTACAGCGTGCCGCTGGCGTTTACTGCCGCCGCGATCCGCGCCATGGTGATGGCGTTCTCGTCCCATACCACGTGCACGTTACGCAGATAGGTGTCTTGCGGGAAACTGCGGCTGTGCTGCAACAGTACCGGATCCAGATTTTTGCAGTGGATGCAGAAATAGGCGAAAAATTGCGTGACTTCGATTTTGTCGGCGTTCAGTTGCGGAATCGGTTTTTTCAACAGTACATAGTCCGTGCCTTCTTTGATTTCGGCATGGGCGGCGGTGGCGAAAATACCTAAAACGCAAGCGGTGATCAGGGATTTAATGTTCATGAAAAGTCCTTTAAGGTTGGGGCAGCACAATGCTGCCGATTTGGTTTTCGTTTAAGCGCTGTTGTACGCTTTGTGCTTGGGTGCGGCTCAGGCTGCCTGAACGCACACGATAAACGGTTTGCCCGCTGACTTCGGCGGTTTCGATGCGGGTGGTGATGTCCAGCATCAGTAGTTTGGCTTGTTGGGCTTCGGCTTGGGTGCGCGTGGTGAACGAGCCGATTTGCAGTACTGCTTTGTCGTTGCCTTGGGTCGTGTCAGTGTCTTTGACGATCGACGGTGCAGGCGTGGTTTTGTCGGCAGCTCCGGCCAAAATGGCGGCCGGGTCAGCGGAGGTGTTTTTAGGCGGTGTCGGTGCTGTACGCACGATCACCGGTGTGACCGTTTCGTCGGACTTGGGTTCGTCCAGTTCATCAATCAAACGTCCTAAGTCGTCACGGGCAGGTTCTGCCGGTGGCGTGACGTTTTCGGACGGAGGTAAACCTGCAGTCGGATCAAGCGGCGGTAAAATTTCGGTGGTTTCAGGCGGCGTTGTAGGTGGCACATAGGGCTGAAAAGTGGTTTTGTGGGTGTTCATGTACCACATCAGCAAGGCGATGATGGCAACGGCCAGCACCAGTCCGATCATGATGCCGCCGAGAGTTTTGCCGTATTGAGTGTGTCGTGTGTGCATGGTGATGTCTGATTGTGTGATGTTTTATTGTTCGTCCAAAGCGCGGCGAAAACCGATGGCGCGTAAAGTATGTTCTTTTTCGACCGCAGTATCGTCTGCCAAATCCGCCAAAGTACGTGCCACGCGCAACAGGCGGTGGTAACTGCGTGCGGATAAATTCAGTTTTTCCAGCAGTTGTCCGAGCGTTTGTTTGGCCGTATCCGTAATCTGCGCGGTGTCGTCCAGCTCGGTCACGCTTAAGGCCGCATTGACTTTGCCTTGGCGGTTGTATTGCCGTTCACGCGCTGCCAGTACACGGGCGCGCACCGTGGCGGAGCTTTCGCCGGCTTGCTGTTGCAGCAAATCGTTGGCAGGCAGGCTCGGCACTTCGACCACCAAATCAATGCGATCGAGCAACGGGCCGGAAATCTTGCCGCGATAACGCGCCACGCTTTCGGCGGAACAACGGCACGCACGGGTGGCATGACCGAGAAAGCCGCACGGGCAAGGGTTCATCGCGGCGATCAACTGGAAACGTGCAGGAAAAGTCGCCTGCCGCGCCGCGCGCGAAATATGGATTTCGCCGCTTTCCAAGGGTTCGCGCAAGACTTCCAATACCTTGCGGTCAAATTCCGGCAGTTCGTCCAAAAACAATACGCCGTGATTGGCCAAGGAAATTTCACCGGGGCGCGGGTCTGAACCTCCGCCGACCAGTGCCACCGCCGATGCGCTGTGATGCGGACTGCGAAACGGGCGGATGCGTAAATTTTCCGCATGTGCACCGGGCAATAAAGACTTCAGCGCTGCGTTGTCCAGCATTTCATCACGGGTCAGCGGCGGTAAAATAGCGGGCAAACGTTGCGCCAGCATGGATTTTCCCGTGCCGGGCGGCCCCATCAACAGCAGACTGTGTCCGCCGGCGGCGGCCAATTCCAAAGCGAAACGTGCCGCGTGCTGGCCTTTGACGTCGCCCAAGTCTGGCAGTTCCGTGTAGAGGTCATGTTCTGCTTCGGCGGGCGGTTCGGCGCGCGGCAATGGGGCAAAATCGTTCAGATGCGCCACGGTGGCCGCCAATGATGGCGCAGCATACACCGCCGTTTCATCGCACCATGCCGCCCATGCCGCGCTTTCCTGCGACACGATAAAATCACGTCCTGCTGCCGCAGCCTGTCGCGCCATGGTCAAAGCACCGCGAATCGGGCGCAGCAAACCGGACAAAGCCAATTCGCCGGCGAATTCATAACGCGCTAATGTCGCGGGGTCGATTTGCCCCGACGCCGCCAAAATGCCCAACGCAATCGGCAAATCAAAACGTCCCGATTCTTTCGGCAGTTCGGCAGGAGCGAGATTGACCGTGATTTTTTTTAAGGGAAATTCAAAACCGGACTGGACGATGGCGGCGCGCACGCGATCGCGGCTTTCGCGCACTTCGGTTTCAGGCAGCCCCACAATATTGAACGCGGGCAAAGCCGCCCGACTCAAATGGGTTTCCACCTCCACCGACGGCGCGTCCATGCCGTTGAGTGCGCGCGAAAAAACCACCGCCAGCGTCATCGCGAACTTTATGCGTCAGGCGTTTGCTCGCGCAAGCGGGCGATTTCGTCCTGCAAAGAAGCGATTTCGCTGCACAGATGTTCAATCATCTGCTGCTGAATCTCAAACTCCTCGCGCGTGACCAGATCCAAACGCGAAAACGCAGCGGTGACGGCGGTTTTCACGTTTTTTTCCAAGTCTTTAATCGGACTGTCTTGGATGATGTCGCTGACTTTGGCGGTAATGTCTTCAAAAAGCTGTTTGGCGATCATGTCGGTGCGCCTCCAAAAATACTGAAAACGAAAACATATCATTAAACTGCGGTTTTGACAAAGCGAAAACGCAGATGTTGCTACCGTTTGTGATCGCAGCTGCGATTGGGTACAATTTTGCACTGGAAAAACCTACGGAATTCACTATCCCATGAATGAAGAAAATCTGACACCGCATCGCGAGGCGATTGATAGCATCGATGCCCATATTTTGCAATTGCTCAATCAACGCGCCGCTCATGCGCGCGCCATCGGCGAATTAAAAGGCACGGGCGTGGTGTATCGTCCCGAGCGCGAAGCGGTGGTATTGCAACGCATTCGCGGCTTGAACCAAGGGCCGTTGTCGAATGAATCCGTCGCGCGGCTGTTTCGCGAAGTGATGAGCGAATGCTTGGCGCTGGAGCGTCCGCTGACGATTTGTTACCTCGGGCCTGAAGGCACGTTTACCCAGCAAGCGGCGATCAAACATTTCGGACACGCCGCCCACACCCGCGCCTGTGCGACCGTGGACGAGGCGTTTCGCACGGTGGAAGCGCGGCAGGCGGATTACGTGGTGGCGCCGATTGAAAATTCGACCGAAGGCGCGGTCGGGCGCAGTTTGGATTTGCTGGTGTCGTCGTCATTGAGTGCGTGCGGTGAGGTGGTATTGCGCATTCATCATCATTTATTGTGCAGGCAGCCTGAAAAAAACGGCATCACCAAAGTGTACGCCCACGCCCAAGCCTTGGCGCAATGCCATGAGTGGTTGAATAAAAACCTGCCGGATGCGGCACGGCTGCCGGTGTCGAGTAATGCCGAAGGCGCGCGCATGGCCGGTGAAGACGCCAACGCGGCGGCCATCGCCTCGCAAGCGGCGGCGGAGCGTTATGGTTTGCTGAAAGTGGCGGCCAACATCGAGGATGAACCGAACAACACCACGCGTTTTTTGGTGCTGGGACATCAGCAAACGCAATCGACCGGACACGACAAAACTTCACTGGTGGTGGCGGCGCCGAACAAAGCCGGTGCGGTGCACGATTTACTGCAACCGTTTGCGGATTTCGGCGTGTCGATGACTAAGCTGGAAAGCCGCCCGTCGCGCGCCGGTTTATGGGAATATGTCTTTTTTATCGATATCGAAGGGCACCACACGGACGAAAACGTTCAGGCAGCCTTAGAAGCTTTACGTGAGCGCGCTGCGTTTGTGAAGCTGATCGGGTCGTATCCGTTGGCGGTGTTGTGAGTTGATGATGTTGGAGGAAAAAACATGAGCGATACTTATCTTTTCAGGCTGCCTGCAAGTTCGGGCGATATGTTTGATGCGGCGGAGCATTTGCCGCTGGTGGTGTATTTTTACCCGAAAGACAGCACCCCGGGCTGCACTTTGGAAGCGCAGGAATTCACTGCTTTGCAGCAGGAGTTTCGGGCGGCAGGGTTTACGGTGGTCGGTATTTCGCGTGACAGCGTCGCTTCGCATCAGAAGTTTTGCCAAAAGTACGCTTTGGGCATACCCTTACTCTCCGATGCGGACGAAACCGTGTGCCGCCTGTTCGATGTCATCAAAGAGAAAAATATGTACGGTAAAAAGGTACTCGGCATCGAACGCAGCACTTTTGTGTTGGACACGCACGGTCAAATCGTGCGAGCATGGCGCAAGGTCAAAGCGGCGGGACATGCACGGGAGGTATTGGATTTTGTACAAAACGGGTGATTTCGCACGATTTTATTTCATTCATCGACATGCCGTCGGCAAGGCTTGCCTTGCCGACGGTATTTTTTATTGCATGAGAAAGGCTGCCTGAAATCGACTTCAGGCAGCCTGAGACCTTTGCAACTCTTCAGGAGTCAACATCATGGCAAAAGCAGCGCGTAAAAGTGAACACAAACTGTTTGTTTTGGACACCAATGTTTTATTGCATGATCCTTTATGTCTGTTTCGTTTTGCGGAGCATGACGTGTATGTGCCGATGATTACTCTGGAAGAAATGGACGCGCACAAAAAAGGGCTGACCGAAGTGGCGCGCAATGCCCGTCAAACCAGCCGTTATCTGGACGAATTGATCAGTGCCGCGCCGGAGGCGTTTCACGAGGGCATTCCCTTGAACGTGACCGGTCACGGTGAAGCGAGCGGGCGTTTGATTTTGCAAACCGCGCTGATGACGCAAAGCAGGCTGCCTGAAAGCCTGACCGCGGATAAGGCGGACAATCAAATTTTAAGCGTGGTGATGTCGCTGGCGGACAATAACGCGCATTACACCCATGTTGCGCTGGTGTCCAAAGACATCAACATCCGCATCAAAGCGCGTGCTTTGGGGCTGAATGCGGAGGATTACAGCAACGATAAAGTGCTGGAAGATAGCGATGTGCTTTATCCGGGCTACCGTTATCTGGATGCCGGTTTTTGGTTGCGTAACGGTAAAAATCTGCATTCGTGGCAGGAAGACGGTGCGGTGTTTTACGATATTTCGGGGCGCGAAATCGCCGATTGGCAATGCAATGAATTATTGATTGACGAGAGCGGCGATAAGGTTTTTCAGGCGCGGGTGATCGCGCATCGCGGCGACAAAGCCACGTTGCGCACGCTGAAAGATTACGGCAGCAGCAAAAATTCGGTGTGGGGCATCAATGCGCGCAACATCGGTCAGAATTTCGCCTTGAATCTGCTGATGGATCCCGAAATTGACCTCGTTACTTTGCTCGGCCAAGCCGGTACCGGCAAAACCCTGCTCACGCTCGCCGCCGCGCTCACGCAAACGCTGGACGATAAACGCTACAACGAAATCATCATGACCCGCGTCACCATTCCCGTGGGCGAAGACATCGGTTTTTTACCCGGCACGGAAGAAGAAAAAATGAATCCGTGGATGGGCGCGCTGGAAGATAATCTGGAAGTGCTGGCGCACAGCGATGACGCAGGCGAATGGGCGCGTCACGCCACGCAGGACATTATCCGTTCGCGCATCAAAATCAAGTCGCTGAACTTTATGCGCGGGCGCACGTTTCAAAACAAATTCCTCATCATCGACGAGGCGCAAAACCTCACCCCGAAACAAATGAAAACCCTGATCACCCGTGCCGGCGCGGGCACGAAAGTGGTGTGTCTGGGCAATCTGGCGCAAATCGACTCGCCTTATCTGACCGAAGGCAGCAGCGGTTTGACCTTTACCGTCGATCGTTTCAAAGGCTGGCAGCATTTCGGGCACATCACTTTACAGCAGGGCGAACGCTCGCGTTTGGCGGATTATGCGATCAGCATTTTGTAAGGGCAGCTAAAGCAGGTAAAATAGCGCGCATTATTGAATACTGCCGATTTTACTCGCTTAAACCACCATGAATTTACACGCTCTTCTTACTGCCGATGTTCAGGCAGCCTTTGTTGCCGCCGGCATCGGCGATGCGCCGATTGTGCTGCAAACCGCTAAAAATCCCGAATTTGGCGATTACCAAATCAACGGCGTCATGGGCGCCGCCAAAAAGTGCAAAGCCAACCCGCGCGAACTGGCGCAAACCGTACTTGCCGCCTTACCCACAGATACATGGCTGGGCAGCGCGGAGGTGGCCGGGCCGGGGTTTATCAATCTGCGTTTGAACGCGGATTTTCTGGCAAAAGAGCTTCAGGCAGCCTTAAACGATGCTGCGCGCTTAAACGTAGGGCTGCCTGCAAGCGGAGAAGTCGTGGTGATCGATTATTCCGCGCCCAATCTTGCCAAAGAAATGCACGTCGGCCATTTGCGCTCGACCATCATCGGCGACAGCCTCAATCGCGTGTGGACGTTTCTCGGTGCCAAAGTGATTGCACAGAACCACGTCGGCGACTGGGGCACGCAGTTTGGTATGTTGGTGGCGTATTTGGTTGAGCAGCAAGCAGCCGGCAGTGCCGATTACGCCTTGTCCGACTTGGAGCAGTTTTACCGCAATGCCAAAATCCGCTTTGACGAAGACCCTGACTTTGCCGACACCGCGCGCGATTACGTGGTCAAATTGCAAGGCGGCGATGAAAAAGTGCTGACTTTGTGGCGGCATTTTGTCGAAACGTCACTGGCGCACGCGCAGCAAATTTACACGCGGCTCAATACTTTGCTCACGCCTGAAGACGTGATGGGCGAGTCCATGTACAACGACGCGCTGCAACCATGCGTGGACGAGCTGATGCAACGCAACATCGCCCGCGACGATAACGGTACCAAGCTCGTCGATTTGCCCGATTTGCCCGAGCGTGACGGCAAGGGCGCGGTGTACATCATTCAAAAACAAGACGGCGGATTTCTGTATTCCACCACCGACTTGGCGTGTTTGCGCTACAGCGTTGATCAGCTTAAAGCGACGCGGCTGTTGTACGTGGTGGATGCACGTCAATCGCTGCATTTTCACGCTTTGTTCGACGTATGCCGCCGTGCCGGCTGGCTGCCTGAAAACGTCCACGCGGAGCATATCCCGTTTGGCACCATGATGGGCGAGGACGGCAAACCGTTCAAAACCCGCAGCGGCGATACCGTGAAATTGCTGGATTTGCTGGACGAAGCGGAAGAGCGCGCCGCCGCATTGGTACGCGAGAAAAATCCGGATTTAAGCGCGGACGATACCGCCCGCATTGCCCGTGCGGTCGGCATCGGCGCGGTCAAATACGCCGATTTAAGCAAAAACCGCATCAGCGATTATGTGTTTTCATGGGACAGTATGCTGTCGTTTGAAGGCAATACCGCGCCTTATCTGCAATACGCCTACACCCGCGTCGCCAGTTTGTTGCGCCGCGCAGGGGCTTATGATGTTCAGGTAACCTGCGCTTTAAACGACCCTGCCGAACATCGCCTCGCTTTGGCACTATTGCAATTTTCCGATGTCTTGTGCAGCGTCGCCGACAGCGGTAATCCGCATTATCTGGCGGCTTATCTCTATCAAATTGCGACTTTATTCTCCCGTTTTTACGAAAGCTGCCCGATTTTGCAGGCAGCCGAAGCCGTCAAAAACAGCCGCCTGCAACTGGCGGATTTAAGTGGCCGCACCTTGAAACAAGGCTTGGAACTGTTGGGGATTGAGGTGTTGGAAGTGATGTGATGCTTTGACAGGCATGATTCATTACTTGCCCCTATTCTTTCAGGCTGCCTGAAAGAATAGGGGCAAGATTTTTTTGACTGTCGCATCAATTCGTTCTTCTTCCTCTGCAATCAATCAATAGTGTTCCAAATAAAAACCGCCCGTAAAAACGGGCGGTTGAAGGCTTTTTGTCACGCAATCAATGTTTTTGGCTGCGGATATAGTCCAAGGTTTTCAGTTCGGCAATCGCGGCGGCAAGGGCTGCTTGAGCGGCGGCAGTCGATTTCTCGTCTTGTGCCGATTTCAGTCTTTCTTCCGCGATTTTCTTCGCTTCTTCAGCACGTGCCTGATCCATCTCGTTACCGCGCACGGCGACTTCTGCCAGTATCGTCAGCTTATCCGGTTGTACTTCCAACAGACCGCCTGAAACGGCGACCAGAACTTCTTGCGTTTGTCCGGGTACGGTCAAGCGCAGCACCCCCGGGCGCACCATGCTCATGATCGGCATGTGGCGCGGATAAATGCCCAGCTCACCGGTCACGGTCGGCACCACCACAAAAGATGCCTCCCCCGAGAAGATGTTCTGTTCGTTACTGACCACTTCTACCTGCATGGTTTTCATGGCAACTCCTTAACTGACGGTTTCTGCTTTGGCAGCCGCCTCGTTGATGTCGCCCACCATATAGAACGCTTGTTCCGGCAAGTGGTCGTATTCGCCATTCAAGATCGCCTTAAAGCCGGCAATGGTGTCGCGCAGAGAAACATATTTGCCGGGAGAGCCGGTAAATACTTCCGCCACGTGGAAGGGCTGCGACAGGAAACGTTGGATTTTGCGCGCACGCATCACGGTCAGTTTGTCGTCGTCCGACAATTCGTCCATACCCAGAATGGCGATAATGTCGCGCAACTCTTTGTATTTTTGCAAAGTGGACTGTACGCCGCGTGCCACGCTGTAATGCTCTTCACCCAGAACGGAGGGATCAAGCTGGCGTGAAGTGGAGTCCAGTGGGTCAACCGCAGGGTAAATACCCAGTGAAGCAATGTCACGGCTCAAAACCACGGTCGCATCCAAGTGCGCAAAAGTGGTCGCGGGCGACGGGTCAGTCAAGTCATCCGCAGGGACGTAAACCGCTTGAATCGAAGTAATCGATCCGGTTTGGGTGGAAGTAATGCGCTCTTGCAAACGGCCCATTTCTTCCGCCAATGTCGGCTGATAACCCACCGCAGAAGGCATACGACCCAGCAGGGCGGATACTTCCGTACCGGCCAGCGTGTAACGGTAAATATTGTCAATGAAGAGCAGAACGTCACGGCCTTTGCCGGTTTCGTCTTTCTCGTCACGGAAATATTCCGCCATGGTCAGACCGGTCAATGCCACGCGCAAACGGTTACCCGGCGGTTCGTTCATCTGACCGTACACCATCGCCACTTTATCCAAGACGTTGGAGTCTTTCATCTCGTGGTAGAAGTCGTTACCTTCACGGGTACGCTCACCCACACCGGCGAACACCGACAAGCCGCTATGCGCTTTGGCGATGTTGTTGATCAGTTCCATCATGTTCACGGTTTTGCCTACGCCTGCACCGCCGAACAGACCGACTTTACCGCCTTTGGCAAAGGGGCACAGCAAGTCAATCACTTTGATGCCGGTTTCCAGAATTTCGGTAGAGCTGGAGAGCTCGTCGAATTTCGGTGCAATCTGGTGAATCGCGCGGCGAGCATCGGTGCCGACCGGCCCCGCTTCGTCCACGGGGTTGCCCAGTACGTCCATGATCCGACCCAAAGTGGCTTTACCCACCGGTACGGAAATCGGCGCACCGCTGTTGGTCACCGCCATGCCGCGTTTCAGCCCGTCAGAACTGCCCATGGCGATGGTACGCACCACACCGTCGCCCAATTGTTGTTGTACTTCCAAAGTCAGGTCAACATCGACCAGTTTGAGTGCGTCATATACTTTCGGAATAGAAGTGCGCGGAAATTCCACGTCCACGACCGCTCCGATGATTTGTACGATTTTGCCTTGGCTCATCTTCGTATCCTAGTAATGTTAAGTTGGCGGCGCGCCTTAAACGGCTGCCGCACCCGCCACGATTTCCGACAATTCCGTGGTGATTGCCGCTTGACGCGACTTGTTGTAAATCAGGCGCAATTCTTTGATGACATTGCCGGCATTGTCGGTAGCGGCTTTCATCGCCACCATACGCGCTGCCTGCTCCGATGCCATGTTATCGCTCACTGCCTGATACACCACGGATTCCAAATAACGTCTGACCAGAAATTCCAGCACCGTCATCGGGTCGGGTTCATAGATATAGTCCCAACCATGTGCGCTTTCAGGTTTCTGCTGCAATACGTCTTCGCCGATGGGCAGTAAAAACTCGCTGCGCGCCTCTTGCTTCATGGTGTTGATGAAGCCGGAATACACCAAGTGTACGGCATCAATCTCACCATCGGCGTAGCGGTCAAACACAACTTTCAGGCTGCCCAACAAGACTTCCATGCGCGGCGTGTCACCCAGATTCACCGTGCTGGCCACTACATTCAAACCGACACGTTGACAGGCTGCCAGTCCTTTCAGACCGAAGCACACCACCTCAACGCCCACGCCTTCTTGCTGATACTTTTGCACCAAAGCAAAGAAGCGTTTCAGCACGTTGGCATTTAAGCCGCCGCACAAGCCTTTGTCTGAGGTAATCAGCACAATGGCGGCGCGGCGAATGGTGTCACGCGTTTGCAGCAGCGGCAAGGTTTCGTCTTGGTTACTGCCGGCGAGATGCCCCATCACCATGCGTACTTTTTCGGCATAGGGACGGGCAAGTCGCATTCTTTCCTGAGTCTTACGCATTTTGGAAGTCGACACCATCTGCATCGCTTTGGTGATCTTCTGCGTGCTTTGGGTGGTGCGGATTTTGGTGAGAATCTCTTTTCCTACTGCCATTTCAGACCCTTTCTAATAACCGTTGTCAAGCCGTTGCGCCGTAAGCGGTTTTGAAGGTTTTCATGGCTTTGGTCAGGATTTCTTCCTGCTCGTCGCTCATCGCACCTTTGTCGTCAATGGCTTTCAACAGTTCAGGCTGCTGTGAACGGACATAAGCGAGGAACTCGGCTTCAAACTCAAGCGCTTTGTTCACCGGAATGTCTTCGTAAGAGCCGTTATTGATCGCCCACAAGGTCAATGCCATTTCGGCCACCGACAAAGTGCTGAACTGTTTTTGTTTCATCAGCTCGGTCACGATTTCACCATGGCGCAATTGTTTGCGTGTGGCTTCGTCCAAATCGGAAGCAAACTGCGAGAAAGCCGCCAATTCGCGATACTGCGCCAATGCCAGACGAATACCGCCGCCCAATTTTTTGATGACTTTGGTTTGTGCCGCACCACCGACGCGCGATACGGAAATACCGGCGTTAATCGCAGGGCGGATACCGGCGTTAAACAAGTCGGTTTCCAAGAAAATCTGACCGTCGGTGATCGAAATCACGTTGGTCGGTACAAACGCGGAAACGTCACCGGCTTGAGTCTCAATGATCGGCAATGCGGTCAGGGAGCCTGTTTTGCCTTTAACTTCGCCATTGGTCAATTTTTCCACTTCGTCGGCGTTGATTCGGGCTGCACGCTCCAACAAACGGCTGTGCAGGTAGAATACGTCACCGGGGTAAGCTTCACGACCGGGCGGACGACGCAGCAACAGGGAAATCTGACGGTAAGCAACGGCTTGTTTGGACAAGTCGTCATAAATAATCAGTGCATCTTCACCGCGGTCACGGAAAAATTCGCCCATGGTGCAGCCTGAATACGGTGCAATAAACTGCAATGCGGCGGCTTCGGAAGCGGCGGCAGCGACAATGATGGTGTGTTCCATCGCGCCGTGTTCTTCCAGTTTGCGTACCACGTTGGCAATCGACGATGCTTTCTGGCCGATGGCAACATAAATACACACCACGCCGGTGCCTTTTTGGTTGACGATCGCGTCCAGTGCCACCGCGGTTTTACCGGTTTGGCGGTCACCAATGATCAGCTCGCGCTGACCGCGGCCGATCGGCACCATCGAGTCGATGGATTTGATACCGGTTTGTACCGGTTGGTCTACCGATTTACGCGCAATCACGCCCGGGGCAATTTTTTCGATGGGAGCGGTCAGTTCGGTTTTGATCGGGCCTTTGCCGTCAATCGGCTGACCCAACGCATTGACCACGCGACCAATCAGCTCGCGACCGATCGGTACTTCGAGAATGCGTCCGGTACAGGTGACTTCATCACCTTCACCAATGTGCTCGTACTCGCCCAGAACCACTGCGCCGACAAAGTCGCGCTCCAAGTTCATCGCCAGACCGAAAGTATTGCCCGGAAACTCAATCATCTCGCCCTGCATCACATCGGATAAGCCGTGGATGCGGACAATCCCGTCAGTCACGGACATGACCGTGCCGCGGGTACGGATTTCCTGATTGTCGGACAAGTGTTCAATCTTGTCGCGGATCAGGTCACTAATCTCAGCAGGATTAAGCTGCATGAAACATCTCCTAATTTATCATCGCCGCATACAGGGCATTGAGTTTGCTCTGTACGGACATATCAAGCACTTGGTCGCCGAATTCGACTTTGACGCCGCCGATTAAATCGGGCTGTACTTCGACGCGAACCTGCAATTTGGTGTGCAAACGCTTTTCCAGCTCTGCGACGAGTTCGTCCAGCTCTTTGCCTGCCAACGGATAAGCACTGTAAATCACGGCTTGTTGCGTTTGCTCTTCTGACAGTGCCAATTCGCGGTATTGCTCGAAAACTTCGGGCAATGCGGCAAGGCGGCCGTTTTCAGAAAGCACCGTAATGAAATTTTGCAACAGAACATCGGGCTTTTGTGATGCGACGATGTTCAGCAAAATTTCACCACGTTCGCCTGCGCCCAATTCCGGCGCAGCAAGTGCCGCCGCCACTTTGGGCTCGGCGGCAACTTTCGCCATCAGTGCCAATTCGTCCAACCAAGGTTTCAGTTTGTTGTGTTTTTGTGCCAAACCGTACAAGGCCTTGGCGTACGGTCGGGCAATGGTTGCGAACTCAGCCATCGGGTTACAGCTCCTGTTTCAGGGTGCCCAGAATCTCGGCATGTTGTTTGGCATCAACTTCGCGACGCAGAATCTGCTCCGCGCCTTTCACCGCCAAGAGTCCTACCTGTTCCCGCAATGCTTCGCGGGCGCGGTTGGCTTCTTGAGCGACATCGGCACGGGCTTGTGCCAAAATCTTGGCTGACTCTTCGGCAGCCTGATTTTTGGCGGATTCCATGATTTCTGCGGCACGCTTGTCGGCATTGGCGACCATTTCGGCGACCTGCTGACGACCTTCTGCCAAAATGGCTGCAACGCGTTTTTCTGCCTGTTCAAAATCGCTTTTCCCGCGCTCGGCGGCAGCCAAGCCCTCGGCAATTTTGCCGGCGCGTTCGTCGAGTGCCTTGATGATGGGCGGCCAGATGAATTTCATCGTGAACCACACTAAAATCCCGAAGACAATCAACTGCGCAAATATGGTTGAATTGATATTCACGGATTTAACCTATACGTATATGTTAATCGGTATGGATGCGTTATGTTTACGCGCCGCCAAAAGGATTGACGAAAGCGAACAACAGGGCAATGGCCACACCAATCAAGAATACCGCATCGATCAAACCGGCAATCAAGAACAATTTAACTTGCAACGGACCCATCAATTCGGGTTGACGTGCAGAAGACTCGAGGTATTTGGCACCCAAGATACCCAGACTGAAAGCCGCACCCAGTGCGCCCAAACCAACGATCAAACCACAACCGATAGCGATCAAACCACCAATTCCCATTTCATACTCCTTAAAGGTTTAGTAAAGTAAAACACTCAAAAATATTCAACCGTCCGCACCATGCGTCCGGTCAAACTCAAAAATCAATGCGAGTCGTGCGCCTGACCCAAATACACCAGTGCCAAAATCATAAAGATGAACGCTTGCAGGGTGATGATCAGGATGTGGAAGATTGTCCACGCCGCGCCCGAAATCAGGTGCATGATGAACAAGAACGGATCGAGAATGCCGATGGAGCCGCTCACCATCCATGCGCCGCCCAATAAGGCGATCAGCATGAACACAAGTTCGCCGGCATACATATTGCCGAATAACCGCAGGCCGTGCGAAACAGTTTTGGAAACAAACTCAATCAGATTCAAAATAATGTTGGGAATCCACAGAATCGGATTCTTGCCGAAAGGTGCGGTCAGCATTTCATGCAGCCAGCCGCCCAAGCCTTTGATTTTGATGTTATAGAATAAGCACAGCAGCAATACGCCTAAGGCCAATGCCAAAGGTACGTTGATGTCGGCGGTCGGTACGGCGCGTAAATAAGCATGGGAATCACCCGTGATCAGCTGCCACAGTTTCGGAAAGCCGTCCACCGGAAATAAGTCCAAGGCGTTCATCAGGAAAATCCACACAAAGAGCGTCAATGCCAACGGTGCCAAAACTTTGCGTGACTGAGCATTGTGGATGATGTCCTTGCTTAAGCCGTCTACGAATTCGATCAGGATTTCAACCGCAGCCAGAAAGCGGGTGGGGACGCCGGAAGTGGCTTTGCGCGCGGCGCGCCACAAAAAGAAGCAGCCTAATGCGCCCAGTAAAATTGAAATGACAATACTGTCCAGATTCAGATAAGAGAAATCGACGATAACCGTTTGCGGTGTTGCTTGGTCGCTCAAGTGGACCAAGTGATGCTTAATGTATTCTGCCGCTGCATTCGCGTTCTGTTCCGTTGCCATAATGACTCATTTTCCCAATAACAAAAAATACGCTGAAGCTGACGATGAGCAATGCCGCTAAAAACGGCAACCATTGCAACGAAGGGTACAGCACAAATGCCGCGACCATCATCAACAATGCCAGCATGACTTTCATGCCTTCCGCCCAAAAAAATCCGATCAGACTCAGCGCGGCATTTTTCCCCGTCAGGTACATCACTGCGCTTGCCAACAAAGTCGGAAGCAGGTAAGCGATGCCGCCGAGCAAAGCAGAAAAAGCGCTCTCCATGCCCCAAAACGCAGCAGTCAAACAGACTGCAAGACACGCAACGCTTTGAGTAATCACCAACTTTTTCATTGCCTTCGCAAAACGGGCTTTGTAAACTCGTGGAACTATAATGGAAGCAAGGTGTAGCGTCAAGAAGCGAATCGGGCGCAAAAGGGAAGATTTAGGTCAATTGTTTGATTTGTCAGTATTTTGATTTTCCGAGCCGTCTATTGTTGTTTTGCGATTCCAGTATCACATGATGGATTTTGTCATGACCTTGACCCGTGATGGCGATTGCTTGTTTCACGATGTCAACTTTTGAAAAATATCATAAAAACTCAATATTAACGTGCGGATCTTTCCAAACGTGATGCCGCAAGACCGATCAATGTTTGAATCAAGCCTTAATCTGTTGCTGATCAATCCATTTCAGGCTGCCTGAAGATCATTACAGATGGTGTTACTCATCGCCGCTTGGTATCGGCGGCAACACTTCGCGGAATCTTTTCAGGCAGTCTCTTGACGGTTGATGCTGCATTGCGATATGGTTCCATTTTTCTCAACAACCCTTATCAACCCGATACACGGTGATAACAAACGGTGACTTTGCTCACGTTCGGCGACGCGCGTACCCTAAATCGTAGCCCGTCGGGCGGCATACCCATGCTTTTGCGGCATCGTTTGCAGTCAGTTTGTCGGCTTGACACATGAAGAGGTTATCATGCAAATATCCGGTGCACAGATTGTTGTGCAAAGTCTGAAGTCCGAAGGCGTTCAATATGTTTTCGGCTATCCCGGCGGCGCAGTACTCGAAATCTACGACGCCATTTTCCAACTGAAAGCCTTTCGCCATATTTTGGTACGCCATGAGCAGGCAGCCGTTCATGCGGCCGATGCCTATGCGCGCGCCTCGGGTGAAGTCGGCGTGGCGCTGGTCACATCCGGCCCCGGGGCGACCAATGCCGTCACCGGCATTGCCACCGCGTATTCGGACTCGATCCCGCTCGTGGTGATTTCCGGTCAGGTCGGTACGCCTGCGGTCGGTACGGACGCGTTTCAAGAAGTCGATATGGTCGGCGTGACCCGCCCCTGTGTGAAGCACAACTTCTTGGTGACCGATGTCAATCAGCTGGCTTTGACCATGAAAAAAGCGTTTCATATTGCGCGCAGCGGTCGTCCGGGCCCCGTGGTGATCGATATTCCGAAAGACATCACGCAGGCGGTGAGCAAATTCTGCTATCCGCAAGAGGCGCCGTTTATCCGTTCTTATCAGCCCGTGACCCACGGCCATGCCGGACAAATCAAAAAAGCCGTACAAATGCTCGCGGCGGCGAAACGTCCGCTGCTGTACTTTGGCGGCGGCGTGGTGCTGGGCAATGCCTCTGAAGAAATCATTGACTTGGTGCAAACCACCGGTATGCCGTGCACCGGCACGCTGATGGGTTTGGGCGCGTATCCGTGTGACGACCGCCGCTTTATCGGCATGTTGGGTATGCACGGTACGTATGAAGCCAATCTTGCGATGCAAAACGCCGACGTGGTGTTGGCCGTGGGGGCGCGTTTTGATGACCGCGTGATTTCCGTGCCCGAAAAATTCCTCGCCACGCCGAAAAAAGTGATTCACATTGACGTCGATCCGTCTTCGATTGCCAAACGGGTCAAAGTGGACGTGCCGATTGTCGGCGATGTGAAATCGGTGCTGCACGATATGCTCGATATTTGGAAAAACAAAGGGCTCTCATTGAACGCGCCTGCTTTGGAAAAATGGTGGCAGCAAATCGAAAGCTGGCGCAGCCGCGACTGTATGTGGTTTGACCATTCGGACGAAATCATCAAACCGCAATACGTGGTGCAAACGCTGGCGAAACTCACCAATAATCGCGCCATCGTCACTTCCGACGTGGGGCAGCATCAAATGTTTGCCGCGCAATATTACCCCTTCACCCGTCCGCGCCAATGGTTGAATTCCGGCGGTTTGGGCACGATGGGCGTGGGCTTGCCCTATGCGATGGGCGCGAAACTTGCGCTGCCTGAAGAGGACGTATGCTGCATCACCGGCGAAGGTTCGATTCAGATGAATATTCAGGAGCTGTCCACCTGCTATCAGTACCGCATTCCGGTGAAAGTGATTAACCTCAATAACGGTTACTTGGGCATGGTGCGGCAGTGGCAGGAATTTTATTATGCCGACCGTTATTCGGAGTCGTATATGGATTCCCTGCCCGATTTTGTCAAACTGGCGGAGGCTTACGGTCACGTCGGGATGCGGATTGAGAAAACCTCCGATGTCGAGGCCGCGCTGAAAGAAGCCTTGGCGATGAAAGACCGTTTGGTGTTCATGGACTTTATTGTGGATCGTAAACAAAACGTGTTCCCGATGGTGGGTAACGGCAAAGGCTTAAACGAAATGGTCTTGCCGCCGCATATGCGCGAAACCGCCGCCGACTCGGACGTGAACGACGTTAAAGACCGTAACTACGACACAAGGAGCGTGCCATGAGACACATTCTCTCATTATTGATGGAAAACGAATCGGGCGCGCTGTCACGGGTCATCGGACTGTTTTCGGCGCGCGGTTACAATATTGACTCGCTGTCGGTTTCCGCGACCGAAGACGCGACTTTATCGCGGCTGACGATCGTCACCCACGGCGATGACGAAATCGTCGAGCAAATCACCAAGCAGTTGAATAAACTGATTGAAGTGGTGAAAGTGATTGACCTGAACAACAGCCGCTTTGTCGAGCGTGAACTGATGCTGGTCAAAACCCGCGCCGTGGGCAAAGACCGCGACGAACTGCTGCGCCTGACCGAGATTTACCGCGGTCATGTGGTGGACGTGACCGATAAATCCTACACGATTGAAGTCACCGGCACTTCGGAAAAGCTGGATGCCTTTTTGTCCACCTTAAACCGCGACATTATTCTCGAAACCGTCCGCACCGGCGCAGCAGGCATCGGCCGTGGCGAGCGGATTTTGAAAATTTAAACGGATTTTCAGGCTGCCTGAAACATTCAGGCAGCCTGAACATTGCTTATACTCATCAAATAAACCCTTAACCATTTATTTCAAAAGGAAAAACATGAAAGTTTACTACGATAAAGACGCCGACATCTCCTTGATCAAAGGCAAAACCGTTGCCATCATCGGCTACGGCTCGCAAGGTCATGCCCATGCGATTAACCTCAAAGACTCCGGCGTGAACGTGATCGTCGGCTTACGCAAAGGCGGCGCATCTTGGAAAAAAGCCGAAGCGGCCGGACACGATGTGCGCGAAGTGGCGGAAGCCGCCAAAGCCGCCGATCTGGTGATGATTTTGCTGCCGGACGAAGCGCACCGCGACGTTTACTACCAAGAAATCGAAGCCAATCTCAAATCCGGCGCGGCGTTGGCTTTTGCCCACGGCTTTTCCGTGCATTACAACCAAATCGTCCCGCGCAAAGACTTGGACGTGATCATGATCGCCCCCAAAGGGCCGGGTCATACCGTACGCAGCGAATACCTCAAAGGCGGCGGCGTGCCGACTTTAATCGCGGTTTACCAAGACCATTCGGGTAAAGCGCGCGACGTGGCATTGTCCTATGCCGCAGCCAACGGCGGCACCAAAGGCGGCGTGATCGAAACCACCTTCCGCGAAGAAACCGAAACTGACCTCTTCGGCGAACAAGCCGTACTGTGCGGCGGCGCGGTCGAACTCGTCAAAGCCGGTTTTGAAACCTTGGTCGAAGCCGGTTACGCGCCCGAAATGGCGTATTTCGAGTGCCTGCACGAGCTGAAATTGATTGTGGACTTGATGTACGAAGGCGGCATTGCCAACATGAACTACTCGATTTCCAATAACGCGGAATTCGGCGAATACGTCACCGGCCCCGAAGTCATCAACGACGCTTCCAAACAAGCCATGCGCCATGCCTTGAAACGCATTCAAAACGGCGACTACGCCAAAATGTTTATCCAAGAAGGCGCGATCAACTATCCTTCGATGAACGCCCGCCGCCGTTTGAACGCCGAGCATGACATCGAAGTGGTCGGCAGCAAGCTGCGCGCCATGATGCCTTGGATTGCGAAAAACAAATTGGTTGACCAAGAGAAAAACTAAATAAGAGAAAAACTAAACTTTTTCTTGCAGCACAAAACGGGAGACGAACACAATCGTCTCCCGTTTTTTTATGCTTTCAGGCTGCCTGAAAATAAAAAACCCTGCAATCACTTGCAGGGTTTGGTTGCTTGCTACCTGAAAACGGTTTATTTCACGTTTGCGGCGACTTCTTGGTACGCGGGAATTTCATTGAAATTCATGTAGCGGTAAATCTGATCGCCTTGCTCGTTGATGATGCCGATGTTTTCGCGGTATTCCTCGATGGTCGGGATTTTGCCCAGTTTCGAGCAAATCGCCGCCAATTCTGCCGAGCTTAAGTAAACATTGGTATTTTTACCCAAGCGGTTCGGGAAGTTACGGGTGGAGGTGGACACCACGGTCGCGCCTTCGCGCACTTGTGCTTGGTTACCCATGCACAGCGAGCAGCCGGGCATTTCCATGCGTGCGCCGGCACGGCCCAGTACGCCGTAATGACCTTCGTCGGACAGTTCTTTCGCGTCCATTTTGGTCGGCGGAGCGACCCACAGGCGCACCGGAATGTCGGCTTTGCCTTCCAAAAGTTTCGACGCGGCGCGGAAGTGACCGATATTGGTCATGCACGAACCGATGAACACTTCGTCGATTTTGGTGCCGGCAACCTCCGACAGGAATTTCACGTCGTCAGGGTCGTTCGGGCAGGCGAGAATCGGCTCTTTGATGTCGTCCATATTGATGTCGATGATCGAGGCGTATTCGGCGTCTTTGTCCGCTTCCAGCAGTTGCGGATTCGCCAGCCATTTTTCCATGTTTTCGATGCGGCGTTGTAAGGTGCGTGCATCTTGGTAGCCGTCGGCAATCATGTTTTTCATCAGGACGATGTTCGATTGCAAATATTCGATGATCGGCTCTTTGTTGAGTTTCACCGTACAACCTGCTGCCGAGCGTTCGGCGGAGGCATCGGTTAATTCAAAGGCTTGTTCGACTTTCAGTTCAGGCAGTCCTTCGATTTCCAGAATGCGGCCGGAGAAAATGTTTTTCTTACCGGCTTTCGCCACGGTGAGCAAGCCTGCTTTGATCGCATAAAGCGGAATCGCATTGACCAAATCGCGCAGGGTGATGCCTGGTTGCAAGGTGCCGGAGAAGCGCACCAAAACCGACTCGGGCATATCCAGCGGCATCACGCCGGTGGCAGCGGCAAAAGCCACCAAGCCTGAACCGGCAGGGAAAGAAATGCCGATGGGGAAGCGGGTATGGGAGTCGCCGCCGGTGCCCACGGTATCGGGCAGCAGCAAGCGGTTTAACCATGAGTGAATCACGCCGTCACCCGGACGCAACGATACGCCGCCGCGTGAAGAGATGAATTCAGGCAGCTCTTTATGGGTTTTGACATCGACCGGTTTCGGATAAGCGGCGGTGTGACAGAAGGACTGCATCACCAAATCGGCGGAGAAGCCCAAGCATGCCAAATCTTTCAATTCGTCACGGGTCATCGGGCCGGTGGTGTCTTGCGAGCCGACCGTGGTCATGCGCGGTTCGCAGTAAGTGCCCGGGCGGATGCCTTGACCTTCAGGCAGCCCGCAGGCGCGACCAACCATTTTTTGGGCAAGCGAGAAACCGGCATTGCTTGCTGCGGGCTCTTGCGGCAGGCGGAAAATATCGCTGGCAGGCAAGTTTAAGGTTTCGCGCGCTTTGGCGGTCAGACCGCGACCGATGATGAGGTTAATGCGGCCGCCTGCCTGAACTTCGTCCAGCAGCACTTGCGATTTCAAGGCAAATTCGGCGACCGTAGTACCGTTTTTCACGATTTTGCCTTCATAGGGCAGAATCTCCACCACATCGCCCATGTTCAGCTGCGATACATCGACTTCAATCGGCAATGCGCCCGAGTCTTCTTGGGTGTTGAAGAAAATCGGCGCGATTTTGCCGCCCAAGCATACGCCGCCGAAACGTTTGTTCGGCACAAACGGAATGTCTTCGCCGGTGTGCCAAATCACGGAGTTGGTGGCGGATTTGCGCGAAGAGCCCGTGCCGACCACGTCGCCGACGTAAGCGACTAAGTTACCTTTGGCTTTCAGCTCTTCCAGCAGTTTGATCGGGCCGATTTCGCCTGCTTTGTCGGGGGTGATGCCGTCACGCGGGTTTTTCAGCATTGCCACAGCGTGCAGCGGAATATCGGGGCGGCTCCACGCATCGGGTGCGGGCGAGAGGTCGTCGGTATTGGTTTCGCCAGTGACTTTGAACACGGTCACGGTGATTTTTTCCGCAACTTTCGGGCGCGAAGTAAACCATTCGGCATTTGCCCAAGATTCGATCACCTCTTTGGCAAAGGCGTTGCCCTTGTCCATTTTTTCTTTGACATCATGGAACGCGTCAAACATCAAGAGCGTGTGTTTCAAACCTTTGGCAGCGATGGAGGCGAGTTGCGGGTTATCCAAAAGCTCAATCAAAGGATGAATATTGTAACCGCCGAGCATGGTGCCCAAGAGTTCGGTTGCTTTTTCGGGCGAAACCAAGGGGCTTTTTACCGAACCTTCGGCCACGGCTGCCAGAAAAGACGCTTTGACTTTGGCGGCATCGTCCACACCGGGCGGAACGCGATGCGACAGCAATTCGACCAGAAAATCACCTTCGCCGGCGGGCGGATTGATCAATAAATCGGTCAAATCGGCGGTTTGTTGTGCCGACAAGGGCAGGGCGGGAATGCCTAAGGCTTCGCGCTCGGCTGCGGCTTTGCGGTATTCTGCTAGCATATTTAATTCCTTTATATTTCAGGTGGTTTGGTTAATTGTTCTTACTGCAAGATTTCAAGAGTGTTCAGAAATCGGCTTGAAGTGAAACAGTTTGTTTTTGCCGAAATCTAAAGTAATTGCACGGGAAAATTTTTGTGCTGCGGCGAGCAGCTCGTCAAAGACCGAAAATCATACCATAAGCACGCTGTTGAGACCAAGGGAACCTCTGTGAAACTCGTGCCGGCGGCTTTAACCGCTCTTGCTTCGTCATACTGCGTCCCACATTGAGGGCAATAGAACCACTATTGCCCTCAATGTGCTTCTTGTCTGCCAAAAAAATAGCAGTTAAATCCACTCGCCAGTGTTCCTCAGAGGCTCCCAAGTTCGGCGTGCCGAGGAAATGGCTTTTCAGGCTGCCTGAAAGGTGTGTTGATGCCTTTACTGCGGCAACACGCCTTTCATGCCTTGCGCCATTTTCATCAGCTTGCCCATGCCGCCACGGGTTAAGGATTTCATCATTTTTTGCGACTGCTCAAACTGATTGAGCATTTTATTGACTTCCTGCACCGATACGCCCGAGCCTTGCGCGATGCGGCGTTTGCGCGAGGCTTTGATGATTTGCGGATTGCTGCGCTCTTTATCGGTCATGGAGTTGATGATCGCCTCGGTGCGTAACATGGCTTTTTCCGCCGTGCCTTCGGGGACTTTTTGCGACAGCTGCCCCAGCTCGCCCGGCAGCTTGGACATGATGGATTCCAAACCGCCCATTTTGCGCATTTGTTGAATCTGGGCGCGGAAGTCGTTGAGGTCGAACTTTTTGCCTTTGTGCAGTTTTTTCGCCATGTCGGCGGCGGTTTTTTGGTCAATGCCTTTTTGTACGTCTTCAATCAGGCTCAACACGTCGCCCATGCCGAGAATGCGTCCTGCCAAACGGTCGGGGTAGAACGGTTCCAGCCCGTTGATTTTTTCGCCGACACCGATGAATTTAATCGGTTTGCCAGTGACGTGGCGCACCGATAAAGCCGCACCGCCGCGTGCGTCACCGTCCATTTTGGTCAGCACCACGCCGGTCAGCGGTAAAGCCTCATTGAACGCCTGTGCGGTATTGACCGCGTCCTGACCCAGCATCGCGTCCACCACGAATAGGGTTTCGATCGGGTTCAAAACCTGATGCAGGGTTTTGATTTCCTGCATCATTTCTTCGTCAATCGCCAACCGCCCCGCCGTATCCACCAGCAAAACGTCGAAATAATGTTTTTTGGCGTAATCCAAGGCTGCCTGCGCGATGTGCTGCGGCGTTTGCGAAACGTCGGACGGGAAAAATTCCACGCCGACTTGCGCCGCCAGCAGTTTCAATTGCTCAATCGCCGCCGGACGGTACACGTCGGCAGACACGACCAAGATTTTCTTGCGCTGTTCGCTTTTGAGCAGATGCGACAGCTTGCCCACGGTGGTGGTTTTACCCGCACCTTGCAAACCGGCCATCAGCACCACCGCCGGCGGTACGGCGGCCAGATTCAAGGCGCTGTTTTCCGTGCCCATCAGCTCGGTCAGCGCGGTATTGACCACGCCGATAAAAGCCTGACCCGGAGTCAGGCTGCCGATGACTTCTTGCCCCATGGCGCGTTCTTTGACATTGGCAATAAAATCTTTGACCACGGGCAGGGCAACGTCTGCCTCCAGCAATGCCATGCGTACCTCGCGCAAGGCATCTTTGATGTTGTCTTCAGTCAGCCGCGCATGACCGCGCATGGTTTTGGCAAGCTGGTGCAAGCGGCCGGAAAGATTGTCTAGCATATGACCCTCTCTGGATTATTCAACATTTTGTTTTTTGTTCTGATAAAATGAGTATTCTACACGAGCCGCGATGTTCGCACATCAGATATTGGCGGAAAGAAAAACGGGATGCAAACAGCAGCAACCATTATTTTACTGTTTATTTACGGCGGTTTGGCAGCCTATGTGTGGGGCTTTTGGCAAAACCGTCCGAATGAAACTTACCCGCTCGCCCGTGAGCTGGCATTGCTTGCGCCCGCCTTGGCGGTACACGCTTGGTTGGTGTGGTCGCCGCTCGTCAGCGGCAATATGGTGATTTTCAGCTTTGGCCACGCGCTGAATCTGGTGACATGGCTGATGTTGCTGATGTACATGATCGGCAGCATTTTTTATCCGCTCAAAGGCTTGCAGATTTTGCTTTACCCGCTGGCGGCGTTTTCTTTGTTGCTCGCGGTCACGCTGCCGGGACAGGCTTCCGGTTATGCGATGAGCAATCTGCCGTTTATCGTTCATGTCGGCTCGTCGATTTTGGCGTATTGCTTGTTTGGGATCGCCACTTTGCTGGCGGTGCTGATTATCTTGCTGGAACGTGATTTGCGCCGTCACCGCATGTCGGCGTTGATGCGTTTTTTACCGCCCTTGCTGAGTTTGGAAAAACTCATGTTTCAAGGGATTTGGATCGGGTTTGCCTTGCTGACGGTGTCGGTGGTCAGCGGCACGTTTTTTGCGGAAATCGTTTTTGGCGCGCCGTTTCAATGGACGCATAAAGCGGTTTTCGGCATTGCCTCGTGGCTGATTTACGCTGTTTTGCTGTATCTGCGGGTTGTCCGTTCGTGGCGCGGCAAAAAAGCGGCATGGTGGGTAATCATCGGCTTTCTGAGCTTGATGCTTGCCTATATCGGCAGTAAATTCGTTCTGGAAATCTTATTGGGACGATCTTCTTTGCTGCGTTAAGGGAAGCCGTTGCTTCTCTTGAAGTTCCATGTCCGTCGGACATGGCTTCACACAACTAGGGAGAATCATCTTGATCATCAAAAAACCCCCGTTGCTGCTGTGCGCATTACTTGCAACCTTAGCAGCCTGTCAACCAACCACTTCTCAACAAACAGAAAACAAACCTCCGCCCGGCATTGACAGTGCCTCCGGCACCGCGCAGTTACCCAAAACCGACACTTTGAAAATCTACAACTGGTCGGATTATGTCGATCCCGCCACCATCGAAGCTTTTGAAAAGCAATACCAAATCAATGTCAGTTACGATATGTACGACAGCGATGAAACCTTAGAAGCGAAAATGCTTTCCGGCCGTTCCGGTTATGACTTGGTCGGCCCTTCCAATGCCTTTATCGGCAGACAAATCAAAGCCGGCGCTTATTTGCCGCTGGATAAATCCCTGATTCCGAATTATCACCTGATCAGCCCTGAGCTTTTGGAGCTGATGCAGGCCGTCGATCCCGATAACCGCTACGCCGTACCTTATTTTTGGGGCGTGAACACTTTTGCGATCAACGAAACCAAAGTCAAACAAATCTTGGGCGATAAGCTGCCTGAAAACAGTTGGGACTTGGTGTTTAACCCTGCTTATACCGCCAAATTGGAAAGCTGCGGCATCAGTTACTTGGACAGCCCGTCGGAAATGTTTCCGATGGCGTTGAATTATTTGAATTTGCCGCCAGCCAGTGATCAAGCGGCCGATATTCAGGCAGCCACTGAGCTGATGCGGAAAAATGCACCCTATGTCAAACGTTACAACTCGGCAGGTTATCTGGACGATTTGGCGCGCGGTGACGTGTGCGTTGCCGTCGGTTTCGGTGGTGATTTGAACATTGCCAAACGCCGTGCGGAAGAAGCAAAACGTGATTACACGATTACGGTGATGATGCCCAAAGAGGGCGTCGGCGTGTGGGTGGATTCGTTGGTGATTCCGAAAGATGCCGCCAATGTATTGAATGCCTACCGCTACATCAACCACACTTTGGATCCGCAAATCGCGGCGCAAAACGGTAATTTCGTCACTTATGCACCGGCGAGCGTCCCCGCAAAAGCGTTGATGGAAGAGGAATACCGTACGGAAAATTCGATTTTCCCGAGCGACGAAGACTTGGAAAACAGTTTCATCATGGTGCCGCTGAGTCCGGATGCGTTAAAAGTCATGACCCGTAACTGGCAAAACATCAAGTCAAATAAATAAATAAGGCTGTCTGAAAGCCGCACCTTGTATCAAGGTGCGGCTTTTTTGATGATTGGATAGTATGGAGCGATGGGGTGTAGGCATGTTGAGTATAGTGGTTACATAAAAAAAGTTGATTGTTTTATAAGAGCTTATCTTTAGGAAAGCTGCAGTTTAGAAGCCGGCCTGAATGATGTTCGTAGGGTTCAGGCAGCCTGTATTGTTTTGAAAAAACTGTTTGCTTTGTGCTTCATTGCCGCACGGGCAACTTACTTTCTTTGCTTCGTCAAAGAAAGTAAGCAAAGAAAGACGACCCCACGGCGCAGGTTTTGGCTATGCCAAAACTTCCCGTTCAAAAAGGCGTTTGTGCGGCGGGCTTGAACTCGTGTCGGCTTTGCCGCCACTCAAACATGCAAGCCCTTTTCTCCGCAAAAACGGCTTTTTGAACGGCTGCTTCAAGGGGATTGGCGCGGATGAAATAAAGGTTTCTTTTGGTTGTTACGTTTTGGGTTTGAGCCATATTGAGAAGACTAAAAACAAAACTTGTACATGTAGTGGTTCACTAAAACAAACATTATCTAGGGAGTTTCTCAGAGGCTCCTTAAACTGCTGAACTTGTCTATTGGTTTGGAGTCAGTTATTTTTGGCTGCGTAGAAACTGCGTTTCAGGCAGCCTTACCTTGGGGTTGTCATTGTTTATTTCTATGCAAAAAGGCGGATTTTGCATTGTCCGTGCTAATGGGCATTGTTATACTGCCAAACCTGCCCATATAGGAGTTTCTTAGGAGCTCCCAACAGCCATTGAAGGATTTGATGTCATGAATGCGATTGCCGACGTGCAAAGCAGTGCCGATACCCGTAACCAGCCCATTTACCGCGTGGGGATTAAAGACCTGCGCGTGCCGCTGAAACTTTCTACCCTGCAAGGCGTGCAGCACACGGTGGCATCGGTGACGATGGCGGTTTATCTGCCGGCGGAGCAAAAAGGCACGCATATGTCGCGCTTTGTGGCGTTGATTGAGGCGTATGATGACGCGATTGATTACGACGCGCTGGCCTTGCTCACCCGTACCATGCTGCGCGATTTGGCGTCGGATTCCGGGGAAATTCAGATTCGTGCGCCGTTTTTCCGCACCAAATCCGCACCGATTTCGGGCATCAAAAGCCTGATGGATTATGATTTGACTTTGACCGGTGAAATGACGGACGGCGTGTATCGTCAGACCTTGCAAGTGGTGGTGCCGGTGACGAGTTTATGTCCGTGTTCTAAAGAGATTTCCGATTACGGCGCGCACAATCAACGTTCGCACGTGACGGTTTCTTTGTGCAGCGACAGTGCGATTGATCCGGAAGAAGTGATTGATTTGGTGGAAAAACAGGCTTCCTGTCAACTTTACGGCCTGCTCAAACGTCCCGATGAAAAGTACGTGACCGAGTATGCCTATGACAACCCGAAGTTTGTCGAAGATATTGTGCGAGATGTGGCGGCGGCGTTAAAAGCGGAAGCACGCGTGCACTGTTTTGTGGTAGAAAGTGAAAACTTCGAGTCGATTCACAATCACTCGGCGTATGCGAAAATCGTTTATCCTTAACTGAGGAAAAATTTATGTTTCGTCAAATGTTAGCAGTGGCATGGTTGGGTGTGGTGCTGTCTTCGGCGGCGCAGGCAGGCTGTGGCGAAGGCAAAGGACAATGTTCTTATTACCGCGCGGGACAACTGGTGAGCAGCGGCGCGTGTAAGGTCACGGTGTGCGCCGCCAGTGACCAGTATTTCACCAGCACATGGCAATGGGAAAAAGGCAATAATACCGTCGAAATCTCTTTGGGTGATCCGCACAAACCGTTTGAGGAACGCCCTTTGCTGTTGAACGGCAAACCCACCTTTAGCCTGAATATGCCGTTCAAAAACGAGGACTTGTCGTGTTTCGGCATCGTCGGTGCGGATGAAATCTTGTGTAATGATGCGGGTGTGTTTTGATGATGCAGGCTACGGCCTGCGCACAAGGTTTGCGTGCGGCGCATTGTTTGCGAGATGCGCCTCTCTTTTAAATAGCGCTTTTCATGAGAGAGACTCTCGTTCGTAGCGGGGTTGTCTTAAATAAGCTGTTTTCATTGTTTGAGCATCCGCATCAGGATGTTGGATTGAATCGTTCAGGCTGCCTGAATTGAATATAAAAGCATGATGGTCAAAAAATTTCTATTATTTATCGGCGCATGGCTGCTTTCAGGCAGCCTGTTTGCCCAAATCGACCCTGCCAAAATCCTCAAGCCGATGGAGGCGTTCGCGCCGCAAGTGGTCAGGCTGGAGCAGGGCGCGCGGGTGCAGTTTGAGATTGCCGAGGGCTATTACCTTTACCGCAGTAAAATCGAGATTAAACCCGAGCCGGCGGGATTGTTTGCTGCGCCGCGTTTTGAGGTCGGCGAAGAGACGCATGACCAGTTTTTCGGTACGCAGGAAATCTACCGCCGTGCGGCACAGGTCGATTTGCCGTACGCCATGAACGCTCCGGCGCGCTTTACCATGGAAGTGACGTTTCAAGGCTGTGCCGATGTCGGGATTTGTTATCCGCCGCATACCGCAGTGTTCACGATTGACGGCACGGGTGTTTTTACACCGGACAATGCACCGCCGAAAAAACGCGCCGCGACCTTGTTTTTATCGGAGGACAATGACGCAAACGGTGCGCCTTCATCGAAGTTTGCGGTTTCCCGCAGCACTTTAGGCGCCAATTTATTGGCGTTTTTTCTTGCCGGTTTGGGTTTGAGCTTTACCGCCTGTATGTATCCTTTATTGCCGATCGTGTCGAGTATTGTGCTGGGTGACGGCAAGGCGGATAAAAAACGCGCTTTCGGGCTGTCTTTTTTGTATGTGCAAGGCATGGCGCTGACCTATACCGCCGTGGGCGTGGCGGCGGGTTTGACCGGAGCGTTATTGACCGTGTGGCTGCAGCAACCGGCGGTGGTGTTGGCGGCGGCGGCGGTGTTGGTGCTGCTGGCGTTGTCGATGTTTGGCGTGTTCACGCTGCAAATGCCGGCGGGTTTACAGCAATTTCTTTCCACCAAAAGCAGCGGCTTGCGCGGCGGCAAAGCTTTGTCGGTGGTGGCGATGGGGATGTTTTCCGCCTTAATCATCGGCCCGTGTGTCGCGCCGCCGTTGGCCTTTGCCTTAGGCTACATCGGGCAGTCGGGCGATGCCGTGCTGGGCGGTTTGGCTTTATACGCGCTGGCTTTGGGCACGGGTGTGCCGTTGATTTTGGTGGCGGTGTTCGGCGCGCATTTTCTGCCGCGCGCCGGTGCGTGGATGCGCGGCATACAGATTTTTTTCGGCTGCCTGATGCTGGCGGCGGCGGTGTATCTGGCAACGCCTTTTATGGCGTATGAATTTGCGGTGGCGGCGTATGCCTTGATTTTGTTGGTGCCGGGCGGATTGCTGCTGGCACGCGGCAAAAAATTTACCGGCAGCCTGAAAAAGATTGTGTTTGCGGTCGGTTCGTTGCTGGTTGCAGGCAGCCTGTACTTTGCTTATAGCGGTATCGAACGGCAAGGTACGGCGGTGCACCGTTTTCTGAATTTAATGCCGCACAGCGTGCGTGATGACGCGACCCATACCGTTTTCTCCGCGCCTTCCGATTTGAAGCAGGCCATTGAGGCGGCGTTTCGCGATCAGCCGCGTGCGGCGGTGTACGTGGACTTTTATGCCGACTGGTGCGTGACCTGCCGCGAAATGCAAACCCACACTTTTTCGCAAGAAAAAGTATGGCAGCACTTGGATAAAACCCGCTTTTTCACGATTGATGTCACCGCCAATACGCCCGAACAGCAAGAGCTGCTGAAAGAGTACGGACTTTTCGGCCCGCCCGGCTTGTTTGTCTTGCGCTCTCCTGAAGTGAAAAGCGAGCCGCTGTTGGGTTTTGTGAACGCGGACGATTTGGTGGCGTGGGTGAACGCGCGGCAATAGATGGAGTCTCTCAGAGGCTCCATAAGATAATCCGGTGACTGCACGTCCGCCAAGTGATGGCGGACGTTTTTGCTGATATGCTTATCTTTATATGTTTCTATTTGGTTGAAATCTAAGAGGTTTTTGTTTTTCAGGCAGCCTTTTTCAGACAAAACGATGCTTTTACGGACAATGCAAACTGGTGAACGGGTGGGAATTTCGTTAAAATAATGTCCTTATTCTGGGCGCAGACCAAACGCCATTGACCATTATCAAATTCATAATAAGGCATTTTTATGTATTTTCGCAGTCGCTTTGTGTTCTCCCTTCTCTCGTTTCTCCCGCTTTTTGCCGCCGCCGCCGATTACCAGCCGGCCAGTTTAAGCTTGTGGTGGGGAGCGCCGTTTGCGCTGATTTTATTGTCGGTGGCCTTATGTCCTTTGTTTCTGCCGCGCATCTGGCATCACCACTTCGGCAAAATCATCGCAGGTTGGACGGTGGTGTTCTTGCTGCCGTTTGCGCTGGTGTTTGGCATGAGCGAAGTGTCACAGATTGTTGCTCATGCGGTGCTGGAAGAATACGTACCGTTTATTTTGCTGCTGCTGGCCTTGTACACCGTCTCCGGCGGCATTTTGGTATGGGGTAATTTGCACGGTAATCCTCAAACCAATACCGCGCTCTTGGCCATCGGCACGGTTTTGGCTTCTCTGATGGGCACGACCGGTGCGGCGATGCTGCTGATTCGCCCGCTGCTGCGTGCCAATGACAACCGCAAACATAAAGTACACGTGGTGATCTTTTTTATTTTTCTGGTGGCGAACATCGGCGGCGGTTTGACACCGCTGGGCGATCCGCCGCTCTTTCTGGGCTTCCTGAAAGGCGTGGACTTCATGTGGACGGTCAAACACATGATGTTGCCGGTGGTGTTGAGTTCGGTAGTGTTGCTCACGGCTTTTTTCTTTGTTGACCGTTATTTCTATCGTCAAGAAGGCGAAGTACTGGTGCAAGACCCTTCCCCTGACTCAAAATTAAAGATTTACGGCAAAATCAATCTGTTGTTGTTGCTGGCGGTGGTGGGCAGCGTGTTGATGTCCGGTTTGTGGAAACCGAACGTCGAATACACTATTTTCGGCATATCCATCGGCCTGCAAGCTTTATTCCGCGATATTTTGATGGTGGTCATCACCGTTCTGTCACTGCTTTTGACCCCGAAACAGGTGCGGGCGGGTAATGAATTTAACTGGGAACCGATGAAAGAAGTCGGCAAGCTTTTCCTCGGTATTTTCATCACCATTGCGCCCGTGCTGGCGATGTTGAAAGCGGGTGAGGCCGGCAATTTCCGCAGCTTGATTCAGATGGTGCATAACAGCGCGGGCGAGCCGATCAACGCCATGTATTTTTGGATGTCGGGCATGCTCTCCGCCTTCCTCGACAACGCGCCGACCTATCTGGTGTTTTTCAATATGGCTTCAGGCGATGCCGCCCAGCTGATGGGCAATATGGCGGGCACTTTGCTCGCGGTGTCGATGGGCTCGGTGTTCATGGGCGCGCTCACCTAT
Source organism: Neisseria sp. (assembly GCA_030538055.1). GTDB lineage: Bacteria > Pseudomonadota > Gammaproteobacteria > Burkholderiales > Neisseriaceae > RGIG9985. Next base: position 31,509 of record JAUNUS010000012.1, read on the forward strand.
ATCGGTAATGCGCCGAACTTTATGGTCAAGGCGATTGCCGAGCAGCGCAATGTCGAAATGCCGACTTTTTTCGGTTACATGGCATGGTCGTTCGGAATTTTGGTGCCCTTGTTTATTGTGCAAACCGTGATTTTCTTTTGGTAAGCAGAGGATTCAGGCTGCCTGAAAAAATAGCGTGGGTGATGCCGGTTGCATTGCCTGCTGATTTTCAGGCAGCCTGTCAACATCACCCAATCTTTGCGGTCAAGTCGAACGTCATTGACCGCGATTGTTTTTGAACTTAATTTTTTATATCGGATAAACCATCATGATTCGTACCCGTTTCGCACCCAGTCCGACCGGATTTTTACACATTGGCGGCGTGCGTACTGCATTGTATTCATGGGCGTTTGCGCGCAAGAACGGCGGACGTTTCGTGCTGCGGATTGAAGACACCGACTTGGAACGCTCCACGCCCGAATCGGTGCGTGCGATTTTGGATGGTATGCACTGGGTGGGGTTGGATTATGACGAAGGCCCGTTTTACCAGACGCACCGTTTTGACCGCTACAAAGCCGCGATTCAGGAATTGATCGCAGCGGGGCATGCTTATTATTGTTATTGCAGCAAAGAAGAATTGGAAACGATGCGCGCCCGTGCGGAAGCCGCCGGCGAACATTTTGTGTACGACCGCCGCTGGCGGCCCGAAGCAGGCAAAACGCTGCCTGAAAAACCCGCCGATGTCGAACCTGTGGTGCGTTTCAAAATGCCGCTGGAGGGCGCGACCACGTGGCAAGATTTGGTCAAAGGCGAAATCACGATTGCCAATGCCGAGCTGGACGATTTGATCATTGCCCGCGCCGACGGCAGCCCGACCTATAATTTTTGCGTGGTGGTGGACGATTTGGACATGAACATCAGCCACGTGATTCGCGGCGACGACCATGTGAATAACACCCCCAAACAAATCAATATCCTCAAAGCCTTAGGCGCGACCCTGCCTGAATACGCCCATTTGCCGATGATTCTGAGCGAATCGGGTGCGAAAATGTCGAAACGGCGCGATGCGGTCAGCGTGGTGGATTATGACCGCCAAGGGATTTTGCCCGCGGCGATGCTCAATTACTTGGCGCGTTTGGGCTGGGGGCATGGCGATGACGAATTTTTCACCATGGAACAGTTTGTCGTATGGTTTGATTTGAAAGACGTCAGCCCCGCTTCGGGACGGTTTAATCAGGAAAAATTATTGTGGCTCAACGCGCAACACATCAAAGCCGAAAGTAACGACACCTTGGCGCAGCTGATTGACGAACGCCTGCAAGTGCGCGGCATCGCCCGCCCCGACAGTGTACCGTTGGCGGAAATCATCGGCTTGGTGAAGGAACGGGTGCAAGACCTCAACGCATTGGCGGACGAATGCCTGTATTTTTACCGCCGCAGCGAGCCGAGCGCGGAGGAAAAAAGCAAACACTGGGATGATGAAACCTATCCGCGTATGCTGCGCTTTGCCGAACGGCTCGAAGCACTGCCTGAATGGAATGCCGAGAGCATTCATGAACTCTTCAAGCCTTTTTGCGAGGCAGAAGGCATCAAAATGGGCAAACTGGGCATGCCGCTGCGCCTGCTGGTTTGCGGCACGGCAAAAACCCCGTCGATTGATGCGGTGCTGGCACTGCTCGGACGCGAAGAAACCTTACGGCGGATGCGTAACGGCATCTGAATCACACCGGCAAACAAAAAACCTCGGTAGAAAATCACCGAGGTTTTTTATGTTTTGGCGGAAAGGGAGGGATTCGAACCCTCGTTACGGTATAACCGTAAACCGGATTTCGAGTCCGGCGCATTCGACCTCTCTGCCACCTTTCCGTGAAGATGATGTGTACAGCGTTTGGTCAGTCGAGTTGGCGATTATAGCGGAAAAAAACGGTTCAAGACAAGCTGCGGTACGTTAAATAAGGTTTTCTTTGACCGTTGAAAATACGGTTGGGCGGTGATTTTTGATGAGGGTGGTGTGCCGTCGGTTTCATCACTAGGGTATTGTGACCATATGTTCAAAGACGGATAATATTGCTTGATTTTTATCTGAAAATTACTTCGATCGCTTAAGATTAGCTTAATTAACGCGGCATATCATGACCGCAAGAAGGCTCAAGACAGTCTTGGGTTGTTATCAACGAAGAAGGAGGGTAAATCCCATGTTTGGCAAATTTTTCTCGACTCTGGCTTTAACTGCTGCTTTGGCAGCGATGACTCCCGTTTATGCACAAGGCGTTCAGCCGTACGCTCCTAACAATATGCCGTTTAACACGATGAATTTGACGGCGAAGCAACAACAGCAAATGCAAAAAATTGCCGATAAATATGCCACCAACGATGCGCGTCAGGCCATGCAGGCTTCGCGCCCGTTCAGTCAAGAAATGCAGGATATTATCGCTGCCAAGACTTTTGACGAAAGCAAAGCGCGTGATTTGCTGTCGCGCCGCAATCAGGTGCAAAATGAAATGCAGTTACGCATGATGCGCCAACAGCATGAAATGTATCAAGTCTTGACGCCGGAACAGCGTCAAATATGGCAGCAAAACCGTGAACGCAGATGGGCGCGGCAAGCGCAAGGCGGTATGCGCGGTCAGGGTATGCAAGGTCGTCAAGGGATGCGTGGACAAGGTGGCATGATGCAAGGCGGCATGCAAGGACAAGGCATGATGCAGGGCGGCGGTATGCAAGGCGGATGTATGATGCAGGGTGGTCAGGGCATGCAGCCGTGCATGATGCAGTAAGTTAGTGATGTCATAAAAAAAGAGACGCATATTGAAGCGTCTCTTTTTTGTGTTCAGGCAGCCTTGTGAGGCTGCCTGAAACGCTATTTAAGCAACGTAAGACAACCAATGCGCGTATTGCGGATTTTTACCTTGGACGATGTCAAAGTAACGTGCTTGGATTTCGGTGGTGATCGGGCCGCGTTCGCCGGTGCCGATTTGACGGCCGTCAATTTCACGAATCGGGGTGACTTCCGCCGCCGTGCCGGTGAAAAACACTTCGTCGGCGATGTAGAGTTCGTCGCGGGTGATGCGTTTTTCGATGATTTCCAGCCCCATTTCTTTGGCGATGGTGATCACGGTGTCGCGGGTGATGCCTTCCAGTGCGACGGTCAGGTCGGGAGTGTAGAGTTTGCCGTTACGCACCATGAAAATGTTTTCACCCGAACCTTCGGCGACGTAACCTTGTGCGTCCAGCAAAATGGCTTCGTCGTAACCGTCACGCGTGGCTTCGGTATTGGCCATGATGGAGTTCAAGTAGTTGCCGTTGGCTTTGGCTTTGCACATCACGATATTGACGTGGTGGCGGGTGAAGGACGACACGCGCACGCGGATGCCTTTTTTCATGCCTTCTTCGCCTAAATACGCGCCCCACGGCCAAGCGGCGACGATCAATTGCACATCGTCTTGTTGCGGTGCGACGCCGAGTTTGCCCGAGCCGTAAAATGCCATCGGGCGGAAATAGCAGGATTGAAGCTGATTGGCTTTGACCACGTCGAAGTGAGCTTGATTCACTTCTTCAGGCGTGGCAGGCAGTTTCATGCCGAGGATTTTGGCGGAATTAAACAGGCGGCGGGTGTGGTCTTGCAAGCGGAACACAGCCGGACCGTTGGCGGTTTCGTAAGCACGCACGCCTTCGAATACACCCATGCCGTAGTGTAAAGTATGTGTTAAAACATGGGTTTGTGCTGAACGCCACTCGACGAGTTTGCCGTTCATCCAAATAAAACCGTCACGATCGGACATCGACATTATTTGCTCCTTAAAAATAGTTGTAGGGTTCAAAAATGGGTTCGATTATACGCTTGCTGCTCTTATCCGTCATGTTTTCCGAAAGATAGGAAATCGCGCTTAAATCGGCTAAAATCCGCTTATTGCCTCCGGAAGGGAAAATTTGTGATGAAACTCGTTTATTTATTGTTAAAACTGGCGGTGTTGCTGGTGTTGCTGTTTTTTACCGTGCAAAACACGCATGTGGTGAACTTTGTATGGGGCATTCGCCAAAGTGTCGATTTGCCGTTGATTGTATTGTTGTTGTTGTTTTTTGTGATCGGTGCGGTCTTCGGTATTTTTGCGATGCTCGGACGGATTTTAAGTTTGCGTAATGAAGTCAATGCCTTGCAGCGCGAACGCAAAAAAGCCGAAAAAGCCGCGGCGCAACAGGCGCAAGCCGCCCAGCAAACGCCCGCATTGCAAGACACAACGGCTGCCGATGATGCCGCATCTGTTTGAGGCTGCCTGAAACATGGAAAATGCCGATTTGTGGTGGTTGCTGCCGGTGTTTTTATTGCCGGTATTTTTTGCGATGGGCTGGTTTGCGGCGCGGGTGGATTTGCGCACCGTGCTCAAGCAGGCGAAATCCGTTCCCGAAGCCTTCTACCACAGCTTAGACGCGCTGATTGACCGCAAAACCAGCATCGCGGCACGTGCGCTAAGCGAAGTCATTGACCAAGAAAGCGAAGGCAAGGCACAGGCGAATCTTTATGAGCTCGGGCTGAGTCTGGGCAAGCTTTACCGCCAGCGCGGCGAGAACGATAAAGCCATTGTGCTGCATCAGGAATTATTATCCTCGCCTGATTTGGTGGGTGAGCGTCGTCATCGTTTGCAGTTTGAGCTGGGGCAGGATTTTCAAAGCGCGGGTTTGGTGGATCGTGCCGAACAGCAGTTTGAACAATTGATCGGCACGCACATGGAGCGCGCGGCGCGTGAAGTGTTGTTGCATATTTACCAGCAAGACCGCGACTGGGAAAAGGCGATTGCGGCGGCGGCGGAGCTGGCGCACGATGCTCAAACGTATCAGTTTGAGATCGCGCAGTTTTATTGTGAATCGGCACAAGCCGGGCTGTTCCGCTCCGAATTCGACGAGGCGCGACAGCATGTTCAGGCAGCCTTAAACGCCAACCGCAAATGCACCCGTGCCAACATGATTTTGGGCGACATCGAAAGTAAGCAAGGCAATTTTCAGGCAGCCATTGATGCTTACAGTGCGATTGAGCAGCAAAATCATGATTATTTGAGCATGGTCGGCGAAAAACTGTTTGATGCGTATGCGGCGTTGGGACAGGCAAAAGAGGGTTTGGACGTGCTGATCGGCTACATGAAAACCTTTCCGCAGCTTGATTTGATCAATGTGATTTACGAAAAATCATTGATGCTGCACGGCGAAATGCAGGCAGCGCAAACGGCGGCGGAACTGGCGCGCGCCACGCCCAATCTGTCGGGTGTGTACCGTTTGCTCGGATTGAGAATTTCGGAGTTGGACCCCTTGTGGCGTGCCGATGCGGACATGATGCGCACCGTGGTCGGGCGTTATGCGCAGCGCGCGATGATGTATCGCTGCAAGCATTGCCATTTCAAATCGCAGGTGTTTTTTTGGCATTGTCCGGCGTGTAACCGCTGGGAAACCTTCACGCCCAATCGGATCGAAGTGTGAAAAAAGTCCTGAACTGTCAGGACTTTTTGTTTGAAAGATGTTGAGCCCGTCAAATGTTGATTGAACCTGCTTGGTGATTTTGGCGTATTGATTGAACTTTAATATTCATGAATCATCCTTCCACCTACCGCACGCTTGCTGCGCCGGCCTATGCCGAATTCAAAGACAAAGGCAGCCGTTTTCTGGCGTTTGCCTATCCGCTGTGCCGCGCCGGTGATTTGAAAAACCTGCTGGAGCCCTTGCAAAAAGAGCATTTCAAAGCAGTTCATCATTGCTATGCCTATCGACTGGGGCATGAGGGCAATGATTTTCGTGCCAATGACGACGGCGAACCTTCAGGCAGCGCAGGGCGGCCGATTTTGGGGCAGATTGACTCGTTTGAGCTGACCGATGCGGCGGTGATTGTGGTGCGTTATTTTGGCGGGACTTTATTGGGCGTGCCCGGTTTGATTCATGCCTACAAAACCGCGACGCGTGAAGCTTTGAACGGGGCGCAGATTGTCGAATTGGCGCGGCGCAGGCGTTTGAGCATCGAGTGCGATTACGCTTTATTGAGCGAGGTATTGCGCCAATTGAAAATCGCGGAGGCGGATATTCTTGAACAGGATTTGCAGCTACAATGTCGGATTTTGGCCGACGTGCCGCTGGCCAATGAGGCTGCCTGCAAGTCTGCATTAGCGAAGCATCACACGATTATCGTGCATTCCCCTGTTGATACATTATAAAAAAGCGAAAACTCATGAATATTTTGTTAATCGGTTCCGGTGGACGCGAGCACGCCTTGGCATGGAAATTGGCGCAATCGCCGCGTGTTGCGCAGGTTTTTGTCGCGCCGGGCAATGCCGGTACGGCTTTGGAACATAAAGTCAGCAATCTGGCTTTGAGCCGACACGAAGATTTAATCGCCTTTTGCCGCGAAAAAAACATCGCCTTCACCGTGGTCGGGCCCGAAGCACCGTTGGCAGCAGGGATGGTCGATGATTTTCAGGCAGCCGGTTTGAAGATTTTCGGCCCCAGCCAAGCCGCCGCGCAATTGGAAAGCTCCAAAGATTTTGCCAAAGCCTTTATGGCGCGGCACAACATTCCCACCGCAGCGTACCAAACCTTCAGCGACGCGCAGGCGGCGCATGATTATGTGAACGCGCAAGGCGCGCCGATTGTGATCAAGGCGGACGGTTTGGCGGCGGGCAAGGGCGTGATTGTCGCCATGACCGAAGATCAGGCGCACGCCGCGATTGACGATATGCTGTTGGGCAACACCATGGGCGATGCCGGTGCGCGCGTGGTCATCGAGCAGTTTTTAGAAGGCGAAGAAGCCAGCTTTATCGTGATGGTCGATGGCGAAAACGTCTTGCCGATGGCGACCAGCCAAGACCACAAACGCTTGCTGGACAACGATCAAGGACCGAATACCGGCGGCATGGGCGCGTACAGCCCCGCGCCCGTGGTCACGGAAAAAGCCTATCGCCGCGCGATGGAAGAAATCATTTTGCCCACGGTGCGCGGCATGGCGGCGGAAGGTCATCCCTTTGTCGGCTTTTTGTACGCAGGCTTGATGATTGATGCCGAGGGTGCGCCGTACACGATTGAATTCAATTGCCGTTTCGGCGATCCCGAAACCCAGCCGATCATGGCGCGACTGGAAACCGATTTGGTCGATTTAATCGAAGCAGGGCTTTCAGGCAGCCTGAATACGGCGATTGTCGGTTGGGACGCACGTTCTGCGGTCGGCGTGGTGTTGGCGGCGGAAAATTATCCTAACAATCCGAAAAAAGGCGATGCGATTCAGGGGATTGACGAAGCCAATCAAATCGGCAAAGTGTTTTACGCCGGTGTGAACCATCAAGACGGCGCGCTCGTGACCGCAGGCGGTCGCGTGTTGTGCGTGGTCGGTTTGGGGTGCGGCATTGAAGAAGCGCAGCGTACCGCGTATGCCGCCGTGGAGCAGATTCGCTTTGACGGGATGCAGTATCGCAAAGATATTGCCAATCGAGCATTGGTTCTAATTCGTAAAATCAATCGTTAAAATATGGTAAAACAGTTGTTTAGATGATGTCATCGGTTTATTATTGATTTATTTTTACCGCAAAGCACGCTGATGAAACAACGTACCTTACACCAAGCCATCACCGCCACCGGCGTCGGTCTGCATTCGGGCGAGCGCGTTAATCTGCGCCTGTTGCCTGCTGCCGCCGACAGCGGTATTTCGTTTCGCCGTACCGATTTATCGGGCGAGGCGGCGCGTGCCGTCCGTGTTTCGCCGGATTTGATCAACGATACCCGTCTTTCCTCGACCATTGTCACCCCTGACGGCGTGCGCATCGGCACGATCGAGCACATCATGTCGGCGTTTTGTGCGCTCGGCATCGACAATATCTTGGTGGAGCTGGACGCACCCGAAATCCCGATTATGGACGGCTCCAGCCTGCCGTTTATTTATCTGCTGCAAACCGCAGGCGTGGTCGATCAAGACGCGGATAAGCGTTTTTTGCGGATTGTGCAACCCGTGGAAGTCGTCGAGCCTGAAAAAAGCGTGCGCTTCACGCCTTATGACGGCTTCAAAGTCACGCTCACGATTGAGTTCGATCACCCCGTGTTCCACCGCAGCGCGCAACAAATGACCGTGGATTTTGCCGGTGCGTCGTATCTGGAGGAAATCGCCCGTGCGCGCACGTTTGGTTTTATGCAGGAAGTCGAGCTGATGCGCACCCATAATTTGGGCTTGGGCGGTAACCTCAACAATGCCATCGTGATTGACGACACCGAGATTCTGAACCCCGAAGGTTTGCGTTACGGCGATGAGTTTGTCCGCCATAAGATTTTGGACGCCATCGGTGATTTGTACATTTGCGGTCATCCGATTATCGGCGCGTTTGAAGGCTATAAATCGGGGCACGCGATCAATAATGCTTTGTTGCGCCGTATTTTGGCGGACGAGAGCGCGTACGAATGGGTCACTTTCCCCGATAATGTTGCTTTACCCGCCGCATTTCATGCTTTGCCCGGCGCGGCATAAGCAGTAAAATAGACTTTTCGCCGCGATAGCTCAGTTGGTAGAGCAACTGATTCGTAACCAGTAGGTCGGAGGTTCGATTCCTCTTCGCGGCACCATCAATACGCTTTATTTCAAGTGCTGAGCTTGATTGAAGTTCCTTAAGGATAAGCGGTGGATTTTCTGCCGCTTTTCTTTAGGAGTTTCTCAGAGGCTCCTTTATTCTTTTTCTGTTCGATTGATTGCCTGATGGCAGGCTGCCTGAATACTATAAAGAAACCTATGATGAGTAAAAACGACACCATCGCCGCCATCGCCACTGCACCGGGTAGCGGCGGCGTGGGTATTGTAAGACTTTCAGGCAGCCGTCTTTTGCCGATGGCGCAGGCTCTGCTGCCCGCCACGCAAAACATTACGCCGCGCCGTGCGCTGTATGGTGATTTTTGCACGGCGGACGGCGAGACCATTGATCAAGGTTTGCTGTTGTATTTCCCCGCGCCGGCCAGTTTTACCGGTGAAGACGTGATTGAACTGCACGGGCATGGCGGTACGGTGGTGCTGAATATGCTGCTGCAACGCTGCCTGCAACTGGGCGCACGCCCTGCGGAGCCGGGGGAATTTTCCAAACGTGCTTTTCTCAATGGGAAAATCGACTTGGCGCAAGCCGAAAGCATTGCCGATCTGATCGAAGCTTCGGGACAAAGCGCGGCGCGCATGGCGATGCGTTCGCTCAAAGGCGCGTTCTCCGACAAAATCCATGCTTTGGTCGATGAGCTGATTGATTTGCGTATGCTGGTTGAGGCGACTTTGGATTTCCCCGAAGAGGAAATCGACTTTGTGCGCGATACCGATGCGCTGCAACGTTTAGCGCGTTTACAGGCAGCCTTGGACGCGGTGTTGAACACCGCTCGGCAAGGGGCGATTTTGCGTGAGGGCATGAATATTGTGCTGGTGGGCGCGCCGAACGTCGGCAAATCCTCGCTGCTTAATGCCTTGGCCGGTGATGAAGTGGCGATTGTCACCGACATCGCCGGCACGACGCGCGACACGGTGCGTGAGGAAATCCGACTGGACGGCATTCCGGTGCACATTATCGATACCGCAGGGCTGCGTGAAACCGATGATATCGTAGAGCAAAAAGGCATCGAACGCAGTCGGCGCGCCTTGGATCATGCCGATATCGCGCTGGTTTTGGTTGATCCGCGCGAAGGCATTAATCCGCACACCCGTGCCATCTTGGACAATTTGCCGCCGAATTTACACCAAATCGAGGTCGTCAACAAAATCGACCTGCACCCTGAAACGGCAGGCGGATTTCACCCTGCGGCACACGCCACGGTGCGGATTTCCGCCAAAACCGGCGCAGGTCTGGAGGCGTTGAAACAGGCTTTGCTGCAACAAGTCGGCTGGCAAGGCGAAAGCGAGGGTTTGTTTCTCGCGCGCAGCCGTCATGTGCACGCACTGCATCGCGCCCAAGACGAACTGACCGCCGCCGCCGATGCCGCGCCGCAACTGGATTTTATGGCCGAGCATTTGCGCTTGGCACAAAACGCTTTAAGCGAAATCACGGGCGAATTCACGCCGGACGATTTGCTCGGGGTGATTTTCAGCCGTTTTTGCATCGGTAAATAAACCGCGCCGCGAAGCTTTCAGGCTGCCTGAAAGCTTTGTAAACGCCTAAAAAAACGCCGCAGAATGCACTATTCTGCGGCGTTTTATATTTTAATCAACAATGCTTAACGGCGTTCCAACTGCGAGACGTCGCGCACCGCGCCGGTATCCGAGCTGGTGGTCATGGCGGCGTAAGCGCGCAGGGCGGCGGAGACTTTGCGTTGGCGGTTTTCAGGCTGCCATGCTTTGGCACCACGAGCGTTCATGGCGGCGCGGCGTTCGGCCAAGGTTTCGTCGGAGACTTGCAATTGAATGCTGCGCGCCGGAATGTCGATGACGATGGTGTCGCCCTCTTCAATCAAGCCAATCGCGCCTTCTTCCGCCGCTTCGGGCGAAACGTGCCCGATGCTTAAACCCGAAGTGCCGCCCGAAAAACGGCCGTCGGTCAAGAGCGCGCACGCCTTGCCCAAGCCTTTGGACTTGATGTAGCTTGTCGGGTAGAGCATTTCCTGCATGCCCGGGCCGCCTTTGGGGCCTTCGTAGCGCACAATCACGATATCCCCCGCGACGATTTGGTCGCCGAGAATGCCTGCCACCGCGTCTTCTTGGCTTTCAAACACGCGGGCGCGGCCTGTGAATTGCAAAATGCTGTCATCGACGCCGGCGGTTTTCACCACGCAGCCGCGTTCGGCAATATTGCCAAACAGCACCGCCAAACCGCCGTCTTGCGAATAAGCGTGTTCACGCGAGCGGATGCAGCCGTGTTCGCGGTCGGTGTCCAAAGAAGAATAAAGGCGGTTTTGTGAAAACGCCACCGTGGTGCGCACGCCGCCGGGTGCGGCAAGGAAACGGCGATGAGCGGCACTGCCCGGCGCACTGCGCATCACGTCCCAAGTTTCCAAGGCTGCCTGCAAACTGGTGCTGTGAATCATCGGCAAATCGGTTTTCAGGCAGCCTGCACGGTTGAGTTCCGCCAAAATACCGAACACGCCGCCGGCGCGATGCACGTCTTCCATATGGTATTTCTGCGTGGCGGGCGCGACTTTGCACAGGCACGGCACTTGGCGGCTGAGGCGGTCGATGTCGGCCATTTTGAAATCCACACCCGCTTCGGTGGCGGCGGCGAGCAAATGCAATACGGTATTGGTCGAACCGCCCATCGCAATGTCCAAGCTCATCGCGTTTTCAAACGCGGCCTTAGTGGCGATGCTGCGCGGCAACACGCTTTCGTCGTCCTCTTCATAATAACGGCGGGTAATCGCCACAATCAGCCGCGCCGCTTCCAAAAACAAATCGCGTCGCGCTTCGTGCGTGGCCACCAGCGAACCATTGCCCGGCAAAGAAAGACCTAAGGCCTCGGTCAGGCAATTCATCGAATTGGCGGTGAACATGCCCGAGCACGAACCGCAGGTCGGGCAGGCGGAGCGTTCGGTCACGGCGACGGTTTCATCGGACACATGGTCGTCCGCCGCTTCGATCATGGCATCAATCAAATCCAGCTTGCGAATGCTTTCCTGACCGTTGGTGATTGCAATCACCTTGCCCGCTTCCATCGGGCCGCCCGATACAAACACGGTCGGGATATTCAAACGCATCGCCGCCATCAACATGCCCGGAGTGATTTTGTCGCAATTGGAAATACACACCAGCGCATCGGCGCAGTGTGCGTTCACCATGTATTCCACCGAGTCGGCGATCAAATCGCGGCTGGGCAGACTGTAGAGCATGCCGTCATGCCCCATCGCAATGCCGTCGTCAATCGCAATTGTGTTGAATTCCTTGGCCACCGCGCCGGCTTTTTCGATCTCACGCGCCACCATTTGTCCGATGTTGTGCAAATGCACATGACCGGGCACGAACTGGGTAAATGAGTTGGCGATCGCAATAATCGGTTTGCCGAAATCGGCATCGGTCATGCCGGTGGCACGCCATAAGGAGCGTGCACCCGCCATGTTGCGGCCGTGGGTGGAAATATGGGAGCGGTATTGAGGCATGGTTGAGATTCCTTAGCTGGTCATTTGAATGGAAAGTTTAAGGAACCTCTGAGAAACTCGTGACGGCGGCTTTAACCGCTCTTTCTTCGTCATACTGTGTCCATATTTAGGGCAATAGAACCACTCACCCTCAATATGTTCCTTGTCTGCCCAAAAATAGCAGCCAAATCCACTCGCCACAGTTTCTCTGAGGCTCCTTAACGAATAACGTTTCAGGCAGCCTGAAAAATCACTATTGTAACGCAAACGCTCGATAAAAATCATTGGCAAGCGGTCAGCGAATCAGATATATTCTAACTATACAGTATTAACAAATAGTAGTTTTTACTTAAAAAAAACGTATAAATACTTTACTAAGGATGTACACCATGAGCCGTCGTCAAACCCAAGCAGAAATTCCCTTTACCCGCTGTGCCGTAGCCTGTACTTCTACGGGCTCGCTTGACTATTTTGGCAAGCTTGATCCGCATATTTACCAGCTGCGTTTGCATATTCATTTAGATGCGGAAACGTATCAAGATGGCACGGAAATCGATGCCGATACCTTTTACCGCTGGATGATCGATCATCCCGGGAAATTACCCAAAACCAGTCCGGCAAGCTTAAGTGAAACCCTTGAGTTTTTGATGGATTTGCATAAAAGAGGTTATAGCGATGTGATTTTTGTCTCCATCGCCTCTTCTTTGAGTGAAACCGCCAATACTGTCCGCGAGGCGGGTATTTTGCTCAGTCGCAGAATGCGGGTGCATGTGGTGGACGCAGAAACCACTTCTGCCCCTGAAGGCGCGCTGGCGATCAAGGCTGCCGAGATGCTGAGTGCGGGCGCGAGCGTCGAGCAGACCTTGCGCCAGCTCTCGATACTGAAAGAAAAGTGTGTTTCCTTTTATTGCATCGACACGCTGAATTATCTGGTCAAAAACGGCAGAATGTCGGCGGCGAAAGGTTTTGTGGCCAGCATACTGGACATTAAACCCATTTTGCAGCTGAGCGGTAATGAGATTTTTTTGAAAGAAACCGTGCGCCACATCGATAAGGCGTTAGATACGATGGTCGGCTATATCAGTCAATACATGTAGCAACATCAGGTTTCCGATATCTATGCCATGTACACGGGTAATCCGGACATGTATCGGCAATTCATGGCCAAACTCAAAGCAGCCACCAATCTGTCGCCGACGTCTTACCCGATCACGCCGGTGGTCGGAGCGCATTTGGGCCCCAATGCGGTCAGCATTGCTTTTTTTGAATCATAATTTCATCTTCTGGTGATGTTGGTGTTAAGGAACCTCTGAACTTCGTTTCAGAGGTTCCCTTGTTTCCTACCTCGATCCAGTCAAAGGGGACGCTCGATTTGAACGCGCCATGCCGCAGGGAGCAGTGTAAAAAAGATTGGCAGTTCAAAAGCTTTCGGCTATATTCGGGATAAGCTATGGTGCGCATGAGAAGAAATCCCGATGTGTTGGCGATATTGGGCGTTTCTTCACGCATCAGGATAAAAATACAACACATTTCTTGAGGAGAAAACCATGAGTCGTCGTCAGAAAACGGAGATACCGTTCACCCGTTGTGCCGTAGCGTGTACCTCTACGGGTGCATTGGACTATTTCGGTAAAATTGATCCCCATCTGTATCAATTGCGCATGCACGTTCATTTGGATACGGAGACTTATCAGGACGGTACGGAGATTGATGCGAACACTTTTTATCGCTGGATGATCGACAATCCGAGTCAATTGCCCAAAACCAGTCCGGCAGATTTGAGTGAAACCATTGAATTTTTTATGGATTTGCATAAAAAAGGCTACAACGATGTTATTGTGGTCACCATTGCCTCAGCCTTGAGTGAAAGTGCCAACATCATCAGGCAGGCAAGTGTTTTACTGAGCAGAAGAATGAGGATTCATATGCTGGATAGCGGTACGGCTTGTGCTCCGGAAGGTGCGTTGGCGATCAAAGCCGCTAAAATGCTGAATGCAGGATCAAGCATCGAGCAAACCTTGCACACACTCTCGGAAATGGCAAAAAAATGCGTATCTTTCCCTTGCGTCGGTACGCTGAATTATCTGGTGAAGAGTGGGAGAATGTCGCTTATCAAAGGTTTTGTGGCCAATATTTTGGATATTAAGCCCATTTTGCAGTTGGGTAATAATGAGCTTTCCTTGAAAGAAACGGTACGCCATACCGACAAAGCATTGGATGCAGTGGTTAATTATATCGGTCAGCATATGCAGCAGCACTCTGTTTCCGAAGCCTATGCGATGTATACGGGTAATCCGGAAATGCTGCAGCAATTTCTCACTAAACTCAAAGCGGTTACCGGTTTAACACCCTCGTCGTACCCGATTACCCCTTTGGTTGGGGCTTACTTAGGCCCGAATGCCGTCAGTATCGGTTTATTTGAGTGATTCAGATGAAATACTTAACATTGATTTGCGCAGTGTTGACTGGCAATCTCATCGCGTGTTCCGAGGTGCAGCAACAGTCCGCCGCCCGCGGCGCACAAGCCGCCTCCGACATCAAGCATCTGCAGCAGCAGGCAGCTTCGGCAGCGACTGCGGCGGCGGCGCGCAGTGCGGAGGATATTGAGCGGGCGGAACACGCGGCGCAATAAGCGGCAGCAATCGCCTGTGTTTCAGGCAGGTATGCGGCGGCACCCGGAATGAAGGGGTCGCCGCATCATGTTTGCGTCGTGCGTGCGCTTATTCAGGCAGCATGCTCAATCTGCTATAATCCGCGCATTTATCCATATCTACAGCACAGGGAAAAGGCATGACGGTTTTACACAACGATACTTTTTTGCGCGCGCTTTTGAAGCAGCCGGTTGACTACACGCCGATCTGGATGATGCGGCAGGCGGGGCGTTATTTGTCCGAATACAAAGCCACGCGCGTGCGCGCCGGCAGTTTTCTCGAACTGTGCAAAAACACCGAACTGGCGACCGAAGTCACCATTCAGCCTTTGGATCGTTTCGCGCTGGATGCGGCGATTTTGTTTTCCGATATTCTGACCGTGCCCGATGCCATGGGTTTGGGCTTGTATTTTGCCGAAGGCGAAGGCCCGAAATTCACCCGTCCGGTGCAAAGCGAAGCCGATGTCGCCGCGCTGGCCGTGCCCGATATGGACAAGCTGCGCTATGTTTTTGACGCGGTTGCGTCGATTCGCCGTGCGTTAAACGGGCGCGTGCCGTTAATCGGCTTTTCAGGCAGCCCTTTTACCTTGGCGTGTTACATGGTCGAAGGCGGCGGCAGCAAAGAGTTTCGCACGATTAAGTCCATGCTGTATGCGCGCCCCGATTTGCTGCACCGTATTTTGGAAATCAATGCGGCGGCGGTCACGGCGTATTTGAACGAGCAAATCGCCGCCGGAGCGCAAGCGGTGCAGATTTTCGATTCGTGGGGCGGAGTATTGTCCGATGCCGCGTTTGAAGAATTTTCACTGCGTTACCTGACTCAAATCATCAACGGTTTGCAACGCGAAGCCGAAGGGCAGCGCGTGCCGGTGATTGTGTTTGTCAAAGGCGGCGGTCTGTGGCTGGAAAAAATGAGCACTTGCGGCGCGGACGCGTTGGGACTGGACTGGACGTGCAACATCGGCGCGGCACGGCAACGGGTCGGCGCGCAAGTCGCCTTGCAGGGGAATTTTGACCCGATGGCATTGTTCGGCACGCCGGATGCGATTGAAGCGGAAGTCGCCCGTATTTTGGCGGCGTACGGTTCAGGCAGCGGTCATGTGTTTAACCTCGGTCACGGCATCAACCAGTTCACCAACCCCGAACACGCCAAAGTGTTGGTGGATGCGGTGCATCGTTTGTCGCGTCCTTATCATCCATAACGAATAACGCTGCCTGAAAGGTTTCAGGCAGCCTGAAAGCCTTTTTATGTCTGATTTTCGTCAAGATTTTTTACGGTTTGCACTGGACGCCGAAGTGCTGAAATTCGGCGAATTTGTGACCAAAGCCGGACGCACTTCGCCTTATTTTTTCAATGCCGGCTTATTCAATGACGGCGCGGGCGTGCTCAAACTGGCACGGTTTTACGCCCGTGCGATTCTGGACTCGGGCGTGGCGTTCGACATGCTGTTCGGCCCTGCGTACAAAGGCATTGTGCTGGCAGCCGCCACCGCGATGATGCTGGCGGAACAAGGCGTGAACGTCCCGTTTGCCTACAATCGCAAAGAAGCCAAAGACCACGGCGAAGGCGGCACTTTGGTCGGCGCACCGTTGGCAGGGCGCGTGTTGATCATTGACGACGTGATTTCGGCGGGCACATCGGTGCGCGAATCGGTAACGCTGATTCGCGCCGCCGGAGCGACACCCGCCGGAGTGGCGATTGCCTTGGATCGCATGGAAAAAGGCAGCGGCGAACAATCCGCCGTACAAGAAGTACAGCAGCAGTACGGGCTGCCGGTGGTCGCGATTGCCGCTCTGGACGATTTGATGAACATGCTGCAACACGACGCGGCTTTGCACGATGTTTTACCGGCGGTCGCCGCGTACCGTGCCCGTTACGGCATTGATGCCGCGCAGCATTGACCGTCGGCAGGTGAGCCGATATATTGTTGAAGTTTGATGAAAAAAAGGAAATATTGATGCGGATTCTGATTACCGGCGCACGCGGACAACTCGGACAAAGCCTGCGCCGCGCCTTGCCCGAAGACTGGGAGCTGATTGCCACCGATTCCAAAACGCTGGACATCACCAATGCCGAGGCGGTCGAATCCATGATCGCAGGCTTTCAGCCCGATGCACTCGTGAATGCCGCAGCCTATACCAACGTCGATGCCGCCGAACAGAATGCCGAAAAAGCGTTTGCCATCAATGCTTACGGCGTGCATCATCTTGCCCGTTCCGCCCGCAAACACGGTGCGCGCATGATTCATTTCTCGTCGGATTATGTGTTTGACGGGCGCAAAAACACACCGTACAGCGAAGAAGACGCACCGCAGCCTTTGAACGTTTACGGCCGTTCCAAACTGGCAGGCGAAGTCTTGGCCTTGGCGGCGAACTCCGATACTTTGATCATCCGTACCGCCGCCTTATTCAGCGAATTCGGACAGAATTTCGTCAAAACCATTGCCGCTCAAGCCCGCGCCGGAGAAAGCATCAGCGTGGTCGATGATCAGGTTTGCTGCCCGACCTATGCGCCGGATGTCGCCCATGCGGTGATTGCCTTTATCCGCGATTATCCGGCGGTGCGCGGTATTGCCCACCATACGGGCGGCGAGGCCTTAAGCTGGTACGCGCTGGCGCAAAAAGTGGTAGCGGCCGTCGGCGCATCGCCTGCGCTCGTCAGCGTGCGCCACAGTACCGCAGACGAAACGCCGCGTCCGGCTTACAGCGTATTGTCCAGCATCCATTCGTCCGAGCACATCGTCGCAACCTCGTTAGAGCGCGCGCTTGCAGCGAGTGTTGCCGAAGCATAAACGGCTGAACGGCTTAAAAAACAGGCTGCCTGAAACTATTTTCAGGCAGCCTGTTTTGCTTTCAAAAATCGGTTTTATAAACCAAACACCCGACTGACGGCTTCCACCAAGAAAAACACCACCGGAGATAAAATGGCGGTCAATAGATTGGTCACCATCAAAAAGAGAATAATCCACATACCGTAAGGTTCGATTTTGCTAAACTGCATCGAAGCGCGTGTCGGCAAAAAAGTATCGACAAAGCGTCCGCCGTCCAGCGGCAAAATCGGCAACATATTGAGTGCAAATAAAATAGCATTGAATATCATGCCGTAAAAACACATTGTCGCCAGCGGCTTTTGCAGTGTTTCCGGTACAAACGGCGCGATCGCCAATAGTCCTGCCCACATCACCAGCATGGCGATATTGGACAAAGGCCCGGCAATCGCCGTCATGCGCATGCCGATGCGTACGTCGCGGAAATTACGCGAAATCACCGGTACAGGTTTTGCCCAGCCAAAAATAAACGCACCGGACGAAACCAAAAAAACCACCAACGGCACGGCAATTGTACCCACGGGGTCAATATGCGCCAGCGGATTCAGCGTCAGCCGCCCGAGCTGCTCGGCGGTGCGGTCGCCGTAATGGCGCGCGGCATAAGCGTGCGCGGCTTCGTGCAGGGTAATCGCCAATACCATGGGTAAGGCCATCAGTAAAACATTTGCAATATCAAAATTCATGGTGATCCGTTAAGTTAAACATTATTCGGTAACGCTCATCTTTGTTGCGCGTTGGAAAGCGATTTTAGCCTAAAAACAGCCGCCGACAAGCCGCGATGACCTTTTTATATCGGAAAAAATCAAAAATGCCGTTTCCTCATGGGTTTACAGGCTGCCTGAACGGTGTTTTTAAGGTGCACATCGGTGATGAGGTAAAAAATTACCAAAAAAGGGCAATAATGGTTTGACAGTGAAAAAAAAGCGATGTAATATTCCGCTTCTCTTTCGGGTCGTTAGCTCAGCCGGTAGAGCAGCGGACTTTTAATCCGTTGGTCGACAGTTCGAATCTGTCACGACCCACCAATATTCAGGCAGCCTAATCAAACGATTAGGCTGTTTTTTATTGCAAAAAGCTGTTAGGGATTTTTGAGCGGGGCTTGCGCTTTATCGTGCGAATCTGCATAATTTAATGGAAAAGCTGCCTGTAAGTCTTTATTATTTCATAATCTTTTTATTTTTTAATCTGTTGAATCAATAAGGAAACATCATGATGAAACCTGCTTCTCCGCTGCCGGAGCGTTTAAGACACGGGCAGATTTACCGTTCGTTTGCCTTTGTGCTGGCGGTGTGCGGTTCTTTGTTGCTGTACTTTGGTTTCAGCGGCGATATGCTGTGGGCGTTTATCGGCGTGATCGTGATGTTTGTCGGTGCGGTCGGCGCGATTGTGGCGGTGATGATGGGCATTCGCGATAAAAACGTGCACGAAATCATGTTGAGTTTATTGTTGTTGCTGTGGCTGGTGTTACTGCCGTTGATCATGATGGCGCGCCAGCTTAACCTGCCTGATGCTGCGCCCAACACCGTACCGGCCACCTCTGTTAATGAGCGTGCCGCGTCAGATGTGAACGAATAAACAGGCAGCCTGTAAACCGTCGCAGTTTTGAATAGTGTTTACGTCGATTCTGTTTTGGGTATTCTCAATATTGCTCAAACCCAAAGCGTCAAATCTGAAGAAATCTTTATTTCATCCGCCTCACCCCCTTGAAGCAGCCGTTCAACAAGGCGTTTTTGCGGAGAAAAGGGCTTGCATGTTTGAGTATTTGCAAAGTAAATGCGAGTTCAAGCCCGCCGCACAAACGGCTTGTTGAACGGGAAGTTTTGGCAAAGCCAAAACCTGCGCCGTGGGGTCGTCTTTCTTTGCTTACTTTCTTTGACGAAGCAAAGAAAGTAAGTTGCCCGTGCGGCAATGAAGCACAAAGCAAACAGCCTCTGCGAGATAATACAGGCCGCCTGAACCGTACGGACACCATTCAGGCAGCCTGTCTTCTAAAGTTTTTCCGGAAGTAAACTCTTGTTAAACTTGGTTTGTGTAGATGCCATCTAATAATGCGGCGGTTTTTCATGGGCAGGCAACTGTGCATCATCGCTTTGCTGCTCGTTGAGTTTGCGGTACAGATAGCGCAGCGCATCCTGTTGCAAACGCAACGCTTCTTGCAAGGACACCACGCTGCGCTCCAGCGCGTCGATGGTCTCGTCCTGCCATGCCAGCCGTGTTTCCAAGCGTTCCAGCCGTTCCCGTGTGTCGTTGTCCATGTTTGTTCTTTGAGTTGATCGAATCGGCGCACTATAGCAGGCTGCCTGAACCTTTGGCAAAACCTCTGAAACGAAGTTCAGAGGTTTCCAAGCCGTGCAGGGGCGGTTACAATCATCATCTTAATGACGGAAGATTGCCATGAGTATTGCCAACAATAAAAAAGCCTTTCACGACTATTTTATCGAAGACCAAATCGAGGCCGGATTGGTGCTGGAAGGGTGGGAAGTCAAAGCGATTCGCGCCGGACGGGTGCAATTGAAAGAAGCGTATATCCACTGGAAAAAAGGCGCGTTTTATCTGGTGGGCAGCCACATCACCGCCTTGCCCGAAGCCTCCACCCACGTCAAACCTGACCCCGTGCGCCAGCGTAAGTTATTGTTGAAACAGTCGGAAATCAATAAATTGATCGGCAAAGTCGAGCGCAGCGGTTATACTTTGGTGCCGCTGAACCTGCACTACGCACGCGGCAAAATCAAAATGGACATGGGCTTGGCCAAGGGTAAAAAGCAACACGACAAACGGCAGGCTTCCAAAGAAAAAGACTGGCAGCGCGAAAAACAACGGATTATGAAAAATGTTTGATCGCTGTGTCGGTCATGCAAAAAGCGGGGAAACCCCGCTTTTTTGTTGCGTAAGATGTTTCAGGCAGCCTGAAAGAAAGGGCTTGCGGTTAATCTTCCGCCAGCATCACCGGTGCGTCCAAGGCGGCAAAGCGTGCGGAAAACTCACTGCCTGCGCCCAGTGTGCTCGTGATTTCGAGTTTGGTGTCGTGTTCGGCCAGCACGTGTTTGGTGATCGCCAAACCAAGACCGGTGCCGCCTTTTTGGCGTGAACGTCCGGCATCGACGCGGTAAAAACGCTCGGTTAAGCGTGGCAGGTGTTCGGGGGCAATGCCCGCGCCGTTGTCGCGCACGGAAAAACGGATGGCGGATCTCCCGTCGGTTTCGTCGAGGGATAAGGCAAGATGGATTTTGCCGCCGGCAGGGGTGTAGCGCACGGCGTTGTACAGGATATTGCTCAAGCCGTTGTAAAGGTCGCGTTGGATGCCGTTGATCCATAAATTCGGGGTGATGTCGTCGCTGATGTCGTGCTGTCCGCCGGATAAGGCGCGTGCGCCTTCGAGGAGTTGGCGGCATAAGGCGGACAGATGGACTTCTTCTTTTTCTTCATCGCTGTCGTCGTTTTCCAAGCGCGACAGCACCAGCAAATCGCTGAGCAGGCTTTGCATACGCAGCCCTTCTTTTTGCATCAGCGCAATAAAACTGTGACGGTCGGCCGGTTTGACTTCAGGGTCGTCGTGCAGGGTTTCGAGAAAGCCGTTGATCACGGTCAGCGGGGTGCGCAGTTCGTGCGAAACATTGGCGACAAAATCGCTGCGGGTGGAAATCAATTGCTCCAGACGGGTCACGTCTTGGCTGGCAATCATTTTCAAATCGTCTTCAAACGGAATGGCGGTCACCAGCAGCGTACGCTGCCCGTCAACATGGGGCAGGCGCACTTTCATTTCTTCATTCTCGCGGGCGGCTTCGACAAATTCCTGAAAGCCGGGGACGCGCACCAGATTGATCAGAATGCCGTGGAGGTCTTGTTCGCGGTTGAGGTTAAAGTGACCGGCGGCAGGCTGGTTCATCCAGTTGATGCGTCCGTCCGCGTCCAGAATCATCACGCCGTTGGGCATGGCGGCGGTGGCTTTGTAGAAGCGTTGCAGCACGGTGTTGATTTTGTGTTTGCGTTTTTTGCGGCTTTTGCTTTGTTGTTGCAAGGTGGCGAAAATATGCTGCCAGATGCCGATGCCGCTTGGCATGGCGGAGAGTTTCGGCTTACGTAACCAGCGCAGCAGCAAGCCGATTTGATACAGATGCAATAACAGCCAAATGCTGACACACACCGCATACAGCTCGACCGCGATTTTAGGCCCCCATAACAGGCCGACAAGCAAGGTGGGCAGTAGGAACAGGGCGAGGGTTTTGACGCTGTGCCAGAAGAAGTTTTGCATAAGTTCAGGGCGGGTTAGTGAATTAACCGCTAATCTTAGCAGAAAAACGGTAGCCCGCACTGCGCACGGTTTGGATAAAGCGTTCGTAGCCGGTATCGGTCAGGGCGCGGCGCAGGCGGCGGATGTGCACGTCCACGGTGCGCTCCTCCACAAATACATGGTCGCCCCACACCAAATCCAGCAATTGACGACGGCTGTAAACGCGCTCGGGGTGGGTCATGAAAAAGTGCAGCAGCCTGAATTCGGTCGGGCCTAAGGCAATATCGTCTTCGCCGGCGGTGACGCGCCGTTGCTCGGGGTCGAGAATCAGCCCTTCCATGTCGATCACTTCGGCGGTTTTTTGCGGTGCGCGGCGGCGCAGCAAGGCATTGATGCGGGCAATCAACTCACGCGGCGAAAACGGCTTGGTCAGGTAATCGTCCGCGCCTTGGTTTAAACCGGTTTCTTTATCGGTGTCGGTGCTGCGCGCGGTCAAGAGGATAATCGGCAAATCGCGGCTGCGTTCGTCTTGGCGCAGCTGGCGCATCAACTGCACGCCGGATTGCCCCGGCAACATCCAGTCCAGCAAAGCGACATCGGGCAGTTTTTCGTTCAAAATGGCACGCGCTTCTTCCGCACTGGCGGCGCATTCGACCGCAAAACCCGCGTGTTCCAAGGTGTAACGAATCAGCGTGGTAATCGACTCTTCGTCTTCAACCACCAAAACGGTGACGTTTGACATAGTTTTTCATCTCTTTAATAAAGGGAACCTCTGAGAAACTCATGACGGCGGCTTTAACTGCTCTTTCTTCGTCATACTGCGTCCCACATTTAGGGCAATAGAACCACTATTGCCCTAAATATGCTCCTTGTCTGCCAAAAAAATAGCAATCAAATCCACTCGCCAGAGTTTTTCAGAGGCTCCAAAGGTTGGCATCGTGTACATCATAAAAAATTCATATGAAAGAAATGTGACAATTCACATATCGGTAAAGAATTGTACACAATTTGACGAGGACTGCTAAACTTTGGAAGTTTGTCATGTGGTGGCATGACGCATCTTTTTATTTTTTCAGGCAGCCTGAATATGCTTCGTCAATCCGAGATTCAATTCATCGAACTGATCCGTCGTTTGGAAACGGCGGGACATCGCTTTCCTGTTGCCGCCGAGGCGGTGGAGCAAGGCTTGCGCCATGAGGCGGGCAGCCTGCACGACAAATACCTGCGCCGCGCCGAACGACTGGACGGCGACGGGCAGATTGCCGACATGATGGTAAAAAGCCGTGTGGGCGTGCGCTGGGCGGTGTGTGTGGCGAGTCTGTTGTTTTTATTGTCGGGTTTTTTCGCGGTGACGGCGCTGGCCGATGCAGGCAGCCTGAATGTTTTTTATTTGCTGCTGTTTTTTCTGGGCGCGAATACGGTCTTGCTGTTGTGGTGGCTTGTGTCTTTGAGCTTACCTGCAGGCAAGCTTCCTCAATGGCGGTTTGATGCGCTTGCCGCGTGGTGGGCGCGCACGCCGCTGCGCAAGGCATGGTTGGGGCAATGGCGCGAACAGTTGGGCGGACGTGTGCTAAGCCTGTATTCGGGCATGATTTCGCATCGTTTATGGGTGATGACTTTAAGCGGTATGTTGGCAGGGTTTGTGTGGATTTTGCTGGTGCGCGAATACACGTTTCATTGGCAAAGCACTTTGCTTTCCCAAGAACATTTAATCCGCATGGTGGCGATGCTCTCATGGCTGCCTGAAAAGTTTGGCTTTCCCGTGCCCGATGCGCAAGCGGTGGCGGACAGCCGTCATATCGGGCAATTGGCATTCTCGCGTGCGTGGGCGGGTTTGCTTTCAGGCAGCATTATTCTGTATGGCATCTTGCCGCGTGTGGTGGCGTGGCTGTTTTGCCGCGTGATGTTGCAACGGCGCACCCATGTGGCGCTGGATGAAAACCTGCCGTATTTTCGCCGACTGGAACGTTTATGGACGCAAAAAATCACCGATGCGGACGAGCACCCTGAAACCGTCTCAACTGCACCGCCCGTTCCCGTATCCGTCGGTACTGAAGAAAAAATCGCCTGCACTTTGGAAACC
Source organism: Neisseria sp. (assembly GCA_030538055.1). Lineage (GTDB taxonomy): Bacteria > Pseudomonadota > Gammaproteobacteria > Burkholderiales > Neisseriaceae > RGIG9985. Next base: position 55,325 of record JAUNUS010000012.1, read on the forward strand.
CCGGCGGAAAATCCGCAATGGTCGGAACGTGTGCTGGGGCAATATTGGAGCGATTGGGGCACGGTGGAAAATCAGCAAGACCTTAGCGCATTGGTCCATGCCTTAAACGCGAAACCGGCGCAACTTTTGGTCGGTATCCGCGCTTCTGCCTTGCCTGAACGCGGTTTATTAAGACAATTGCAAACCTTACAGGCAGCCGCCAAGGGCGGCGTGTTGGTGATGCTGCTGCCTGAAAGCCGCCGCACACCGCACGCCGCACGCGCCGCCCAATGGCAACAGGCATTAGGCAGCCTGAATATTGCCTTGATTCATGCCCCTATCACTACGGGAGCTCAACCATGAGACCTTTACAAAAATCTATCCTGCGGCGCATTTCTTTGAGATGCGTTCCTCAAAAGCTTGCCTATCTTAATGATATGTCTGCGCTTTCTGCGGTACTATCTCTGCGAACTGCATCCACATTACAGACTTTTGTAAAGGTCTCAATATGAGCCTATTGCATTTAAGCGTGGTCGGTCACACCAATACCGGCAAAACCTCTTTACTGCGCACGCTGTTGCGCGATGAAACCTTTGGCGAAGTCGCGGACGAAAGCGCGACCACGCGCCATGTGGAGGAAGCCGTTATCGTCGATGAAAACGGCGCGCCCCTGCTGGCGATTGACGACACGCCCGGGCTGGAGGACGCTCTCGGCGTATTGCAATGGCTGGAAGAACACACCGACCGCCGCGCCGACGGCGTGGAGCGCATTCGGCAATTTCTCGACAGCCAAGCGGCGGCGGAAGCATACGCCCAAGAAGCCAAAGTGTTGCGCCAAATGCTGGTGTGCGACTGCGCCTTGTACGTGATTGACCTGCGCGAGCCGGTGCTGGACAAATACCGTGACGAACTGACCATCCTTTCGTGGTGTGCGCGCCCCGTGATGCCGGTGCTGAATTTTGTGCATCAAGGCGATACCGCCGCTTGGCAAACCATGCTCTCACGGCGCAATCTGCACGTCATCAGCAGTTTTGACACCGTGGCGTTTGATTTCGACAGCGAAATCACCCTGTGGCAAAACCTCGCCACCATGCTGCCGCAACGCGCCGACTTGGACACTTTAATCACCCTGCGCCAAAACCGCTGGCAAGCCATGGAGCGCAACGCCCGTTTTGCCATTGCCGATTTTCTGCTCAATATCGCCGCCTTTCGCCGCGAAATCGACGAAGACACCCACCCCGAGCCGATACTGGACGAGATGAAGCAAGCCGTCGAAGCCGCCGAAGGCGAACTGCACCGTAATCTCTTGCACGAATACCGTTTTTACCGCAACCAAGTCAGTGCCACGCCTTTGAATTTACGCATTTTTCACCAAAGCATTTTTGACCCCGAAGTGTGGAAAGCCTACGGCATCAAAAGCAGCTCGGGCGCGGCGGCAGGTGTGCTGTTCGGCTTGGGCATTGACGCTGCGGTGGGCGGCGCGACCTTGGGCGCGGGCGCGCTCATCGGCGGCGCGATTGGCGGTTTGATGCCGCATTTGCGCCAAATCCGCAACGCCATCACCGGCATGGAAACGCTCTACATCGACCCTGCCGCGCTCACCTTGCTGGCCGCCCGCGCCTTGGCATTGCTGGATTTGCTCCGGCAGCGCGGTCATGCATCATTGGATGAACTCAGCCCCGAAAGCCAACGCCTGCCGTGGCAACTGCCGCGCCTACCGTCCGAACTGCGCCAAGCCCGCAGTCACGCCGACTGGTCTGCGCTCAACGGCGAAAACCCCGCCGATGCGGCAGAACAACGCCGTGCGGCAGCCTATCGGCTGGCGGAGGATTTGAAGAAAAACAGTTAATGGAAGGGAAAAGATGGCTACCTTGATGGAAAAGGATACTTTGATTCATTTGATTGCTTATGCAATGTCAATTATTGTTTTGAAGCAAGAACGGTCGGATGAGTATGAAAAAAATGCCGATTTTTTGGTTTCAAAAAGAGATTATATTTACTCTACATCACCTCAAGATATTGATTTTGATGTTGAGGTTGCCGCAATAAAACCAATCATCGAAAAGTATAAACATCTTCCTAATCTTCCAGAGTTTCAATAATCCTCAAAAGCCGTTTCCGCTACGGTTTGCCCCTTATCGTGCTTTGTGTTCTAATCGCGGCTTCATTCAAGAAACAAGGGTGCTGCCTGAAATAGGCGGCTGAGAGAGTCCTTCGATACCCGATGCGGATAATGCCGCCGTGGGGCGTTTTCTGAAGTCTGTTGACGTTTTGCGCCTGTGCCGACAAGGTTTCAGGCTGCCTGTAAGGTGTTTTCAGGCAGGCTCAAAGCGTTGATTTTTCTCTACCCCTTGTTTTGACGATAAAAACCACACACTCAATACAAGGGGCTATTCATGACATCTTCATTCGACAGCTTGAACCGCGATTTGGCGGTGCAGTTTCAATACCCGAATTCACGCAAAATTTACCTTTCAGGCAGCCGTGCCGATATGCGCGTGCCCTGCCGCGAAATCATGCAGGACGACACCGTGACCGACGGCGGCACGGAAGCGAATCCGCCGATTCCGGTGTACGACACTTCGGGTTTGTACGGTGATGCGGCGGCGAAGATTGATTTGAAAAAAGGCTTGCCCGATCTACGCGGCGTGTGGATTACTGAGCGCGGCGATACCGAAAGGCTGCCTGAACGCTCCAGCGAATACGGCCGTGCGCGTGCCGCCGATGAAAAAACCGCGCATCTGCGCTTTGCCCACACCACGCGCCCCTTGCGAGCGCAGGTCGGGCGCAACGTCACCCAGATGCACTATGCACGGCGCGGCATCATCACGCCGGAAATGGAGTTCGTCGCCGTGCGCGAGCGCATGAAACTGGACGAGCTCTCAAGGCTGCCTGAATACGCCAAGCTGTTGCAACAGCACGCAGGCGATGCTTTGGGCGCGAATATTCCGCTGCGTCCCGAGGACATCACGCCGGAATTTGTACGCGCCGAAATCGCGGCAGGACGGGCGATTATTCCGGCGAACATCAATCACCCCGAACTGGAACCGATGATCATCGGGCGCAATTTCCGCGTCAAAATCAACGGTAATTTGGGCAATTCCGCCGTAACCTCCTCACTGACCGAAGAAGTGGAAAAAATGGTGTGGTCGCTGCGCTGGGGTGCGGACACGATCATGGATTTATCCACGGGCGAGCATATTCACGAGACGCGCGAATGGATTATCCGCAACGCGCCCGTGCCGATCGGCACCGTGCCGATTTATCAGGCTTTGGAAAAAACAGGCGGCATTGCGGAAGATTTAAGCTGGGACATTTTCCGCGATACCTTGATTGAGCAAGCCGAGCAGGGCGTGGATTATTTCACGGTTCATGCCGGTGTGCTGTTGCGTTACGTGCCGCTGACGGCGAACCGCCTGACGGGCATTGTGTCGCGCGGCGGCTCGATCATGGCGAAATGGTGTTTGGCGCATCATCGGGAAAATTTCCTCTACACCCACTTTGACGAAATGTGCGAAATCATGAAAGCCTACGATGTCGCCTTTTCCTTGGGCGACGGCTTGCGCCCGGGCTCGATTGCGGACGCGAACGATGCGGCGCAGTTTGCCGAATTGCACACCTTGGGCGAATTGACCGCCAAAGCGTGGCAACACGATGTGCAAGTGATGATCGAAGGGCCCGGTCACGTGCCGCTGCAACGGGTGCGCGCCAACGTGGACGAAGAGCTCAAGCATTGCTACGAAGCACCGTTTTACACCTTGGGCCCGCTCGTGACCGACATCGCACCGGGTTACGACCATATCACCAGCGGCATCGGCGCGGCCAACATCGGCTGGTACGGCACGGCGATGCTGTGCTACGTCACGCCCAAAGAACATCTGGGGCTGCCGGATAAAGAAGACGTGCGCACCGGCATCATCACCTACCGCATCGCCGCCCATGCCGCCGACTTGGCCAAAGGCTTTCCCGGCGCACAATTGCGGGACAATGCGCTATCCAAAGCGCGGTTTGAATTTCGCTGGCGCGACCAATTCCGTTTGGGCTTAGACCCCGAACGCGCCGAAAGCTATCACGACCAAACCTTACCGGCGGAAGGAGCGAAAGTCGCGCACTTCTGCTCGATGTGCGGCCCGAAATTCTGCTCGATGAAAATCACGCGCGAAGTACGCGACTACGCCGCCGCCCAACAGGGCATGCAGGAAAAAGCGGTGGAGTTTGTGCAGCAGGGCGGGCAGATTTATCGTTAATGTCTCTTGAACAACGTTTTGGCTTCGCAGAAACTGCGTTTTAAGCTGCCTGCATCACTTTGTTGAAGTTGTTTCGTTCGCGCTTTATCGCCGCGCGATGGCGACCTACTTTCTTTGCTTCGTCAAAGAAAGTAGGCAAAGAAAGACGACCCCTCGGCGCAGGTTTTGGCTGCGCCAAAACTTCCCGAGTTATCAGCGATTTTTGCGGCGGGCTTGAACTCGTGTCGGCTGCGCCGCCACTCAAACATGCAAGCCCTTTTCTCCGCAAAAACCGCTGATAACTCGGCTGCTTCAAGGGGGTTTGGCGGATGAAATCAACGTTTCATTTGTTTTCGACTATTGTTTATTGTTCAGGCAGCATTTCAAGTTTTAGCTTCGCCTGCGCTCGCAGAAACTTCGTTTTAGGTCATTTTCACTTAAAATATCACCCATGAACGACTTTTTCACCCTTCTTGACGATGCCCTGCACGGGCAGGCGCGGTTATACCGCGATTATGTGCGCAGTGATTTTTTGCGCGCGCAGGACATTGCGCGGTTGGACGGTGGTTTGGCGGCGGCTGCGGCGGAAAATTTACACGCCGTATTGCTGGCGGATTATGCGTTTGGCGAAGCTTTGCACGGTTTGGATACGGGCGGAAACGGTGTGCTGGCGGTGCATTATTTTGCCGCCTTGGAGGTTTTGGACGCAACCCAAACTGCCGCTTGGCTGGCGGCGCGGGATAAGGGTGCGCCCGCAGGCGTGGCGGAAGCCGCGCTCGAAGATACGCGCGAGGATTATCTGGCGGCGATTGCGGCGATTCATGCCGCGATCGGCCGTGGTGAAACCTATCAAATCAACTACACCACACGCCTGCATCTGTGTGCTTACGGGCAGCCGCTTGCGCTGTACCGCCGTTTGCGTGAGCGGCAGCGTGTGCCTTACGGCGGCCTGGCTTACCTGCCTGATGCGGCGGGTGCGGCGTTCGCTTTGCTGTCGTTTTCGCCCGAATTGTTTGTGCGGATTGAAGACGGTCTCATCACTGCCGAACCGATGAAAGGCACGGCGCCGATCGTCGGTGACGGTGCGGACGAAGCGCGGCGCGAGGCCTTGCGTAACGATGTCAAAAACCGTGCCGAAAACGTGATGATTGTCGATTTGCTGCGTAATGATTTGGGCAAAATCGCACTCACGGGCAGCGTGCGCGTGCCGCAACTGTTTGCGGTCAATGCCTTTGGCAAAGTGTGGCAGATGACGAGCACCGTTCAGGCAGCCTTGCCCGCAAACATCAGTGCGGCGGCGTGTTTGCAGGCGGTTTATCCCTGCGGCTCGATCACCGGCGCGCCCAAACGTAAAAGCATGGAAATCATCCGTGCGCTGGAAGCATCGCCGCGCGGCGTTTATACCGGCAGTTTGGGTTTTCTGGAAAAAAACGGCACGGGCTTTTCAGGCTGCCTGAACGTATTAATCCGCAGCGTGGTGTTGCGCGAACAGGCGGGCGTGTGGCAAGGCAGCATGGGCGTGGGCTCGGGGATTGTGATCGACGGTAACGCCGAGGACGAGTGGGCGGAATGTGCGGTGAAAGCGGCTTTTGTGCGCGATTTACCGCCGACATTCGGTTTAATCGAAACCATGCGCTTTGAAAACGGTCAATGTGCTTTGTTTGCGCGGCATAAGGCGCGATTGTTTCAGGCAGCCTCACGGCTGGGTTTTGCTTATCGTGAAAGTGAGATTATCCAAGCGGTGCAGCAAGCCGCAGCCGCTTTGCCGCGCGGCGCGCACCGTGTGCGTTTGCTGCTGCAAGCTGACGGCACATGCTGCCTGAAAAGCGAAACAGTGCACGATTTGCCGGAAACCACGCACAGCGTGATCTGGGCGGAAACGCCCTTGGCGGCGAATTATCTTTACCGCTATAAAACCGATGCGCGGCAGGTGTATGATGCAGGTTTGCGCCAAGCGCAAGCGGCAGGTGCGTTTGATGTGTTGTATGTCAATGCGGCAGGCGAACTGCTCGAGGGTGCGCGCAGCAATGTGTTTGTGCGGCTGCACGGGCAATGGTACACGCCGCCTGCGTCGCTCGGCATTTTGCCCGGGGTGATGCGTGCCGAGATTTTGGACAATCCGCAACGCTACTTGGGCGCGGACTCGGTGCAGGAGAAAATCCTGCGGCGTGAAGAGGTGCGTCATGCCGACGCGTTGGTGTTAAGCAATGCTGTACGCGGTGTGGTTAAGGTGGGTTGGCAGGATTAGGTGGTGTTGATCTGAATTTTTGGTGTTCTCGGCATTGCGGGAACCCACAGCGTAAAAACCAAAAGAAACGGCTGTTTCATCCGCTCTATCCCCTTGAAGCAGCCGTTGAAAAAGACGTTTTTGCGGAGAAAAGGGCGTGCATGTTTGAGTGGCGGCGCAGCCGACACGAGTTCACGGCCGCCGCAAAAATGGCTTTTTCAATGGGAAGTTTTGGCGCAGCCAAAACCTGCGCCGCGGGGTCGCCTTTCTTTGCCTTCTTTCTTTGGCGAAGCAAAGAAAGAAGGTCGCCGCGCGGCGATAGAGCGCGAAGCGGGCAGCTTTGGTAAAGTAAGATTAACAAAATAAGCGTTGTGTTCATCAAACTGTTCCATAACGCTTGAAAAACGGACAACTGATGCCTAAAAACCTTTCAGGCAGCCTGTAACTTTTTTCAGAAACGGAATAACCATGTACCATGGCGAACGCTTTAATGCCTATTCTCATCTTATCGGTACTTTATTGGCCATCATCGGTACGGTGTTGCTGATTGTGAAAGCTGCATACGGCGGCAGTGCTTATGCCATTGTGGCGGTCAGCCTGTACGGCGCGAGTTTGATTTTGCTGTATTCGGGCTCGACCATTTACCACAGCGTGCGCAGCCCCGCCGCCAAGCGTGTGTGGCAAAAGTGGGATCATTGCGCGATTTACCTGTTGATCGCCGGCAGCTACACCCCGTTTACGCTCGTGACCTTAAACGGCGCGTGGGGTTGGTCATTGTTCGGCGTGGTGTGGGGTTTGGCGATTGTCGGCATTGTGCAGGATTTGACGATTGGCAAGAAAACACGGCTGCCGTCGTTGATTTTGTATCTGTTAATGGGCTGGTGCGTGCTCGCCGCGATCAAACCGCTGGCGGAAAACCTCGCCACGCCTGCTTTGATATGGCTGGTGGCTGGCGGTATCGCTTACAGTGTCGGGGTGTATTGGTATGTGCATGACGAACGCATTCGCCACGGACACGGCATTTGGCATCTGTTTGTGCTGGCTGGCAGCATTTGCCAGTTTGTGTGCGTGTATTTCTGGGTGGTGTAAATCACATACGGTTGCTTTGATTTCAGGATAAAAAATGAACACTTTAACCCTTTACGGGCAATCTTTCCCTGAACGGCTGTTATTGGGCACGGCGGCTTATCCGAGTTTGCAGGTGCTGCGCGAAGCCGTGACCACGGCAAAACCGGCCATGCTCACCGTGGCTTTGCGCCGTCAGGGTGCGGGCGATGCGGCGGGGCAGGCGTTTTGGGATTTGCTGCAAGAGCTGGCGATTCCGATTTTGCCCAATACCGCAGGCTGCCAGTCGGTGCAGGAAGCAGTCACGACCGCGCACATGGCGCGTGAAGTGTTCGGCACGGATTGGATTAAACTCGAATTGATCGGCGACGACGACACCTTGCAACCCGACGTGTTTCAACTCGTCGCCGCTGCCGAGGAATTGATTGAAGACGGTTTCAAAGTGCTGCCGTACTGTACGGAAGATTTGATTGCCTGCCGTCGTTTGCTCGATGTCGGCTGTCAGGCTTTGATGCCGTGGGCGGCGCCGATCGGCTCGGCTTTGGGCGTGGTGCACGCCTACGCGCTGCGCTTGTTGCGCGAAAGGCTGTCTGAAGTGCCGTTGATTGTGGATGCGGGTTTGGGCTTGCCGTCTCACGCGGCGCAGGTGATGGAGTGGGGTTTTGACGGCGTGCTGTTAAACTCCGCCGTGGCGCACAGCAATTACCCGATTAAAATGGCACAGGCTTTTGCCGCTGCGGTGCGCGCCGGACGTTGGGCGCATGAGGCCGAACCGCTTGCCCCGCGCCACGGCGCACGCGCCAGCACGCCGACTGTGGGACAGCCTTTTTGGCACACGGCGGAATATTGAGGCAGAGGTTTCAGGCTGCCTGAACATTAACCCTTTTTTATTTCTTCAAAATATGACCGAATTTGCGATTCATATCCGCGATGCGCGGAAAACCTATGCCAACGGCTTTCATGCCTTAAACGGGGTTTCTTTTGATGTTGAAGCGGGCGAATTTTTCGCGCTGCTCGGGCCGAACGGCGCGGGCAAAACCACGCTGATTTCCGCCATGGCGGGCTTGCTCAAGCTTACCGCCGGCTCAATTGAGATCATGGGTTTTGACGTGAACAAACAGCCCTTCGAGGTGCGCCGACATTTGGGCGTGGTGCCGCAAGAGCTGGTGTTTGATCCGTTTTTTACCGTGCGCGAGGCTTTGCGTTTTCAGTCGGGTTATTTCGGTATTCGCCGCAATGACGACTGGATCGACGAAGTGCTGCATCATCTGGGTTTGTCGGACAAAGCCCATACCAACACGCGCAATCTTTCCGGCGGCATGAAACGCCGCCTGATGGTGGCGCAAGCCTTGGTGCACAAACCGCCCGTGATCGTGCTGGACGAGCCGACCGCGGGCGTGGACGTGGAACTGCGCCAAGGCTTATGGGCGTTTATGCAAAGCCTGAACCGCCAAGGGCACACCATTGTGCTGACCACGCATTATCTGGAGGAGGCGCAAAGCCTGTGCGCGCGCATCGCGATGCTCAAGCACGGCGAACTGGTCGCGCTGGATCGCACCGAGTGCTTGCTGCACTCCGAGCAAGGCGTGTGCGTGGCGATTACCCTGTCCGACAAGCTGCCTGAAAGCTTGCAATCACGGGTCAAGTCGCAAGACGGCAATGAGTGGATTTTGCAACTGGATAATTACGACGAGCTGTCTTTTGTGCTGCGGGCGGTGGAGTTTGAACACAATAAAATCGAAAACCTACGCATTGTGGAGACCGATTTGGAAGACGTGTTTGTGCGTTTGATGAATGAAGGAAAGGCAGGTGCGGCATGAATCCGGTCGGTTTTTACACCTTATTCAAAAAAGAAGTGCTGCGCTTTTGGAAAGTCGGCTTTCAAACCTTGTCCGCGCCGGTTGTGACTGCGCTGTTGTATCAGTTGATTTTTTCGCACGTGATGCAGGGGCGCGGCGATATTTTGCCCGGGGTGAATTACGTCGCGTTTTTGATTCCCGGCTTGGCGATGATGTCGATGCTGCAAAACGCCTTTGCCAACGCTTCCAGCAGCCTGATTCAGTCGCGCATCACCGGCAATCTGATTTTTATCCTGCTCTCGCCCTTGAGCCATCTTGCGTTTTTCGGCGCGTACGTGGTGGCGGCGATGTTGCGCGGCTTGCTGGTCGGCATCGGCGTGATTCTCGCCACGATGTGGTTTGGCTTACCCATGCCGGTGAATTTCGGCTGGATCGTCTTTTTCGCCTTGGCTGCCTGCATGGTGATGGGCGTGTTCGGCTTATTGGCAGGCATCGTCGCCGAAAAATTCGACCAACTGGCGATGTTTCAGAATTTCCTGATTATGCCGCTGACCTTTCTGTCGGGCGTGTTTTACTCGATTCACAGCCTGCCGCCTTTCTGGCAGGGTTTAAGCCGCTTTAATCCGATGTTTTACATGATTGACGGTTTTCGCTACGGCTTTTTCGGCGTCTCCGACATCTCGCCGTGGGTATCCGCCGGCGTGGTGACGGTGTTTTGCGTGGTCTTGTCGGCGGCGATTTTGCTGGTATTGAAAAGCGGTTACAAACTGCGTCAATAACTCAATTTTTTTGAAAAAGGACTTTACTATGAACATCTTGAAATATTCGGTTTTATCCGTGACCTCCTTGTTGCTGGCAGGTTGTTTTATGGCGAGCAAATCGGAAATCGTACACAAAAATACGCCGTACAACCCTCAAGCCGAAGCAAAAATCAGGATATACGGGCCTTACGGGCGAAGCATTATCCGCGATTATCCGCAAACAAGTTGCGAGCAATGGTCAAGCACCAAAGCCAAACGGGCACATACGCGCATGATTGTCGGGCTGCCCAAGAAAATCCGTAACCAGTCTGTCGGTATGCCGGACACACAACGCAGTGTGGCAGCGAATAACGATACCGGTACGGTATTTCGCGATACTTATAGAGAATTGGTGATTCCTGCAGGCAGCACTTTAGTGCTGGACGGCGCAGATGTCATACAGGGCGGAATACGCAAACGCACTTGCCGTACCGCAGCTGTTTTTACTCCGCAAGCAGGTAAAAATTACGAAGCATCTTTCCGCTGGTTGGATAGCGGTTGTGAGGTTGTGGTGGCGGAAATTCTCAGCAGCAATGTCACGCCGGCAACCGAACACCCCACTCGTGAAATCACGACCACCTCTTGCGATAAACCTTCAACCAGTTTTTAACCTGTAACGATGCACATCAACGACTTTGATTTCACCCTGCCTGAAAACCTGATCGCACAACATCCGCCTGCCATACGCGGCGCGAGCCGTCTGCTGCTTGCGCCGCGGGCGGGCGGCTGTATGGATCAAACGTTTGCCGATTTCCCCGAACATTTACAGGCGGGCGATGTGCTGGTGCTGAACAATACGCAAGTGATTAAAGCGCGCCTGTTCGGGCAAAAAACCAGCGGCGGCAAAATCGAAGCTTTGATCGAACGCGTGCTCGATGCCCACACCGCGCTGGCGCACGTGCGCTCGTCCAAATCGCCCAAAGCCGGCACGGAGCTGCTGTTTGAGGGTGGCTTGCGCGCGCAGTGCATCGGGCGCGAGGGCGAGCTGTTTGTGCTGCGTTTTGAGGGCGATGACGATGTGTACACGCTGCTTGAGCAAAACGGACATTTGCCCTTGCCGCCTTACATCACGCGCAGCGCGGACGATAACGACGACGCGCGTTACCAGACCGTATTTGCCCGTGAAATCGGCGCGGTCGCCGCGCCCACGGCGGGCTTGCACTTTACCCCCGAAATATTGCAGCAGCTGCGCGCTCGCGGCGTGGAAATCGTCGAAATTACGCTGCACGTGGGCGCAGGCACGTTCCAGCCGGTACGGGTGACGAATATTGCCGAACACCACATGCACCGCGAACGCTTTGTGATTTCCCCGTCCGCCGCCGCGACGATTAACGCGGCGAAGCAAGCGGGCAAAAAAATCTGCGCCGCCGGCACGACTTCACTGCGCGCGCTCGAATCCGCCGCCCTTTCAGGCAGCCTGCAAGCAGGCGCAGGCGAAACCGAGATTTTCATCACCCCGGGTTTTCGCTTTCAATGCGTCGATATGCTGCTGACCAACTTCCACTTACCCAAATCCACCTTGCTGATGCTGGTGAGCGCATTCGCCGGCACCGACCGCATCCGCGCCCTGTATCGCCACGCGATTGAGCAGGAATACCGCTTTTTCAGCTACGGCGATGCGATGTTGCTGTATCAGGAAGATAGATAACACGGCTGCTTTAAGGGATTGGCAGAAAGGTTCTGGTTTTACTGGTGATTGATACGAATAAGCTGCCTAAAACGCAGTTTCTGCGAAGCTAAAACACATTCCCACGCAGCTAAAAACTCCCGTTAAACATCTTCTCTCACCACAAAAAAGGCTGCCTGAAAGATACTTTCAGGCAGCCTTTGATATTAAGGAACATCTGAGAAACTCGTGACGGCGGCTTTAGCTGCTCTTTTTTCGTCATACTACGTCCCACATTTAGGGCAATAGAACCACTATTACCCTAAATATGCTCCTTGTCTGCCAAAAAAATAGCAGTCAAATCCACTCGCCAGAGTTGTTCAGAAGTTCCTCAAGCGATGTTTTTCAGAAACCTTTGAACTTCGTTGCAAAGGCTCCTTAAGCCATCTTAAAACTTCGCTTTGAGTAACACGCCTACGCTTTGGCCGATGAACTTCTTACGCAGTTCCGCGCCGTATTGGG
>JAUNUS010000013.1:0-33691 GCA_030538055.1 Neisseria sp.
ACCTGTTGCCAAAGCGGCAGCTTCCACGCCAAAAACCGCAGCAAAACCTGTTGCCAAAACTGCAACGTCAGCACCGAAAGCCGCAGCTCAATCCACTGCAAAACCGGCAAGCACCCGCAAACAGGATTCAGGCAGCCTGTCGGTGCGTGCTCAAAATAAAGTGACCCAAATCACCACCGCCTCGCCTAAGGCGCAGATTCGCGAGGCGATTGTGTTATTGTGTGCGGTACAGGAATGGACGGATGTGGCAACGCTGGCTGAAGCACTTAAACACAAACCCGACCAGCTGGAAACCCTGCACTTGATGCCGATGGTCAATGGCGGGCAATTACGCTTGCGTTATCCTGAAGAGATGACGCATCCCGAGCAAGCTTACGGATTGGTCAAATCGGCATAAAACGCCTTGTTTCAGGCTGCCTGAAACCCTACAAAATACCGTCGGCAAGGTATACTTGTCGCCGGTATTTTTTTAACCTGAGACCTGTGCAAAAGTCCGTCATGTGGATGCAGTTCGTAGAGATAGCACCACAGGAAGCGCAGACATATCATGCAGATAGGCAAGATTCAGAGGAGCGCATCTCAAAGAAATGCGCCGCAGGATGGATTTTTGCAAAGGTCTCAACCTTTGATTGATGATTAACCATGCACGATTGTTCCGCTTTTGCCAACCGCATTTCCAAAAACCGCAAACATTTACGCAAAATCATGCAGCGCGCCGGAGTTGAAGCCTATCGCCTGTATGATCGCGATGTGCCGCAATTTCCGTTTGCGCTGGACGTGTACGGCGACCACGTGCATTTGCAGGAATACGACACGGGCTGGGTGATGCTGCCTGAAGAATATGAGACATGGCTGCAAGCTTGCGTCACCGCAGCGGCGAGTGCGTGTGAAGTGCCACCCGACTGCGTGCACGTGAAAAAACGCGCCCGCCAGCGCGGTGAGGCGCAGTATGAAAAGCAGGCGGTTGTCGGTGAAGATTTGATCGTCAGCGAATACGGACGGCGTTTTTGGGTGAATTTGGATAAGTATCTGGATACGGGGCTATTTCTGGATCATCGCAATACACGGCGGCTGGTCGGCGAGAGCGCGGCAGGCAAGCGGTTTTTGAACCTGTTTGCGTACACCGGCAGCTTCAGCGTCTACGCGGTGACAGGCGGTGCGGTGTATAGCGAAACGGTTGATTTGTCAAATACTTATCTGGAATGGGCGCGGCGTAATTTTGCCTTAAACGGCATTGACGAACGCGCGCACCGCACCGTACGCGCCGATGTGTTTGCCTATCTGGCGGAGGCGCGGCAGACGGGTAAAGAGTTTGACCTGATCGTGATGGATCCGCCGAGCTTTTCCAACAGCAAAAAAATGAGCGATATTCTGGACGTGCAGCGCGATCACGTGCGTTTGATTGACGGCGCGATGGCATTGCTGGCGGCGGACGGGGTGCTGTATTTTTCCAATAATCTGCGCAGTTTCACCTTAGATGATTCGTTGCGGAAAAAGTATGCGGTGAGCGATGTTTCTCATCAATCCGTACCGGAAGACTTTCGTAACAAAAAAATTCACCAATGCTGGAAAACCAAACATAGGCGTTGAAATTAAAAAGATATTTTTCTATTCAATCAATTATTTATACCATCAGGCTGCCTGAAAAAATTCAGGCAGCCTGATGTTTTTTTCAAACAGGATTGATGTTTTTCTCATAAAAAATTTGATCGAGGTCAAATTTTCTTCAATTTAATGTTGATAACAATTCCTATTAGTATTAAAATAAGCCTTGTAATCGTTTCAAAACAGAGGCGGTCTTGAGTTAATTTTACTTAAATGGATGAATGATATGAAAAAAATCAATCTTTGGAAAATGATGGCAGTATTGGGCTTTGGTTTGGCTTGCGGTGTGGCGGCAGCGCATACGCCCTTGTGCAGCTGCTACGATAATGGCGACGGCACGGCGGAATGCGAAGGCGGCTTTTCAGATGGTTCGTCGGCCGCCGGTGTGAAAATATCGGTGTTGGATGCGGCGGGAAAAGTAGTGAACAGCGGCAAAATCAATGCCAACGGCACCTACACCTTCAAAAAACCCAACGGCGCATACAAAGTATTGTTTGACGCAGGCGAGGGACACAAAATCGAAATTCCGAGCAGCAAAATCGTTGAATAAGCTCTTCAGGCTGCCTGAAGCTTATTTTTCATAACAAGGATTAAATCATGCAAAAGAAATTATTGAGTGCGGCGGCGGTCGTTTTGGGTTTGTTGTCGGGTACGGCGCAGGCGCATTTTCAGTTGGTTTATACGCCGCAAGTGCAACTGGACGAGCCGCAAACCGTACCGGTCAAATTGGTGTTTTGGCATCCGATGGAAAACGGTCACGTGATGGACATGGAGCTGCCTGAAGCGTTTTATTATGTGTTCAAGGGCGAGAAAACCGATCTGCTCAAAACCTTAAAACCGATGACATTCAAAGGTCAAGACAACCAAGCCCAAGGCTTTGAAACCGAAGTGAAAATACGTCGCAACGGCGATTATGTTTTTGTGTTGCAGCCTGCGCCGTATTTTGAAAAAAGCGAGAATGCTTACATTCAACAAATCACCAAGTCTTACCTGAATAAAGGCGATTTGCCCGATGCGTGGCACGAGCCTTTGGGTTTGGCAACCGAAATCGTGCCGTTTAATAAACCGACCAATATTTTGGCAGGTTCGACTTTTACCGGACAAGTTTTATCTGATGGCAAACCGGCGGCAGGGGTGGAAATCGAAATCGAATACATGGCGGCTCCGCCCGACATCAAAGCCAACCGCGCAAGCTCTAATCGTTCGACAGAAACCAAAGGTGGCACGCTGGTGGCGGTGAGCGACGCCAACGGTATGTTTACCTTTGGCATTCCGAAGGAAGGTTTCTGGGGTTTTGCCGCGTTGGGTTCCGGCTCGAAAACGGAATACCAAGGCAAAGAACTCAGCCAAGATGCGGTGATTTGGATTCGCGCCGATAAAATGGAGTAAACCCGACACCGATTTCAGGTGGGTAAGGTGACGGATTTTCTGTCGTTTTCTATGCTTTGTATTGGTTTTGAATCGAGAGAAATGCTGAGACCTTTGCAAAAATCTGTCATGTATAGTGAAATAAAATAAGAAATCTACGGCGTTGGCTGCGCCTTGCCGTACTACTTGTACTGTCTTCGACTTGCCGCCTTGTATCTTTCTTATTTTATTTCACTATAGATGCAGTTCACAGGAATAGCACCGCAGAAAGCGCAGACATATCTCACACAAGGCTACGATTTCGAGGAGCGCATTTCAAAGAAATGCGCCGCAGGACGGATTTTTGCAAAGGTCTCATACTTTTCAGGCAGCCTTTAAGTGCTCATTATCAGGAAATTAAATCATGTTTCGTCCGCATTTCAACCGTGTATTACTCAGCAAAACCGCGCCGCATCGCTTTGTTTCGACGTTTGATAAAGGATTTTATATGCTGGATTTGGACAGTGATGTGCGTAAAGTTTGTGCGGCACGGTACGGTGATGCCGCGTCGTGCCAGACTTTATGCAGTCTAAAACCGGGTAAACGTTGCCGAGTGCGGCACATCGGCAGCAGCGGCGTGATGCGGCGGCGTTTGATGGATTTGGGGCTTGTGCCCGATGCGGAAATCACCTTATTGCGTGCCGCGCCGTTAAATGATCCGATTGAAATCCGTGTGGGCAATGCCTTTGTGTCCTTGCGCCGTGCCGAGGCGGAAAAAATTGAAGTGGTGGCTTTATAAATGAGCGATAAAAAAGACAAGCTGTTGATTGCCTTGGCTGGGCAGCAAAACGCGGGGAAATCGACATTGTTCAATGCCCTCACGGGCTTGCAGCAGCATATTGCCAATTACCCCGGTGTGACCGTCGATAAAAAAAGCGGTTTTTACACTTATGAAGGTCAGCGCGTGGAGACGGTGGATTTACCCGGTACTTACGCGCTGACTTCTTTTTCGCCCGAAGAACGGGTGGCGCGGGATTTTCTGTTGGGTGAAAAACCCGATGTGATGGTGAACGTGGTGGACGCGGCGAATCTGGAACGCAGCTTGTTCCTGACGTTTCAGCTGATGGAGCTGAACCGCCCGATGCTGCTGGTGCTGAACATGATGGACATGGCGCAGCATTTGGGCTTGGCGGTGGACGCGGAAAAATTGTCCGCGCATTTGGGCATTCCGGTGATGGCGACGGTGGGCAGCAAAGCACGTGGGATTGATGAGCTGCGTGCCAAAATCGCCGAAGTGGCGGCGCAAGCGCAAGCCGCACCGAATTTTGCTTACGGCGCGTGGGAAGAGGCGGTGCAAACCCTTGCCGAGGCATGGAAGGCGCAGCCGAATTTACCCGATGTGCCGCCGCGCTGGGCAGCGTTGCAAGTGCTGGAGCATGACGAAGGCATTGCCAAACTGGCGCAACGCACCGCGCCCGAAGCGTGGCAACGCATTGCGCAAACGGCGCAGGATTTACACGCGCAATTCACCCGCAGCAGCGGACAGGAAATCGGCGATGAGGCGACCCGTTGCCGCCATATTGCCGCGCAGGCTGCCTGTAAGGCGGCAGTGACCCAAGTGGGCGAACACAAAGTCGGCTGGACGGAGCATTTGGATAAAGTGCTGCTGAATCGTTTTTTCGCACCGGTGTTTTTGGTGCTGACGATTTGGCTGATTTACCAATTGTCGATTGTGCAAGGGTATGAATTGACCAAAATCACGTGGCCGATTTTGGCAGGTCTGCGTAATTTGGTGGCAGGTCTGTTGCCCGATGCGGGATTTTTGATTGATCCGCAAGTGCGTTCGATTGGCTTGTGGATGGTGGATTCGGCGAATACTTTGCTCAATTATGTGCCGATTTTTTTGATTTTGTTTGCACTGATTGCGATTTTGGAAGACAGCGGTTACATGGCGCGGATTGCGTTTATTCTTGACCGCATCCTGCACCGTTTCGGCTTGCACGGGCAATCCACCCTGCCTTTGATTTTGGCAGGCGTGTTTGCCGGCGGTTGCGCCGTGCCCGGCGTGATGGCGACCAAAGGTATTCCCGATACGCGCGCGCGCATGGCGACCATTCTCACCGTGCCGTTTATGAACTGTCTGGCGAAAGTGCCGCTGTACACGCTGCTCGTGAATATTTATTTCGCCAACGATAAAGGCTTGGTGCTGTTTTACATTTCTACGATCACGGTGATTGTGGCGTTGCTGGTGTCGAAACTGCTCACGGTGTCGGTGTTGCGCGGCATGGAAACCGCGCCGTTTGTGATGGAGCTGCCGCATTACCATTTGCCCGGCATACGCAGCGTATTGCGCCGCGCGATTGACCGTACTTGGCTGTACATCAAAAAAGTCGGCACGATTGTGGTTGCGGTGGCGACCGTGGTGTATGTGCTGTTGCAATTTCCGGGGCTGAATGCCGAGCAAGATGCCGCTTATCGCGCCCAAGCCGAAACCGCGATTACCCGTTTTTATCAAGATATGCAGGGCAACCGCCATTTGGCGGCGGTGAACGAGCAGGAAAAACTGGTCGCTTTAATCAATGTTTACAACGATTACCGTGCACAGAAGCTGAATATTTCCACACCCGAAGCCTCGCAAAAACTCGATGCGCGTTATGAGGAAATGTATCCCGAATTTTTCCCGTTTTTACAGCGCGGCGGTGATGCCCAAGACAAAAAAGCGGCACGCAGCCTGAAAAAGCTGGACGACAGCCGCAAAACCTTACGCCGTGAAATGAAAGAATTACGTATTGAAAACAGCGTATTGGGACGTGTCGGACGCGGACTGGAAAGCGTGACCCGATTTGCCAATTTTGATTGGAAGGTGAATGTGGCATTGCTCAGTTCGTTTGCGGCGCGCGAAAGCAGTGTGGCAACGCTCGGTGTGCTCTTCGGGCAAGACGATGAGGAAAACCGCACGCTGGAAGAACGCATGGGCGAAGAGCAGCAAGCGCAAGGCTACGATGCACTGACTGCGGTGGCGTTGATACTGTTTTTTGCGTTGTATCCGCCATGCCTTGCCACTGTCATTATGATCCGCGTGCAAACCGGCTCGTACAAATGGATGCTGTTTTCGATGATTTTCCCGACGATTTTGGGCTTGCTGGTCGCCGGCGCGGTCTATACCTTGGGCAGCATGGCGGGAGCGAGCGGATTACAGGCGTTTTCAGCGGTGTATTTTGCCGCCTTGGGCTTGTTGCTTGCGATTGGTTTGTATCATCGTCCGAGCCGAAAAAAAACTGCCGCAGCCGCCGTATTCAGGCAGCCTGAAACACGACGGATAACCCATACTTTTGATTAGGACAACAAGGAAAGCTCATCATGAATCCGCCGATTGATTTAAGCAGCGAAGCCGCCACAAACTGGGGCGAATGGGGTGTGGTGATTGCCGTAGCGGTGATTGCCGGTATTTATTTATGGCGCAGATTTTTTGTGAAAAAAGGCTGTTCCGGCTGTGCGCAAGGAGGGCAGTGCGGTAAAAAAATGCCATGCGGTGAGTGAGGCCTTGCCAAAACGTATTGAGTTGATCAGATTTTGCACCTTTCCAACACGACGCACCAAGCGTCGTGTTTTTTGTTGCAAAACTTATCAATAAATTGATTATTAAAGATTTTATGCTTGACAGGAGTCGTGAAACTTTCTGTTGATGCGGATGCTTTTGAAGTCTATTTGATGCAGATCAAACTAAAGAATAAAAAATAGATGACTTTTGCAACCAATTGTCGTAAACTGCACTTAGTTTCATAGTTCAACCATTATTTAAGTGGTTGTCTTTTGGATTTGATGCTTTCAGGCAGCCTGAAAGCGAGGCGGAAAAACAGTAAAACACATGTTTGAAGTTTCAAATAAATTTCATTTTAATGAAACAAAAACCGTTTCCAAACAGTATATTTAGGTGTGTAGATCCGTTTGGAAACAGGCAGTAAAGGTCCAAGGTCGGGTAACCGACATTTACTTAACCGCAAGAAACCGTTGGAGGTTTTATCATGGCAACTCAAATTGCTGCAGCACCCGCCGGAGATGAGTTCAAAGGTAATGACAAATTACTCTTTGGCATGATCATGGGGGTGATCGCCTTTTGGCTTTTCGCCCAAACCACTCTGAACATCGCGCCCGATATGGAGCGTTCGCTCGGGGTCAATACCACCACCATGAATATTGCCGTTTCGATCACGGCTTTATTCTCGGGGATGTTCATCGTCATCATGGGCGGCTTGGCTGACCGCATGGGTCGCATGAAAATCTTGAATCTGGGTTTTATCCTCAGCATCGTCGGCGCGCTGCTGATCGCACTGGCTCCGAGCGGTGCTTTGGCGGTGCCGTTTTTGATGGCAGGGCGGATTATCCAAGGGGTTTCCGCCGCGTGCATCATGCCGGCTAGCTTGGCCTTGGTGAAAACTTACTGGGACGGTGCAGAACGCCAACGTGCCATCAGTATGTGGTCGATCGGTTCGTGGGGCGGTTCGGGTTTGTGTTCGCTCTTCGGCGGTCTGGTTTCGCAAAACTTGGGCTGGCGTTATATTTTCTTCGCTTGCGCTGCGGTTTCTTTGGTGGGTCTGCTGATGTGCCGTGGCACGCCCGAGAGCAAAGTGGAAACCACTACCAAAAGCAAATTCGACTGGCCCGGCGTAATCACCTTTATGGTGACCATGGTGGCACTGCAAGTCGTGGTGACGCAAGGCAGTAAATTCGGCTGGGCGAGCATGACCACGATTGCTCTGGTGATTGCGACTTTTGTGTTCGGTTCATTGTTCCTGTGGTTTGAAGGCAATAACAACAGCGCGTTTGTCGACTTCAAACTCTTCAAAAACTCGACCTTTACCGGTGCGACCATCTCGAATCTGTTGCTCAACGGCGTGGCAGGGATGTTGATTATTTCACTGCAACTCGTGCAGTTGGGCGGAAACATGACCGCACAGGCAGCCGGTTTTCTGACCATCGGTTATGCGATTGCCATCATTGCCTTTATCCGTGTCGGTGAAAAATTACTGCGTCGCTTTGGTGCGCGCAAACCGATGATTTGGGGCTGTTTGATCACCGGTTTGTCGATTATGTTGCTGTTACCGACCAATCTGATGCTGGATCAATACAAAATCATCGCCGTGATTTCTTACATTCTCTTCGGCGTGGGCTTGGCCTTCTATGCCACCCCTTCTACCGATGCGGCCTTGTCCAACCTGCCGCCGGAACAAGCCGGTGCCGGTGCCGGCATTTACAAAATGGCATCATCTTTAGGCGCAGCGTTTGGTGTGGCGATTTCCGCAGCGATTTTCACCGCTTTGCGTGGTGATAACAGCAGCATCTCTTGGTTGAGCAACATCGTGCCCTTTGTCGGCCGCCAAGACAACGTGGCGATTCGCGAAGCTGCCACGATTGCTTTGATGTTTAACTTGCTGATGGTTTTGGCAGCGATTGTGTCGATTGCCCTGACCGTGCCCAAAGGCAAAAAAGAAGCTTAAAACGTTTCAGGCAGACTGTCACACTATACCTACAGGCTGCCTGAATCACCTAACCTTTTCTAAGGAGTCACTGCTATGAATCCATTATTACAAACCATTACCTCTGAATTAACCGACAACATTAAAACCCATTTTCATCATCTGCACCAAAATCCGGAAATGTCGTTTGAAGAACACCAAACCGCAGCATACATTGCCGAGCAATTAAAAAGTTGGGGTTATGAAGTCACCGCAGGCATCGGCAAAACCGGTGTGGTCGGCCGCTTAAAAGTAGGCGACGGCAAAGCTTCCATCGGCCTGCGTGCCGACACCGACGCGCTGCCGGTCAAAGAAGCGGTGGATTTACCGTATAAAAGTAAAGTTGAAGGGAAATCACATACCTGCGGTCATGATGCCCATACTTCCATGCTTTTGGGTGCGGCCGAATACTTGGCCAAAACCAAAAACTTTAACGGCACTTTGAATGTCATTTTCCAACCCGCCGAAGAAATCATGGGCGGTGCGCCGGCGATGATCAAAGACGGCTTGTTTGAACGCTTCCCGATGGATTATGTGTTCGGTCTGCACAATATGCCCGGACTGGAATTGGGCAAAATCTACTTCACCGGCGGCCCGATCATGGCGGCGGTGGACAACTGGGAAATCGAACTCACCGGCAAAGGCAGCCACGGCTCCATGCCCGAAAAATCGATTGACCCCTTGGTCGCCGGTGCGGCGCTGGTGATGTCGCTGCAAACCATCGTATCGCGCAATGTTGCGCCCAAAGATTCCGCCGTGGTCAGCGTCGGTGCATTTTTGTCGGGCGATGCGGGCAACGTGATTCCGCAAACCGCGATTTTGCGCTTGAGCGTGCGCAACAGCACACCGGCGACCCGCGTCATGGTCTTGGACAAAATCAAATCCATCACCAAAGCCACCGCCGAAGCGTACAACGTCACCTTTGAAATCCGCGAAGGGCAACCCGGTGCGATTTTGATCAACGACGAAGCGCAAACCGAAAAATGCATCCAAATCGCCGCCGAAGTTTTGGGCGCGGACAATGTCGTCACCCCCGGCCCGACCTTTATGGGCAGTGAGGACTTCGCTTTCTACGCCCAGCAAAGACCTTGCGTTTACGGCTTTATCGGTAACGGCGACACCCCGATGGTGCATCACCCGATGTATGCCTTTGACGAAACCAATCTGCCGATTGGCGCGGCTTACTGGGTAGGCATCGCGCAAAATTATCTGCGTTAAGTCCATCAACAGGCTGCCTGAAATAAGGTTTCAGGCAGCATGATTGATTTTATAAGCAATCTCTCATTGAGTTGTCTGTTTTCACATAAAGCGGTACATTCGCATGCAAGAGGAAAAAACATGAAACCCAAACAACCTTACTTAACCTACCAGCTGGAACTGCTGAAAAATCTGGCGATCAAGGCAGCCAATCCGTATTACGAAAGAGCGGCGAATTTGCGCGTGCGCGAGCTGCGCGTGTTGCGTTTACTGCATGAGATTCCGGGCGTGACCGCGACCGAACTGCGGCATAAACTGGTGCTGGACAAAACCCTGCTGTCCAAAAACCTTGCCGCCTTAGAAGAACGCGGACTGATTGCGCGCAGGATTGACGAAAAGGATAATCGCGTCAATCGCTTAAGCCTGACCGAAGAAGGCGAGCGCGCATGGAAAACCTGCGAACGCATCGGGCGTGAGTTAGAAAGCGAAATGTTTGGTGAGCTGACGGTCGAAGAGTGGCGGCAACTGCATTGGCTGCTGGATCGGGCGTATTATTCGTTTGTGAAATGGAGCAATAATAAGAAGTAAGGCTGCCTGAAAAATAAAAAGCGCGTCGAAACCTCGGCGCGCTTTTTTGTGTCGTGACCGATTAACGCAGTGCGTCGGCACAGCCGTGATAGCTTTGTCCGCCGTAGGTCAGCGTGGCGGTGAATTCGCGTTTTTCGCCGGTTTTGGTGCATTCTTTACCGTTGATGTCGAGGGTTACGCCAACTTCACCGTCCAAACCGTCAAAATTCACGCCTTTGGCAGAAGCGGAACGTTCCACGGTAATGGTGCGGGTAGAGGCATCGGGTGTTGCAAAATCGGGTACTTCAAACACCAGCAAGTCGCCATTGACTTCAGCCATCCATGCCGGTGAAAAACCGTTGGCGGAGAACGCTGTGATCGGGCCGTCGTTTTCAGCTGCCGGTGCGGCGGCTTCAGGGGCGGCTTCGGTAACGGCTTCCATAACCGGTGCTGCTGCGGGAGCGGTTGCGGCAGGCGGCGCGGCTTGTTCGGCGGCCGGTTGCGCGGGCTGTCCGCAGGCGGCAAGTGCGAGCAGCAGGGCGGCGGTCAGGGCTGTGTGTTGCAAATGATTCATTGATTTTTCTCCAAAAATAAACGCACGATTCAGGACGAATGCGCGAGGTTAAAACATGGCTAAAATAGCACGCGTCATCATACGAAGCAAGTGTTAGTTTTCCCCTGCGCGATCACGGTGAAAGGCTGCCTGAAAGGCGGTAAAGCGTTGTTCTGCAATCGCTTCACGCATTTCCTGCATCAACACTTGGTAATAGTGCAGATTATGAATGGTGTTCAGTTGCGCGCCGAGGATTTCGCCGCAGCGGTGCAAATGATGCAGGTACGCGCGTGAGAAATGGCGGCAGGTGTAGCAGTCACAGCTTTCGTCCAGCGGGCGGTGGTCGTTTTTATGCACTGCGTTTTTGATTTTGATGTCGCCGAAACGGGTAAACAGCCAGCCGTTGCGCGCATTGCGCGTCGGCATCACGCAGTCAAACATATCAATGCCGTGCGCCACGCCGTACACCAAATCTTCCGGTGTACCCACGCCCATCAGGTAATGCGGTTTTTCGCGCGGTAAAATCGGCGCGAGGGCGTGTAAAATACGGTACATTTCGGGCTTGGGTTCACCCACCGACAAACCGCCCACCGCGATGCCGTCCAAATCCATGCTCATCAAACCGGCCAGCGATTCCGCCCGCAAATCCTCAAACAAACCGCCTTGCACAATGCCGAATAAGGTATTGGGATTATTCAGTTTTTCAAACGCATTTTTCGAGCGTTCCGCCCAGCGCAAACTCATTGCCAATGAATCATGCGCGGTTTTTTTGTCCACGTCGCCGGGCGGACATTCGTCCAGCTGCATCACAATGTCTGAATTCAGAACCGTTTGAATCTGCATGGAAATTTCAGGCGACAGAAACAGTTTATCGCCGTTGATCGGGCTTTGAAAGGTGCAGCCTTCTTCGGTGAGTTTACGCATCGCCGCCAGCGAAAACACCTGAAAACCGCCCGAGTCGGTCAAAATCGGCTTATCCCAGCCGATGAAATCATGCAGACCGCCAAAGCCGCCAATCACTTCCAAGCCCGGGCGCAACCACAGGTGAAACGTATTGCCGAGAATAATCTGCGCCTGAATATCGTGCAAATGCTGCGGCGTCATCGCCTTGACCGAGCCGTAAGTGCCCACCGGCATAAACACCGGCGTTTCGACCGTGCCGTGATTGAGTTTCAGCGTGCCGCGTCGGGCAAAGCCGTCTTGTTGATGTAAAGTAAATTCGAGCATAATCAATCATTCAAAAATAAGGTATTGGCGGCTTTCAGGCAGCCTTATAGTGTTCAATCAATTGTTTGATTTTCCGTCTGTTTTTCAATATCCATAACGTGATTTCGGGATATTGGCGGTGCAGCTGCATCACCTGCGGTTTGCGCTCACGGTCAAACCGCCATGCGGCGTACAGAAACCGAAAAAATGCCGCATTGATTTGATCCGCGCCGCGATAGGGCATATCGGGGCGGTTTTTACTGAAGCGGCGCATGATGCCTGCCAGACAAACCAAGCGGCTGATGTCCAAAAAAATCACCAGATCCGCACGGGCGTAGCGTTGCGCCAGCGTACTCGCATAATGCCCTTCGATGATCCAGCGTTCTTCGGTAATCAGCTCTTGAACCCTTGTCTGCCAAGCGTCTTTGGCTGGATGCGTGCCGTCAGCCTGAGACCTTTGCAAAATGCCGTCCTGCGGCGCATTTCTTTGAAATGCGCTCCTCGAAAGCTTGCCTATCTTGGATGATATGTCTGCGCTTTCTGTGGTGCTGTTTCTGCGAACTGCACTCACATGACAGACTTTTGCAAAGGTCTCAGCCTGCCAATATTCCGCGTCCAAATGAATCAGCGGCAGATCGCTTGTCTCGGCGAGTTTTTTGCCCAAAAAGCTTTTGCCGCTGCCGTTATTGCCGATGATGAGGATGCGTTGATAGGGCAGCGTCTTCACGGCATGACAAGCGCAATCAATGCGCCTTCCATGCCCTGCATATCGGGAATCTGCACCTGAATGCCGTTACCCCGTGCCACGTCGGCCGCCGCGCCTTTGTGTTGCATCTGTTTTAAGGTTATCAGGCGATTACCCGTCGGGTGAATGATTTCCAAAGTGTCGCCCAGCGCAAAACGGTTTTTGACCTCAACCGTCGCCCAACCGGCCGCATCCACCGCCAATACTTGCCCGACAAAGCGGCTTTGTTTCGCCAGCGAATGACCGCTTAAATAATTTTGATAATCCTGCGTGCGGTGTCGCTCTAAAAATCCGGGGGTGTAACCGCGATTGGCCAAACCTTCCAAATCCGCGAGCAAACCCACGTCAAACGGTTTGCCGGCCAAAGCATCGTCAATCGCACGGCGGTAAGTCTGCGCGGCACGCGCCACGTAATACAAAGACTTGGTGCGGCCTTCGACTTTCAGCGAATCCACGCCGATGGCGATCAGCCGCTCCACCTGCTCGACCGCGCGCAAGTCTTTGGAATTCATAATATACGTGCCGTGTTCGTCTTCCATAATCGGCATCAATTCGCCCGGACGGTTTTCTTCTTCAATCAAATACACCTTGTCCGCCAAAGGGTGACGCTCCGCGCCGCCGCAGGCTGCCTGAAGATTAAAATCTTTCAATAATTGCGCGTCGCCCGCATCGGATTCGCCTGCGTCGTGCACGCTGTAGTTCCAGCGGCAGGCATTGGTGCACGTGCCTTGGTTCGGGTCGCGGTGATTGAAATAGCCCGAGAGCAAACAACGCCCCGAATAAGCAATGCACAACGCGCCATGCACAAACACTTCCAGCTCGATGTCGGGGCATTCTTGGCGGATTTCCGCGATTTCATCCAAGGACAATTCGCGCGACAGGATAATCCGTTCAATGCCGACGCTTTGCCAAAACTGCACACCCCAATAATTGGTCGTGTTCGCCTGCACCGACAGATGCAAGGGCATTTCCGGCCAGCGTTCGCGCACTTTCATGATCAGGCCCGGATCGGCCATGATTAACGCGTCGGGGGCCATGGCGATGATCGGCGCGATATCGTCCAGATAGGTTTTGAGCTTCGCATTGTGCGGCAGAATATTGCTGGCGACAAAAAACTTTTTGCCGCGCGCATGGGCTTCTTCAATGCCCTGTTGCAGTTGTTCGAGTTTGGCAAATTCGTTATTGCGTGCGCGCAAAGAATAACGCGGCTGACCGGCATAAACCGCGTCCGCGCCGAAATCAAACGCATAACGCATCCGTTCCAAACCGCCTGCGGGCAAAAGTAATTCGGGATTTTTCATGATGTAAGAAGTGTGTGATGGGGGTATGTTTCAGGCAGCCTGATTGTCTGTTTTTTCGCGTTACGCGTCAATTTGAAAAAGCCTTGTCGTAGGGCAGGTGCTCAACGTACAATGCCGACTCATTTTAACTTTCCTTGATGAGGAGACATCATGGCACAAACACCTTCCCCTTACGCAGCACCGAACAGCAACGATAACTACGGCGCGCCCGCCGTCGGTGTCGGTGACTGGATTTTAACCATGATCGTATTGATGATCCCGCTGGTCAATTTGGTGATGCTTTTTGTGTGGGGATTCAGCCGCAGTACCAATCCGAGCAAAGCGAATTTTTGTAAAGCCTATTTAATCATCATGGCGGCAGTGTTTGTGCTGATCCTCTTGATCGGGATCCTGATGCCGAGCGTGCTCACTCCTGCCGCGCAATAAAACCAATCGCTTTTAAGCAACAAGCCGTTACACTAACGGCTTGTTTTTTTATCAGGCTTTTTTCACAAATTCCGATTTCAAATTCATTGCGCTGCCGTCGATTTTGCAGGCGATATTGTGGTCGCCGTCTTGCAGGCGAATGCTTTTGACTTTGGTGCCTTGCTTAATCACTTGCGAGCTGCCTTTGATTTTTAAATCCTTAATCAATACCACGCTGTCACCGTCGCTCAAAGGCGTGCCGTGCGCATCGGTGACGGTTGCCGTTTCAGCGCTGCTTGCGCTTTCGCCTTCCTGCCATTCGTGACCGCATTCGGGGCAAACCAGTTGCACACCGTCGTGATAGACCAATTCAGAAGCACATTGCGGACAAGCGGGATAAGTCATCGGGTTTTCTCCATGCAAAAAATATCATTATAAACGCAAAACAAGGTTTTCAAAAAACGTGCCAATACTTGGGCTTAAGCCTTAAGGCTGCCTGAAAACGTTTTATGCGCTTGGTGCGACTGCGTTGATGTAATGCAGGCTGACGCTTTGCGTGATCAGATCGATTTCGCCCACGCGCATTTTGACGCGGCTTTTGGGCGGCATGTCGATCGGAATACCGAGCGAGCGCGCCACCAGCGGCAGACCTTCCACCCGTACCAAATCGCTGCGTAATACGTTGGCGGTCAGCTCGGTCAGGGCGTTTTGTTGGATGTAGACCAAGCTCCAATAGCGTTCCATTTGTTGCTGAAACTCTCCGTACGCCGCATAAGCACCGTCAAAATCGCGCAAAGCGGCAAACAGCGCAACATCATTATGGCTGTAGCGCGGTGAATATTGCGGGTCAATCAGGCTGAGTAATTGACGTTGGTTGATGTAATCGGCAGCGCGGCGCAAGGGTGAGGTGAACCACGCATAATGCGCCACGCCCATGCCGTCATGCGCTTCGGACTGGGTGCTCATGCGTACTTTGCCTTGCGGCGGCTGCACGCGGAAAATGCCGCCGATGTTGTGCTCGTCCAGTATTTTCGCCCAAGTGCTGTTGGCCAGAATCATCATTTCGCTGACCAAGGTATCCAAGGGCGCATCGCGCTCACGCGTCAGCACCGACACCGTGCCGTGTGCGTCCACGTCCACGCTGTAGTCGTAGCGCGGCGCGGCGTTTTCTTCGTAACGGTTTCTTTTTTTCTGCAAGCTGATCGCCCACGCATAAAACCATTGCAAAGCGGCGTGATGGGGGAATTGCTCCGCCTCGCCGATTTGGCTGCCGCGTTCGCGGTTGAAAAAAGGCTCGATGGTTTGCAAACGTAAATTGTCGGCAATGAATACGCTTTCAATGCGTTGTTGCGGCGCGCCGTAACCGCCCTCGGCATCGACTTCAAAATAAATGCTGACGCACGGGCGGTATGCGCCTTCGTCCAAGCTGAACGCACTGATCCAGTTTTCAGGCAGCATGGTGATTTTGCCGCTCGGGTAATACACCGTGCTTTGGCGGGCAAAAATATTGCGTTCGATTTCGCTGTCATTGGCGACGGCTAATGCCGGTACCGCGATGTGAATCCCGACCCGTTTTTTGCCGTTGCCCAAATCGTGCAGACTCAAGGCGTCGTCCACTTCGCTGGTGGAAGCGTCGTCAATCGAGAAGGCGCGCACGCTCGCGTCGGCTTGCGGCAGGTTTTCAGGCAGCGTGACGGCGATTGCGGGCGCGTCCGTGCCGCGCGGAAAATGTTGCAACAAAAATCCGTCCAGCAAATACTGCGGAATCGACGGCACGCCGCCGCATTGCTGCGCCAGAGCCAGCGGCGACAGTTTGAGCACGTCGGCGGTGCGGATAAAGGTTTTGTAAGTCAGGCTTTGCTTATCGGGCTGGTGCAAAATGCGCGGCAAATCGCGGGCAATCGCTTCAGGCAGCCTGAACGCATTGAGTTCTTCCGCCCAAGCAGCCATTTGCGCTTCTTGTTCTTGTTTGCGCGCCATCGCGGCGAGGGCTTGTTTTAAGGTTTCGGCAGGGGCGGCTTTGAAGATGCCTTTGGCTTTTTTG
The DNA here is from genome assembly GCA_030538055.1 of Neisseria sp. Lineage (GTDB taxonomy): Bacteria > Pseudomonadota > Gammaproteobacteria > Burkholderiales > Neisseriaceae > RGIG9985. The sequence continues at coordinate 16,487 of JAUNUS010000013.1, forward strand.
TAGAAATACATCGGCGCGGCGTAGAGCGCGATTAAAGTCGCCGCCAGTTCGGGTTTGCTCGGCGCATGACCGAAATATTCGGCGGCAATCGCTTCGCCTGAAAATTCTTCTTCGCCGCACACTTCCCACAATAAATCAGTGTCAATTTCCTCTGCGGCACTTTGGGCTGCCTGTAAAAAATCCGCGCCGTTACCGTCAAATTCAAAAAACACATTATTCGCCTTGATTTTGGCGCGCTTGCCGTGTGCGGTATCGACTTGGTAGGTCGCGTCGTTGCGTTGCACGATGGCGGCGGTTTTGAATTGACCGGATTCTTCGTAAAAAATGTTCATGCACTAAATGTTCCGTAAGTTGAGGCTGCCTGAAAAGTCACCATGCCGCAAACAATACGGCAAAAGTGTGCGATTGTAACAAAAACGCGTTGTCCACGAACGTTTGTTAAGAGGAATCTTTGGCGTGACGATATTTGTTTGCAAATAAATTTCATACATAAATCGTATTTTTCATCTTTTTATTCATTTTATTGCTTGCAGGCGCGTCGGGAAAGAGGTATCTTCATTGACCTTAGATAAGGCTGCCTGAAAGGTTAAGTCATGCTTTAGCTTCGCTAAATTGCGTTTCAGGCAGCCTGAAATATTTTATTGTTCCATTATCAATCATCTGCTTGAACACTTGCGATGTGTTGAAGCTTGGCACATCAGGAAAATTTTATGAACAGCACCCGTACCTTAAGTTTTGAGTTTTTCCCCACGCGCAGCGAAGAAGGGCGCGCCAAACTTGCCGTGACCCGCCGTCAATTGCGCCAGTTTTCGCCGCAGTTTTTTTCCTGCACGTTTGGTGCGGGCGGCAGTACGCGCAGCGGCACATTGCAAACCGTGACCGACATCATGCAGGAAGGCATGCCGGCTGCACCGCATCTGGCGTGCATCGGTGCGCGGCGGCATGAATTGCTGGAAATTCTTGACGGCTATAAAGCATTAGGCATCAAACATCTGGTGGCGCTGCGCGGCGACATTCCGTCGGGTGTCGGTTTGAGCACGGCGGACGGTTTGCATTATGCCAATGAATTGGTTGAGTTTATCCGTAAGGAATACGGCGATTGGTTTCACATTGAAGTGGCGGCTTATCCCGAATTTCACCCGCAATCGCGCAGTGCCGAGGACGATTTGCGCCATTTTGTGCGCAAATGCGAAGCAGGGGCGGACTCTGCGATCACGCAGTATTTTTATAATGCGGACGCTTATTTTCACTTTGTCGATGAAGTGCAGGCGCGCGGGGTGGATATTCCGATCGTGCCCGGCATTATGCCGATTGCCGGCTTTTCCAAATTGGCGCGCTTTTCCGATATGTGCGGTGCGGAAATTCCGCGTTGGTTGCGCCTGAAATTACAGTCTTATGCCGACGACAGCGCCTCGGTCAAAGCTTTGGGTTTGGACGTGGTGACCGAGTTATGCGATACCTTGTTGGCGGGCGGCGCACCCGGATTGCATTTTTATACTTTGAATCAGGCTGGTTTGTGTTCCACCGTGTGCCAGCGTTTGGGTTTGGGTTAAAGCGCGGACTACCTGATTTTTTGGTCATCCATCTGCACGCTTCATCTGTGCGGTTCTATTATTTTGCAGGCTGCCTAGAACGAAGTTTCTGCGCAGCTAAAGCGTCGTTTTTATGAAGCTAAACAGCCTCTGCAACGACGTTCGGAGACTCATGGCAAACGGTTGCCCGACGGCGGCCGTTTTCTTGTTTTACACTCGCGAATATGAAAATGTCCGATGGCATAATTCTTGTGTCTCATGGCGCAATGTATTATAGTTTGCGCTTTATTTATGTGGCAGATTTTGATTATTTATGAATTTCTTTAATCAGACCGTCAGGCGGAGTATAGGGTGCGTATGCTGCATAGTGTGCGTGCAGGCAGCCTACGCTGCTTCTTCTGCCGCAGACAGCAGTGCGGCGTCAGAACCGGCAAGCAATATTGCCGCGCCGCCGGCCATCAGCGAGGAAGCCGCCGCCCAGGCCGTCACCGCCGCGCCGCCTGCTGCCGACGCGCCGACTTTCCGCAGAGTCATCACTTCCGATCAGTTGCAACTGATCTTGCAGCAAAGTCTGCTCAATGATCCGCGCATCGCCGAGGCTTGGGCCAATGATCAGGCAGCGCAAGAACGTGCCGATGCCTCGTTTGCTTTGCATTACCCGACGGTTGCCGTACAAGGCAACCGTTTATTGTCTCAGGACCATAAATATCCGAGCGACGAAAAAAGCACCCGCTTTAACCCCGGTGTCACCGCCAAACTCAACTTGTTTTCATGGGGCGCGATCAACAACCAAGTCAAACGCGATAAAGAAAAAGAACGTTACTTCTACTATAAATATTACGAAACGCGCGAAGAGTTGGGCAATGAAATCGCCACGCAATACTTGGATGCGTTGTTTTATCGCGAAGCTTTGGTGGCGCTGCGCGACAGCTTGGCGCGGCATGAGAAAATCCTGCACGACTTGAATATTATTGTGGAAAACGACCAAGGTCGGCGTTCGGAGTGGGTGCAGGCCAAAGCACGCGAAGTGCAGGTGCGCCAAAGCATTGCCACGTACGAGACCAATCTGGCCACGGCGTTGAGCCGTCTGGAGAAATACACCGGACGAGCGATGAAAGCCGAACGTTTGCAAGACCCTTTCCCCCATAACGACCCGCAGCAAATCATCTTTTACACGCGCGACGACCATGTGCTGCATCCGACTTATATGGCGCAAAAGGCCGAGCTGCAAAGCGTGCGTTCCGAATTCAAAGCCAGCAAAGGGCGACAGTTACCTTCGGTCAATATTGAGGCGACGGCCAACCGCGATTCGCGCGAAGTCTATTTCAACGTATCGTGGGATTTATTCAATCGCGCCACTTCGCATACCGTGGCGGCCAACGCGCAAGAACTGGTCGCGGCAGAAGAGCGACTGACTCAGGTTTACCGCGATATTGACGAGCGTACCCGTACCGCCAAATCCAAAATGGCACAAAGCCGCGAACGCATCGACATCAGCGAAGAGCAGGTGCAGTCCAACCGCGATGTGGTGCATGCTTATGAATTGCAATTCAAAATCGCACGTAAGACATTGATTGAGCTTTTAAACGCTTATAACGATTTGGCAAGTGTCGAATTGGCAGCGGTCAATGCGCGCCATGATTTTCGCAGCGCGGCCTTGTCTTATTTACACGCGCAAAACGAAATCGCGACTTGGGCGGGCGTAGCGGAAAATCCGCGCGACAAACGCTACCTGCAAGAAACCGCGTCACACAAACCCATTGTCAATGACGGGGATGCTCCTGAGCGCATCACCGAACAGACGGAAGCAAGGCCATGAAATCCATTATCGAACATATTTCTTACCTGACGCAGTTGCTGGGGCAGCCTGTACCGACCACCGCTTTGACCGCGCAAAGCATCCGCACCCCGCAAGGCGGCATTGATTTTTACTCCTTGTCGGAAGTGCTGAAAAGCTACGGTTTCGACAATACTTTGTCTAAACGTGCTTTGACAGAAATCCCTGCTTTGGCGGTGCCGGTGCTGGTGATTTTGCATGGTGAAGAAGCGGCGGTGATCACGCGCATCGAAGGCGCAGGCAGTGACCGCCGTTATCATGTGCGCCAGTCGGACGGTTTGGAACAGGTATTGACCGAGGCGGAATTACAGACCACTTATTTGGGTTATGCGTGGTTCATCAAACCACGCATGGCGAGTGACGTGCGTTCCGAGCTGCCGGAATGCAGCTTGCCTAAGGCTTGGTTTTGGAAGGTAATTTGGCGTTTTCGTTCGTATTATTATCAGGTAATTTTGGCAACGTTCATCATTAACTTTCTGGCTTTGGTCAGTTCACTGTATGTGATGAATGTGTATGACCGCGTGATTCCGAATCAGGCCTATCAAACCTTATGGGTATTGAGCATCGGCGTGGTGATTGCGATTTTGTTTGAATTTGTTGCCAAGCTGATTCGCGCACATTTAACCGATATTGCAGGAAAAAAAGCGGATTTAATCATCAGTTCCGCCTTGATGCGGCGCGTGATGGCCTTGGACTTGGAGCAGCGACCGGCTTCGGCAGGCTCTTATGCGAATAATCTGCGCGACTTTGAATCGGTGCGCGAATTCATGACCAGTGCCAGCTTATTGGTGCTGGTGGATATTCCGTTTTTACTGTTGTTTGTCAGCGTGATTTGGTTAATTGGCGGTAAATTGGCCTTAGTGCCGCTGACGATTATCCCGATTGTGATCATCGTCGGCTTTTTGGTGCAGCCGCGTTTGGCCAAATACATCAACGAATCCATGCGCGAATCGGCACAGCGGCAAGGTTTGGCGGTCGAGGCGATTGAAGGCATCGAAACTTTGAAAACCAATAATGCCAACAGCTGGGTACAACAGCGCTGGGATGCCTACACCGCGAAAACCGCCGCCTCGTCGATTAAGGTCAAAGATTTAAGCAATTTTGTGGTGAATTTTTCGGTCGGGATGCAGCAGTTGAACACAGTGTTTTTGGTGTTGGTCGGCACGTATTTGATTCATAACCCCGATCCGGCAGGGAAAATCACCATGGGTGCGTTGATTGCGGCGGTGATTCTGTCCGGACGCGCCTTGGCTCCGCTGGCGCAAATTGCCGGCTTGGCAACACGTTATCAACAAGCAGTGGTTGCGCTCAAAGGCGTGAACGGCATCATCGAGCGCAAAATCGACCGTGACCCCGAACGCAACTACATCACGCTCAATCCCGTTCAGGGCGGCATTCAATTTGCCAATGTCGGTTTCAAATATCAGGAAGACGGCCCGACCGTGATCAATAATCTGAATCTGATCATCCGTCCCGGAGAAAAAATCGGGATTCTCGGGCGCATCGGCAGCGGCAAAAGCACACTTCTGAAACTGGCATCGGGACTGTATGACCCCAAGGGCGGTAATGTGACCTTGGATAACATCGACTTACGCCAGATTGACCCGAACTTCCTGCGCAGCCAAGTGGCATTGCTCGGGCAAAGTCCGCGCCTGTTTCTCGGTACGCTGCGTGAAAATCTGGAATTGGCACGCATGGACGAGTTCTCGGGCGATCAGGTTTTGATCAATGCCTTGCGCCGTTTTGGTTTGGACCGCATTATTCAAAATCATCCGCGTGGACTGGACATGCCTTTGGGTGAGGACGGCATGGGCTTGTCGGGCGGGCAAAAACAAATCATCGCCTTGGCACGCCTGACCCTGCGCGATCCGCGTGTGGTGCTGCTGGACGAACCGACCACCGGACTGGATCAGGGCACGGAAATCATGGTGTTGCAAGCCTTGGCAAACTGGTGTCAAAACCGCACCATGCTGGTGGTGACCCACCGTCCGCAAGTGTTGCAAATCGTCCATCGCATCGTGGTGGTGGATAACGGTATGGTGGTGATGGACGGACCGCGTGATGCGATTTTGCAACGTTTGGCACAAAATGAGGAAAATGCCAAAGCATCCGAACCGGCATAAATCTTTCAGGCAGCCTGAAAAGTAATGCACTTTGGTAAAACCCGTATTCTATGGAAAGTAATTGGCATGAACGACGACACAAACAAGAAACATTTGCCTCAAGCACCAAGACGCGAAGAAATCAGCCAGCAAGACTTGCGCCTGATTAACGATCTGAACGCCGCTTTGCAGCAAGAAAAGCACAAAGGCCTGTACTGGAGCGTGATGTTGTTGTTTGTGTTTTTGGTGGTGTTTGTGATTTGGGCGTATAATAGCACGCTGGAAGAAGTCACCCGCGGGCAGGGCAGCATTATCCCCAGTTCGCGCGAGCAGATTATCCAAAGTATTGACCCCGGTATCGTCACCGAAATGCTGGTCAAAGAAGGCGATATCGTCGATAAAGGGCAGATTTTGCTCAAGCTGGACGACACGCGCAGCTCGGCGATTTTTCGTGAAAGCGAAGCCAAAGTCAATAACCTCGAAGCCATGCAAATCCGTTTGAAAGCAGAAGCCTACGGTGCGCCGTTGGAATTTCCGCCGCATATTGACGAGGAATTGAAAGCGCGAGAAGTGGCGGCATTTAATGCTCATCTTCGCCAGCTGCAAGATGCGGTCAGCAGCCTGAAAGAAAGCAAAGCTTTATTGGATAAAGAAATTGCGATCACCGCGCCGATGGTGAAGCAGGGCGTGGTGTCGGAAGTCGAACTGCTGCGGATGCGCCGCCAGTCCAGCGATTTGGCCTTGCAAATTGCCGAGCGCGGCAATAAATACGCCAGCGATGCGAATAACGAACTGATTCGGGTCGAATCCGACTTGGCGCAGGCGAAAGAAAACATGGCAATGCGTGCCGATCCCGTGGATCGCGCCTTGATGCGCGCGCCGGTGCGCGGCATTGTGAAAAACATCCGCATCAATACCGTCGGCGGCGTGATCAGTGCAGGGCAAGACATCATGGAAATCGTGCCGCTGGACGACAAGCTTTTGGTCGAAGCGTACATTCGCCCGCAAGACGTGGCGTTTATTCATCCCGGACAAACGGCGGTGGTGAAACTCAGTGCTTACGATTATGCGATTTATGGCGGACTGGAAGGTAAAGTCACCTTACTGAGCCCCGACACGCTGCGCGATCAAAAACGCCCCGGCGAACTTAAACTTGACCCGAACGAGGCCTATTACCGCGTGATCATCCAGACCGATAAAAACGATCTGACCGATAAAAACGGCAAAACCCTGCCGATTATCCCGGGCATGATCGCCAACGTGGACATCAAAACCGGCGAGAAAACCGTGTTTCAATACCTGATCAAACCGATTACACGGCTTAAACAAGCGATGCAGGAACGCTAATCGCCGTTCCCGTCAGTGTTTCATAAACATCGGCAATGCAAACCGGCATTGCCGATGTTTTTTTGCCAAGAGCAGGCTGCCTGAAACGAAAGCCTGTCACTGCCAAGAATGTTTCAGGCAGTCTGAGACCTTTGCAAAAATCCGTCCTGCGGAGCATTTCTTAGGAATGCGTTCCTCGAAATATTGCCTATCTTAAAGATATGTCTGTGCTCTCGGCGATGCTATTCCTGCGAGCTGCAGCCAGCATAAAGTTGTGTTTCAATCTTTTTGCAAATGATATAAAGAATCACTTTGCAGATAATAAAGACTATGCTATTATCCGAAAAAATAATAATACCGGTTATCATTTGGTAGTGTTATTTTGATGTCTTAAGGCATTTTTATTTTTAATAACTAGGGATAATTTCATGTTTTCACACACATTTTCTATTTCTCGCCTGAGTGTTTTGAGTTTGGCGTTGGCAGCAGGGTTTGCGCAGGCTGATGGTCAGAGCGCACAGCTGGAGACCGTGCACGTACACGGAGAAGGAGTTTCCAGCGTGGAGCGCATCAATTATCGCTCGATGTCCGAGACCACGGATTCCGATCTGAAAGATGTGCTCAAAGACGAGGTGGCGATTCAGTTTGGAGGTGGTAACGGCGTGTCGCAATGGGCGACGATTCGCGGCATGGGGCAGGATCAGATTGATTTTCGGGTGGACAGCACGTACACCGACAGCCAAGTTTTTCACCATCAAGGGCGGTTTATGCTTGACCCGGCTCTGGTTAAAATCATCGGTGTGCAAAAAGGCACGGGTTCGGCATCGGCCGGCATCGGCGCGACCAGCGGCGCGATTGAAGCGACCACGGTGGATGCGCAGGATTTACTGTCGGACGGTAAAAACTACGGTTTTCGCGTTGGCGCAGGGGTGAGCAGTAATGCCGGTTGGGATCGCAATCTGGCTTTATACGGTAAAGCCGGCGGTTGGGACGGTTTGGTGGTTGGCAATTGGGTGACCGACCGTGCTTACAAAAGCGGCAACGGCGAAAAAATTGCCAACAGCGGACTGAATCAACGCGGTTTTTTGGGCAAAATCGGTTACAACTTTAACGAAGATAACCGCATCGTGTTGAGCCATCGTCAAGAAGAACAGCATGGTCTGCGTAATTTGCGCGAAGAATTTGTGTTATTCGATCGTAATCAGCCTTTGTATCGTCAAATCATTCAAGACACAACCAATGTGCAATATTCAGGTAAAAATTTGGGTAAAGCGGTCAGCACCGCCGATGCGAACCTTTACCGCTTGAATCAACGGGTCAAACTGCGCGGGCAAACGCATGACATCACCACGATTGGCAGCAATATCGGTTTAAGCAGCTTGCTGGCGAATCGCCATACTGTGAAATACGGCATCAACTGGCGTAAGCAAAACGCCAAACCCGACGAAAGCACGATTGTCACTCCTGCCAAAGAGCAGAAAATCGACTACGGCGTTTATGTCGAAGGCATTTGGGATATTCATCCCGTGACCGTGACCACGGGCTTGCGTTACGACCATTTCGATATGCGGACTTCGGGCGGAAACAAAGTCAGTGACGGCAGCCTGAACCCTAGTATCGGCATGATTTGGGAAGTAAACGATCAATTATCGTTCAATGCCGGTTGGAATCAGGCGACACGCAGCCCGCGTTTGTACGAAGCGCAATTGACCGGCGCACGCACCATTGTGTCCGACGGCAGCCTGAAAGCCGAAACCTCGCGTAAAGCCGAAGTCGGTTTCAAATGGAATGTGCATCACTTTGCCTTGAGCGGCAGCTATTTTTACCAAACCATCAAAGACGTGCAAGCCTTTGAAAGCTTAGGCGGCAATACTTACCGGCACGTCAATGCGGGCAAACTGACCAATAAAGGTTACGAGCTGAACGCGGCGTATCATTATCGCGGATTGACCGGACGCGTCGGCGTGGCGTACAGCGATCCGCAACTGGAAGGCGGCACGGCGGACACCATCACCACTTTTGTGCCGGTAGGGCGCACGTGGCTGACGAGCTTGTCTTACCGCTTTGAGCGTCCTGCTTTGGAAGTCGGTTGGCGCGGTCGATACGTGCAAAAATCACAATCAGTGCCCAGTCGCGGTTCAGGCGGCGGTGCGACCACGCCGATGCCCGGTTATGGCGTGCATGATGTTTTTGCCAACTGGAAACCGACCGGAAAAGATAACCTTAACGTGAATTTTTCGGTCAATAACGTGGGCAATAAACAGTACAAATCGCACAGCCAACGCGTGGGAGCAAATTCGCTGCCTGAAGTCGGTCGCGAATTCCGACTGGCGATGAACTACCGTTTCTAAACGCAATACGACCGCCTGCGACAAATGGTCGCAGGCGGTGTCACCAAGAGACGGGTAAACTCTTCAGGCTGAGACCTTTGCAAAAACCCGTCCTGCGGCGCATTTCTGTGAAATGCGCTCCTCGAAAGTGGAGCCTATCTATAAGATATGTCTGCACTTTCTGCGGTGCTATTCCTGCGAACTGCATCCACATGACAGACTTTTGCAAAGGTCTCAGGCTGCCTGAAAGCCTTATGGTTCATTGATTCAATGCATAGCACACAATCAGGCAAAGCATTTACATTCACGGGAAAAGAATGAAGCACGAGAAGTTTTTTGATGTGGCGGTCGCGGCGGCGGTGTGCGGATTACACCTTGGTTTGCTGCTGTTGATGATGGGCACGCGCGCGCCGAGCTTGAGCATCGGTATGCCTGGCATGGAGCTGGTTGATTTAGGCGATTTGAATTTGGGACAAGCCGCCGTTGCCGCGCAGGCCGCTCCCAAAATTGAACTGCCGAAAGAGGTCGAGAAAAAAATCTTGACCGTCAAAAGCAAAACACGCAAAGCCGACATTGTCCAAAAAGAAAAGCCCAAACCGAAGCCTGAACCCGAGCCCGAACCGAAACCGCAAGCGGAACCGGTGAAAGCCGATCCGAATGCCGCCGTTGCCGAAAATCGTACCGGCAATGCCTCCGGCGGCAGCGCAACCGCAGCGGGCGGATCGCAAGCAGGAAGCGGGCAGGGTGAATCGCAAGCGACCCATTTGGGCGGGCATTTACGCAATCCCAAACCGCCGTATCCGCCTTTATCTTTGGAAAACGGTGAGCAAGGCTCGGTCGGTTTGCGCGTGGTGGTGGAGGCGGACGGTTATCCTTCTTCGGTAGAGATGGTGAAATCCAGCGGTTATCCGCGTTTGGATCGCTCCGCGCTCAAAACCGTACGCGAAAAGTATCGCTTCACCCCTGCCACGCGTTTGGGCATGCCGGTGCGCTCGGTGTACACCTTTAACATTAAATTTGAACTTCAACGCAGATGATGTTCAGGCAGCCCGTAGCCTTATAGGCTGCCTGAACATTTTGATTTTAATTGTCAGGAAAAAGCATGGACTTACAACACATTTTTGCACAAAACGATTATGTTTTGCTTTCGGTTTTCTTTATTTTGGTGGCGATGAGCATCATCACGTGGGTGGTGATTGTGATTCGCACGGTGAAGTTTTTCTTGGCGCGGCGTGAAAACATCCGTTTCAGCAAAACCTTTTGGCGTGCAGGCAGCCTGAAAGAAGCGGTTGATTCGGTGGAAGATATTGCCGCGCCGATGGCACAAGTCGCACGCGAATCGTTCAGCGCGCAGCGCGATTACAACCGGCAAAAATACAGCCACTTGCATGATGCCGTGCCCTTGAACGAATATTTAACCCGTCATATCCGCTTTGCCTTAAGCAAAAGCCTGCGCCCTTTCGACAGCGGTCTGACCGCCTTGGCATCTATTGGCGCAACCGCGCCGTTTATCGGCCTGTTTGGCACGGTATGGGGGATTTACCACGCATTGATCAACATCGGCATGGCGGGGCAAATGACGATTGCGGCGGTGGCAGGGCCGATTGGCGAAGCGTTGATCGCCACGGCGGCGGGTTTGTTTGTCGCGATTCCGGCGGTGCTGGCGTACAACGCCTTGGTGCGCGCCAACAAAAATCTGGCGCAAGACATGGACAGCTTCGCCCATGACTTGCACGTGCAACTTCTCAACGAAAGGGAATAATATGGCTTTCGGCTCTTTTGACCGTCAAGACGACCTGCCGATGGCGGACATCAACGTCACGCCCTTGGTCGATGTGATGCTGGTGTTACTGATTGTGTTCATGATCACCATGCCGGTTTTGACCCACTCCATTCCTTTGCAATTACCCACCAGTAAAGACGCAAGCGCACCGAGCGAAACCCCGATCAATCCGCTACGCTTGGCGATCAACCAAAACGGCGAATATTATCTGGATAATCAAGCCGTCAGCTTGGACGACTTGCAACAAAAACTGACCGCCGCCAAACAGAAAAATCCCGACTTGGTACTGGCGGTGGCGGCGGATAAAGCGGTTGCTTACGAAAACGTCGCCAAAGCGTTAGAACAAGCACAGGCGGCGAATGTCGGCAAAATCGGCTTTGAGACCGAGGCACAAGAATAAATCTTTGCGACATCATGCTGACAGGCTGCCTGAAAAGAATGCGCAACTCTTTTCAGGCAGCCTGTTGTTGTGTATCGCTACGGCTTGTCCTATCGCAATACTCGGCGTATGGTTTTGGTTTTTCAACCCTTAAGCCGAGCGCATCATGAACAACGTTATCCAAGGCAACCAATGGTTTTACTGGGCGCTGGCGTCGGCATTTTTTGCGGCGCTCACCGCCATTTTTGCCAAAGTCGGCTTAAAAGGCATCGATTCCGATTATGCGACCTTTATCCGTACCGTGGTGATTTTGTTCGCACTGGCGGCGTTTTTAAGCTATGCGGGCAAATGGCAAAACCCGAGCGAATTGAATGCGCGCAACTGGTTATTTTTGATTCTGTCCGGTTTGGCAACCGGCGCGTCATGGCTGGCTTATTTTAAAGCCTTGCAGATGGGTAATGCGGCACAGGTCGCGCCGGTGGATAAACTCAGTGTGGTATTGGTCGCCGTGTTTGCGGTGTGTTTTTTGGGCGAACGACCAAGCCTGCGCGAGTGGGGCGGGATTGCACTGGTGGCGGCGGGCGTGGTGTTGCTCAGCTGGCGGAAATAATCAGCCCGCTTGAGGTCAAGTCATGGAAAATGCTTGGGCTGCAGGCGGCAAACTGTTCATTTCGGCAAAGCAGGGTTTACACTTTTTGTAAATTTCAGTATGCTGCGCTTCATGAAAAAGTCGCTTTTCTCTTTATGGACAAGCATTTTCCTATGCTTGCTTCTGACCGCTTGTGCCGGTTCTCAAACCCCGCCCGTTGTCGATCATTCACCGCCGCCGCCCGGATTTTACCGCGTGCAGCGCGGGGATAATCTGTACCGCATCGGGCTGAAATATAACCAAAGCGTCACCACGCTGGCGCGTTTGAATAATCTGAGCGATGTCAATCAACTCGAAGTCGGTCAATTGCTGCGGGTTGTGCCTACGCCGGGCACGGCAAGTGCAAGCAAGCCCAAAACAACTACCACGCGTAGCACCACGCCGCCGGTGACGTCATCTTCCGCCGCTTTGAAAAACCTCAATTTGGTTTGGCCTGCGGCAGGACGCGTATTGGCAAACTATGACGGCAGCAGCAATAAAGGCATCAACATCGGCGGTGCGCACGGCAGCGCGGTGCAGGCTGCGGCGGGCGGCGAAGTGGTGTATGCCTCCGACCAATTGCGCGGTTACGGCAAGATGGTGTTGATCCGTCACAATAAACAGGTTCTGACCGCCTATGCTTACAACGACCGGATACTGGTGAGCGTGGGACAAAAAGTCAAACAAGGCGAAACCATTGCTCACATGGGCAACGCCGCCGACGGACGCAGCATGCTGCACTTTGAACTGCGGGTAAACGGCAATGCGGTTAACCCGATGCCGCATTTGCCGGCGCGCTAGAAGCGTTAGGATAAAAAGGCTGCCTGAAATCATCTTTCAGGCAGCCTTTTTATTTGCCTAATTCATCAAGTGATGGCAGCAAATCCGCTGCTTCACATTGTAATACGCTGCATATTTGATAGAGCTTATCGACGGTGATATTGACCTCACCTCGCTCAATCCTCCCCATGTAACTGCGATCAATTTCAGCCATCAATGCCAAACTTTCTTGGTTGATGCCCGATGAAATGCGGTGTCGGCGAATGTTTTTTCCGACGAGCTGACTAAGCGTATTCATTTGTATTTGCGGCTTATTGCAAATATTAAATATCGCCTATTGATGCTTATTTCTCCACGGATTATAATCCGTATTTAGTGAGTGAAATCTCTAAGTTAAATTGGATGCATGAAGATTTTACTTTTTAAAGATTTTGGAAACAGGGGAAGATGATGAAAAAATACTGCTAATTTTGCTGGCGACTACTTTTCTGGGCGCTTGTTCTTCTGAAGTGAAAGATATGACATCTGAAGAACGTGCTTTCTATGAAACGTTAAATAAAGATGAACGTTCTTTTTATGCGGATTTAGAATCTGAAGACCGTGTGCTGTACGCAGAGCTTTCTCCTGCATATCGTTTGAAATATCAGGAATTGACGCCCGGAGAGAGGGCGGTATATAGGGAAAGGGAACAGAAGAAAAAAATCCGCGAACGACATCAGAATTTTTATCATGAGCTCTATTACAATGGAAAAAGAGATGAAGCCTCTTTCTTCTTGAGATTAAACAAAAAAGATAGTGCTCTGTACATTGAGATGTACGCCCGAAGAACGCTCTTCATTCAAAAAAGAATTTGAGCAACGATCTCCCGAAGAACGGGCTGCATACGAAAAAGCAAGAGACGACGAGTTGTATAAGTAAGATTGATTGAGGTTTCTTTGAAAAATGCTTCAGGCTGCCTGAAGCATTTTTTGTGGGCGTGCGATAGGGATTAAAGGCGTATTCGCTTCTTCGGTTTATCGGTGTTACACTTTCAGGCTGCCTGAAGCTTGGCTGTATATCGCCTTGTTGTTAATGTATTGATTAAAATAATTCTTTTTTATTGTTATTGTCTTATCCGCCTTATGGACATCATCGAATACCCCAACAGTCCGTTCAAACTGCACCGTCCGTTTCCGCCCGCTGGTGATCAGCCCACGGCGATTGCCGGTTTGCTGGAGGGTTTGGATAACGGTTTGGCATATCAGACGCTGCTGGGCGTGACCGGATCGGGCAAGACTTACACCATGGCGAATGTGATTGCGCAAAGCGGCCGCCCTGCGATCATCATGGCGCACAACAAAACCTTGGCGGCGCAGCTTTATGCCGAAATGCGCGCTTTTTTCCCCGAAAATGCGGTGGAATATTTCGTGTCGTATTACGATTATTACCAGCCCGAAGCCTATGTGCCCAGCCGCGATTTATTCATTGAAAAAGATTCCAGCATCAACGAACACATCGAGCAAATGCGGCTTTCCGCGACCAAGCATCTGATGGAATGCCCCGATGTGATTATTGTCGCCACGGTGTCGGCGATTTACGGGATTGGCGATCCGAACGAATACCATCAGATGATTTTGCACGTCAAAGAAGGGCAAAGCATCGGCCAGCGCGAGATTATTGCGCGGCTGGTGGCGATGCAGTACGAGCGCGGCGATATGGATTTCAAGCGCGGCAGTTTTCGCGTGCGCGGAGACGTGATCGATATTTACCCTGCGGAAAGTGCGGAAACGGCGGTGCGCATCAGCTTGTTTGACGACGAAATCGACGGTATGACGCTGTTTGATCCGCTCACCGGCGCGACGCGGCAGCGGGTTGGGCGGTACACCGTTTTTCCGTCCAGCCATTACGTCACGCCGCGCGATACGGTATTGAAAGCCTGTGAGACGATTAAAGTAGAATTGGCCGAACGCATCGCTTTTTTCAGCCGCGAAAACCGTCCGGTCGAGGCGCAGCGCATCGAACAGCGCACGCGCTTTGATTTGGAAATGCTGTATGAAATGGGTTTTTGCAAAGGGATTGAAAACTACTCGCGCCATTTTTCGGGCAAACCCGAAGGCGAACCGCCGCCGACTTTGATGGATTATCTGCCCAAAAACGCCTTGATGTTTATTGACGAGAGCCATGCCACCGTGCCGCAAATCGGCGGTATGTATAAGGGCGATGCTTCGCGCAAGCAAAATCTGGTCGATTACGGTTTCAGGCTGCCTTCGGCGCGGGATAATCGCCCGCTGAAATTCCATGAATTCGAACGCATCATGCCGCAGACGATTTTTGTGTCCGCCACGCCCGCGCAATACGAAGAAGACCATGCCGGACAAGTCGTAGAGCAGGTGGTGCGTCCCACGGGTTTGGTTGATCCCGAGATCGAAATTCGCCCTGTTTCAACGCAGGTGGATGATTTATTGGCGGAAATCAACCTGCGCCGCGATCTGAACGAACGGGTGCTGGTGACCACGCTCACCAAGCGCATGGCGGAGCAATTGACCGATTATTACAGTGAACTGGGCGTGAAAGTGCGCTACCTGCACAGCGATGTCGATACCGTGGAGCGGGTGGAGATTATCCGCGATTTGCGTTTGGGATTATTTGATGTGTTGGTGGGGATTAACCTCTTGCGCGAGGGTTTGGACATTCCCGAAGTGTCGCTGGTGGCGATTTTGGACGCGGACAAAGAAGGCTTTTTACGCAGCCGCCGCAGTCTGATTCAAACCATCGGCCGTGCCGCCCGTCACGTGCGCGGCAAGGCGATTTTGTACGCCGATAAAATCACCGACTCGATGCAGGCGGCGATCGACGAAACCGAACGCCGCCGCCATAAACAAATCGCCTTTAACCAAGAACACGGCATCACGCCCAGGCAAATCGTGAAAGAAGTCACCGACATCATCGACGGCGTGTATCACGAAGACAAGGCAGGCAAAGCTAAGTCCAAAGTCAAAATCAAACCGATTCACACCGAGGAAGACGCCATCAAAGAAATCGCCAGACTGGAAAAAGCCATGCAACAGGCGGCACGCGATTTACAGTTTGAAGAAGCGGCGGTGCTGCGCGATCAGATTCGCGGCATTAAGGAAAACCGGCTTTTTGGCGCGGTGCGCGATTAAGCTTTGAGGCTGCCTGAAAGGTAATGCCCCTTTGTAGTTTAATATTCGCTTGAACGTATATTGATAAAATATTCGTTATAGAGTATAAAGTACTTTTTTAAGGTGCAAGGAAGCTTATGTTCATCAATACTCCTGCTGCTCTGGCGGCTTATTTACGCGACTGTCGCAGACGCCAAGGGCAAACACAAAATCAAACGGCACAATCAGTCGGCATACGACAGGCAACGGTTTCGGCTTTTGAGAGCCACCCTGAACGCGGTAAAGTGGAGACATTGTTTAAGCTGGCAGCAGCTTTAGATTTGGAACTTCATCTCATACCTCGTTCTTGTAAAGTTGATCATGGGGAGGAATCCTGGTGAATCGGTTGCAGGTCTATATGAATGGCGACAAAGTCGGCTATTTTGATCAAAATCGTGATGGATCGCATCAGTTTACCTATGCTTCAGAATGGTTGGACTCACCTCATAGTCGCCCTGTTTCATTGTCATTACCTCTTCGATTGACTGCTTATACCGGTGCAGAAGTCATCAATTTTTTCGATAACTTGCTGCCTGATAATCCGCGTATTCGTGATCGAATCGCGGCGCGCTTCCAATCAAAAACAACGCGGGTTTTTGATTTACTTGCCGAAATCGGGCGTGATGCAGCAGGTGCGATAATGCTCCTTCCCGAATCAGATCAGCTACCTGATTATCAAACGATTCAAGCAACCGCATTGTCGGAAGAAGAGCTGGAGCGCGTTCTTTCCGGTTATAAAAATAATGCTCCTTTGGGTATGCTGGACGGAAATGAAGATTTTCGCATTTCGGTTGCAGGTGCGCAGGAGAAAACAGCTTTGCTTTACCATCAAGATCGCTGGTATTTGCCACACCGCATCACGCCAACAACGCATATTATTAAATTGCCGATTGGTCAGATTCATACGCAACAGCATACTTTAGATTTATCACGCAGCGTAGATAATGAATTGATTTGTCTGACGTTGGCATCAGAATTCGGCCTGCCGGCAGTACAAGCAAGCATTCTGCACGCGGGTGAGCAGCGTGCTTTGTGCGTGAAACGGTTTGATCGCCGTCTGTCTAAAGACGGATGCTATTTTTTACGCCTTCCGCACGAAGATTTTTGCCAAACCTTTGGCTTGCCTCCTTCTGCCAAATATGAAAACGATGGGGGAATCGGTATTCAAAGAATCATGCAAGAGCGGTTATTGTTTTCAGAAAATAAACAAGATCGCCGAACTTTTATGGCAACTCAAGTGTTTTTCTGGTTATTGGCAGCCATAGACGGGCATGCAAAAAATTTCTCCTTGAGCATTGAAGCGCAGGGGCGTTTTCGGCTTGCTCCGCTTTATGATATTTTATCGGC
>JAUNUS010000013.1:33791-64932 GCA_030538055.1 Neisseria sp.
TCGGCTTGCTCCGCTTTATGATATTTTATCGGCGTATCCATTACTGGGTGGGCAGGGCTGGCATCATTCTGATATTCGTATGGCAATGAGTTTAAAAAGCACAGTGAGCGGAAGGAAAAAGCTATGGCATAAAATCAATATTGCTCATTTCCTTGCGACGGCAAAAGAAGCGGGTTTTTCTGAAAATGAGATGAAACAGATTATTGAAGAATTTGCCGATACGGTATCACTAGCCATTGATCGCGCACAAAGTAAGCTTCCGAATGAGATTGATCAACAAGTGCGTGATCAGATTTTTGAAGGCATCATGAAGACCTCAAAGAAATTATGTTAGGGAGCTTCTGAAAAACTCTGGCGCGTGGATTTGGCTGCCAAAGAAAGAGCGGTTAAAGCTGCCGTCATGAGTTTCTCAGAGGCTCCTTAGATTGCTGTTCCTTCTCCCCAAAGTTTTTCAAAGTTTCCTTATGTTTCAAACAACTATTGTTTGCCATCTGATTGGTGCAATACGCGATTAAGCTTTGAGGCTGCCTGAAACGGTTTTTGCTATTCAGGCTGCCTTTTATATTATTTTTATTTTCAATTATTTATGTCACTGAATCCGCAACAATCTGCTGCCGTTACTTATCTGGACGGGCCGCTCTTGGTTTTGGCCGGTGCAGGCAGCGGTAAGACGCGGGTGATCACCGAGAAAATCGCTTATCTGATCAACCATGCCGGTTTTGCGCCGCATCAGATTGCCGCGATCACGTTCACCAATAAGGCCGCGCAGGAAATGCGCGAACGGGCGGGGGCGTTGTTAAGCGGTAAGGCGAGCCGCGGGTTGGTGATTTCCACTTTTCACTCCTTGGGCATGCAGATTGTGCGTGAAGAAGCGGAAGCTTTGGGACTGAAAAAACGCTTTTCGATTTTTGACGGTTCCGATGCGGGCAAGATTTTAAGCGAGTTGATCGGCAGCTCGGGGCGGGAAGAAGTTTTCCGCGCCCAGCACGCGATTTCCCTGTGGAAAAACGCCTTGCTCACGCCCGAAGAAGTGTTTCAGGCAGCCTCTGACGATTGGGAAAGCCGTATGGCGCAGATTTATGCCTCGTACAGCGAGACCTTGCGCGCTTATCATGCGGTGGATTTTGACGATTTGATCAATCTGCCGTGCCGTCTGTTCAGCCAATTTTCCGACATCAAATACAAGTGGCAGATGCGGTTGCGCCATTTATTGATTGACGAATGCCAAGACACCAATGCCTGCCAATATGCGCTGATGAATCATTTGGTCGGCAGCGAAGCGCGCTTTACCGCAGTGGGCGATGATGATCAGAGCATTTATGCGTGGCGCGGTGCCGAGGTGGAAAATTTGCGGCGGCTGCATCAGGATTATCCACGGCTACACGTGATTAAATTGGAGCAAAATTACCGTTCGACACGGCGGATTTTGCGAGTGGCGAATGCGGTCATCGCGCACAATCCGCAGTTTTTCGAGAAAAAACTGTGGTCGCAGCACGAGGAAGGTGAGCCGATTGCGGTTTTGAGTTGCAAGGACGAGCAGCATGAAGCGGAAGTCGTGATCAATAAAATCCGTATGCACCGCTTAAACAATCAATTACGCTTTGCCGATTATGCGATTTTGTATCGCGGCAATCATCAGGCACGTGTGTTTGAAGAAGCCTTGCGTTCGGCAAAAATGCCGTATGTGCTCTCCGGCGGGCAAAGTTTTTTCGATAAGGCCGAAATCAAAGACGTGCTGGCGTATGTGCGGCTACTGGCGAATCCCGATGATGATCCTGCTTTTTTACGCGCCGTCACCACGCCCAAACGCGGCATCGGCGAGGCGACTTTGGGCAAGCTCAACGAATTGGCGCAAGCGCAGCATGAAAGCCTGTATGCCGCCGCCAGCCGCAGCGGTGCTTTGAGCGTACTGCCTGCGGCGGCGCGCGGCGCGTTGGAAGCGTGGCTGCAATGGTTGGCGCAATACCGCCGCCGTGCGGAAAACGAAGCGGCAGGCAGCGTGATGCAATCTTTGCTGCAAGACATTGCTTATGAACAGTATCTGCTGGAAAACAACGAAGGCAAAAGCGGCGAAATCCGTTGGCATAATGTGCAAGATTTGGCGGCGTGGTTGCACAAAAAAGGCGCAGAAGACGGCAAAAACCTGATCGATATTGCCCAGACCATTGCCCTGATGACGCTCTTGGACGGCAAAAGTAAAGAAGACCCTGACGCAGTCAAGCTTTCCACCTTGCACGCGGCAAAAGGTTTGGAATATCCGCATGTTTTTCTGGTGGGCTGCGAAGAGGGCTTGTTTCCGCATGAAAACAGCATCGAAGAAGGCAATCTCGAAGAAGAACGCCGCCTGATGTACGTCGGCATCACGCGCGCCCAGCAGGCTTTAACCCTGACCCACAGCCGCAAACGCCGCCGTGCAGGGCATTGGCAATTTGCCGAACCGTCGCGTTTTTTAGAGGAAATGCCGACGGAAGACGTTCGTTTTTACGGGCGAAAAGACGATGCGCCCATTATCAGCCGCGAAGAAGGCAATGCCCAACTTGAAGCCATGCTCAATATGTTGAAAAACAAGAAGAAATAGCGTTTCAGGCAGCCTGAAAGCGTGGGTGCAAGGCGCAGCACGCACATCAAACCAAAAGAAACCTTTATTTCATCCGCCAAGCCCCTTGAAGCAGCCGTGGGGTCGCCTTTCTTTGCCCACTTTCTTTGGCGAAGCAAAGAAAGTGGGTCGCCATCGCGCGGCGATAGAGCGCGAGCTAAGCAGCTTCTGCAAAGCAACACAGGCTGCCTAAAACGAAGTTTCTGCGAAGCTAAACCTTACTGACATTATTCAGGCAGCTTGTTTAAGGTTCTCTGGATGTAAACGCTTATACAATGCTCAACTTGATTGGTGTAGGCACTATCTATCTAAAGAAACGCGACCTTAAAACTGCACCTTGTTTATCTCTTATGCCTATTTCTGAAGTTTTTACTTGGCATTTTCACGGATAAAAAGAAATAGCAAATAGATTCCGCTTTGTGCGTGAGTCATGTATCATCAATTTGTTTTGAATCTCGGACTTTCACACAATGGATTTCAGCTGGCTGTTAGACGCCACCACTTGGATTGGTTTTCTTACCTTACTGATTTTAGAAGTTGTTTTAGGCATCGACAATCTGGTTTTTGTCGCCATTCTTGCCAACAAAGTCAAACCTCATCTGCGCGATCGCACCCGTATTGTCGGCTTAGGGTTGGCGATTGTGATTCGTGTCGTGATGTTGGCCTTGGTGTCGTACATTATGACCCTGAATACGCCGCTGTTCAGTTTCAATGATTTTGCCGTTTCCGGTAAAGATTTGGTGATGCTCGGCGGCGGCTTGTTTCTGTTGTACAAAGCGACCACCGAACTGCACGACAGGCTGGAAGGGCAGGTGCATTACACCCAAAGCGGACTGTCGCACGTGTACACCTCGATGGGTGTGGTGGTGATGCAGATTTTGGTGTTGGACGCGGTGTTTTCGCTGGATTCCGTCATCACGGCGGTGCACATGGTTGATCATGTCACGGTGGCGATGGCGGCGGTGGTGGTGGCGATGGGGGTGATGATTTGGGCGTCCAAACCGCTGACCGACTTTGTGGAAAAACACCCCACGGTGGTGATGCTGTGTCTGGGCTTTTTGCTGATGATCGGCTTTTCGCTGATTGCGGAAGGCTTTCATTTTCAGATTCCGAAAGGTTATTTGTACGCCGCCATCGGTTTTTCTATTTTGATTGAAGTGTTTAATCAGGTTTCGCAAAAAAACCGCAAAGAACATGCCTTTTCAGGCAGCACTTGGCGTCGTCGCACGGCGGATTCGGTGCTGGGCATGATGGGCATTCGCGAAGCGGTGGTGGCGAAAGCCTCGCGTCACGGCGAAAGCGTGGACGACGGTTCGGTGTTTGAAGACAACGAAAAAAACATGATTCGCAGCGTTTTGACCTTGGCGGAACGCGCCGTGCCGGCGGTGATGACGCCGCGCCGCGACATCGAACGACTGGATATTTCGCAAAGCCTTGATGCGCAAAAAGAACAACTGCAAACCACGCCGTATTCGCGCTTGGTGGTGATTGGCAAGGCGGGGATTGAAGAGCCGCTGGGTTTCGTGGCGAAAAAAGACCTGCTGACCCAATTGTTGAATACAGGCAGCCTGAACATTAACGCCGCTTTGCGCCAGCCTTTGATTTTGCCCGAATCCGCCACCGTGTTGAATGCGCTGGAGCTTTTCCGCGCGCACAGTGCGGATTTGGCTTTGGTGGTGGATGAGTTCGGCGCGGTCTTGGGCATGGTGACCATGAAAGACATGATGGAAACCATTGCAGGGGAGTTCCCCGAAGAGTTTGAACGCGAAGATGCGCCGACCATTCAAGAGAACGCCGACCAAACCCTGACCGTGGACGGCAGCCTCGAATACGACGAGCTGGCGCAGCAAATCCCCTTGCCGCCGCTGGACGAAGACGCAGACTTCCATACCGTGGGCGGACTGATGATGGAAGAAATGCAGGAAATCCCGAATGTCGGTGATTTTGTCGATTATGCCGGTTGGCGTTTTACCGTGGAAGAAAAAGACGGGCAACGCATCGATCGCGTCAAAATCGCGCTGGTGCCGGAAGAAGATGAATAACCGCCGTTTCCTTTTCAGGCAGCCTGAGACCTTTGCAAAAATCCATCCTGCGGCGCATTTCTTTGAGATGCGCTCCTCGGAATCTTGCCTATCTGCATGATATGTCTGCGCTTCCTGCGGTGCTATCTCTTCGAACTGCATCCACATTACGGACTTTTGCAAAGGTCTCAGCCTGTAAGTTCGTGGGAACCTCTGAAACGCAATTTAGCGCAACTCCCTTGTTGATTTATTTTTTATCGAAATCGTGATGACTACTGCTACCGTTCAATTGAAAATTCTCGATCCGCGCATGGCGGAACAACTGCCTGCCTACGCCACTGCCGGCGCGGCGGGTTTGGACATCCGCGCTTGCGTGGATGCGCCGCTGACCTTGCAGCCGGGCGAATCGGCATTGATTCCTTCCGGTCTGGCGATTTATCTGGCCGACCCGTCACTGGCGGCGATGCTGTTGCCGCGCTCCGGCTTGGGGCATAAAAACGGCATCGTACTGGGTAATCTGGTGGGTTTGATCGACTCGGATTACCAAGGCGAAGTTAAGGTTTCGCTGTGGAACCGTTCCGACACGCCGTTTGTGATCGAACCCTTTGCCCGCATCGCGCAAATGGTGATTGTGCCCGTGGTGCAGGCAGCCTTTGAGGTGGTGGACGAATTTGCTGCGTCCGAGCGCGGTACGGGTGGATTCGGCAGCACCGGTAAAAATTAGATAGCGTCTATACCAATCACGTTGAGCGTTTGACAAAAGCTTATCCGGAAAATCTTAGGAGCCTCTGAAAAACTCTGGCGAGTGGATTTGGCTGCTATTTTTTTTGGCAGACAAGGAGCATATTTAGGGCAATAGTGGTTCTATTACCCTAAATGTGCGACGCAGTATGACGAAGAAAGAGCAGTTAAAGCCGCCGTCACGAGTTTCTCAGAGGTTCCTTCGCTTAAGACGGCTGCCTGAATAATGTCCGTATGCTTTAGCTTCGCAGAAACTTCGTTTTAGGCAGCCTGTATTGTTTTGCAGATGCTGTTCACTGCGCGCTCTATCGCCGCGCGGGCAACTTACTTTCTTTGCTTCGTCAAAGAAAGTAAGCAAAGAAAGACGACCCCGCGGCGCAGGTTTTGGCTGCGCCAAAACTTCCCGTTACAAAAGCCGTTTGTGCGGCGGCCGTGAACTCGTGTCGGCTTGCGCCGCCACTCAAACATGCACGGCCTTTTCTCCGCAAAAACGTCTTTTGTAACGGCTGCTTCAAGGGGATGGGCGGATGAAATAAAAGCTTCTGCTGATTTCACGCTTTGAATTTGAGTAATATGAAGAAAACGCAAAACAAAACTCACGTGAACCACATACCCAAAAATGCCGATTCGCTGTAAAATTGCGCATAAGATTTGTTAATAGGCTGCCTGAAAGCCTTTCAGGCAGCCTAAGTGTATTTTTTATTGATTGATTATTGACCATGAAAACCGCAGAACTCCGCCAAAAATTCCTCCAATACTTTGAAAACAAAGGGCACACCGTTGTCGCTTCTTCCTCACTCGTGCCGCCGCAGGACGATAAAACCCTGCTCTTTACCAATGCGGGCATGAACCAGTTCAAAGATGTTTTTCTGGGCTTTGACAAACGTCCGTACACTCGCGCCACCACTTCGCAAAAATGTGTGCGTGCCGGCGGCAAGCACAACGACTTGGAAAACGTCGGTTACACCGCGCGCCACCATACTTTTTTTGAAATGCTGGGCAATTTCAGTTTCGGCGATTATTTCAAGCGCGATGCTTTGCTGTTTGCGTGGGAGTTTCTGACTTCGCCCGCGTGGTTGAATTTGCCCAAAGAAAAGCTGTTGGCGACGGTTTATGCCGACGATGAAGAAGCGTATGCGGTGTGGCGTGACGACATCGGCTTGCCTGCCGAAAAAATCATCCGCATCGGCGATAACAAAGGCGCGAAATACGCCTCGGACAATTTCTGGCAGATGGGCGATACCGGCCCGTGCGGCCCGTGCTCCGAAGTGTTTTTCGATCACGGCGAGCATATTTTCGGCGGGCCTCCGGGCAGCAAGCACGAAGACGGCGACCGTTTTATCGAAATCTGGAACTGCGTGTTCATGCAGTTTAACCGTGACGAGCAAGGCAATATGAATCCGCTGCCCAAGCCTTCGGTGGATACCGGCATGGGTTTGGAGCGGATTGCGGCGGTGATGCAGCACGTGCACAGCAATTACGAAATCGACCTCTTTGTCGCCTTGCTCAAAGCTGCTGCGCGTGAAACCGGCGTGCCGTACAACCAAGACACGCCCAGCCTGAAAGTGATTGCCGACCATATCCGCGCCTGTTCGTTTTTGATTGCCGACGGCGTGTTACCGGGCAATGAAGGGCGCGGTTACGTGTTGCGCCGCATCATTCGCCGTGCGGTGCGCCACGGCTATAAATTGGGACAAAGCCAACCCTTTTTCTACAAACTCGTGCCCGATTTGGTGCGCGAAATGGGCGAGGCTTATCCGGAATTAAAAGAAAAAGAACAACACATCAGCGACGCTTTACTCAACGAAGAAACCCGCTTCGCCCAAACGTTGGACACCGGCATGAGCCTGCTGGAAGAAGCTTTGCGCGGCGGCAGTCAAATGCTGGACGGCGCGGTGATTTTCAAACTGTATGACACTTACGGTTTTCCGTATGATTTAACCGCCGATATTTGCCGAGAACGCAATATTGCCTTGGACGATGTCGGTTTTGAACGCGAAATGGAAGCACAACGCGCCCGCGCCCGTGCCGCGCAACACTTCAAAGCCGATGCGCAATTGAGCTACGACGGCCAAGACACCGAATTCACGGGCTATACCGAGCGCGAACACGCAGCCAAGGTGATTGCGCTCTATCGCGACGGCGAAGCGGTTGAGGTCTTGAACGAAGGCGACCACGGCACGGTGGTGCTGGATCGCACCCCGTTTTACGCCGAATCGGGCGGACAAGTGGGCGATGTCGGCTACATCGAACAGGGCGCAAACCGTTTTGAAGTGCGCGACACCCAAAAAATCAAAGCGGCGGTCAGCGGACAGTTCGGTCTTTTGGCTTCAGGCAGCCTGAAAGTGGGCGACAGCGTGAGCGCGCGCATCGACAGCGCCGTGCGCAACGACAATATGCGCAACCACAGCGCGACCCACTTGATGCACGCCGCTTTGCGTCAGGTTTTGGGCGCGCACGTCGAGCAAAAAGGCTCGCTGGTGACCGCCGAGCGCACCCGTTTCGACATTTCCCATCCGCAAGCGGTGACGGAAGAAGAAATCGCCCAAGTCGAACATTTGGTCAATCAGGCGATTTTGTCCAATCTGCCCGTGACCGCCCACATCATGAGCATGGCGGACGCGCAAAAAGCCGGTGCGATGATGCTGTTTGGCGAAAAATACGGCGACGAAGTGCGCGTACTGAAAATGGGCGATTTCTCCACCGAATTATGCGGCGGCACGCACGTGAACCGCACCGGCGACATCGGCTTGTTCAAAATCGTGTCCGAAGGCGGCATTGCCGCCGGCATTCGCCGTCTGGAAGCGGTGACCGGTAACGGCGCATTGGCATTTGTGCAACATCAGCAAGACCTGCTCAAAGCGATTGTCCGCGAAACCCGCGCCCAAACCACGGACGATATTCTGTCCAAAATTCAGGCAGCCTCACAGCAGAGCAAACAGCTGGAAAAAGCCTTAAGCCAAGCCAAAAGCGAACTGGCACGCCATGCCGGCGCGGCTTTGCTGAACGAAGCGCAAAACGTCGGTTCGGCTTTGCTGGTGGTCAAACAAATGGACGGTCTGACTGCCAACGAAATCCGTGACATCGCGGTGGATTTAAGCGGACAATCCGAACAAGCGGTGGTGCTGCTCGCCAGCGTGCTGGACGGCAAAGCTTCCTTGGTGGCGGCGGTTTCCAAACCTTTGACCGCGCAAATCAAAGCAGGCGATCTGGTGAAATTCGTCGCCGAGCAAATCGGCGGCAAAGGCGGCGGCCGCCCCGATTTGGCACAGGCAGGCGGCACGCAGATTGACCGGTTGCCTGAAAGCCTCGCAAGCGTGGCGGCGTGGTTAAGCTAAAAACAGTAAGCCATAAAAATACTGCCTGAGTGATGCTCAGGCAGTATTTTTGTGCGGTTAAGAAAATGCCGCGTGATGTTTCAGGGAGCCTGTAAAACGGCATTTACCACGAACGACGCACCACTTCTTGATAATGCTCGACCGCCGTGCGGTAACGCTCATCTTCAATCGCATCGTCCATTTCTTGCAGACTATTTAACTCGTCCTCAAGCATATCGCGTTCATCTTCGCTCAACACGCCGTCTTCCATCGCCGCTACATAATAATGATTCAGTTCTTGAATCTGTGCCGCGATGGCATTTTGCTGATCGTCCAGCATGGCTTGGTAAGCATCCTCATAAGCGTTTTGATACAGCTCTTGATCATACCGATAAGCGCCTTGTGTGCGTGTATCGGATTCATAAACAACATCGCCCGGTACCGCCACGCAAGCACCCAAACTCAGTAAAGCGGTGAGCAGCGCGCCGGTTTTGAGCAAAAATTTGATCTTCATAAAATAAATCCTTTGTGGAAAGCCGCGAATCATCGGCAGTGCAGCATACACCCGATGTTTCATCCAAAACAAGATGGTTGTGTCGATTTTTTCAGTGCGCCGATGAAGGGTAGGGCGTTTCATCTTTGGCAATAAAAAAACCAAGCCATCACGGCTTGGTTTTTGCTTGGCATTATGGAATTATTTAAACGTGCGGAAACGCTCTGCATCGTCCATAAAGGAGCGTTCGCCTGCGGGTGCTTCGATGCTGCCGAAAGGCATTTGCGCGCGCAGTTTCCAGCTGGCGGGCAGATTCCATGTTTTTTGGACTTCGGCGTCGATGATCGGGTTGTAGTGTTGCAGCGAAGCACCGATGCCTTCGGCGGCCAGTGCGGCCCATACCGAATGTTGTGCGATCGCGCTGGAGTGTTCCGACCAGATCGGGAAATTGTCGGCATAAGCGGCAAATTTCTCTTGCAAACCTTTGACCACGTCTTGGTCTTCGTAGTACAGCACCGTGCCGTAAGCGGCTTTGAAACTGCTGATTTTTTGTTCGGTGGGGGCGAAGTTTTCCGCCGGAACAATCGCACGCAGGGTATTGGTGACGATGTCCCACAGCTGATCATGCGCTGCGCCGAACAAGGTCACCACGCGTGAGGATTGGGAATTGAACGCGGAAGGCGACAGGCGCACCGCTTCTTTGATCAAAGCTTCGATGGCGTCTGCGCTTTGGGTGACGTTTTTGCCCAGTGCGTAAATGCTGCGGCGTTGTTGCATGACGTTGATTTGGGGGTTATTCATAAAAACTCCTGAAGTGAGGGGTGGGGAAAAGGTGGTGGCGGAAAGGTTTTACGCCGTCGCTAACATGAGACTTCAACCGATATAGTGATACAATACGGCAATTCAATACCTTATTTTAATAAAAAAACACTATTATTCTGACCTGTAGGGCGAGCAGAAATATTGATGACGGTATTTTAGATGCATTTTGCAACTAAGTAAAGTGTTTTTTACTTAGCCGGCAACAATAAAAGCATTTACTTTAATGGTTTGCTTTGGGCGATGTGCCGTATTCAATATTAAGGAGCCTCTAAGAAACTCATGACGGCGGCTTTAGCCGCTCTTTCTTCGTCATACTGCGTCCCACATTTAGGGCAATAGAACCACTATTACCCTACAATGTGCTCCTTGTCTGCCAAAAAAATAGCAGCCCAATCCACGCGCCAGAGTTTCTCAGAGGCTCCTTAAAAGTCGGAGATGAAAGATTGATGATGCGGCCGAGAAACCTTTCAGGCAGCCTGTAAACCTTGCCGTAAATAACTGTGCAAGGCTTGGCCGTTTAAGCCTGAACTTAACGCTACGCTCAGAAGTGCCAAGGCGTGTTCGGGGGTGGTTTGCCCGCCGTTGAGCGCACCGGCGGCGGTCAGTGCGTGGTTTTGCGCGTAGCGTGCGCTGGCGTCACCGTGCCACACTTGGCTG
Organism: Neisseria sp.; assembly: GCA_030538055.1. Lineage (GTDB taxonomy): Bacteria > Pseudomonadota > Gammaproteobacteria > Burkholderiales > Neisseriaceae > RGIG9985. The sequence goes on from JAUNUS010000013.1 coordinate 44,439, forward strand.
AGATTCAGCAAAACTTTGTCTTGCGCGCAAAAACGGCGCACCGCAGCGATGAATTCGGGCGTATCCGGCGTATTGCCGTGACCGTAGCTGTGCAAAATCACGGCATCGCAGCGCGGGTCTTCCAGCGTGCGGATAAGCGTCTGCAGGCTGTAACCGGGCATCAGGGTGCAGGCGGCGATGTTCAGTTGGTCATTGATAGAAGTAAAGCTTGGCGGCGGCAAAACAGATAAAGGCTGCCTGAAGAGTTGCCATTCTCCGGAATAATTGCCTAAAGGCGGACGATAAACTGCGGCAAACCCTTGTGCTCGTTCGGTGCTGATTTTACGGCAGTCGGCAGGGTCAAATAAAGTATCGGCAAACACAATCCCTGTGCCGTGAAAATCGCTGTCAAACAAGGCGCAGGCTGCCTGAAGATTACGTTCGGCATCGCCATGCGGCGCGCCCCACGGGTGCTGTGCACCGCAAAACACGATCGGTTTCAGGCTGCCTGCAAACACCGACGCAAACAATGTCGCGCTGTACGCCATGGTGTCCGTGCCGTGCAATATCAACACCCCGTCATATTGCGCCAGCAGTTTTTCGGTTAAGGCGATCCATTGCGCCCAATCTTGCGGTGTGACGGCGGCGGAGTCGATCAAAGGTTCGCTCACGTACCACGTGGCGTGCAGATGTTCTTGCAGCACCGGCGCGGCACGGGCGGGAAAGTCGGCATCGGGCGTCAGGCCGTGGACACCGGCTTTCATGCCGATGGTGCCGCCGGTGTAAAGAATGGCAATGTTTTTCATAAACGTCCTTTGATTTCAGGCTGCTAGGGAACCTCTAAGAAACTCATGACGGCGGCTTTAACTGCTCTTTCTTCGTCATCCTGCGTCGCATATTTAGGGCAATAGAACCACTATTGCCCTAAATATGCTCCTTGTCTGCCAAAGAAATAGCAGCTAAATCCACGCGCCAGAGTTTCTCAGAGGTTCTCTAGATTAACGCCTCGGCACGGGTTTGACAATCGTCGGCAGCGGCTCCCTTGAAATTTGCCCGCCGAGCCTCATTTGCCTTTACAATTCCGAATCCTTCAGGCTGCCTGAAACGTGATCACGTTGAAAGAAATGATGTTTCAGGCAGCCTGAACCTTTTTTGAAAGCACAATCAAGACTATGGCACGAAAAAAACAAATGATGACCAACGAATGGGCGACTTTGCCCTTGCGCGACGTGGTGGTTTATCCCGGCATGGTGATACCGCTGTTTGTCGGACGCGAGAAATCCATTAAAGCTTTGGAACACGCCATGGAGCATGACGAGAGCGTGTTTTTGCTCGCGCAAAAAGACGCAAGTCTGGAAAACCCCGGCATCGATGATTTATACGACATCGGCACGGTGGCGAATGTGTTGCAAATGCTGCGCCTGCCCGATGGTTCGGTCAAAGCCTTGGTCGAAGGCGTGGAGCGCGGACGGATTGTGAACGTGGCCGAGCACGATTATTTTGTGGCGGAGGTCGAGCCGATTGCCGAGCTGCATTTATCCGATGCCAATGAAGAAGCTCTGCGCCGCACCGTGCACGATGAATTTGACCGTTTCGCCAAAATCAACAAACGCATTCCGAGCGAAATGGTGACGGGTATTTTTGAGATCGAAGCCTTAAGCCTGCTGCTCGATACGATCGCGGCGCAGTTGCAATTGAAGCTGCCTGAACGTCAGACCATTTTGGAAACGGTGGACGTGCACGCGCGTGCGGCGTTGATTTTGGAGCATTTGGAAAACGAGATCGACATCTCGCAAATCGAGAAAAAAATTCGCGGTCAGGTCAAACGCCAAATGGACAAAACCCAGCGCGAATACTATTTGAACGAGCAGGTCAAAGCGATTCACAAAGAACTCGGCGAGGAAGACGAACGCGCCGAAATGGACAAGCTCGAAGCCAAAATCAAAGAAGCCGGCATGAGTAAAGAGGCGGAAGAAAAAGCCCTCTCCGAGTGGAAAAAACTCAAAATGATGCCGCCGATGTCGGCCGAATCCACCGTGGTGCGTAATTATATCGACACTTTATTGGAGCTGCCGTGGCAGAAAAAATCCGAAGTCAGCCGCGACGTCGCCCGTGCGCAGGAGATTTTGGACGCGGATCACTTCGGCTTGGAAAAAGTCAAAGAGCGTATTCTCGAATATCTTGCGGTGCAAAAACGGGTGGATAAAATCAAAGGCCCGATTTTGTGCTTGGTCGGCCCGCCGGGCGTGGGCAAAACTTCGCTCGGGCAATCGATTGCCAAAGCCACGGGACGCGAATACGTGCGCATGGCTTTGGGCGGTGTGCGTGACGAGAGCGAAATTCGCGGTCATCGCCGCACTTACATCGGCTCGATGCCGGGCAAGATTTTACAAAACATGGCCAAAGCAGGCGTGAGCAATCCTCTGTTTTTATTGGATGAAGTCGATAAAATCGGGCAGGATTTTCGCGGCGACCCCGCCAGCGCGCTGCTCGAAGTGCTCGACCCCGAACAAAACCATGCCTTTGCCGATCACTATGCGGAAGTGGATTATGATTTGTCCGACGTGATGTTTATCGCCACCTCGAACACGCTCAATATCCCGCCCGCCTTGCTTGACCGCATGGAAATCATCCGTCTGGCCGGTTATACCGAGGACGAAAAAGTCAGCATTGCGCTGCAATATTTGATTCCGAAACAAATCGGTATCAACGGTTTGCAGGAAGGCGAAATCGCGATTGGCGAAGATGCGGTGCGCGGCATTATCCGTTATTACACCCGAGAGGCGGGCGTGCGCGCGCTGGATCGCGAAATTGCCAAAATCTGCCGCAAAGTGGTGATGGAAAACGCCTTGCACCACGATAAGCAGCCTGAAGATGCTGCCGTGCGCAACACGGTGGCGGTTACCGCTGAAAATCTGAGAGAATATCTGGGCGTGGAGCGTTTTGATTTCGGTAAAGCCGAAAGCGAAAACCGCATCGGGCAGGTCACGGGACTGGCGTGGACGGAAGTCGGCGGCGAGCTGCTGACGATCGAAGCGGCGGCACTGAAAGGCAAGGGCAATGTGATTCGCACCGGCAAGCTGGGCGATGTGATGCAGGAATCGATCACCGCCGCTTTGAGCGTGGTGCGTTCGCGTGCGGTTTCGGTCGGGATTGCGCCGGATTTTTACGAGAAATTCGATATGCACGTCCACGTGCCCGAAGGCGCAACCCCGAAAGACGGCCCGAGCGCAGGCATCGCCATGACCTTGGCGATGGTGTCCGCCTTAACCGCCATTCCGGTGCGTGCCGACGTGGCGATGACCGGCGAAATCACCTTGCGCGGCGAAGTCTTGCCGATCGGCGGTTTGAAAGAAAAACTGCTGGCGGCGTTGCGCGGCGGCATCAAACATGTGCTGATTCCGAAAGATAACGTCAAAGATTTGGCGGAAATCCCGAAAAACGTCACCGAAGGGCTGGAAATTCATCCGGTGCAATGGATAGACGAAGTATTGGCGTTTTCCTTGGAACGCCCGACCGAGCCGTGGCAAAAACCGCAAGAAGAAGTACCGCCGACGGTGGTGGCTGCCGAAGCCGCCCAAAGCAAAACCGGCAGCACCCGCCGCCGTGCCACGCATTAAGCGTTAAAGGTCTGATGCAACAGGTCGAATCTTATGATTCGACCTGTTTTGGTTTGAGGGGGAAGAAGAGCGATCAGCTTTCAGGCAGCCTGAATGATGTGATGAAAGGCAGCACAATACATTTTCCAATCGCCGTATATATCTGTTATTAATCTATCTTGTGTCTTCAGTAACGATGTGTTTTAATTGGATTATTGATGGTTAAGCTGGAGTTTTCCAGCTATCTGAATCTGCGGTATTTCAATACCACTTATTTAAATATTAGGTTTTGATAATGGAAACTCCTAAAACTATCCTTAAAGCTCATTGCAATATATGCGGCGGCAAAAGGAATCATGAACAACTCAAGCTAATAGAAAAGAGGTGGAGTGATGGGAACAAATACTATGAAATAGATGGGGGTGATCTTTATATATTGCTCGAGTGCATGGGGTGCGAGTCCGTTAAAGTCCTGCATGAATCTTGGTTTAGCGAAGAAACTGATGAGGAAGGGTATCCAATAACTACAGTTCGATATTATCCATCATCAATCTTTCGACCTAAACCAAATTGGTTATGGCTCTTGGATAAAGAGTGGCATGTCACAAAGCTATTAAACGAAATATATCAAGCATTGCAAAATGATGCGCCTTCACTGGCTGCAATGGGGGTTCGTGCAGTGATTGAGGCGATAATGATTGATAAAGTTGGAGATCATGGATCTTTTGTTGCCAATCTAAAAGAATTTCAGAACAAAGGCTATATATCATCACTTCAATTAGGAATTTTAGAAGTTGCTCTGGAGATGGGTCACGCAACTATTCACAGGGCATTTGTTCCAAAAGTTGAGCAACTTGAAGTTGCATTGGATACATTAGAGAGCCTGATTCATGCGTTATATTTGCTTGAGGATCAGGCTAAACATCATGCAAAATTTATTCCTAAACGTGACGTTCAACCATTCAGTCAAGCGGACGACTAATTCGTTACACTTTTCAGGCAGCCTGAAAGATCAATGCAGCGCATAGGCAAGCCGCTGCTTATTCGTTATAGTTCATTCTTTTTAATGGTCATCCATACTATGAATAATCCCGTGATTGCGATTGACGGGCCGTCGGCTTCGGGCAAGGGTACGGTTGCTTCCCGCGTGGCGGCGGTTTTGGGTTGGGCGTATCTGGATTCGGGTGCGCTGTACCGTTTGACCGCCTTGTACGCCGAACAGCAAGGCGTGGCGTGGGGTGATGAGGCACAAGTCGCGGCGTTGGCGCAGGCTTTGCCGGTACGCTTTGCTGACGGTGAAATTTATTTGCACAATGCGGCGGTGGGGGCGGCGATTCGTGCCGAACACATCGGCATGGGCGCGTCGCAAGTGGCGGCTTTACCACAAGTGCGTGCGGCATTATTGCAACGGCAGCGCGACTTTGCCGCACATTCTCCGTTGGTGGCAGACGGGCGCGATATGGCGTCAGTGGTGTTTCCCGATGCGGTGTTGAAGATTTTTCTGACCGCGAGCGCGCAGGTGCGGGCGCAGCGGCGCGCCTTGCAATTGAACCTGCCGCTTGAAGGTGCGGCGTTTGAGCAGATTCTGCACGATATCGAAGCGCGTGACGCGGCGGATAGAAATCGCGCGGTCGCACCTTTGCAACAAGCCGCCGATGCGGTTTTGCTGGATACTTCCGACTTGAATATCGAACAAGCGGTAAAAAAAGTGATTGATTGCTATCGACAAATTGAAAATTAAGGTATACTTTCGCTCTTCTTTATTTTCAGGCAGCCTGTCATCTTATTTGCAGGCTGCCTGAACATTCAGGCTCTACCCGAACAGGCGGGCAGAGTTTCTTGCAACCAAACCCGCACGCCTGTTTCGTGCTGAATAGAGAACTTAACCTTTCATGGAAAATTTTGCTCAACTGTTGGAAGAATATTCCGCTTCCCAAGAAATGACCATCGGTGAAGTGATCACTGCCGAAGTGATCGCCATCGACAATAACTTCGTCATCGTCAATGCCGGCTTGAAATCCGAAGCCTTGATCGACGTGAACGAATTCAAAAACGCCGCCGGTGAACTCGAAGTCAAAGTCGGCGATTTTGTGACCGTTTCCATTGAATCTGTGGAAAACGGTTTCGGTGAAACCAAACTTTCCCGCGAAAAAGCCAAACGCGCCGCCGACTGGGTAGCGCTGGAAGAAGCGATGGAAAGCGGTGAAATCTTGTCCGGCGTGATCAACGGCAAGGTTAAAGGCGGCTTGACCGTGATGATCAACAGCATCCGTGCCTTCTTGCCCGGCTCGCTGATCGACGTGCGCCCGATCAAAGACACTTCTGCCTACGAAGGCAAAGAAATCGAGTTCAAAGTCATCAAACTCGACAAAAAACGCAATAACGTGGTGGTTTCCCGCCGCGCCGTATTGGAAGAAACCTTGGGCGAAGAGCGCGAAGCGCTGATGGAACGCCTGCAAGAAAACTCCATCGTCAAAGGTATCGTTAAAAACATCACCGACTACGGTGCGTTTGTGGACTTGGGCGGCATCGACGGCTTGCTGCACATCACCGATTTGGCATGGCGCCGTGTGAAACACCCGTCCGAAGTGCTGGAAGTTGGTCAGGAAGTCGAAGCCAAAGTCTTGAAATTCGACCAAGAAAAAGCCCGCGTATCGCTGGGTCTGAAACAATTGGGCGAAGATCCGTGGGACGGTTTGGCGCGTCGCTATCCGGCACAAACCCGCCTCTTCGGTAAAGTTTCCAACCTGACCGATTACGGTGCGTTCGTCGAAATCGAACAAGGCATCGAAGGTTTGGTACACGTTTCCGAAATGGACTGGACCAACAAAAACGTTCACCCGAGCAAAGTCGTCCAGCTGGGTGACGAAGTCGAAGTCATGATTCTGGAAATCGACGAAGACCGCCGCCGCATTTCGCTGGGCATGAAACAGTGCCAAGCCAACCCGTGGGAAGAGTTCGCTACGCAATACAACAAAGGCGACAAAATCACTGGCGCGATCAAATCCATCACCGACTTCGGTATTTTTGTCGGCTTGCCGGGCAACATCGACGGCTTGGTGCATTTGTCTGACCTTTCTTGGACCGAAAACGGCGAAGATGCCGTGCGTCAATACAAAAAAGGCGACGAAGTCGAAACCGTTATTCTGGCCGTGGATACCGACAAAGAGCGCATTTCTTTGGGCATCAAACAGCTCGAAGGCGATCCGTTCGGTAACTACATCAGCCTGAACGACAAAGGTTCGATCGTCAAAGGTACGGTCAAATCACTGGATGCCAAAGGCGCGGTGATTACCTTGGCCGAAGATGTCGAAGGCTACCTGCGTGCGTCGGAAGTTGCCCGCGACAAAGTGGAAGACATCCGCAACCACCTGAAAGAAGGCGACGAAGTCGAAGCGGTGATCCTCACCGTGGATCGCAAAAACCGCAACATCAGCCTTTCGATCAAAGCCAAAGACGCAAAAGAACAAAACGACGCTTTGCGTTCGGTTTCCGCCACCAGCAACGTGAACGCCGGTACGACCAGCTTGGGCGATTTGCTCAAAGCCAAACTCGGCGATCAGGAATAATAAGGACACGAAATCATGACCAAATCCGAACTGATGTACCGACTGGCAGAACGCTACACCGAAGAAGGTGGTGCGCATCTGGCGGCACGAGATATTGACCAAGCCGTCAAAGTCATTGTTGACACCATGACTCGCTCTTTGGCGAAAGGACAACGCATCGAAATTCGCGGTTTTGGCAGTTTCGATCTTAACCACCGCCCGGCACGCATCGGCCGTAATCCGAAAACCGGAGAAAAAGTCGATGTGCCGGCAAAACACGTTCCGCATTTCAAGGCAGGAAAAGAATTGCGTGAGCGCGTGGACGCGTCCGTTCAAAACTGATTGCTTTTGAAAAACCAACGCCGCAGCAATGCGGCGTTTTTTTGTGCTTAAATCAATTGCTATGTTGTATTTTTACGTCATTTTTAACGTCTGATTATTACTGATTTCATGATTGATTTTTTTAATTTGACCTGCAAATCGGCAGGAGTATAGTGCTGCCAATTTATCGCGGTTTACGGATAAATGTGGTGTTGATTGATAAGTTAATTCTTATTAAATCATATAAAAATCAATTATCTACATTTTCGAGAAATCATCTTTATATCATGATGTTCAAATTGCGCGCACCGTGGGCGGTGTTGTGGTTGTGTTTGTATTTTCTGTGTGTGTTTAATGTCGGTTACTGGCGGGAGGTGTTGCAGGATAAACCGCTAAATCTTGACAATTTCATTTTCTTGCTGGTGATGTTTGTGGCCTTTTGGGCGGCAATGTTTGTCATCATCAATCTGTTTTTGATTCCCTATTTGCATAAGTTATTTATTCCGTTGATTTTTGTTGCCGGTTCGGCGGCGGCTTACGCCACCATGAGCATGGGAGCCTATTTCAATGTCGATATGTTGCACAATGTTTTGCAAACCCATGCAGGTGAAGCCAAAGCTTTGTTGTCATGGCAATACTTGCTGTGGGTGGGCGTGACCGGTGTACTGCCTGCACTGCTGTATGTGAAGTTTTTTCGGCTTCGCTATTGCGAAAAATGGTATCGCGAAGTGATGCTGCGTTCAGGCAGCCTGATATTGGGTTTGTTGGTGTTTGGCGGCTTGGCTTACGGTTTTTACAATGATTTCGCGCCGTTTTTCCGCAATAACAAGCCGATTGTGCATAAGCTGAACCCGACCAATTTTCTGGGCTCGGGCATCAAAATGGCTTCTGTTGCACTGAAAAGCAAGCCGGTATTCACCCCGATCGGCATGGATGCGCAGCAACTGCCCACTGCCGACGGCAAGCGTAAACCGCGTGTGCTGGTGCTGGTGATTGGCGAAACCACGCGCGCGCAAAACTGGGGTTTGAACGGCTATGCGCGGCAAACCACACCCGAACTGGCGCAGCGTGCCGATGTGATTAATTTCAAAGATGTTTCTGCGTGCGGCACTTCGACCGCTATTTCCGTACCGTGTATGTTTTCGGGCATGAGGCGTGATGGTTTTAATGAAGAAGAGGCTTACTACCGCAGCAATGTGATGGATATTTTGCAGCAAGCGGGCATCGGCACATGGTGGCGCGAAAACGACGGCGGCTGTAAAGGCGTGTGTGCGCGCATCGAAAACGAAGACATTCGGCAGCAGGTCAACCCGCAATGGTGCACGTTTGAAGGCTGTTTTGACATGGGTTTGCTGGAGAATCTGCCGCAGCGGCTGGCTGAAATCAAGCAAGATACGGTGATCGTATTGCACACCATGGGTAGCCACGGGCCGACTTATTACCAGCGTTATCCGACGGAATATCGCCGCTTCACCCCGACCTGCGACACCAATCAAATCCAAGACTGCTCGCGTGAAGAGCTGGTGAACACTTACGATAACGGCATTGCGTACATTGACCATATGCTCTCATCCACCATTGACCTCTTGCAGCAAAATCAAAATATTGATGCCGCCATGTGGTATCTTTCCGATCATGGCGAATCTTTGGGTGAACGCGGTTTGTATTTACACGCAGCACCGTACGCGATAGCACCGCCGGAGCAAACCCAAGTGCCGATGGTGTTTTGGGCGTCAGATCATTTTGCCCGTTCTGCACAATTGAATACAGGCTGCCTGAAAGCCAAAGCGGAAAATGAACGCTTTTCCCACGATAATTTGTTTGCGTCTTTACTGGGATTATTCGATGTGCAAACCACGGTTTATCGCCCCGAGGCAGATGTTTTCAAAAGTTGCCGCATCCGTGGTTAAATAAAAAGGAAAGATGTTATGAAAATCATACCTTTACCCGCCTTACGCGATAATTACATTTGGCTGCTGGATAACGGTGAAAACGTCATCTGTGTCGATCCGGGCGAAGCTGCGCCGGTACAGGCTTATCTGACACAGCATAGACGTGACTTATCCGCGATTTGGCTGACGCATCGCCATGCGGATCACATCGGTGGTGTCGCGGCATTGCGACAAGCTTTTCCGCAATGCAAGGTTTACGGTTCGGCGGCGATTGCCGAAGTGACCGATCCCGTGGGCGAGGGCGATTGCATTTCTTATGACGGCGGTACCGCGACCGTATGGGCGGTGCCGGGGCATACGCGAGAACACGTGGTGTTCTTATTGCACGATGATGCAGGGCGGCAGCATGTGTTTTGCGGCGATACTTTATTTTCCGGCGGTTGCGGACGCGTGTTTGACGGTACGATGGACGCTTTGCAATCGGCTTTGGAACGCATGAATAGGTTGCCTGAAAATACTTTGTTCTATCCTGCACATGAATACACCGCTGCAAATTTGTGCTTTGCGGCAGAAATTGAACCGGATAATCCCGATATTGCCGCAGCCTTTCAGGCAGCCTCAATCACGCCGACTTTACCCGTCAGCTTGGCGCACGAACGCAAAATCAACCCCTTTTTGCGCTATGCCTTACCGCCTGTTCGACAACGCATTGCACAAGTGCGAAAGATTGATGCGGACAATGATGCTGTTGTTTTTTCTGCATTAAGGCAATGGAAAAACGAATGGTGATTGACTAAATCACCGTTTTGGGTCAATCTCTGTCTTTCTTCTGAACATAAGGAAACAAACGATGTTGGGTCTTCTTTGGACAATTTTGGTCGGCTTTGTGGTCGGTGTGATTGCTAAACTGCTGCATCCGGGTAAAGAAAACATGGGCTTTATCATGACCGTGCTGCTGGGTGTGGCCGGATCGCTGGCGGCAGGCTACCTCGGGCAGCTTATCGGTTGGTATAAAGCGGGTGAGGGTGCAGGTTTTATTGCCTCCATCCTGATGGCGATATTGCTGCTGTGGCTGTTTCAAAAATTCCGCCGCCGTACTTAAAACTTGATTTTTATTGACAGAGCCTCATATACTGTCAGGCTACACCACAGACGGGGGCGATCCTGGTTTCGACGGGGGTTGCAAAGCGGATGCGGGCATACCGGGGTCTCAGATACCCGTAAAACACTGAAAACTTATAGTCGCAAACGACGAAACTTTCGCACTGGCCGCTTAAGGCCTGCCGTTGCAACAGCTGGTCAATGGGCTGTGTGGGGTAAAACCCACGGCAACGTCACTTACATTGACTGGTTTTCTGTCGGGTTACTTGGCAGAAAATAAGATTTAAGGTAACTGGTTTTCAGGCAGCCTGTCGATCGGCGGTTTGCAAAACGAGATTCAAATTGATCCGACTAAGTATGTAGAACGCTTCGTAGAGGATTTCCGGACGCGGGTTCGATTCCCGCCGCCTCCACCAATACGCAAAATCCCAACCTTAAACGGTTGGGATTTTTATTTTGGCTTTATACGTCGTTTATCACTTATGTCTGTGCTGTTGATTTTAACTTAGCATACCGCCATCAACGCGAAATTGCGATCCGGTCACGAAATTTGATTTTTCACTGGCCAAAAACAATACCATGTTGGCAATATCAACTGCTTCCGCATACCGTCCCAGAGGGATGGTTGCGGCAATGGCTTCTTGCGATACGCCTGAGCCGCTCTCCAGTGAACGCATCATCTGGGTATTGACCGGTGAGGGATGTACGGAATTGACCCGTACGCCGTAGGCTGCAGCTTCATTGGCGACGACACGTGTCATGCCGTGAATCGCAAATTTTGAGGTGACGTAGGGTGACACCGGCATCGGCCCTGCCACTAGTCCGCCGATGGACGAAGTATTGATGATGCTGCCGGATTTTTTGGCGTACATGATGGGCAGTACATACTTGAGACCGAGCCAAGTACCGCGTACATTGATGGACATTACGCGGTCAAAATCTTCTGTTTTTTGATCCACAATCGGCGCGACTTTTCCTTCGATACCTGCGTTATTGAAAAATACGTCAATACTTCCGAAAGCGGTGACGGTTTCAGTAACGTAGCGTTTGACATCTTCTTCTTTGGATACGTCTGCTGTAATGGCAATCAAGCGATCTGCACCGACACCAAGATCGGCTTGTGTTTTGGCAAGCGCATCGGCAGAAATATCGACGATGGCAACTTTGCAACCTTCATCAAGAAATGCTTTGGCGGCAGCTGCGCCCAAACCGGCAGCACCGCCGGTGATCAGGACGATTTTTTGGTTCAAATCGGGGTAAGTCATGATGTGTTCCTTTTTGATGAGTTGAGAATGACCAATACATTATGCGAGATTCACTACGCTTGAACAAGTAAAGGTCTTACGTTTGCGGTTTTCAAATCCATCTTCGACAGAGGCTGCAAATCTTATGTCGCTGCAATTTCGTATATACTTGCGCTTTCCCTTTTATCTGTAGCGACATCATGAATTTACTCACCACGCTTTCTAAAATCGGCGGCATGACGCTTTTTTCGCGGGTGCTGGGGTTTGTGCGTGATGCGGTGATTGCGCGGATTTTCGGGGCGGGGGCGGCGACGGATGCGTTTTTTGTGGCGTTTAAGCTGCCGAATCTGCTGCGGCGGGTGTTTGCCGAAGGGGCGTTTTCGCAGGCGTTTGTGCCGATTTTGGCGGAGTACAAAACCACGCGCGGTGAGGTGGAGACGGTTGATTTTGCGCGTTATGTGGCAGGGTTGTTGAGTTTTATTCTGTTTTGGGTGACGGTGGCGGGGATGCTGGCCGCGCCGGTGGTGATCTGGATTTCCGCGCCGGGTTTTGCGGCGGATCAGGAAAAGTTTGAACTGTCGGTGGCTTTGCTGCGGGTGACGTTTCCTTATATCTTTTTGATTTCTTTGTCTTCTTTTGTCGGCAGCCTGCTCAATACCTATAACCGTTTTTCCATACCGGCATTTACCCCGACGCTGCTGAACATTTCTTTTATTGTGTTTGCGCTGTTTCTCACTCCGTATTTTGCACAGCCGGTGATGGCCTTGGCATGGGCGGTGTTTGTCGGCGGTATTTTGCAGCTGGGGTTTCAACTGCCGTTTTTGAAAAGGCTGGGCTTTTTGCGCATGCCGAAGCTGAGTTTTCATAACGCGGGCGTGAATCGGGTGTTGAAGCAGATGCTGCCTGCCATGCTCGGGGTGTCGGTGGCGCAGATTTCGCTGGTGATCAATACGATTTTTGCGTCTTTTCTGCCCAGTGGCAGCGTGTCGTGGATGTATTACGCCGACCGTTTGATGGAGCTGCCCACGGGGGTTTTGGGCGTGGCGTTGGGGACGATGCTGCTGCCGACTTTGTCCAAACATGCTGCCGGAACGGATACGGAATCTTTTTCCGCTTTGCTTGGCTGGGGGATTCGGCTGTGTTTGCTGTTGGCATTGCCTGCGGCGGTGGGCTTGGCTTTGCTGGCGTTTCCTTTGATTGCCACCTTATTTATGTACCGTGAGTTTACGCCGAACGATGCCTTGATGACGCAGCAGGCTTTGATCGCCTATGCCGCAGGTTTGGTCGGTTTGATTTTGATTAAAGTCTTGGCACCGGGTTTTTATGCGCGGCAAAACATTAAAACGCCGGTCAAAATCGCGATTTTCACGCTGGTGATGACGCAGCTGATGAATCTGGCGTTTGTATGGCACTGGAAACACGCGGGTTTGGCCTTGGCGATCGGTTTGGGCGCGTGTTTGAACGCGGGCTTACTGTATTTCCTGCTGCGCCGTCATGGCATTTATCGCCCTGCGCCCGAGCAAAAAGTGTTTGTGTGGCGCGTGATCGCGGCGTTGGCGGTGATGGCGGCGGTGTTGTGGCTGCTGCAACGGCAGACATGGTATCCGCTGGCGTGGACGGGTAGCGGCGGGCAACGTGCGGCGCAGTTGGCGGTGTTGATTGGCAGCGGTGCGGTGGTTTATTTCGGTACCTTGTTTGCGCTGGGTTTTCGTATGGCGCAGATTAAGCGGCATGAGAGATAAACTTTCAGGCAGCCTTTTTACTATGTTTAGAGGCTGCCTGAAAGGGTTGGGAAGCCGCTAAAACGCTTGATGCACGCGGACATATGTCGCAAAGCGCGGCAATCCTTTCGCCGTGAAACCGCGATAACGGTACGTGACGACCGTGCCAATGGGCGGCGGATGTGCACGTTCGGCATCGCTTAAACCCGAACCGATGCGAAATTCGCCGTGGTGATTTTTGCAGCCGAGCGCGCCGACTTTGCCGGCATATTTGCCTTTGCCCGGATAATGCGCGGTCACGGTGCATTCTGCGTCATGGCGGCTTTTGAGTTTTAAAAGTTGATCGCTGCGTCCGCCGCGATAGGGTGCTTGCGGATCGCGCAGCATCACGCCTTCGCCGCCTGCGGCTTCGATTTTGTGTAAAAAAGCCTGCGCTTGGGCAAAGTCTTGTACGGTGTGCTGTTCAATCACAACAATCTTTGCGTGGGGATATTTTTCCAGCCATGATTGCAGCGTTGCCAAGCGTTGATGCAGATTACCCTTGGCGTGCGGCACATCGAATACGTGCAGTTTCAGTGCCGACCAATCGCCGTTTTGCGCCCGCACCGCTGCCGAAATCTGCTCAAATTGCCCGCGCGCGCTGTACAGTTCGCCGTCCAAGGCAAAAGGCGGAAAATCGCGCGTGAAACCTGACGGCGGCGTAAACGGATAACCATTGCGACTGATGAGACGTTTCCCGTCCCAGTAAGCGCGTACGCCGTCCAATTTCTCACTCATCGCCCAACCTTGAATGTTGTGATGGCGATATTCTTTGGCCAGCAAGAGTTCTTGCGCGTTGGCAAGATTCCATGGGCATAAGCATAACCATAGCAATAAATAAGGTTTCATCGCGAATTCTTTCAATGCAATCAGACCGATACGGCCCAATGATTCAATCAGATTAAACATCATATAGTAAATTTCAATAAAAACAAGCGTGTATTGACGGAATTTTACAGGCTGCCTGCAGTCACTTTTAACTTAAGCAACCACGATTAGGAAAGCAATGAAAAAAATAGTGTACTTTTTTCAATCTGAACCTGCGGCGGGCATTGTCTTGATGGTGGCAGCGGCGGCGGGTATTTATTGGGCCAACTCTTCATGGGCAGAAGTCTATTTATCGACTTTGAATCAAAATGTTCTGGGAATGAGCGTGCTGCATTGGATTAATGACGGCTTGATGGCGATATTTTTCCTGTTTGTCGGTTTGGAAGTGAAGCGCGAATTATTGGCGGGAGAGTTGGACAGCAATGCCAAACGTTTATTACCGGGTTTGGCGGCGATCGGCGGCTTGCTTGTGCCGGCATTGATTTATCTTGCATTGAACGGATGGACCGCTCCCACTGCTGTCGGTTGGGCGATTCCTACTGCGACCGATATCGCTTTTGCGCTTGGCGTATTGGCCTTGTTCGGTTCGCGAGTGCCGGTATCTTTGAAAATTTTCCTGACCGCGCTGGCGATCATGGATGATTTGGCTGCGATCGTGATCATTGCACTTTTTTACACTTCGACATTGAATGTGGTGTATCTGGTAGCGGCGATGGTGGTATTGGGATTGTTGTATGGTTTGAATAAAAAAGGCGTGCGGCAGGCATGGCCGTATGTGATTTTGGGCGGTTTATTGTGGTGGTTGATTTTGAAATCGGGCGTTCATGCGACTTTGGCCGGCGTGGCGTTGGCCTTTACGATACCGTTGCGTGTGGCTGTGTCGGCAGAGCAAGAAACGCCGTTGATTGCATGGGAACATGTCTTATCGTCATGGGTGGCCTTTGGAGTGGTGCCGGTGTTCGGTTGGGCCAATGCCGGAGTGTCGTTCGCCGGTTTTCATTATGACGTGTTGTTTGAACCTGTGGTGATCGGTATTGCGACCGGCTTATTTTTGGGTAAACAGTTAGGCGTTGTTGGGACGGTGTGGTTGCTCGTGCAAAGCAAAATCACGAGGCTGCCTGAAGGAGCAACGTGGTGGCAGCTCTATGGCGTGGCGTTATTGTGCGGCATCGGTTTTACCATGAGTTTGTTTATCGCTTTGCTGGCGTTTGCCGATCCTGTTTGGCAGGAGCAGGCGAAAATAGGTGTGTTGTTTGGTTCTGCGCTTTCGGGATTGGCAGGCTTTATAGTGCTGTTTCTTGCGACGGGAAAAAGAGCATAAAGCATAGGCAAAACGGTAAGGCTATCATTTTCTTGTTATGATAACGGCTTTCAGGCAGCCTTATCGACGGGCGATTATCATGAAACTGCAACAACTGCGCTATGTGCTGGAAGTGTATAAGCAAAACTTAAACGTCTCGGCGGCAGCCGATGCTCTGTTTACTTCGCAGCCCGGTATTTCCAAGCAAATTCGTCTGTTGGAAGATGAATTGGGCGTGCAGATTTTTGTGCGCCAAGGCAAAAAATTAAGTGCGGTCACCGAGCCCGGTTTATTGGTGCTGGAGACCGCCGAGCGGATTTTGCGCGAAACGCAGAACATCAAAAAAATCGGTGACGATTTTTCACGCCAAGACGCAGGACGTTTGGTGGTGGCAACGTCGCACACGCAGGCGCGTTATGTGTTGCCTGAAGTGATTCGGCGTTTTTTGACGCAAATGCCCGATGTCGATTTACGGGTGCAGACCGGTGATCCGTCCGCGGTGTGTGCGATGGTGGAAGACGGTACGGCGGATATCGGGATTGCCACGGAAGTGATTGAACATTATCCCGATTTGTGCCATATGCCGTGCGGTGAGTGGAATCGTTGTTTGATTGTGCCACGAGATCACGTGTGGGCGCAGTCGGGTGAAAAACCGAGCTTGCAGGCTGTTTCCGCCGAGCCGTTGATTACTTATGATTTTGCGTTTGACGGGCAATCGCAGATCGCGCAAGCGTTTCAGGCAGCCCAAGTGGATTTGCCGCGTGTGGTGTTATCGTCTTCCGATGCGGACGTGATCAAAACCTATGTGCGCTTGGGCTTAGGCGTTGGCTTGATTGCGCAGGAAGCTTTTGATCACAGTGCCGATGATGATTTGCTGGCGATCGACGCGAGCCATTTGTTCGCGCCTTCCGTCACCCGCGTGGTGTTGCGGCGCGACCGTTATTTGCGCGGCTTTATGTATGCATTCATCACCTGTTTCGCGCCTAATCTGACGCGTGACACCGTCAGTCGCTTATTGTATGAACCACCGGCGGAAGATTATTCGATTTAATGAGATTTTTGAATAAACAATAACGTATGTATTAAAAATATCAATAATAAATCCATGCATCTTTACAGAAAATTAGCTGTATTGGATGTACAATCGGCGTAACTTTAAAACCGGATGTGTTATTAACAGTACCTAACGGAGGCATTAGCCATGCAAAAACGTCAAATCAAATACATTATTCCAAGTTTAATCTTGGCGGGATTGCTGATCAGCGGTTGCTCACAGCAAGCTGCACAGGAAACGGTAACCGATGCCGCACCAGCCGTCACACAAGCGGCAATCCAAGACATGCCGACTTATCTGGTGGCCACGGAAGCGTCTTATGCGCCGTATGAATTCAGAGATGAAGCCGGTAAAGTGATCGGATTTGATGCCGACTTACTGGAAGCGATTGGTGAAAAACAAGGCTTTCGCGTTCAGATTTTGAGCCGTCCGTGGGATGGGATTTTTGATACTGTGGAAACCGGTGAGCGTGATATTGTGGCCGCCGCCCTTAAAATCACACCGGAGCGCTTGGCGCGATTTGAAGTTTCTATGCCTTATGCTGAAAGTACACGGGTGGCGGTGGTACGGGCCGACAGTGGGATTGAGTCTTTTGCCGACCTCCAAGGTAAATCGGTGGCAACACAAACGGCAACCACGCATGCGGATGTCATCAGAGAGTTTCAGGGTAATGTGATTGAGGAAAACACCCAGTATTTGGCGTTTCGGGATGTGTTGTCGGGTAAGACTGACAGTGCGGTGGGCGAGGGTGGTGTTATGCGCTATTACGTCAACACGCTGGCTGCAGATGCCAGTCCGGGTAAAAACGATCTGCGTGTCATCGAGCATCAGCAGCCGCAAAAAGAATACATGGGTTTTATGATCAAAAAAGGACGTAAAGACTTGGCCAATGAAGTGAATGCCGGCTTGCAAGCGATTCAGGCCGACGGCACTTATGCCAAAATTCACCAGAAATGGTTTGGCAGCCCTGCATCTTTGCCGACGGCAACTGCCGCACCATAAGCGGTAACCGATATGCTTAAACCTCTCTCGTCAAGGAGAGGTTTTTTTACGCCTTATCGATAAGCATCACAATCAGGGCAAGATCTGCTTAAAACGCAGTTTTTACCTGTGCAGATCAGGCGAAAACTGCCGTTTTGTGCTATAATTCTCTATTCCTCAATATCGGCGGAATACCTCCGCCGATTTCTTGTAAATCATTATTTATTCATCAGAAAATGACAAATACTCCTCAGCACGAAGATTACGGCGCAGACAGCATTAAAGTGTTAAAAGGCTTGGACGCGGTACGCAAACGCCCCGGTATGTACATCGGTGACACTCAAGACGGCACGGGGCTGCATCATATGGTGTTTGAGGTGCTGGATAATGCGATTGACGAAGCTCTGGCAGGGCATTGCGACAAAATCAGCGTGACGATCATGGCGGACAATTCCATCGTCATCGAGGATAACGGCCGCGGCATTCCGGTGGATATTCATCCTGAAGAAAAACGCTCCGCGGCCGAAGTCATCATGACCATTCTTCACGCCGGCGGTAAATTCGACAGCAACAGCTATAAAATTTCAGGCGGTTTGCACGGTGTGGGTGTGTCGGTGGTCAATGCTTTGTCCGATTGGTTGCGTCTGACGATTTACCGCAATGGCAAAGAACACTTTGTCGAATTTCGCCAAGGCGTGGCGCTTACGCCGTTGAAAGAAATCGGCCCGTCGGACAAACAGGGCACGCGCGTACATTTTTTGGCCGGTACGGACACCTTCGGTACGGTGGAATATCAGTTTGATGTGTTGGCCAAACGCATTCGCGAATTGTCGTTTTTGAATAACGGCGTGGGCATCGAACTGACCGATAAACGCGACGGACGGCATGAGGACTTTGCTTTTTCGGGCGGGATTGCCGGCTTTGTCGAGTATGTGAACCGCAAGAAAACGCCGCTGCACGAGAAGATTTTTTACACTTTGGGCGAAAAAGACGGCATGAGCGTGGAATGCGCCATGCAGTGGAACGACAGCTACCAAGAAGCAGTGCAATGCTTCACCAATAATATTCCGCAACGCGACGGCGGCACGCATTTGACCGCTTTGCGGCAGGTGATGACGCGCACGCTCAATCAATACATCGAAAAAAACGAAATCGCGAAAAAAGCCAAGGTGGAAACCTCGGGCGACGATATGCGCGAAGGTCTGACCTGCATTTTGTCGGTCAAGCTGCCTGATCCGAAATTCTCTTCGCAAACCAAAGATAAGCTGGTCTCCAGCGAAATTTCACCGGTAATCAGCGAAATTTTGACCACGGGTTTGAGCGAGTTTTTGGAAGAAAACCCGAACGAAGCCAAGATTATTTGCAGCAAAATCGTCGATGCGGCGCGGGCGCGCGAGGCGGCGCGTAAAGCGCGTGACATCACGCGGCGCAAAGGTATTTTGGACGGTTTGGGCTTGCCCGGGAAATTGGCGGACTGTCAGGAAAAAGACCCTGCATTGTCCGAGCTTTATCTGGTGGAGGGCGATTCCGCAGGCGGCTCCGCCAAACAAGGGCGTGACCGTAAGTTTCAGGCAATTTTGCCCTTGCGCGGTAAAATCTTGAACGTGGAAAAAGCCCGTTTCGAGCGTATGCTCGCCAGCCAAGAAGTGGCAACCTTGATCACCGCCTTGGGCTGCGGCATCGGCAAAGACGAATACAATCCCGAAAAACTGCGCTATCACCGCATCATCATCATGACCGATGCGGACGTGGACGGTGCGCATATTCGGACTTTGCTTTTGACCTTTTTCTACCGCCAAACGCCGGAACTTGTCGAGCGCGGTCATATTTACATCGCGCAGCCGCCTTTGTACAAGGCTAAATTCGGCAAGCAGGAACGCTACCTGAAAGACGATGGCGAGCTGGATAAATTTTTGCTGAGTCTGGCTTTGGATAAGGCGCAAATCGTCAGCGGCGGTAACACTTTGGAAGGCGACGCACTCGCCCAGATCGCAGGACATTATCTGACGGCGAAAAGCGTGATTGCCCGAGAAAGCCGCAGCATTGACCAAGCGGTGTTGAATGCGATGCTGTACACGCCGGTATTGAGTCTGGAAAGCGATGCTGATGTTCAGGCAGCCATTGATGCGCTGAATACAGCTTTAAACAATGAAGATATCCGGCTGGAAAGTGCGGGCGATGCCGAGCGTCGTCTGCTGAAAATCACCCGCCAATTGCACGGTAATGTGAACGTAAGCTATGTGACGCAAGCCTTTTTGGACAGCAGCGACTACCAAGTATTGCGCCGCGCCGCCGATGCTTTGCAAGGGCTGATTCAAGAGGGCGCGCAATTGCTCAAAGGCGAGAACAGCCGCCCGATCACGAGTTTTGCCGAAGCTTTGGAGATGTTGATGAAAGACGCGCAACGCGGCATGAGCATTCAACGCTATAAAGGCTTGGGCGAGATGAACGCCGATCAGTTGTGGGAAACCACCATGAACCCCGAAGTGCGCCGCTTACTGAAGGTCAAAGTGGAAGATGCGATGGCAGCGGACGATGTATTCGTGACCCTGATGGGCGACGAAGTCGAACCGCGCCGTGCCTTTATCGAGGATAATGCCCTGATGGCACGAGTGGATATTTAACAATCCGTTTTGAAGGGTCAAAAGCCGATTCTCGCGAATCGGCTTTTTTGTGGGAATGTTTCAGGCAGCCTGTTAAAATCTGGACTAGGTGGTGTCTGTACAAGTCAAGCTGAGCGTTTTATAAGAGCTTATAGGAAAATCTTAGACGGCTGTCTGAAAGGTGTCAGTATGTTTTAGCTTCGCAGAAACTTCGTTTTAGGCCGCCTGTATTGTTTTGCAGAAGCTGTTTGCTTCGCGCTCTATCGCCGCGCGGCGACTTACTT
>JAUNUS010000014.1 GCA_030538055.1 Neisseria sp.
ACTGATTCGATAGTCGTCCGCCGCGCCACATTGCCCCTTTTTGGGGCATTTTTTTTGCCTGTTGCCGGTGCAAAACTCTCCACGATCATTCCACAAAGCCATAACCTGCTGCTTTTGAAGAGCCTATGAACTTCGTTCCAGAGATCCCCTATATTCAGGCTGCCTGAAAGCAGCTTGCCCAGAGACAGGCTTGTCTGTTTCAGGCAAAATCTGTCACAATCGCCCGCAACACAATCTCTTGTCACAAAGATGCCACAAATAAGCAGACCCTTCTTTTTAATTCTTGGTACACTTGCTTTTTTGACAGGTGTGGCAGGTATTTTTTTGCCGGTCTTGCCGACCACGCCGTTTATTTTGTTGGCGGCGTACTGTGCCGCCAAGAGTTCGCCGCGTTTTCATGCTTATTTGCAACACCACCGTATTTTCGGGCCGATGCTGCACCAATGGCAAAATGACCGCGCCATTTCACGCCGCACCAAGACTTTTGCCGGCGTGATGATTTTGTTTTCATTGGCGGCACTGCATTTTGTGTGGGCTCCGCCCGTGGTGGCGCGTTACGCGGCAAGCCTGCTGATGCTGGCGGCGATGCTGTGGTTATTCTACGGCATCAAAACCGCCCCAACCCGACCCGATACTGACCCGACATCATGAAAAATTGGAATTTGCCGATTGCCCTGACTTGGCTGCGGATTATTCTTATCCCTGTTTTTACCCTGCTTTTTTTCCTGCCTTATCGCGAAGTCGATCCGCACTGGCTGGATTGGTTGGCAGCGGCAATCTTTGCCTTGGCGGCGATTACCGACTGGTTTGATGGTTTTTTGGCGCGACGCTGGCAGCAGACTTCGGATTTCGGCGCGTTTCTTGACCCGGTGGCGGATAAGCTGATGGTGGCGGCGGCTTTGATTTTACTGGTGTATTTGGACAGAACCAGCCCGATTGCGGCGATGATCATTATCGGACGCGAAATCACCATTTCGGCATTGCGCGAATGGATGGCACAAGCGGGCAAACGCAACAGCATCGCGGTCGCCACCATCGGCAAATTCAAAACCGCCGCGCAAATGGTCGCGATTATTTTATTGCTGATTGATCGCATCCCGTCGCTCGGTCTGGATTTTCTGTTTTTGGGCAATGTGCTGATGGTGATCGCGTGTATTTTGACCTTGTGGTCGATGTTTCATTATTTGCTGCTGGCGGCGCGCGAATTTCGCCGGTAGTTCAAGCCCCTCACCGCCACCACGTCTGAATCGCCCACGTCAAACCTTGATAATACAAAGGCAAGGTTTCAGGCTGCCTTAAATCCGCACGGTAAATCATGCGGTGACGGTCGGCATACCAATTGGGCACAATCATGTGTTTGCGCCGCAATATGCGATCCAAGGCACGGCTCGCTGCCACAAGTTCGTCCCGATCGCGCGGATTCAAAAAATACGGCAATATCTTCTCCACCGCCGGATCGCAGATGCCGGCATAGTTTTGCGAACCTGCGGTACGGGCGGCGGCGCAGCTGTGGTAATTGAACTGCTCGTTGCCCGGACTTAAACTGTTGCCGTAACCGACCAAGGCAATATCATAATCAAAGTCGTTCAATCTTTTCTGAAATAAAGCGGCATCGGTGGTGCGCAGCTGTAAAGTGATGCCGATTTTTGCCAAATCACGCTGCCATTTGGCGGCGGCGCGCTCAAACGCCTTACCCGGCAACAATAACTCCAACCCCACGCGCCGTCCGTGCGCGTCCGTCACATAGCCTTCACGGTACACATAACCTGCCGCCAGCAAGCCGTCACGCGCCCGAATCAAATTCGGACGCACGCCCAGTTGCGGATCAATCACAGGCGGCATCACGGCGGGCGTGCTGAAAATATCCGACGGCACATCCGCCTGCACCGAACGCAAAATCCTCAGCTCATCGCCTTCAGGCAGCCCTGTCGCCGCCAATTCGGTATTGGTAAAAAAACTGTCGGCACGCCGATACAAGCCGTAAAACAAGAGTTGATTGACCGATTCAAAATCAAAACTCAACACCAAAGCGCGGCGCAAAGCCTCGTCCTGCAACGCCTCACGCCGCAGATTCAACACAAAGCCCTGCATCCCCGCATTATTGCGGTGCGCAAAGGTATTTTTAACCAAGCCGCGCTTTTGCAAGACTTTTTCCGGATAAGCGCGCGCCCACAAACGCGCCACATTCTCCGCAATCACATCATATTCCCCCGCTTTCAAAGCCTCAACCCGTGCGGTTTCGTCCTGATAATACTTAAAGCGAATCGTGTCAAAGTTGTACATGCCGCGCCGCGTGGGCAAGTTTTGCGCCCAATAAGCAGGATCGCGCACAAACTCGCTCATGCGCCCGCTGACCGTGCGTTGCAAACGGTACGGCCCGGAGCCGATCGGCACGACATTACCTGCCGCCGCCAAGCCTTGCGGAAAGCTTTTGTGCGAAAACACCGGCAATTGCCCCAAAATCAAATGCAACTCCGCGTTTTTCTCTTTGAAGTCAAACCGTACGCTGCGCTCGTCCAGCGCCTGCACCTTGGCCACGCCCGCCCAGTAAAAACGGTACAACGGATCGGCGGCTTGATCTTGGGTCAAAGTGCGAAACGAATACACCACATCATGCGCGCTCACGCGATCGCCATTATGAAAGCGCGCTTGCGGATGAATGCGAAACGTCGCCGCCAAGCCGTTGTCCGCCAAAACCACATCGTCCGCAATCAAGCCGTAAGCGGCAAACGGCTCGTCCTCGCTTTGCATTAATAAAGTGTCCAGCGTGAGCAAGCTGACGCCC
This sequence comes from Neisseria sp., assembly GCA_030538055.1. Classification (GTDB taxonomy): domain Bacteria; phylum Pseudomonadota; class Gammaproteobacteria; order Burkholderiales; family Neisseriaceae; genus RGIG9985. The sequence goes on from JAUNUS010000014.1 coordinate 2,786, forward strand.
GCTTCCTTCGAGCCTTTGAGCGTCAGCGGATTCAAAGTATCAAAGCTGCCGGTCAAAGGCACGGTCAGCATACCGCGCTTGGGCGCGTGCGGATTCACATAGGCAAAATGAGTGAAATCCTTGCCGTATTTCGGCTTGCCGCCCAAAGCCATGCCGAAGTCGGCAAAGGCTGCCTGAAACAGCAGCAACAGACACCACAACCCTAATCGAGACGCGCCCATGATTTTTCTTTCCGATTGAAGATGAGCAAATTGTAGCGCAAAGCCGTGATCGAAAGCCGCAACAGACCGTCACCCGATAAAATAATCCACAAAACACTTGATATAAATCGAGAAACATTCGATAATGTCCGACTTATTTTTAATGAAGCGCAGGCACAACCCCTGCGCCCGCACAAGGAAACCCCATGAAAACCGACATTCATCCCGAATACCACGAAGTTGCCGTTAACTGCTCCTGCGGCAATAAATTCACCACCCGCTCCACCATGAAAAAAGACAGCTTCCACATTGAAGTCTGCTCCGAATGCCACCCGTTTTACACCGGCAAACAAAAAATCGTGGACAGCGCAGGTCGCGTGGACAAATTCAACCAAAAATTCGGCAATATGTTCAAACGCTGATTTGAAATCCACACAAAAACCGCAGCCGTCAGGTTGCGGTTTTTTTATGCCTGCTTACAATGCCGAAAAATATCCGGCAACACAAAACACAACAGGCTGAGACCTTTGCAAAAGTCTGTAATGCGGATGCAGTTCGCAGGAATAGCACCGCAGAAAGCGCAGACATATCTTATAGATAGGCAAGCTTTCGAGGAGCGCATTCCAAAGAAATGTGCCGCAGGACAGATTTTTGCAAAGGTCTCAGGCTGCCTGAAAGCACCCGTCCGCTCAAAAAAATTTCAGGCAGCCTTTCTGTTCACAAACGAACAGCGAATAACAAAACCACACTCAAAGCACGGTCAAAAGCGCACTTTTATGCTGCTTATATCCTTTCAAGCAGCAAAAAAGAATGAATATGAAAAAAGGCAGCGCATTCTATGCCAATGATAAAAAATGATTTTTTAGACAGAGACTAGCCAAGCACAGGCAAAATTGAGTAAAATTGTGCATCGCATCACCAGATGTGTGTTTTTATTCTTCAATCATACAGAACATAAGGAAAAAACTATGTCGAATTATCAAGATGTCATCAAGTCCGCCACCGAGACCAAAAATCAGGCAGGCGAAGGCTGGCACGCCATCAATCCGGAATTCGCGGCACGCATGAAATTGCAAAACCGCTTCAAAACCGGTTTGGACATTGCCAAATACACCGCTGCCATCATGCGCCGCGACATGGCAGAGTACGATAAAGACCACGCAAAATACACCCAATCTCTGGGCTGCTGGCACGGTTTTGTGGCACAACAAAAACTGATCTCCATCAAAAAACACTTTAACAGCACCGAACGCCGCTACCTGTACCTCTCCGGCTGGATGGTTGCCGGTTTGCGTTCGGAATTCGGCCCTTTGCCTGACCAATCCATGCACGAAAAAACCGCCGTTTCGGATCTGATTGAAGAAATCTACACCTTCTTGCGCCAAGCCGACGCGCGTGAACTGGACATGCTGTTCACCGCTTTGGACGATGCCCGCGCTGCCGGCGACAAAGCCAAAGAAACCGAATTGCTGAACCAAATCAACAACTACCAAACCCACGTTGTGCCGATTATTGCCGACATCGACGCCGGTTTCGGTAACGTTGAAGCCACTTACCTCTTGGCCAAACGCATGATTGAAGCCGGTGCGTGCGCGATCCAAATCGAAAACCAAGTCGCCGACGAAAAACAATGCGGTCACCAAGACGGTAAAGTCACCGTACCGCACGACGACTTCATCGCCAAAATCAACGCCGTACGCTATGCGTTCTTGGAATTGGGCGTGGACGACGGCGTAATTGTTGCCCGTACCGACTCTTTGGGCGCAGGCCTGACCAAACAAATCGCCGTTTCGCGTGAAGAAGGCGACATCGGCGACAAATACAACAGCTTCATCGCCGGTGAAGAAATCACCGACATCGCTCAAGTGAAAAACGGTGACGTCGTGGTACGCGCCGCCGGCAAACTGATCCGCCCGACCAAACTGGCCAGCGGCTTGTTTGAATTCAAAAAAGGCAGCGGTGTTGATCGCGTGATCATGGACTGTATCCACTCACTGCAAAACGGTGCCGACTTGCTGTGGATCGAAACCGAAAAACCGCACGTTGAGCAAATCGCTTCGATGATGGACAAAATCCGTGCCGTGATCCCGAGCGCGAAACTGGTGTACAACAACAGCCCGTCGTTCAACTGGACGCTGAACTTCCGTCAACAAGTGTTCGACGCTTGGAAAGAAGCCGGTAAAGACGTTTCCGCTTATGACCGTGACCGTCTGATGAGCGTAGACTACGACGACACCGATCTGGGCCGTGAAGCCGACGAGAAAATCCGCACCTTCCAACGCGACGCGTCCGAACGTGCCGGTATTTTCCATCACCTGATCACTTTGCCGACTTACCACACCGCCGCATTGTCCACCGACGATTTGGCGAAAGGTTACTTCGACAAAGAAGGCATGCTCGCTTACGTCAAAGGCGTACAACGCCGCGAAATCCGCAACACCATCGCCACGGTGAAACACCAAAACATGGCAGGTTCGGACATCGGTGACACCCATAAAGAATACTTTGCGGGTGAAGCAGCACTGAAAGCCGGCGGTAAAGACAACACCATGAACCAGTTTGCCAACCACTAATCGGTTGACCAAACAACAAGGCTGCTTGAAAGTTTTCAGGCAGCCTTTTTTTATGTTGCAGTGATTAAATATGGGCTAACGCAACGACAATGCTTCGATAATCCGATACACCACCAAACCGATCACCGCGCTGTTGCACAGCACATAAACCGTCAATGCAGGCAGGGTCAAGGTGTCGCTGCCGGCAAAAAGTCCGTGCAAGGTTGCCATCAAATACGCCGTGAACACGGTGTAATGCAACCAGCGCCACGCACTGCTGCCCAAGGGCCGGCGCAGATAAAAAGCCACCGCAATCGGCAATAGGGCATAAAACGCCACCTGTCCCAAACCGATCCACAGCCACAAACGATGCGGCACCGCAAACGGTATCAGCAATTGCGCCACACTCGGCTGCAAATAAGCATCGCCCAACAACAGCGCACCGTGCAACAGGCCTAATCCCAAACCCAACAAGGCGCTGAAACGGTGCAGCGACAACATCGCAGCGGCATTTTCTGCGGCACGCGACGCAATGCTTAAGCCGAAAATCATGCTCAGCGACAACACCGCATACGCCGCCAAACCCGAAGCCCGTGCCAGATGCCAAAAGGCTTTACCGTCCGCCTGCAAAGCCATGACCAAAGTTTGCAAGGTGTCTTGCATCACCCATGCCGCCGCGATTGACCCCAATACCAAGCCGCCGATTAAGGGCAAGGCAGGGGTGCTGATGTTTTGTTTCATGTACATGATTCCTTTGTAGAAAGATTTTGTTGTCCGTATTTAGATAGCGTTTACGTAAGTCTTGTTTTCAGAAGATGTTTTAATATTCTCAACATTGCTCAAACCCAAAACATCAAACCGGAAGAAACCTTTATTTCATCCGCGCTATCCCCTTGAAGCAGCCATTCAAAAAGCCGTTTTTGCGGAAAAAGGGCTTGCCTGTTTGAGTGGCGGCGAAGCCGACACGAGTTCAAGCCCGCCGCACAAACGGCTTTTTGAACGGGAAGTTTTGGCAAAGCCAAAACCTGCGCCGTGGGGTCGTCTTTCTTTGCTTACTTTCTTTGACGAAGCAAAGAAAGTGGGAGGTTTTGAGTAATTTTGGCGAGTGGATTTTATTGCTATTTTTGTGGCAGACAAGGAACGGCTATAAGGCAATAGTGGTTCTATTGCCTTATAGGTGTGACGCAGTATGACGTAAAAAGAGCAGTGAAAGCCGCCGTCACAAGTTGCTCAGAACCTCCCATGCCCGTGCGGCAATGAAGCACAAAGCAATCGGCTTCTTTAAAGCAATACAGGCTGCCTGAAACCTCCGGCGGCAAAAACATCATTGCTCTGCCAACCCTGCTCGCTCCACACACAAGCCGCCAAACCTTGTTGCGTCGCCCATGCCAGACCTGCGCTGCTGCCTTGAATCAGGATCACTTTAGCCGCCGCTTCGGCAAGCACCGCGTGCTCGGCTACCACCGTGGCGCGCATCACATCGCTTTGCGCGGGTTGTCCGGTGCGCGGGTCAATAATATGATGGTGTAACCGCCCGTTTTTTCGCCAATGGCGCACATCACGCCCCGAAGTCGCCACCGCACCTTGATCTAAAAATAAAAACGCAGTCGGCTTGTCTTCACGCCGTCCCAGTGCCACTTCCCACGCCGAGCCGTCGCGCAACGCTCCGCTGACCGCAATGTCGCCGCCGGCATCCACCAGTGCCGGTGCGAATCGACCCAAATCTTCAACCGCTTTGTGCGCACACCAGCCTTTGGCCATGCCGCCCAAATCCAAATCCGCCTCTGGCGGTAAGGTGACATGCCGTCGTTTGGCATCGAACAAAATGGCTTGCCAATCGGCAACGGTAACGTTTTCCTCAGGCGCATCAATATCCCACCCTGCCACAAAGCTCTGCGCATAACCCGCCTGCCGCACCGCTTTACCTGCCAAGGGCGTGACCAAGCCTGTGCTGAAACGCGCCATGCCACAGGCTGCCTGAAGCACCTGCCACAAATCCTCACTCACCACGCCCTGCCGCTTTTGATTAAGCAAACTCAATTCGCTGTCGCAGCGAAAGCGGCTGAAGCTTTGCTCCCACGCGGCGAATTGTGCCGCGACCGCATTGAGCGCATAGGCTGCCTGCAAATCGTCGCTATCGAGCAAGGCTTCCATATGGCAGCCCATGGCTTGGAACGCGATGCCGTACATGGTTCAGGCAGCCTCGATCAATCCGACGAACGGGTGTACACCCGTTTGGGCGCGCTGTAACGCGATACTTGGCGCAAAGGCGCGGTGTCTTTCACCGCCACGTAGCGCAAACTGGCCAAGTTCGGCTCGTCGGCTGGCGCCATCAGCGTTGCCTCGTCGGCTTGCGTCGTATTTTGTGCCGTCGTTTCGGCACGTTGCGCATACGCCAAACCCGCCCAACCCAGCATAATCCCCAACACCGAGCTGCCGGCCAGCAGCAGTTTGCCGGCCAATTGATTCGCGTTAGTCATCGTCGTCTTCCTCGTCGTCATCGTCATGGTCTTTTTTGTATTTGCGCCGTTCGCCGCGCTCTTTTTCCTGTTCGCCATCGTATTGCGCATACTGCTGACGCGGCGCATTGTTATTGACCGCGGCAGGTTTGGCCAGTACCGCACCGTTTTGCGCATCAATATAGAATTTGCCCGTGTTCGCATTCACTTCATACGCCATGGTGCCGCCATAGTTCACCAGTTCCGCCACGCCGTTCACCTTGGCGTTGGGCGCGGTTTTGCGCACAATCTCCTGCGCTTGCTCCGCGCTAAAACGTGCACCGTTACTCGGTGTTGCCACCTTTTGCACGGCGACCGGCGTGGTCGCGCTGCCTGCCACGGGCGCAGGTAAAGTCATGGATTGCGGCGCAGGATTCAGCAGCTTGACCGCTGCGATGGCCAACGCCACCAAAGTAAAACCGCCGATTGCAGCGGCGATCCAAGTTGTTTTTTGACTCATCTGTTTTTTCCTTTTCATCGTTCATCATTAAACGCTCCCGTTTCAGGGAGCGTGGTATTTTGTGGTCTCATCAGCGCGCTTTGACGCTGTTTGACGGTACGCATTGTGCGCGGGGAAAATTAAGCCTGCCTTAACCGCTTGCAAAAATACGGCGATGTTGAACGTTTCGCTTGCAGGCTGAGACCTTTGCAAAGGTCTCAGCCTGCCTGAAACGCACAAACACAAATAAGATGCGCCGTATCGGCGTATTTTTCGTTATAATCGGGCGCGTTAAGCTTTTATCTGCGGGATATGTTTATGAATCAATCCGTTTTATGGGTGCTGGTGCTGGCGGCGGCGATTATTCTGGCGGTGCTGGCGTACAATCTTTACCAAGAAAATCAATACCGTAAAAAAATCCGCGCTCAGTTCGGGCATGCCGATCGCGATGCCTTGTTGGAAGGCGCGGCGCAAGAAGTGCGTGACGGCAGCAGCGGCAGGCTTAATCCCTTCAAAAAATCTGCACCGCAGGCAGAAAAAGAAGATGTTCCGCATCCTGCCACTGAAGAGACGATCGAAACCCCGCTGCCAAATGAAGAGTTTTACGAAAAAGACATTCTCAGCGGCGAGGAAACCCCCGCCCACACTTATCAATTTTCCGAAGTCACACTGGCGCAAACCGAGCGTACCGCACCCGCCGCCACACAAAAGCTGTTGATCCCCCTTAAAGATTTGCAAAAAACCGAACTGCCGTGGTTTAACCCGAATTTCGATTACATGGCGTATGTCTCCTTGCGTGCGCCGCGCGAATTGTCCGCCATGCCGCGTCTGTCCAACCGTCACCGTTTCCGCATTGCCGGCTGCACCATGGATGGGCAGTTTCAGTTGGCCGAGCCGATTCCCGGCGTGGATTATCAGGCGTTTGTCATCGGTTTGCAGGCGATCAGCCGTTCGGGTTTGGCGGGCACGGCGGATTTGGAGCAGTTCGGGGAAAAGGTCAATGAATTTGCCCAGCATATGGACGGCGGCTTGCACTTGACCGATGTCGCCGCGTTTTTGCGCGTGGCGCGCCCCTTGGACGAATTGTGCGCGCGCGTGGATCAGATTATTGCGATTCATCTGGTGTCGCGCACCTCGATTGTCGGCAGCGAGCTGCGTGCCACGCTGGAATCCGTCGGTTTCGAACTGTCGCATGACGGTGCGTTTTATTTCCCGAACGCAGACGAGGCATTGTTCCGCGTGGTGGAATTGGAAGACAAACCGTTTACCGCCGCACTGCTGGCAGCGCAGAATTACAGAGGTTTCAGCATGTTGTTCGACATCACCCATGTACCGCCGGGCGAGAAAAATTTTGACCGCTTTATGGATTTGGCGGTGCGGCTGGCCAGTATTTTGGAGCTGGATTTGGTGGACGACAAAACCGAAGTATTGTCCACGCAATGGCTGCGCAACATCGGCGATTATGTTGCCGAACGGCAAGACGAAATGCGCGCCGCCGGCATTGTGCCGGGCGATGAGCTGGCGCAACGGCTGTTTGCTTAATCAATACTTGGTGCGGATGTGTATCGACTGCATATCCGCATTTTTTATGCCCCATATTCTCCGTAACGGGTTTCAGGCTGCCTGAAAGTTCTTAATCCGTTTTCTTGAATTTTATCTACGCTTCGCATCATGCCTTTATCCGATCCGCGTCACACCATCGAACACCTCACCGCCCTGCTTAATCAATACGCTCGCGCCTATTACGAAGCGGACGCGCCGGCGGTGCCGGATGCGGAATACGACCGTTTGTACCGCGAACTGGAAGCCTTGGAAGCGCAATATCCTGCTTTCAGGCAGCCTGATTCGCCGACCCTGCGCGTGGGCGGTGCGCCGTTAAGCGCGTTTGCCACGGTCAAGCACGTCATACCCATGCTGTCGCTGAACAATGCTTTTTCACCGCAAGACGAACACGGGCAATTTAACCATGCCGAAGTATTGGCGTTTGACGAGCGCGTGCGTACCGCCTTGCGTTTAGCACAATGCGAATACGTCAGCGAACCGAAATTCGACGGCTTGGCGGTGTCTTTGCTGTATGAAAACGGCGTGTTGGTGCAGGCTGCCACGCGCGGCGACGGTGTCAGCGGCGAAGACGTGACCGCCAACATCCGTACCATCAAAACCCTGCCGTTGCGACTGCTCGGCGACAGGCTGCCTGAAATCTTGGAAGTGCGCGGCGAAGTGTTGATGTTCAAAAGCGACTTTGCCAAGCTTAATGCGCGCCAATTGTCCGATAACGGCAAAACCTTTGCCAATCCGCGCAATGCCGCCGCCGGTTCGCTGCGCCAACTGGACGCGAAAATCGCCGCCGCCCGCGGTTTGCGCTTTTTTGCGTATGCGATTGCGCGGCTGGACGATGCCTTGGCGGTGAGCAGCCATGCCGAGGAAATCGCGCTGCTGCAAAGCTTCGGCATTCCCGTGCCGCCTGCGGATTTATGGCGCGTGTGTCCCGACGTGCAAGCGGCATTGCGCCATTACGCTTACATCGCCGCCCGTCGTGCTAAGCTGGATTTCGATATTGACGGCGTGGTGATGAAGGTCAATAACTTGGCGCAGCAGCAAGCCTTGGGCTTTATCGCGCGTGCGCCGCGCTGGGCGATTGCGCATAAATTCCCCGCCGAAGAAGCCTTAACCGTGGTAGAGGACATCGAAGTGCAAATCGGGCGTACCGGCGCGGTGACACCGGTGGCGCGACTGGCACCGGTGGCGGTCGGCGGCGTGACCGTGACCAACGCGACTTTGCACAATCAGGACGAAATCGCGCGCAAAGACGTGCGCATCGGCGATACGGTATGGGTACGCCGCGCCGGTGATGTGATTCCCGAAGTGGTGGCGGTGCTGCCGGAACGCCGTCCGCCGCACAGCGTACCGTTCAGGCTGCCTGAACAGTGTCCGGTGTGCGGCAGCGCGATTGAACGCGAGGCGGACGAAGCGGTGGCGCGCTGTTCGGGCGGTATGGATTGCCGTGCCCAACATGCGCAGGCTTTGATCCATTTCGCCTCGCGCCGTGCGATGGACATTGAAGGCTTTGGCGAACGCTACATCGAAAAACTGGTGGAGCTGGAGGTTTTGACCTCGTTTGCCGATATTTACCGCTTGGACATCGCGCGGCTGCAAGCCATGAAATTCGCTGCCGACCATGCTTTATCACGGCTGCCTGAACGTGATGAAATCCCTGCCGATATGCCCATCAAATGGGCGGAAAACATTTTGCTCGGCATCGAAAACAGCAAGCAGCCGCCTTTGGCGCGCCTGATTTTCGCGCTCGGCATTCGTCACGTCGGCGAAAAAACCGCCAAAACCTTAAGCGACTTTTTCGGCGAATTGGCATGGGTACGCCATGCGCCTGCCGCCTTGCTGGCGAATTTGCCCGACATCGGCGGCGTGGTAGCGGCATCGCTGGCGCGTTTTTTTGCACAGGAACATCATCAACGGCAACTAGACGATTTATTGCAGGCAGGCGTAACGCCGCAAGAGCGCGCGCCCTCGCCCCTGCTGCGCCCGCTGCTCGCGCCGACCGCATGGCTGGCGCGTTTGCCGCACGGTTTGAGCGAAAAGCGTGTTGCCGAATTATGGCAAGCCGCAGGTGAAAACATGGAAGGTTTATTCTCTCTGCCCGACGCGCCGGACGCGTGGCGCGATTATCTGGCGCAAACGGGAACGCGTGAACAACTGCGCGCCATCGCGGCTTTTTGTACGAAACTGCAAGCAAGACTGCCTGAAGAGAACACCGCCAGCACGGCAAGTTTGCTGGACGGAAAAACCTTTGTCCTCACCGGCACGCTGCCCACGCTCAAACGCGACGAAGCGCAAGCGATGATCGAAGCCGCCGGCGGCAAAGTTTCAGGCAGCGTCTCGAAAAAAACCGATTACGTGGTCGCAGGTGACGCCGCCGGCAGCAAACTGGATAAAGCACAGCAACTGGATATCACTATTTTGGACGAAGATGCCTTATGCAAACTGCTGGGGCGGTGATGTCGGCCGCGCAATCGCTGCCTGAGACCTTTGCAAAAGTCTGTCATGTGGATGCAGTCGCTTCGAATAGCACCGCAGAAAGCGCAGACATATCTATAGATAGGCAAGCTTTCGAGGAGCGCATTCCAAAGAAATGCGCCGCGGGACGGATTTTTGCAAAGGTCTCAGCCTGATGCAAGCCCTCGATGGATTCGCGGTCATACCTTTATTCTCAACCGTCCTTCACGGGAGCCATGATGATGAAAAATCAGCACAAATTATTGTTTTCCCTGTTGTTCGCCGCCGCATTAAGCGCGTGCGGCACGCAGTCGGACAATACCCAAGCCAATAAACAGCGCACTGCGCCTGCACCTGCATCGGGCGGCGTGGTGTTGTACGGACAAATTCGCGGCGATATGCAATATCAACGCACGTCTTTGGAGCGCAGCTTTATCCCGCCGCAAAACACCGAACGCTACGGCAAAATCAGCGACAATCCGGTACACATCGTGGCACAAGAACCGGTTTCCACCTTCAGTATTGATGTCGATACCGGCAGTTACAGCAATGTGCGCCGCTTTTTGAACGACGGTCGCCTGCCGCCTGCCGATGCGGTGCGTACCGAAGAGCTGCTGAATTATTTCGACTACGCTTATCCGCAGCCCAAGGGCGAACATCCGTTTGCGATTCACACCGTGACCGTGGATTCGCCGTGGCAGGCGAACGCGAAACTCATCAAAATCGGCATTGCCGCCGAAAACCGCGACTTCGGCACACTGCCTGCGGCGAATTTGGTGTTTTTGGTGGATGTTTCCGGCTCGATGATGAGTGAGAACAAACTGCCGCTCGTAAAAAAAACCTTACGCTTGCTGACCGAACAATTGCGCCCGCAAGACAAAGTGACCTTAATCACCTATGCTTCGGGTGAAGAATTGATTTTGCCGCCGACTTCCGGCCGGCACAAAGACAAGATTCTCGCAGCGATTAACCGCTTGCAGGCAGGCGGTTCGACCGCAGGCGAAGCCGCGATACAGTTGGCGTACAAGCAAGCGCAAAAAGCCTACATCAACAACGGCATCAACCGCATTTTGCTCGCCACCGACGGCGATTTTAACGTCGGCATCACCGACTTTGACACGCTCAAAAGCATGGTGGCGGAAAAACGCAAAAGCGGTATTTCCTTGAGCACGTTTGGTTATGGCTCGGGCAATTACAACGAGCAGCTGATGGAACAAATCGCCGATGCGGGCGATGGCAACTACAGCTACATCGACAACGAACAAGAAGCGAAAAAAGTCTTGCAACGGCAATTGACTTCCACGCTTGCCACCGTGGCGCAAGACATGAAAATCCAAGTGGAATTCAACCCCGCCACCGTGGCCGAATACCGCCTCGTCGGCTATGAAAACCGTGCGCTGCGCCAAGAAGACTTCAATAACGACCAAGTCGATGCGGGCGACATCGGCGCCGGTCACAGCGTGACCGCGCTGTACGAAATCATCCCCGCCGGAGAAAAAGGCTGGAACAGCCCGTCGCGCTACACGCCGTCGGCCGCCACCGGCGGCTACGCTAACGAATACGCCCATGTGCGCGTGCGCTACAAAAAACCGCAGGGCAAAACCTCGATTTTATTGGAGCAAGCCGTGCCGGTCGGTGCCATCACTTTAAAACAAGCCGATGACGACACCCGCTTTGCGATCGCCGTGGCAAGCTACGGGCAAATGCTGCGCGGCGGGAAATTCAACGGCGCACAAAGCTGGGACAACATCTTGCGCTTGGGACAAGCCGCCCAAGGACGCGATGCCTTCGGTCTGCGTGCCGAATGGCTGGAACTCGTCAAAATCGCCAAAAGCTTAAGCGCGCAACCGCCGCAATAAAGCTTTCAGGCTGCCTGAAAGCTTGATCAAAACCCATTTTCTGCGGCGTATTGCTTTGTGATGCGCCCCGCGCAAGCTTGATTGCTTTCAGGCAGCCTTTTAACGCCATTTTTTGAGATTGATGAGGAAAACACATCATGATTGCCCGTTTAAGCGGAATATTGATTGAAAAACTGCCCACCGCCATCGTCGTGGACGTGAACGGTGTCGGCTATGAAGTCGCGGTGTCGATGCAGACTTTTTGCGAGCTGCCCGAACTGAACGCGCCTTTACAATTGCACATTCACATGACGGTACGTGAGGACGCGCAGTTATTGTTCGGCTTCGGCACGCAAGGCGAACGTGCGGCGTTTCGGCAATTGCTCAAAGTCAGCGGCATCGGTGCGAAAACCGCCTTGGGCATTTTGTCCGCCTTGAGCGAAGACGAACTGGCGGCGGCAATTGCGGCGGAAGATGTGCGCCGTTTGTCTTCCGTGCCCGGCATCGGCAAAAAAACCGCCGAGCGCATGATTTTGGAATTGCGCGGCAAATTAAGCGGCGGCACCGCCTCACTCGGCGCAAGCACCGCGCCCAACCTCAACGACGACGTGATCAACACTTTGCTGGCCTTGGGCTACAACGAACGCGAAGCAAACGCCGCCTGCAAAGGTTTGCCCGCATTTGACGACGTGGGCACCGGCGTACGGTTGGCATTGAAAAATCTGGCAAAATAAATCTTCAGGCTGAGACCTTTGCAAAAGTCTGTCATGTGGATGCCGTTCGCAGGAATAGCACCGCAGAAAGTGCAGACATATCTTTAAGATAGGCAAACTTTCGAGGAGCACATTCCAAAGAAATGTGCCGCAGGACGGATTTTTACAAAGGTCTCAGGCTGCCTGAAACAGCATCAACTTTTTCCGTACCGTCCATTTTTCTTTTGCAAAGCATAACAATAAGGCGTATCGTTTGCGGATTGGCTGCACCTAAGGCTGCCTGAAATATGTTTTGTTTACCCCCTCCAAAAAGAATCCATCATGACCAAAAAATGGTTAAGTGCTTTATTTTTCATGTTTTTATCGGCAGGTTTATGGGCGCAAGGTTTGCCCGTGACCGCCAGCTTCAGCATCATCGGTGACGTTGCCCGCGAAATCGGCGGCGAGCGCGTGACCGTCACCAATATCATCGGCGCGAATCAAGACGCACATGTTTACCGCATCACGCCGCAAGATTTACGCACCATTCGCGCTTCCAAACTGGTGCTGATGAACGGCTTGGGGCTGGAATCCGCCGAGTTTGAACGTGCGGTCAAATCCGCCAAAATACCGTTTGCCCTTGCCAGCCACGGCATTAAAGCGCGCGCTGCCGAGGAAGAACACAATGAACATGACCATCACAGACATGATCACGGCGCATACGATCCGCATGTGTGGCATGATCCGGTTTTGATGCAAACCTATGCGCAAAACATCGCCGACGCGCTGACTCAAGCCGATCCGGCGGGTAAAGATTATTACCGTGCACAACTGAACCGCTATCAGCAAAAACTGCGTGAACTCGATACTTGGGCGCAAAAACAATTCGCCGGCATTTCCGAAAACCAACGCAAAGTGCTGACCGCACACGATGCGTTCGGTTATCTTGGCGCGCGTTACCGCATCACTTTTATCGCACCGCAAGGCTTGAGCGAAGACAGCGAGCCCTCGGCCAAAGCCGTGGCGGCGATTATCCGTCAGGTGAAAAAAGACCGTATCCGCGCGGTGTTCATGGAAAACATCAAAAACCCGCGCTTGGTGGATCAGCTGGCACGAGAAACCGGCTTGAATGTAGCGGGCAAACTCTACTCGGACGCCTTGTCCGCACCCAACGGCGGTGCGGCGACTTATCTGGATATGATGCGCCACAACATCTCCGCACTGAGCAAAGCCATGCAACAGTAATGCATGTCATGCAACAAGGCTGCCTGAAAGATATGTTCAGGCAGCCTTTTTTATGGGTGAAAAAACTTTTTAAAGAGCCTCTGCAACACAGCTTCAGCGCAGCTAAAGGTGTTTGAATGTTTCAGGCAGGTTCCAATACCAGTAATGCTTGCTCCCAACCCAAAAAATCCCACCGCCGATGTGTACTCGACGGTGGGATTTTACCTTTGCCCTGATCCGCTTTAACCGAACAAATCCATGCGCAAACGTTCTTGTGCTTTGAGTTCGTCCAGCCATGCGGCGGCTGCTTCGGCATTGGCAGGGGCGTGTTCGCGGTAAATTTGCATCAAGGCTTGTTCACAGCCGCGACCGACGGTGTTGGCGCGTCCGCACACGTACACGAGGGCGTTTTGGTGTTGCAGCCAGTCGTAGATTTCCGCACCGTGGCGCAGCATTTCGTCTTGCACAAAGCCGCGTTGTTCGTTATCGAATATTTTGTTCATGCGGCTGATGGTGCCGTCGGCCAAAGCTGCATTCCATGCTTCGCCGTGCAAATCGTTACCGTCACGGTGCGAATTGCCGAAAAACAGCCATGCGGGGCGCGGTTGCCGTTTCAAGGTCGGCAGAAAGCCAATCAGCGGTGCAATGCCGGTGCCGACCGCCGCCATGATCACGGGGCGCTTATCCGCAGGCAGGTTAAACGACGGGTGACGGCGCAGGGCGGCGGTGAAGCTGTCGCCGACATTCACTTCACGCAACAACCAAGACGAGGCACGTCCGTCGCGGCTGTTGCCGTCTTCGTCGATAAAACTGTGCAGTCCGACCGTGAGCATAATGGTATCGCCATCACGCCAATCGCTGCCGATCGAATAACTGCGCGCGGTTTTCGCACCGGGCGGCGTCAGCATCAATAAATCGCCACCGTAAAACTCGGTTTTCGCGGGCACTTTGAAACCGATTGCCCATACTTCGCGATGCGAATATTGCGGATCGTCCAAGCGTTGTTTGCTCACCACGGTCACGTTTAGGGGTAAATCTTGCGGCAGATCGACCTTTTCAGGCTGCCTGAAAGCAAACAGCGTGGCCAATTCGCCCATCCACTCCTGCCACGATGCCGCCGGTGCGCCATCGACCAAACGCGTCGGGAGAATATGCTGCGCGCCTGCGCTTTCCAAAGCCGCATCCAGCTTACGTCCGCCGCCGCAGAAATCGGCATAGTTTTTATCGCCCAGCGCGAGCAAAGCGTAACGTACTTGCGGCAGTTGCGCGGTTTTCAATTCTTTCATCAGACGCAGCGCGGCATCGGGCACGTCGCCTTCGCCGGTGCTGGAGCACAGCAAGAGGCAGTTTTCATAATTCGCCAAATCGGCAGCGTGCAGTCCGGCCAGCGAGGCGCATTGTGCGGGTGTGCCGTTGTCATTGAGATGTTTGGCGGTTTGTTTGGCCAATTTTTCCGCCGTGCCGGTTTGCGAAGCATAGCCCACCAAGAAGCGTGCCTGACCACCGCCAGCAGGCGGCGTCGGCAGCGGAGCTTGCGCAGCGGCGCGGTTACGCAGACGGCGGCGCAACCAAGTATAAAAGCCCGAAATCAGGAAAAACAACAAACCGCCTGCCAAGATAAAGTTCAGCCAGCCTGAAAAACTGCCTGCCCAAGTGCCTTCATGCAGCTCTTTGACCCAATATTTCCCCACCGGAATCGGTGTCAGCGTGCCGTTTTCGTCCATTTGTGCGGAAACGATGCTGCCGTTATTGTCCAGACGAATCACGGTGTATTTTTTGGCAAGGTCAATCGACACCAGATTGGGCAATTGATTTTGTTGGTTTAACTGACGCACGATTTCGACCACGGGTAAAGATTCGTCACTCAATGCTTTCATATTGGGTGCGCCCAAATGAAAGGTCATCAAAATCCCCGTCAAAGGCAAAAGCAACCATGCCGGCAGTAAAAACACGCCCAGCGCGTTATGCCACGCCATCAGACGTTTTTGCAGGCGCGGTTGCATCATGAACACCAAGCCGACCAAAATCATCGCCAACATCGCATACGCGGAGATTTCTACAACATCATCGGCATCCAGCAGCAGTTCTTTGTGCAATTCTTTGGCAACCGAAAACCATTGCGGCGACATGCCGCCGTCTTTAAGATATGCACCGTTTGCCAGCGAGTACGCCTGTAAAGGTTGGTTGCGATCAACCGACACCCAGAACGTTTTCCCGTCTTTATCCAAGGAAAGTGATTGGATATCGCTTTGTGTGTTGACGGTTTCGACCGCTTGCGCCAGCGCGGCGGCATTATTGCCCAGCGGCGCATCGCTTAACTGCGGCGCGAGAATCGGCTTGAACGCCAACACCATGCCGCTGATCAAAATCACCGCGAAAAACGGCGCGAGAAATAAGCCGATCCAGCGGTGAATTTTCCAGATAAAGTTTTTCATGTTGTCTGTCCTTAATGGGAAAAGGCTGCCTGAAACAGGACTTTTCGAGGTTTTTTGTGTATAAAAGCTACTGCAGATGACAGGACGCAGCATAATCAAAAAAACTTAATCGAATCTTAATCCGCGTGATTTCCTAAGAAACCTCTGAAACAAAGATCATTTCAACCATGGACATTATTAAGTATTTACAGGCACAGGGCATCGGCAGCCGCAAAGAATGCCGCGAACTGGTGCGCGACGGACGTGTACTCATCAACGGCGCCGTGCCTGCCGAGCACATTGACGAACACGGCGTTGAAACATTGCACATCAATGAAACCGCCTACGGCGTGATGACGCTGCCGTATTTTTATTTGGCTTTGCATAAGCCGGAAAATGTTGAAACGTCGCATAAGCCCAGCCATTATCCGAGCGTGTTTTCCCTGCTGCCTGCCAATGTGCAACGGTTGAAAATACAAGCAGTCGGCAGGTTGGACGCGGACACGACGGGAGTTTTGATCATCACCAACGACGGCAGTTTTAACCACCGCCTGACCGCTGCCAAAAACCAAGTGCCGAAAACCTATCGCGTCACGCTCAAACACCCTGCGGACGATGATTTGTGCACCCGACTGCGCGCCGGCGTGCTGCTGGCGGACGAACAGGAAACCGTTGCCGCCGCCGAAGCCGTCTTAACCGACGCACACACTTTGCACATGACGATTACCAGCGGCAAATACCATCAGGTCAAACGCATGATTGCCGCCGCCGGCAATCGCGTGGAAAAACTGCACCGCACCTTATTCGGACAGCTGACGGCGGATGATTTGCCTGTCGGACAATGGCGGCGCATCACGCCCGATGAAGTGTGGTAAACCGTCTTTCGCCGTGCAAAAGCGGCGTTTGAGGCTGCCTGAAACCTTTAAACCATCACGCATCATGAATATTCTTTACCCCGAACTGGAAACCTTATCCGCCGCCACGGTGGATTTTGCCGCCGCCGCGCACCGCGAAACCACGCGCCAATGGTGCGGCGATGAGGCATTCGCTCAATTGCGCGATGACGTGGCGGCGATGCTGCGCGATCCGCAGCATATTGCGCTGTGCGAAGAGCATCATGCGCGCATGTACCACTTCTTACAGGACGAAACTTACCCGAAAGGGGTATATCGCGTTGCCTCGGCGGCGATGTATCGTGCGGGTGCGCCCGACTGGGAAATCTTGTTTTCGGTGGCGGATTTGGATGATCTGCTCGGCGATGACGTGTATTTAAGCGGCATTGCCCATTGCGAAACCGCGCCGTTGCGGGTGTTGTTGTCCTTATCGCCCGCCGGTGGCGATGCGGCGTATACGCTTGAATGGGATTTGGCGCGCGGCGCACCGGCGGAAGACGGTTTTCATTTTCCGCTGGGCAAAAGCACGATTACGTGGCGCGACGAAAACAGCGTGTGGGTGTGTCCGGCGTGGGATGCGCGGCAATGCACGGTCAGCGGTTATGCGCGTGAAGCGTGGCTGCTGCGGCGCGGGCAATCTTTCGTGCAAGCGCAGCCGATCATGCAGGCGGATGATGACGATGTCGCGCTGGAAGCGTGGCGTTATCTGGACGCGCAAGGTGCGCCTTTGGACATTGCCTGTGTGCGGCATGGTTTTTTTGCCCAAAGTTATTTCCGTATTTTGCCCTCGGGCGAAACAGAAAACATTCCGCTGCCGACAGGGGCGGAACTTTGCGGTTTGCTCGGCGGATTTTTATTGCTGCGCCTGCGTGAAGACTGGCAACGCAGCCGCGAACATTACCTTGCAGGCAGCCTGATCGCGGTGAAATATGCGCGCGGAGCTTTGCATGAGGCGTTTGTCCTGTTCCGTCCGAGCGCGACCCAAAGTCTGGAATGCGTGGAAACATCGCGCCGTTTTGTGCTGGTGCATTATCTGGATAATGTTGCAGGCTGCCTGAAAGCGTGGCGTTTGCAGCACAACACATGGCAGCAAGTGCCCGCGCCGAGCGTGGACACGCTGACGCTGGAACTGACCGATCAGCCTTACGGCGGTGATGTGTTTTATTTTTTGGCGGAAGATTTATTGCAACCGCCGGTGCTGTACGCATGGGATGCGAATCTGGACGAATTATGCGTGATGCGGCGGCGCAAAACGGTATTCGCGCAGGATCAGTTACGCATCGAACAGCATTTTGCGCAGGCGGCGGACGGCAGCCTGATTCCGTATTTTTGGTGCGGCAGCCGCGCGGCGGCGGACACGCCGACCGTGGTGTATGCGTATGGCGGCTTCGGGGTCAGCACCTTGCCGCATCATCAGGAAATCACGGGCAAACATTGGCTGCAAAACGGCGGCGCGTGGGTGATCGCCAATGTGCGCGGCGGCAGCGAATTCGGGCCGAACTGGCATCACGCCGCCCAGCGCACGCACAAAGCACGCGCGGCGGAAGATTTGCTCGCGGTGGTGCGCGATGTGCACGGCAAAGGCTACACCTCGCCTGCCCATACCGCACTGCAAGGCGGCAGCAACGGCGGATTGGTCGTCACCGCCGCCATGTGCCGCGCACCGCATTTAATCGGTGCCGTGGTCGCGGAAATGCCCTTGATCGATATGTTGCGTTTTCACCGTTTGGGCGCAGGCGCGTCATGGATTGAAGAATACGGCGACCCTGAACACGAGACCTTTCAGGCAGCCTTAAAAGCTTTATCGCCGCTGCACCATTTGCAAGACAACACGGTTTATCCGCCGGTATTGATCACCACCGATTTACACGACGACCGCGTACACCCCGCCCACGCGCTGAAACTGTACGCCCGTTTGCGCGAACTGGGCGCAAAGGCTTACCTGTATGTGAACCAAGCAGGTGGACACGAAGGCAATGCCGACCAAACCACGCAGGCGGCGGAATTTGCCACGGTGTTTAGGTTTTTGCGTGAAAACCTAGAAAAATAAATCGCGCCGCTTATCGCTACGCTGAATTCTGTTTCAGGTTTTTTAACATCACGGGAATCTAAATCGTTAAAATTTGAAGAAGCCGATATTTCTTCCGCTCATCCCCTTGAAGCAGCCGTTTAAAAAGGCGTTTTTGCGGAGAAAAGGGCTTGCCTGTTTGAGTGGCGGCGAAGCCGACACGAGTTCAAGCCCGCCGCAAAAATGATTTTTTTAACGGGAAGTTTTGGCGCAGCCAAAACCTGCGCCGCGGGGTCGCCTTTCTTTGCTTACTTTCTTTGGCGAAGCAAAGAAAGTAAGTTGCCCGTGCGGCAATGAAGCACAAAGTCAACAGCTTCTGTACAGTAATACAGGCTGCCTGAAACCTGAAACGAAACTTTTACAATGCAAAACTGCTTTTTCGCTTCGCAGCAACTGCGTTTCAGGCAGCCTTAAACATTCATATCGAATGCGTTTTTAACGACATCATGCTTTAAGCGTGATAAAATTTTTTCGTATCCTCTTTATTTTCAGGACATCGTCATGATCAGCCTTGCCGACTTGAACCGCCTTATCGCCGATACTTTACGCGCAGCACCGTTTACTTTGAGCGTGGAGCAATTGCCCTTGCACGCGGCTTTGGGGCGGGTGTTGGCGGCGGAAGTCCGCGCCGTGGTGGCACTGCCTGCGAATAATGTTTCCGCCATGGACGGTTACGCGCTGCCGCTTACAGGCAGCCTGAACGCCGGTGAACGTCTGCGTTTGGTGGGCGAAGTGGCGGCGGGGAATCTGTTTTCAGGCAGCGTGGCGGCGGGCGAATGCGTGCGCATCATGACGGGCGCGCCCGTGCCGCCCGACTGCAACACGGTCATCATGCAGGAAAACGTACAGCGCGACGGCGATGCCGTGACGCTGACTGCCGCCGCCCGTTCAGGCAGCCATGTGCGCTATGCCGGCGAAGAAGTCGCGTGCGGCGATTTATTGTTGAGCGCGGGCAAAGTCTTATCCGCAGCGGATATTATGCTGCTGGCATCGCAAGGCATCGGCAGCGTGGATGTTTTCCGCAAACCGCGCGTGGCGATTTTTTCCTCGGGCGACGAATTGCTCGAAGCCGGTCAGGCCGTTACCAATGCCAGCCAAATCTACGACTGCAACCGCCCGATGTTGCGCGCCAAACTCGCGGCGTTCCCCGTGGAAATCATGGATTTGGGCATTATCCCCGATTGCCCCGCAACCACCTTGAATATCCTGCGCGAAGCCGGCGAAACTGCGGACATCGTGATGTCTTCGGGCGGCGTGTCGGTGGGCGATTACGATTTTCTGAAAGAAGCCTTGCAACAGCTGGGCACGGTGCATCAGCATAAAGTCGCGATGAAGCCGGGCAAACCGTTTTTGTTCGGGCAGCTCGGACAGGCGTTTTATTTCGGACTGCCGGGTAATCCCGTCGCCGGATTTGTCGGCTTTGACATGATTGTGAAAGCGGCATTGTGGCAGTTATGCGGTGCCGCGCCGCGTCCGCGTTTGCAGTTTCAGGCAGCCTTGGACGAAGAAATTTCACGCCACGGCACGCGGCTGGAAGTGCGCCGTGCGGTGCTGGAGCAAGACGAAGACGGCGCGTTGTGCATCACTTCGTCGGGCAAACAGGACTCGCACCGCATTCTCGGCACGGCACGCGCCAATGCGTATTACATCGTCCCGAGCGAAAGCGCGCAGCTTTTCGCGGGCGAAAAAGTCACGGTTATACCTTTTGCGGAAACATTCCTATGATGTTACACGACGCTTTTGCGCGCAGATTGTCTTATTTGCGCTTATCCATCACCGACTTATGCAATTTCCGCTGCGTGTATTGCCTGCCTGACGGTTATCAGGGCAAGTGCAAAAACAATGAATTAAGCCTCGCCGAAATTGCCACCTTGGTGCAGGCGTTTGCCGATTGCGGCACGCGCAAAATCCGCCTGACGGGCGGCGAGCCGACCTTACGCAGCGACGTGGCGGAGATTGTGGCCTTGTGCGCGGCGCAAAAAGGCATCGAAACCGTGGCGCTGACCACCAACGCCCATCGCCTGCAGGATATTTTCCCGAAATTGCGCGCCGCCGGTTTGTCCAAAATCAACATCAGCATCGACAGCTTTGACGATGCCACTTTTCACCGCATCACCGGCAAACATCACCCCGAACGCATTGTGGCGGACATCGACCGCATCTTGGGCGAAGGTTTTCACGCAGTCAAAGTCAATACCTTACTGCTGCGCACCACCGCTTGGGAAACCTTGCACGACGCGCTGGATTTTGTCCGCCGCCGCCCCGTGACTTTGCGCTTTATCGAATTGATGCAAACCGGCGACAACCATGCCTTATTTGCCAGCGAACATATCCGCGCCACCGAACTGGAAACCGCATTGACCGAACAAGGCTGGCAATTGCGGCCGCGTGACGAACACGCCGGACCGGCACGCGAATACAGCCACCCCGATTACACCGGCGGCATCGGCATCATCGCGCCGTATGCGGACAGTTTCTGCACCACCTGCAACCGCTTGCGCGTGAGCGCGCAGGGCAAGCTGCATCTGTGTTTGTTCGCAGCGGAAGACGCCGACATCCGCCCGTTTCTCACCCGTGGCGATGCGGCGGGATTAAGCGCGTTTTTGCGCGAAATCGTGCTGCGCAAACCCGAAAATCATTTTTTGCATCAGAAAAGAAGCGGCTTAATCCGCGACTTATCCATGATAGGAGGCTAAACCATGCATCACCACAGCGCGGAATTTTTACCGCTGAACATCGCCCTTTTGACCGTTTCCGACACCCGTTCTTTGGCGGAAGACAAATCGGGCGATTTTTTGCAGGCAGCCATCGCAGCCGCCGGACACAAACTCGCCTCACGCGAACTTATCCGTGATGATCTCTACCGGATTCGCGCACGCGCGGCGACGCAGATTGCCGCGGACGATGTGCACGTGCTGATCATCACCGGCGGCACCGGTTTTTATGCGCGCGATGTCACGCCCGATGCGGTCAGTTGTTTGTTCGATAAAGAAGTCACCGGCTTCGGCGAAATGTTCCGCGCCGTGTCGCGTGAAGAAATCGGCATGGCAACCATCCAATCGCGCGCCGTCGCGGGGCTTGCCAACCGCACTTTGGTGGTGTGCCTGCCCGGCTCGACCAACGCCTGCCGCACCGCATGGGAAAAAATCCTGTGCGCGCAACTCGACGCCCGCACCCGTCCGTGCAGCTTTGTACGCTTGCTCACCGAACAGTAAATCTTTTTCAGGCAGCCTGAATTGAGGCTGCCTGAAACCCAATCGCCGTTTTGATTCTGCAATATGCTCCCTGAAACCCTTGCCTTACCTTATCCCGTGGCGATTTTATGCGGCGGAGCCAGCCGCCGCATGGGGCAAGATAAAGCCTTGCTGGCATTCGGCGGCGTGTCGTTGATCGAACGGCTCGCACGCGACATCACCGCTTTACACCGCCCCTTATGGGTGTGCGCGGGGCAAAACCGTTATCCCGCATTATCGGCTTACACGCCGCATTATCTGCCCGATATGCTGCCTGAAAGCCCGTCCCATCTTCACCTCATCACCGCCCGCCAAGGTGCACTGCCGGCCATACTTGCCGCCTTACACACCGCCGCCGCGCAAGGTTTTGCCCATTGCGCGTTCACCTCATGCGATACCTTGCTGCTGCCGTCGCAATGGTTGTCTTTACTGATCCAAGCAGACCCAAATATGGCGGTGCATTATTTCGCCGATCCGCACCACGACTATCCCTTATTGTCGGTGATCAACGTCGCCGTGCGTCATGACTTGCACAGCTATTTGGCGCAAGGCGAGCGGCGCGTGATGCGTTTTCTGCACCGGCAGCCTTATCAGGTGCATCAACTGCCCGCACGCTGGCACGGCTTTGGCAATTTCAACACGCCGGACGCTTTTCAGGCAGCCTGTGCCGCATGGGCGCAAACCTGATAGTGTCTACACTAAATCAAGTTGAGCGTTTGATAAAAACTTATCTGTAGGAAAACTTGAGACGGCTACCTGAAGGTTCAGGCTGCCTGTATTGTTTTGCAGATGCTGTTCGCCTTGTGCTTCATTGCCGCACGGCAACTTACTTTCTTTGCTTCGTCAAAGAAAGTAAGCAAAGAAAGACGACCCCACGGCGCAGGTTTGGCTGCACCAAACTTCCCGTTCAAAAAGGCGTTTGTGCGGCGGGCTTGAACTCGTGTCGGCTTTGCCGCCACTCAAACAGGCAAGCCCTTTTCTCCGCAAAAACGCCTTTTTGAACGGCTGCTTCAAGGGGATTAGGCGGATGAAATAGAGGTTTCTTCAGGTTTCACGTTTTGGGTTTGAGTAATGTTGGGAATACTTAAAACAAAAATCACGTAAACGTTATCTAGCAAACCGTCTTGATTTGCAGGCAGCCTACAAGATTGTTAAAATTACACATTTTGCGCCAACCCTATTTTTGGAAAATTCAACATGGCAGGTCACAGTAAATGGGCGAATATTCAGCATCGTAAAGCCCGACAAGATGCAAAACGCGGCAAAATCTTCACCCGCGTCATCAAAGAAATCACGGTAGCGGCACGCCAAGGCGGCGGCGACCCTGCGTCCAACCCGCGTCTGCGCTTGGCGATGGATAAAGCTTTTGAAGCCAATATGCCCAAGGACAATATTCAACGCGCCATCGACAAAGGCACGGGCAATCTGGAAGGTGCGGAATACGTCGAGCTGCGTTACGAAGGCTACGGCATCGGCGGCGCGGCATTGATGGTCGATTGCCTCACCGACAACAAAACCCGCACCGTCGCCGACGTGCGCCATGCTTTCACCAAATACGGCGGTAACCTCGGCACCGACGGTTGCGTGGCGTTTCAGTTTGAACACCAAGGCTACCTCGTGTTTTCGCCCGAAAGCGACGAAGACGCACTGATGGAAGCCGCCTTGGAAGCCGGCGCGATCGATATCGTGAACAACGACGACGGCTCGATCGAAGTCATCACCGCGCCCAATGATTACGCCGCCATCAAAACCGCGCTGGAAGCCGCCGGTTTCAAAGCCGAGGACGGCGAAGTCACCATGCGCGCCCAAAACGAAATCGAACTGTCCGGCGACGACGCGCAACGCATGCAAAAACTCATCGACGCCTTGGAAGATTTAGACGATGTACAAAACGTCTATACTTCTGCTGTTTTGGATTTGGATTAGGCACTTATCATCAAGCCGATGATGAAGCATTAAAAAAGGATGATAAACCATGAAAAAAGTTGCAATGGTCGCATTGAGTTTAGTCGCTTTATCCGCTTGTGCTGAGCTGGATACTTTACAAGGATTAATGCGCCAATCACAACTGCAACGCCAAACCGCACAATGCCCACCCGCCAAAACAGATGCCAAGGGCTATATTGTTTTAGAAAAAGGCGTTACCCAAAAATGCCAAGTCCAAATCGCCACCGGCAATTTACCCTGCGCCAACATAACCGATAAAACGGGTGCTGATGGTTATGTGTGTAACGACGGCGACGGCTCCGGTAATAGCACTTTGTTTTTATTCGATAAAAACGCTACCTTAATACAATGGGGACGCTTTGAATAAACCCAATCAACAATAAAATGCAGGCTGCCTGAACCCATAATGAACCCTTTAATCAGCGATTTTTCCGCCCCGTCCGATCCGCGCGTGATTGTCGCGCTCGACTTTCCCGATGCCGCCGCCACGTTGTCCTTCGCACGGCGGCTTTCGCCCGAAATGTGCCGCCTGAAAATCGGCAAGGAACTCTTCACCGCCGCCGGGCCGCAACTGGTCGAAAAACTGATGGCGCAAGGCTTTCAGATTTTTCTGGATTTGAAATACCACGACATTCCCAACACCGTTGCCGCCGCCTGCCGCGTGGCGGCCGAAATGGGCATATGGATGACCGATATGCACGCCACCGGCGGACGGCGCATGATGGAAGCCGCCGCCGATGCCGTGGCGAATTTCCGCCAACGTCCGCTGCTGATCGGCGTGACCGTGCTCACCAGCATGGAAAGTGCCGACTTGGCGGAAATCGGCATCACCCGCCCGTTGGAAGAGTCCGTGCTCGCGCTGGCGAAACTGGCGCAATCTTCCGGACTGGACGGCACGGTGTCCTCGGCACAAGAAGCCGCCATGCTGCGACAGGCAATGGGTGCAGACTTCTGCCTCGTTACCCCGGGCATTCGCCTACAGGCAGGCAACGACGACCAACGCCGCATCATGACCCCGCCTGACGCCATCGCCGCCGGCAGCTCCTATCTGGTAATCGGCCGCCCGATTACCCAAGCAAACGATCCCTTGGCGACACTGGCAAAGATTAACCTTTCTTTACAAACGAATGCGTAAATAAAGGTTTCAGGCAGCCTCTTCCATTCCCCTCCCACGGAGGGGAATGAGTATTTTTAGCTTCGCAGAAGCTGTGTTTTAGACAGCCTTAAACGTAAAAACCCAAAGAAACCTTTATTTCATCCGCCCAATCCCCTTGAAGCAGCCGTTCAAAAAGGCGTTTTTGCGGAGAAAAGGGCTTGCCTGTTTGAGTGGCGGCGCAGCCGACACGAGTTCAAGCCCGCCGCAAAAATGATTTTTTTAACGGGAAGTTTTGGCGCAGCCAAAACCTGCGCCGCGGGGTCGCCTTTCTTTGCTTACTTTCTTTGGCGAAGCAAAGAAAGTAAGTTGCCCGTGCGGCAATGAAGCACAAAGTCAACAGCTTCTGCAAAGCAATACAGGCTGACAGAAACATTCAACATTTTTAGATAAGCCGAACTTCGTTTTAGCTTCGCAGAAACTGTGTTTCAGGCAGCCTCAATCCCCAAAAAACCACCGCAATGCGGCATTTCGCCGCACCGTTTTATTTTCGCTCCGCGGCAAGGTTTGTTATAGTGGAACGCTTATGAGTACGCCACGCTTTTTAATGCCGCCTGCATCGCAACAAGCAGGCGTGTTTCGTCTGCTGTACCGCGCCCGCTTCGTGGTGGCGGCATTGTTGTTTGCGCTGTGCGCGGGCGCGCCGCTGATGGGCGAAACGGTCGTGCTGCCTTTGTTGCCCTTGTTGCAAATCGCCTTGTTTTTGCTGCTGGTCAATGCGGTGGCGATTTTTTTGCAGCGGCGCAATGTGTCGCTGTTATTGCTGATCGAATGCACCTTGCTCGCCGATGTGCTGGCCTTGAGCGAAATGCTGGTGTTCACGGGCGGCACGAGTAATCCGCTGACCTTTCTTTACCTGCTGCCGGTGCTGACGGCGGCTTTATCTTGTCCGCCGCGCTTTGCGTGGGGTTTGGCGTTTTTGACTTCGGCGGCTTATTTCGTGCTGTTTTTCGTGCACCGCCCGTTTCCCGTGTTCACCGAAGAACCGGAGCATCTGCTGCGCATTCACCTGATCGGCATGTGGCTGACTTTTCTGCTGTCGGCGGGTTTGATCACGGGCTGGGTGTCGTGGTTGTCGCAGTCGGTGCGCGAGCGCGAACTGCGCCTGACCGCCGCCTACAAACGGCAACAGGAAAACGAATACTGGCTGCATCTGGGCGTGGAAGCCGCCAATATGGCGCATCAATTGTCCACGCCTTTGAACAATTTGATTTTGCTGTGCGACGAACTGCAGCAAGACGACACCGTGGCGGATGTCGCGGCGGCGGATTTAAGCGTGATGAACGAGCAATTGCAAACCTGCAAAGAGATTTTATGGCAGCTCAAACATCCCGCGCCAGAAGCGGCGCGCCCCTTACTGCTCTACAGCGAACTCGCCGCACGGCTGGCGCAATGGCACAATCTGCGCGGCGACACGCGCTGCGTATGGCATCGCCATGCGGACGATGCCGCAGATTACCGCGTATGGCTGGACGCATCGTTCTGGTCGGCGTTTTTGAATATCCTGAATAATGCCGCCGATGCCGCCGACGGCGAGATTGATTTATACACCCATATGTTGCACGACGGCACGTGGGAAGTCGGCATTCACAACCGCCACGGCTACCTGAGCGAAGAACAACTGAGCAAAGCAGGTTTGGACATGCTGGAGTCGGAAAAACCCGCCGGTTTAGGCTTAGGCGTACGCCTGTCGCACGCCACGCTGTCACAGCTTTCAGGCAGCCTCACTTTGGACAATCACCCCGCAGGCGGCGTGTACGCACGCATTCGCTTACCGCTGCGCCACGCCGGAGAAAACCATGCATGACTTTTTACTGATAGACGACAACGAAACCTTTGCCGCCCTGCTGATGCGCAGCTTTGTGCGGCGCAAACTGAATCTGCAATGGGCGAAAAACAGCGAAGAAGCCTTAAGCCAAAGCGCACGCTTTGACGGCATTATTCTGGATTTGAATTTAGACGGCGAAAGCGGACTGCGCCTGCTGCCCTTATTGAAAGAAAAGCACCCTGAAAGCAAAATCATCGTGCTCACAGGCTTTGCCAGCATCAGCACGGCGGTAAGCGCGGTCAAACTGGGCGCGGTGCATTACCTGCCCAAACCCGCCACGGTCTCGGGCATTTTACAAGCCTTCACCGGCAACGAAGAACACGCCGCCGCCACCGAAATCGCCGCCGAACCGCCCTCGCTCAAACGGCTGACGTGGGAACATATCCAATACACGCTGGAGCAAAACGAAGGCAATGTTTCCGCCACCGCGCGCGCGCTCAATATGCACCGCCGCACCTTGCAACGCATGCTGGCAAAACATCCGGTGAAAAAATAAATATTTCTCAAAGGTTCCTTAATCATTCACCGCCAAAACGAAGGCTTGTAATACGCCATCAACACCATCAGCAGCACGCACGCCATCGCCATCGCATAATTGAACAACGCCTCGCCGCCGCGCGGGCGCGAACGCAGCGCGAACGCGCCGAACAGCACGTAAAACACCAACAGCACCAACTTCACCCCCAGCCATTGCGCCACCCAAAACGGCACGGCATAGGTCAATACCGCCAAGGTCACGCCGCTGGCGAGCAGAAAAGTATCCACCACATGCGGCACGCGCCGCCACAACGGCCGTAACGGACGATACGGAAAAGCAAAACGCAAAAAATAACGCAGATTGAACAACAACACGCTCAAACTCACCAGCGTAATATGCAAATCCTTGAGCTGAAAATAATATTTCATCACCGAAGCTTTCTGAAAAAACAGCACGATTTTAGCGCAAATTCAGCTTAGCCACCGCTAAAAACGCAGTTTCTGCGCAGCAGTGCTAATCCGCAGGACTGACGGGGTGATTGTCGGCGGCTTCGCCAATATCAAAAGCTTGCCTGCAGATTTTCCGAAACCTCTCTGAAACTTAACTTCCCTCAAGTCACGCAAGCGGCTCACCATTCCCATCCTGCGGAGGGGAATAGGCGCTGCCCAATACAATATCAATCCATTTTATTTATCCGTGTGCCGTTGTTCTTTTCAGGCAGCCCAATCCCTCTTGATATGATGATTTTATTTCTTAAATACAATACATTCATCCAAAATGCCTCTTTAATTAAATCTCGCTAATTAACTCATTTAATTACCTTTTTACAACCTTTTCTATTTTCATACTTTTCTTTACCTTTCAAATGATTGATTCATATCAAATAATCATTGATTAAGTATTGACAGAAATTATTTATCGTCCAAACTATAGGTATGATTTCCCCTGCCGAAAATAGGCTAACCACTTGATTTTTAACGAGGAGTATAGCAAAATGGCCAACACCCAACACCCAACACTCTTAAACTCAAACGCATCACGCTCGCGCTCCTGCCGTTATTCCTGATCGCGCCGCTGGCTTCCTGCGGTTCTTCCGGCGGCGGCTCGGGTAAATCACCGGCGGTGATTTCCGGCGACGGCTCCATCACCCCGCCCACGGCTTATACCCCTTCCCTCAGCACCGTGCCCGCCGCCGACCAGGCAGCGGTTAAGACCGCCAAAACCACACCGAAAGTCGGCTACTCCGGCTACGGTAGAGATCTGTATATACTGCTGACAAATATCATAGCCTCCGACCACAGTAGTCGGAGCGCCCAGCTGACGCTGACCGGCAAGTCCGACGGCACAACCGTGCTGGCACCCGATACTGCCACCGGCGAGATGGATATGAGCCAACTGCCCAACGGCCTGCTGGAATATGCGATGAAGGATGTTGCGTACACTTTAGATAGTAACCCCACTATCACCATCCCCGACGGCGGCACGTTCAAGGCCTACCAGCAGCCCTACTCCATTACCGCCGTCACCTACCATGATTTAGGCCGCGGCACCTTGGTACGCGGCCTGTCCACCGACCCGTCCCGCCTCAATGCCGCCACCATGGGGGTGAGCGCAAGCTACGAGGGCGTGGCGTTCAACCAATGGGTGAACGACGGCGTGTTCAGCTACACCGTCAATTTTGGCGCCGATATGGCCGGCAGCACCGGCTCGGGCACCATCACCGGGCTGAAAGGCAAGCCGGGCGATGCCGGCTACGACTGGGGCACCCTGACCCTGGGCAGCGTCAACGGTGCAACAAGCTCGTGGATCTACAATATTGGCGGCAACAAGACCAGCAGCTTTGGAAGCAAGTGGAGCGATGGCAAGCTCACCGGCAGCGGCATTACCAATGGCCTTTACTACCTAGGCCTTTTCGGACCGAATGCCGAAGAAATCAGCGGCGGCGGCACAGTTGAGATCGATGGTAAGTACCATAGCTTCGGCGCCGCCGGCAAAAAGCAGTAAAGGGCAGCCCCGCGCCGTGCAATCCCGTGCGGCGCGGTTTTTTGACAGGCAAATAACCTTATACAGGAGTTAATCATGAGTGACAAAAATATGCCGCTTGCGGCGCAACAATTGGCCATTTTGATGGACGCAGTAAAGGTGGCAGCCGTTGAAAGCGTATCCGACGCTATTCAAAAGGTTTTAGCCGGTGACGAAAACAAACAGCGTCAAGTGCTGGAAGCCGTGGCGTTTGATGGGCTGGATAACAAGGTGGTGGAAGTTTGGGGTAGATGGATAAAAGATAAATGTCTAGTAGGCGGACCCGGCGGTGGTGGCGGTGGTTGCAGTCCCGGACCACTTAGAGGTTGCTCCCCCGGACCGCTTAAAGGTTGCTCCTTCGGGCCGCTTAGAGGTTGCCATGCAGGCCCAAGACCTATTCCTACTGACAATATATTGGTAGAAAAACTGGAATATGTTACAAAACAATTTATTGCAGAAGAAAAAACACTGGTACAACCGAAAACCGATGCGGGGCTGGCAAGGGGTATCAAACAAGAGCTCGATGCCCAAGGAGCCCGAGCCGGCATCATCAACCCCAAAACCTTCAAAAAATAAATCTGCCCTGATCGCCGTTCAGGCTGCCTGAACGGTGAGTTTTTCTTTTTTCATCAAGTTATTATCCTTGATGCTGCCTGAAGTCGATTGAAGAACGGAGCGCATCATGAATCCGCCTGAACACTATGCTTTACAACTGCTGTACTTCAATATCACCAAAAGCTGTAACCTCGCTTGCGCTTTTTGCTATGACCATGCGGTGCAGCAACGCACCGAAACTTTACCGCTGCACATCATCGAACAGCTGGCCGCCGATGCGAAGCGGTGCGGTATGCAAAGCGTCTTGCTCTCGGGTGGCGAGCCTTTGCTGAATCCGCATTGGTTTGAAATCGCGCAGATTTTTGACCGTCATCACGCCGACATCACCATCGCCAGCAACGGTACTTTAATCACCGCGCAGGCCGCCGCACAAATCGCATCGCTACAGCATGCCACCGTCACACTGTCGCTGGACGGTGATGAGGTCACGCATAACCGCATTCGCGGCGGTAAAGACGCTTTTGCGCGCACGCTGGCGGCGATGGAGCGTTTGCAGCAGGCAGGCGTGCCGATGGGTTTGAACATGGTACTGTCACGCGATAATGCGGCGACGGTCGATGCGGTGGTGAAAGTCGCCGCACGCTTTACCGCTTCCTTGCGTTTATCGCTGCTGCATCGCAGCGGTGAGCGTGGTCTGCACGGCGCGGGTGCGCACGGTTTTGATGCCGAGGAGATTTTGGCATGGCGTGCTTATTGCCGTGAGCGGCAGCAGGAAGGGCTGGAAGTGTATATGGATTTACCGCCTTTATTGCAGTTTGGCAGCGATATCCGCCCTACGTCGCAGCCGTGCGGCTGGGCAAGAAACGCCTGCGGCGTGCTGGCAAATGGCGACGTGACTTTATGCAGCGTCTCTTCAGGCTGCCCCGAACTCGTCGCGGGTAATCTGCACCGCGAACGCTTCGGCGATATTTGGCAAAACGCCGAACTCTTCACCCGCTTGCGAAGCTTCCGCGTGGAAGAAATAAAAGGCATCTGCGCCCGCTGCCCGTATCTGCACACGTGTAAAGGTTT
This sequence comes from Neisseria sp., assembly GCA_030538055.1. Classification (GTDB taxonomy): domain Bacteria; phylum Pseudomonadota; class Gammaproteobacteria; order Burkholderiales; family Neisseriaceae; genus RGIG9985. The sequence continues at coordinate 33,902 of JAUNUS010000014.1, forward strand.
TTGTCGGGTGGCGGCGTATCGTGACGGCAAAGACTTTTTCGCACCGCATGATTTATGCGAATATTTTTATCGGCAAGGTTATGTGCCGTCGGACGCATTGACGGCATAAATGCAAAGGAGACCCTCATCAATATCGTCCTTTTGCAGCCAGCCCGTCAGTCCTGCGGACGGCTGCTTCTCCGTGAGAGGGGAATTAAAGGCAGCAGCAGTAAAAGTAGTCAAGCAGTAAAAAGCACCAACCCTGCGCCGCGCATGGGGCATGGCGCAGGTTTTACCGATGTTGTTTAACTTTGAAAAAAGGAAACCGCTATGGCTACCCCGTTTAACGTCCACGAGCTGAAACTCGATCACAATCTCGATGTGCTGCGTCATAAACATATACCGCCGCGCGATTTGGAGCTGATCCGCACTTGGCAGCAGCAAAATATCTGCCCGCCTTTTATCGATCTGCCCAATCTGAACGACATCGAAATCAAAAAAGTGTACCGTAACCCCGAGCTGGAACTGTACCGCCTGATGAACCGCTACGGTAAGGCTTTCCTGCCGTGGCGTACGATTATTTTGACTTGCCGCGCCGAGCGTAATGCCTTGGAAGCGGTGTTCCGCGCCGCCAATGGTCACGCATGGCACAATAACCGTAACTGGTGCAGCACCGCGCCGCTGTCCGCATGGCACGGCGTCAGCACCCAAACCGTGCTGGCGTGCACCGTCGGGCACAGGGTGTTTTATCTGCAACGGGTCGTCGCGCTGGATTTAAGCCGCAATAATCTCGCCCCGAAAAAACTCAACGACGACAGCGGTAAGCTCGCCGCCGAAATCGGGCAATTAAGCTGCCTGAAAAAACTGTACCTGAACAATAATTTCCTGCGCGGCAAGCTGCCTGAAAGTTTAAGCCGCCTCACCGCATTGACCGATTTACGTTTGCAGTTTAATCAGTTTGAAGGCGGCATTCCTGCGTCTTTGGGTAAGTTAGGCTGCCTGAAACGTTTGCAGCTCGACCATAACCGCTTTGAAGGACATATCCCGTCTGCACTGGGTAATCTGACGCGCTTGGAAGGTTTGTTTTTGCATTGCAATAATCTGGGCAATCAAATACGCTACTATTTCCCGCGCCCGGGCAGACCGTTTGAACGCCTCACCGATAAAATCATCATCACCGGCAAAGCCGGCGGCTTCAAAATCCGCGAGCAGGAAGTGCGCGATTATTTCGCCAACGATGGCAAAAAAGACGCGCTGAAAACCGATGTGCGCGACCGCATCAAAATCATGGAAGAGCTGCTGATCCGCAAAACCAGCACCAATATCCCGTCATCACTCGCCAACCTCGCCCAACTGACGGAATTCACCGTGTACGGCAATCACCTGACAGGCAGCATCAACAGTGCCTTGAAAAAACACCCCCGCTACACGCAATGGAATCTCTTGCAATACGGACAACAATCCGGCTTTTATTTAAGCGCGGTGTAATCTCATCTCTATCATGAATATCAATCACTTAAGCATAAACCAAAACAGAGACGGCACTTGGGTCTCTGTTTTGGTTTGGGCTTTTTTGAAAGGGGAAAGGCTGCCTGAAAGCGTTTTGGTTTGTTGATGCGGTTTACTTTGCGCTTCATCGCCTTTCTTGACTTTCTTTCTTTACTGAAGCAAGCGGCTTCAGTAAAGTCATACAGGCTGCCTAAAACGAAGTTTTTGCGTAGCTAAAACGAAGTTTCTGCGTAGCTAAAACGCAAACATAAAACACTGATTAACTATTGATTAAGCTTATTATTTCACCATTGCAGAAAGTCTAACCGTCATGAACATTCGCTCTTTGCATTATCTGCGCTCCGTGTTTGCCCTGTCGCTGGCAGCGGCTTTGCCTGTGGCGGCCGCGCCCGTCACTTCGGCTTATGGTGTGGGCGGCGTGCAGTCCGAGCCGCCCGCCGCAGAAGCACCTTTGCCCGATGTGCCGTCCTTACCCGCGAACACGGGCGAGACCGCGCCTTTGCCCGAAGAGATGAGTGAGGCGGAGTTTGTGCAGATGCTGCGGGGTAATCCGCAACTGGTCGAACAGTTGATGAACGGTGCGTTGGAACTGAAACGTTGGGATTGGCTGGAGTTTTTATTGCCTTTATACCGCTCGATGCAAGGGCATGATGCGGCGTTTGCGGATTTAAGCGAAGGCTTGATGTGGCGTGAGCAGGGGCGGCATAAGCAGGCGATTGCGCAGCTGCGCGCCATCATCGCGGCACAGCCGGACGCGCTCTATGTGCGTCTGCATTTGGCGGCAATGCTGTTTGAGGATAAACAGTACGAAGCGGCGGCGGATCAGTTTCGTAAAGTCGGCGCGGACGATACGCTGCCTGAAAACGCGCGGGACATGGTGGCGCAATATCTGGAGGCGATTCAAAAACAGGAAAAATGGCGTTACGGCGTGGGCGTGAACTACGAGCGCACGGATAATGTGAACAATGCCTCAGAAGACCGCTACATCACGATCAACGGTAAATGCTTAGGCTTCGGCCCGGGAATGTGCCTGAGCAAAAACGAGGATTCTTTACCGAAATCCGCCAGCGGCATACGCTATCACGCCGATGTCGGGCGCGATTGGAACATCTCGGGCAATCATTATCTGAGCGCGGAGGCGGCATTGGACGGGGTGAATTATCGGGACGCGCATGATTATAACGAGTTAGGCGTGCGCGTGGCGGCGGGCTATGCGTGGCGTGATGTGAAGCGGCAGTTTGATGTCATGCCTTATGTCGAATACATGCGCTTGGGCGGTGAAAAGTACAGTCGCGGCGCAGGGGTGGCGGCAAGTTACGGTTATTGGCTGTCGCCCAAATGGCAGCTGATCGCGGCAGGTGATGTCGGGCGCACCGTGTATGAACAGCAGGAAAGCTACGACCACAACCGCGTCTCGCTCTCCGCCACCGCCGCGTATTTACCCACCGCAAAAACCATGCTGTTCGGCGGCATTGACGGTGCGTACAGCAAAGCGCGCGCCGAGGTGCAAAGCTATCGCGGCTACGGCGTGCGCGTGGGCGCGGCACAGGAATTTCCGTGGGGCATCTCCGCGCGGGTGCAAGTGCGCTACGGGGAAAAATCCTACCGCGAAGCCATACCGATGTACGGCTACAACCGCCGTGACAAGGAATATTTCGGCACGGTATCGCTCTGGCACCGCGCCGTGAGTGCGTGGGGCATCACCCCGAAACTGAATCTGCAATACTTCAAAACCGACAGCAATATGGCGTCGTTTTATTCGCGTGATGCGAAACGGGTGTTTGTGAGCTTGGAAAAGACGTTTTAGGTTTGGGCGAGTGAATGGATGAGCTTGAGGCTGCCTGAACCCTACGGACATTATTCAGGCAGCCTTTTAAAGTTTTCCGGTTCAATTTTTGTAAACGCTCAACTTGGCTTGGGAACCTCTGAAACCCAGTTCAGCGATCTTCTTTGGTATGCCACAGCCGCAGCACATAGATAATCGAATTTCGGATTTCGTAGCGAATCTCATGCTTTCCAACCAAAATTCGCCGCACCTCGCGCGGTTCAAACTGAAAAAGTTGCTCGCCGATACGCGGATGAGCCTGTAAATGAGTCGGAGCTTTAGTCAGTGCTTGGACTGTCTGCGCAGCAGCCGGCTGATTATTCGAAGCCAGAAATTCATACAAGCGCGCCAAATCTGAAAGCGCCTTACCGCTCCACTTTAACTCCATCATTTCGGCACCGGCATCGGCTGGTCGCTGCTAAGGCTATCTGCCCATGCCTGTACCGTCCGGTGATCAAAGACATTACCGGTATCGACATCTGCCAATGCTTCTTGGGTGAGTTGATCGCGCTCCTCTTCTTGGGCAATCCAAGCAGAAAGGGCTTGCTTCATGATCCAGCCCCGCGAGCGGTCAAGCCGTGAAGCCATCTGATCCACCTTATTGGCCAGTGGAAGCGGTACGTGCGCGGTGAGTACCTTGGTGGTCGCAGTCATCTTGCTCTCCTTTTTTATGCCGTGACGAAACATAAATAATCATAGTGATTATTTTTGAATCGGTCAAAAAATATCAAGATAAGCGATACCTTATCCTGATGTCAATTGACGCCTTAAATTGATGTCAAGGCATTGAAAACGGATGACTTATCGCTCGGTTTTACGTTGCCGAAGCAGCGTCCAATCACTCCGTCAGTCCTGCAGACGATCGCGCCTGACGCACAAGTGAGGACTGAACAGGCTGCCTGAACCGTATTTGAATGCTCTCGCTGCGTAAAAACTTCGTTTTAGCCAGCCGTAAAGACGCCGTATCGCGGAATCGCGCAAAACAGTTTATGATACGGCATCTTTGTTTTCTCTCTATTATTCTGATCATGATGATGCTTGCTGCCGATACTTTGCCCGCTCCCGCCGATTTGACCCGTCGTTTTGCCGCCGCCCGCGTGCTGGTGGTGGGCGATGTGATGTTGGATCGGTACTGGTTTGGCGATACGCACCGTATTTCGCCCGAAGCACCCGTGCCGGTGACCAAAATCGAACGCACCGAAAACCGTGCCGGCGGCGCGGCGAACGTGGCGCGCAACATCGCTTCGCTCGGCGGACAAGCCACTTTACTTTCGGTCACGGGTGATGACGAAGCGGCGGCGGAGCTGGATGCGTTAATGCAGCAAGCGCACGTGGCATCGCATTTGCTGCGTGACCCGACCATCAGCACCACGATCAAACTGCGTGTGGTGGCGCGTAATCAGCAGTTGATTCGGCTGGATTTTGAAAACCGTCCTACGCATGAGATTTTGCGCCGCGCCACCGAGGCTTTTCATCAACATTTACCGCAATGCGATGCGGTGATTTTGTCCGATTACGGCAAAGGCGGCTTGGCACACGTAACCGAGATGATTGACGCCGCGCGCGAGGCGGGCAAAGCGGTGTTGATTGACCCCAAAGGCAATGATTATCTGCGCTATCGCGGTGCGAGCATGGTCACGCCCAATCGTGCCGAATTGCGCGAAGTGGTCGGCGCATGGCAGTCCGAAGAAGAGTTAACCGCCAAAGCACAACAATTACGCGCCAGCTTGCGTTTGGACTCCCTGTTGCTGACGCGCAGCGAAGAAGGCTTGAGCCTGTATCAGGACAAAACCGTGACCCATCAGGCGACCGCCGCACGTGAGGTGTATGACGTTTCCGGCGCGGGCGATACCGTGATTGCGGTGATGGCATTGAGCATTGCGGCAGGATTAGGCGAAAAACAAGCCATGCTGGTGGCCAATGCCGCCGCCGGCGTGGTGGTGGGGAAAGTCGGCACGGCGGTATGCTCTTTGCCCGAGTTATTGGCGCAAGCACCGTTTCAGGCAGCCTGAACATGAGAATCTTAATTTTAGGCGGCGGGCAAGTCGGCTCGACCGTGGCGAAAAATCTGGTAACGCAGGCGGACAACGCGGTCACCGTGATCGACATTGACGAAGCCGCCTTAAAAAACCTGGGCGAAAGCCTGGATATTCAAACCTTGGTGGGCAATGCCGCTTCGCCCACGGTGCTGGCGGCGGCGGGTGCGGAAGATACCGATTTACTGCTGGCCTTGACCCGCAGCGACGAAACCAATCTTGTCGCCTGCTCTTTGGCCAAGCATGTGTTCAATATTCCGGCGCGGATTGCGCGGGTGCGCCACGGCGATATCGTGGAATACGGGCTGCCTGAAACCGCCGATGACGAAGAATCGGAACACTCGGTGCTGTCCTTGTTTTCGGTGAGCGAGTCGATTTGCCCCGAGCAGTTGATTACCGAACAATTGTTCGGGCTGTTCCAATACGCGACCGCGCTGCAAGTGTTGAATTTTGCCCATGGCACGGTGCAAATGGTGGTGACCCGCGCCCAAACCGGCGGTTTGCTGGTGGGGCGGTTATTGGGGGAAATTCATGACGACTTGCCGGACGAGGTGGATTGTCAGATTTTCGCGATTTACCGCAATGATTCCTTAATTCTCCCTACCTCGCAAACCAAGCTGATTCACGGCGACGAAGTATTTTTCCTTGCGCCGCAGGAACACGTGCCGCTGATTCTGAAAGAGCTGCACCCCGAAAGCAAACCCGCCAAAAAGATCATGATCGCCGGCGGCGGCAACATCGGCTTTCGCCTTGCCCGTCAAGCTGAAAGCTTGTTCGACATCAAAATCATCGAGCGTAATCCGAAACGCGCCGACTGGTTGTCCGAAAACCTCTCCAGTGCCTTGGTATTGTCCGGCTCGGGCACCGACGAAAATCTGCTGTCACACGAACACGTCGAGGAAATCGACGTATTCTGCGCCCTGACCAATGACGATGAAGACAATATCATGTCCGGACTCTTGGCAAAAAATTTCGGCGCCAACCGCGTGATTTCGATTGTGAACCGCTCCAGCTATGTCGATTTATTGCAAGGCAACACCATTGATATTGTGGTGTCGCCGCATTTGACCACGATCGGGTCGATCCTCGCCCATATTCGGCGCGGCGACATCGTGGCGGTGCATCCGCTGCGGCGCGGCGAAGCGGAAATCATCGAAGCAGTAGTCCACGGCGACCGCAAAACCTCGAAAATCATCGGGCGGCCTTTCTCCCAAATCAAATGGCCGCACGGCTGCCAAGTGGCGGCAGTGGTGCGCGACGATGTGTTTTTCGGCGGTCACCACGAAATCGAACTGCAAGAAGGCGATCATGTGATTTTCTTTGTCTCGCGCCGCCAAGTGGTGCATGAGCTGGAAAAAATGCTGCAGGTCAAACTCGGCTTTTTTTAAGCAGACGACGTCTTAGTTTCTCTTTCAGGCTGCCTGAAAACATTGATCTACCCCATTTTTTATTTTCTTTTCCCCAAAATACAATGACAGTTCTCTCCGATATTGAAATCGCCCAAGCCTGCACCCTTCAGCCGATTGACGACATTGCCGCCCGCCTCGATCTTCCGCCCGCAGCCTTGGAGCATTATGGTCGTTACAAGGCCAAGCTTAATCCGCACGCGCTACCCTCTGCAAACGACAAAAAGCGTGGCAAATTAATTCTGGTCACCGCCATGTCACCCACGCCCGCCGGTGAAGGCAAAACCATGGTGGCGGTCGGACTGGCGGACGCTTTATCCCTACTCGGGCAAAAAACCGTGGTTGCCCTGCGCGAACCATCGCTCGGACCGGTATTCGGCATCAAAGGCGGCGCGGCGGGCGGCGGTCACGCACAGCTCGTGCCGATGGAAGACATCAATCTGCACTTTACCGGCGATTTTCACGCCATCGGCGCGGCGAACAATTTGCTGGCGGCGATGCTGGACAATCACCTGCATCACGGCAATGCTTTAAACATCGACCCGCGCCGCATCATCTGGAAGCGTTGCGTGGACATGAACGACCGCCAATTGCGCAACATCGTCAGCGGCTTGGGCGGGCGCACGGGCGGCGTGCCGCATGAGGACGGTTACCACATCACGGTGGCGACCGAAGTGATGGCGGTGTTGTGTCTGGCACGAGACATCACCGACTTGAAAGCGCGTTTGGGGCGCATGCTGATCGCTTATGCTGCTGACGGCAGCCCGATCACCGCCGCCGACTTGAACGCACATGGCGCGATGGCGGCTTTGCTGAAAGACGCGATCAAACCGAACTTGGTGCAAACTTTGGAAGGCACGCCCGCCTTGGTGCACGGCGGGCCGTTTGCCAATATTGCACACGGCTGCAACTCGGTGGTCGCGACACAATTGGCCTTACAATTGGCTGATTACACCGTGACCGAAGCGGGCTTCGGCGCGGATTTGGGCGCGGAGAAATTCCTCGACATCAAATGCCGCAGCGCAGGTTTACGCCCCGATGCCACCGTGGTGGTCGCCACCATCCGCGCCTTAAAACATCACGGCGGCGCGGAAAAAGGCAGCCTGCATCAAGAAAATCCGCAGGCTTTGCAGGCAGGCTTACCCAATTTGCTGCGCCATGTCGAAAACCTGCGCCAAGTGTACGGTTTGGCAGTGGTGGTGGCGATTAACCGCTTCATCACCGACAGCAACGCGGAAATCGCCTTATTGCAAGAGCATTGTGCACGATTGGGCATCCCTGTTGCCATGACCAATGCGTGGGCCAAAGGCGGCGCCGGCAGCACGGCATTGGCAGAAGAAGTCATCACCTTATGCAGGCAGCCTGCAGAGACACTGCGTTACGCTTATGAGCTGAACGACAGCATTGAAAACAAACTCAATGCTTTGGCACGGAATATTTACCATGCCAACGGCGTGATCTTGACGCCTGCCGCCGCGGCCGACGCACGCCGTTTGAATGAGCTGGGCTACGGCAATCTGCCGATTTGCATGGCCAAAACCCAATACAGTTTTTCCGACGATGCGAGTAAACTCGCCGCCCCGCGTGACTTTGACATCACCGTGCGCGCCTTGCAGGTTTCCGCCGGAGCGGGCTTTATCGTCGCGCTTAGCGGCAGCATCATGACCATGCCCGGACTGCCGAAAGTACCCGCCGCAGAAAAGATTGATGTGGATGATCAGGGCATGATTCACGGCTTGTTTTGAGTACATTAAGTTTGCCTGAAGCTGCTGTATCCTTTGCTCGGAAATCATGCAATAAAACCAAGGAAGCCTCTGAAAAACTCTGGCGAGTGGATTTGACTGCTATTTTTTTGGCAGACAAGGAGCATATTTAGGGCAATAGTGGTTCTATTGTCCTCAATGTGGGACGCAGTATGACGAAGAAAGAGCGGTTAAAGCAGCCATCACGAGTTTCTCAGAGGTTTCCAAGCAGGCTGCCTGAAACTTTTTCAGGCAGCCTGCTTATATTTGGTTGTTTCATGACTTAATCGTCGCAACGCAACTCCGCCGCACGCGCATGGGCGGTCAAGCCTTCGCCGTGCGCCAATACCGAAGCGATTTTGCCCAGTTTCTGCGCGCCCTCTGCCGACACTTCAATCAGGCTGGTGCGTTTTTGAAAATCGTACACGCCCAAGGGTGAAGCGAAACGTGCGGTACGGCTGGTGGGCAAAACGTGATTCGGACCGGCGCAGTAATCACCCAGACTTTCGCTGGTAAACCGCCCCATAAAAATCGCACCGGCATGACGGATTTTCCCCGCCCAGTCGGCGGCATTTTCCACCGATAATTCCAAGTGTTCGGGCGCAATAAAATTGGCGATTTCACACGCTTCGTCCAAGTCGCGCACCAAAATCGTTGCGCCGCGATTCTTCAGGGAGGCTTCAATAATGGCGCGGCGCGGCATTTCAGGCAGCAGCTTATCCATCGCCGCCAAGACTTGATCCACATAATCCTGCGAGGTCGCGATCAAAATCGACTGGGCGATTTCGTCATGTTCGGCTTGGCTGAACAAATCCATCGCCACCCATTCCGGCGGCGTGCTGCCGTCGGCAATCACCAAAATCTCGGAAGGCCCTGCCACCATGTCGATGCCGACCACGCCGAACACGCGCCGTTTGGCAGCGGCGACGTACGCGTTACCCGGGCCGGTGATTTTATCCACTTGGGCGATCGTTTCCGTACCGTAAGCCAAAGCCGCCACCGCTTGCGCGCCGCCAACGGTGTACACGTGCCGCACGCCCGCCACAAACGCCGCCGCCAGCACGATATCATTGCGCTCGCCCTGCGGCGTGGGCACCACCATGACGATTTCTTTCACCCCTGCCACATGCGCCGGCATGGCATTCATCAACACCGAACTGGGATAAGCCGCCTTGCCGCCGGGCACATAAATCCCCACCCGATCCAAGGCGGTGATCTGCTGCCCGAGCAAAGTACCGTCCGCATCACGATACGACCATGATGTTTGTTTTTGGCGTTGATGATAGTCCTCAATCCGCGCGGCGGCCGTGCGTAAGGCTGCCTGAACATTTGCAGGCAGCCTGTCAAAAGCCTGCTCCAAATCGGCATGGCTCAAGCTCAAATCCGTCATGCTGTGCGTATTCATGCCGTCAAAACGGTTGGTGTATTCGATTAAGGCCGCATCACCACGCGCTTGGACATCGGCGCAAATTGCCGCCACGGTCGCATCCACACGCGCATCTTGCGCGGTTTCAAACGCGAGTAAAGCGGCAAGTTCTTTCTGAAAATCAGCAGATTGGGCATTTAAGTGTTTCATGAATGGATTTTCCGGTTGATACGAAGATAAAATATTTCGGGTTTCAGGCAGCGGTACGGCTTCAATGCTAGCGGAGGAAATATTGTCCGCATCCGTTGATTCAAGTCGCGCCGAATATTCTTTTCAGGCAGCCTGATGGATTACACCAACTCGCCGCGCAAGGAAAAGGTAAAAGCCTCGGTGATTTTAAGCTCAACCATCTGTTGCAGCAAGGCGACATCGCCGGTGAAATTGACCACGCGATTATTCGCCGTGCGTGCTTGCAGCTGGTTCGGGTCTTTTTTGGAAATGCTCTCGACCAAACAACGTTGCACCGTGCCGAGCATGGTTTGGTTAATGCGTGCGGTCTCCGCTTCGATGACTTCGTTCAAAGCCTCCAAGCGTCGCACTTTTTCCGTGTGCGGCGTATCGTCGGGCATATCGGCGGCAGGTGTCCCGGGGCGCGGGCTGTAAATAAACACGAAACTTAAATCAAACGCCAACTCTTTCACCAGTTGCAGGGTGCGTTCAAATTCCGCTTCTGTCTCGCTCGGAAAGCCGACGATAAAATCGGAACTCAAGCACAAATCGGGACGAATCGCGCGCAGTTTACGCACAATCGATTTGTATTCGAGTGCGGTATAGCCGCGCTTCATCGCCGCCAACACGCGATCCGAGCCGCTTTGAATCGGCAGGTGCAGATGCGACACCAGCTTGGGTAAATCGCGGTAACACTCGATGATCGCATCGGAAAATTCACGCGGGTGACTGGTGGTAAAACGCAGTCGTTCGATGCCGTCGATTTCGTGCACAATCCGCAGCAACGTCGCGAAATCGCATACGCCGCCCTCACCCATTGCGCCGCGATAAGCATTGACATTCTGTCCCAAGAGGTTGATTTCTTTCACCCCTTGCGCCGCCAAATCGACGATTTCCGCCAGCACGTCGTCCAGCGGGCGGGAAAATTCCTCGCCACGCGTGTACGGCACCACGCAGAAACTGCAGTATTTCGAGCAGCCCTCCATGATCGACACGAACGCCGAACCGCCTTTGACTTCCGCCGGCGGCAGGTGATCGAATTTCTCGATTTCGGGAAAGGAAATATCGACTTGCGAGCGTCCGCTATCGCGACGGCGGCTGATCAGCTCAGGCAACCGGTGTAAGGTTTGCGGGCCGAACACCACGTCCACATAAGGTGCGCGCGCCACGATGTGCTCGCCTTCTTGCGATGCCACGCAGCCGCCCACACCGATGATTAAATCGGGATTTTTTGCCTTCAGCGGACGGATACGTCCCAAGTCGGAAAACACTTTTTCCTGCGCTTTTTCGCGCACGCTGCAGGTATTAAACAGCACGATATCGGCTTCTTCCGGCGTGGCCACCGCCACGCAGCCGTCTTGTCCCGCCAGCACCGCCATCATTTTGTCCGAGTCGTACTCGTTCATTTGGCAACCAAAGGTGCGGATAAATACTTTTTTCATTCCATCACTTTCAACAACAGTTTTGCCCCGCGTACGGGGCAGTTTCCGGTCACTATCATCGTTGACCGTCAATCGTTTTTTCACCATCGGACAGCACACTTTAAGCTGCATTGCACTGCGCAACCATCAGCTCATACTGATTCAGGCTGAGACCTTTGCAAAAGTCCGTTCTGCGGCGCATTTCTTTGAGATGCGCTCCTCGGAATCTTGCCTATCTGCATGATATGCCTGCGCTTCCTGCGGTGCTATCCCTTCGAACTGCGCCGCAGAACGGACTTTTGCAAAGGTCTCAGACTGCCTGAAAAGTATCAAGCCGTTTCTAAGCGGCAAACAGCGGCTCTTGCCGTATTTGGTGCTGCTTAGGCGTTACTGCCCATATTGGCGTTGCAATTGCTCACGTTGCAAGGCACGCTGCCTGAAGATTTCCTTTTCCGGCTCGGTCAGCACCCATATTTCCGTGATCTGATTGCTGTTATTGCGTCGCACCGCCACCGCTTCTCCGGCAAAGCGCGGCAGATTGCCGTGGGTCACAAACAGGTTTTTCTGATTGCGTACTTTCACTGCCGCCGTCATTTGAAACGATTGCGCCTTATCCAGCCAGCCCAAAGTCAAAAACTTCAGCCAGGAAAAACCTTCCGGCGTCAGCACGATTTCGGGATATTGCGCCGATTTGATCACCGCCATGTCCATATCCTGCGGCAAAACCCGCCCCGCCCATGCCGGCGCAGCCAGCATCAGACTTAACATCAGCATCGCCATCAAGCGTTTCATCTGCATCATCCTTTCCGTAGCAAAACAGTCAGCGAACTCGTCACCGAATCAACGAAAGATAACACAAAGCATAAAGTTTGTATCATTTTTTGCTATTTTTTAGTGGTGCACAGCTCATAAGACAAAACAAAAGCCAACCCCGACGGGATTGGCTTTGCGTTGCAGCCGGGCAAAATTATGCTTCGCTGCTCTCTGCACTGTCGGCAGGTTCGGCAGCCGCTGCGTTGGCTTCCGCAGTGGCGCGTACTTCTGCGGCATCCACCAGTTCCACCAATGCCATCGGCGCATTATCACCTTGGCGGAAACCGTATTTCAGAATACGGAGGTAACCGCCGTTACGGTTGGCAAAGCGCGGACCCAAGTCACCAAACAGTTTCACCACCACATCGCGGTCGCGTGTGCGGTCAAACGCCAGACGGCGGTTGGCAAGGCTCGGTTTTTTACCCAAGGTGATCAAAGGCTCGGCCACACGGCGCAATTCTTTGGCTTTAGGCAAAGTGGTCACGATGGTTTCGTGCGTCAGCAGCGAGTTGGCAAGGTTGCGCAACATGGCTTGGCGGTGGCTGCTGGTGCGGTTCAGTTTACGGTTAGCATTACGATGACGCATGTCATTTTATCCTTATTCGTTCAGTCAATCAGAGACGTTCCAGTCCGGCAGGAGGCCACGTTTCCAGTTTGGAACCGAGGGTCAAGCCTTTGGAAGCCAGCACTTCTTTGATTTCGTTCAAAGACTTGCGTCCCAGATTGGGCGTTTTCAGCAATTCGGTTTCGGTGCGTTGAATCAAATCGCCGATGTAGTAAATATCTTCTGCTTTCAAGCAGTTCGCAGAGCGTACGGTCAGCTCCAAATCGTCCACCGGACGCAGCAGGATCGGATCGATCGGCGGAGTCAGGTCTTCTTCTTCTTCCACGGTGGTATCGTGCAAGTCGGCGAAAACCGACATCTGATCCATCAGAATACGGGCTGCCTGACGTACGGCTTCTTCAGGGTCAAGCGCACCGTTGGTTTCGATGTCCAGTACCAAGCAATCCAAGTCGGTACGCTGCTCGACACGAGCAGGATCGACTTCAAAGCTTACCCGTGTCACCGGCGAGAAGCTGGCGTCCAGCAAAATCGCACCGATTTCACGGTTGTCGTCTTTGCTGCGACGGCTGCCTACGGGGTGATAACCGCGACCTGCCTCAACTTTGATTTCCGCTTCCAGCTCACCGCCTTCTGCCAGATGGCAGATGATGTGATCGGGATTGAGCACTTCAACGTCGTGCGGCAGTTCGATGTCGGCGGCGGTGATGACACCCGCGCCGCTTTTTTTCAAATTCAACACCACTTCATCGCGGCTTAACAATTTGAAAACAACACCTTTCAAGTTCAAGAGAATGTCCACGACGTCCTCTTCAACATGATCTACGGTCGAGTACTCATGCAGCACGCCGTTGATTTTCACTTCAGTCGGAGCGAAACCCACCATCGAGGACAACAGAATCCGACGCAAGGCATTGCCCAGCGTGTGTCCGAAACCGCGTTCGAACGGTTCCATCGAAACTTTTGCACGGTTGGTGGAAAGTGTTTCGACGCTGATCTGTCTCGGTTTCAAAAATTCGGAAGTGCTATTTTGCATTACATTGTCCTTAATACGAGTTCAAACATTATTTGGAGTAAAACTCAACCACCAAGTGTTCGTTAATGTCGCTGCTCAATTCGGAACGGTCGGGCATATTTTTGTATACGCCTTCCATTTTGGACGCGTCCACTTCTACCCATGACGGCATGCCGATTTGCGCTGCCAATGCCAGAGCTTCTTGAATGCGTACTTGTTTTTTCGATTTTTCGCGTACGGATACGACGTCACCCGGTTTAACTTGGTAAGACGGGATATTGACGCTTTGACCGTTCACAAGGAACGCTTTGTGCGATACCAGCTGGCGCGCTTCGGCGCGGGTCGAGCCAAAGCCCATGCGGTATGCAACGTTGTCCAGACGCGATTCGAGCAGTTGCAGCAACCATTCGCCGGTAGAACCGCGGCGACGCTCTGCTTCAGCGAAATAACGACGGAATTGACGCTCTAACACGCCGTAAATACGACGGATTTTTTGTTTTTCGCGCAATTGCGTACCGTAGTCGGAAATACGGGTGCGGGCTGCACCGTGTTGTCCGGGCGGGGTGTCGATTTTACATTTGGAATCCAAAGAACGACGCGCGCTCTTCAGAAATAAGTCAGTGCCCTCACGACGGGCAAGTTTACATTTAGGTCCGGTATAACGTGCCATGTTGATTCTCCCAATTAGATGCGACGACGTTTAGGAGGACGGCAACCGTTATGCGGAACGGGTGTTACGTCCGTGATGGCGGTAATTTTGAAACCAAGAGCATTCAGTGCACGAACGGAGGATTCACGACCGGGACCCGGTCCTTTAATACGAACTTCCAAATTCTTGACGCCATACTCTTGGGCAACTTTACCAGCCGCTTCCGCCGCAACCTGTGCGGCAAAGGGTGTGCTTTTACGCGAACCTTTAAATCCCGCACCGCCTGAGGTAGCCCAAGATAATGCATTGCCTTGGCGGTCGGTGATGGTGATGATGGTGTTGTTAAACGATGCATGAACGTGAACAATACCTTCACTGACAGTTTTGCGTACTTTTTTGCGCACACGTGCTGTGCTTGCTTTAGCCATTACTATTCAGTCCTTAAATAAAAAACATTATTTTTTGCCGGCAATCGCTTTGCGTGGACCCTTACGGGTGCGGGCATTGGTGCGAGTGCGCTGACCACGGCACGGTAATCCGCGACGATGACGGAAACCGCGATAACAACCCATGTCCATCAAACGCTTGACCGACATGGTGACTTCACGACGCAAATCGCCTTCTACTTCAAACTGGGCAACTTGCGTACGCAATGCTTCCAACTGGGTTTCGGTCAAGTCTTTGACTTTAACCGAACCTTCAATGCCTGCACGCTCGCAAATCAAACGGGCACGCGTGGCACCGATACCGTAAATCGCCTGTAAGCCGATGACGATATGGGAATGGTTGGGAATGTTTACTCCGGCAATACGAGCCATAACCTTATCCTTAAAATAAAAAATTAACCTTGTTTTTGCTTATGTCGCGGATCGGTGCAAATCACGCGCACCACGCCGTGGCGACGAATGATTTTGCAGTTGCGGCATATTTTTTTAACAGAAGGCTGAACGCGCATTTGTTAAGTCCTTTCTTGATTTACTTTGTTCTGAATACGATTCGGGCTCGGCTCAAATCGTAAGGGGTCATTTCCACCGTGACTTTATCGCCCGGCGAGATGCGGATGTAGTGCATTCTCATTTTTCCGGAAATATAGCCCAGTACCACGTGATCGTTTTCCAGCTTCACTTTGAAGGTCGCATTAGGCAACATCTCCAAAATTTCGCCCTGCATCTGAATCGTATCTTCTTTTGCCATAAAGGAATCAATCTCTACTTAGGTTTATTACCCGATTTATTCATCAGGTATTCATACTGCTGGCTCATGCGGTAAGAGCCGACTTGAACCGCAAAGTCCATGGTCACCACCACCAAAATCAGAAGCGAGGTACCGCCCAAGTAAAATGGAATATTGGCAACCGATACCAGCAATTCGGGAATCAGACACACAATCGTGATGTATAACGCGCCGAAAAAGGTCAGGCGCAACACCACTTTTTCGATGTACTTGGTGGTCTGCTCGCCTGGACGGATCCCCGGAACGAACGCGCCGCTTTTTTTCAAATTATCGGCAATCTCCCGCGGACTGAATACCAAAGCGGTATAAAAGAAGCAGAAGAAAATAATCGCCGAGGCAAAGAAAATAATGTACAAAGGCTGCCCGTGCTGAAAATACAGTGCAAGTTTACCCAGCCACGACACCGAATCACCGCCTTGCGCACCAAACCAGCTCATGATGGTGGTCGGGAACAAGATAATGCTCGAAGCAAAAATCGGCGGAATCACACCCGACATATTAAGCTTAAACGGCATATGGGTGTTTTGTCCCTGCATGATGCGGTTGCCCACCTGACGCTTGGCGTAATGCACCGGCACTTTGCGCTGTGCGCTTTCGATGAACACTACCACATACACCAGAGCCAACGCTCCGACCACAATCAGAATCGCCACCAAGGGGTTCAGGGAGCCTTCTGCGGTCATGTTCAAGAGCTTACCGATACCGCCCGGGATACCGGCGGCAATACCGCCGCAGATGATCAGCGAAATACCGTTACCGATACCGCGCTCGGTAATCTGCTCACCCAACCACATCAAAAACATGGTACCGGTGGTCAGACACACCACGGTGGAAAGGTAAAACTCATATTGCGGCACTTCGACCAAGCCCGGCTGGCGATACAGCATCACCGCAGCGGCAAAGCCTTGCAGTGATGCCAGAATCACCGTACCGATACGGGTGTACTTGGTGATCACGCGACGTCCTGCTTCACCTTCTTTTTTCAAGGCTTTGAGTGAAGGAATGATTTCGGTTGCCAACTGCATCACGATGGACGCAGAAATGTACGGCATGATGCCGATGGCAAAAATCGAAAAACGCTCCAGCGAGCCGCCCGAAAACATGTTCAACATGCCGAGAATGCCGCTGTTTGCACCTTCAAACAAATGATTCAACGCTACCGGATCAACACCCGGTACCGGAATATGCGAACCGATGCGGAACACGAGCAATGCGCCGATTAAAAACAAAATTCTGGTTTTCAAATCGGACGAAATACCTGTACCCAAAGATGAGGGATTAGCCACGGATTAACCTTAACTTAAAAAAACCTTAGTCGGAAACTTTGCCGCCGGCAGCTTCGATGGCTGCCAATGCGCCTTTGGTGGCTTTAATGCCACGCAGCGTCAGCGCACGGTTCAGGCTGCCTGAAGCGATGACTTTAACGGTCTGTGCTTGAGCAGGAATCAGGCGCGCCTGTTTCAGTGCCAACACATCCACTTCGTCAATCGGCAACAGATCCAATTCGCTCAGGGTGACCTGCGCATTGAATTTTGCCGTCATCGAGTTAAAGCCGCGTTTGGGTAAACGACGTTGCAAAGGCATTTGACCGCCCTCGAAACCGACTTTGCGGTATCCGCCAGCACGGCTTTTCTGACCTTTATGACCGCGACCGCAGGTTTTACCCAAGCCGCTGCCAATACCGCGACCGACACGTTTGGGTGCGTGGGTAGCACCTTCCGCCGGTGAAATATTGTTCAAATACATGTCTTACTCCACTTTCAGCAAGTAGCTGATTTTGTTGATCATGCCGCGATTTTCAGGAGTGTCTGCCACTTCAACCGTGTGTTCGCGGTGACGCAAACCCAAGCCGCGCGCACAAGCACGATGCGACTGGATGCAGCCGATCAAGCTTTTACGCAAGGTTACTTTGATTTTTTTCTGTTCACTCATTACCTGCTCCCAGAATATCTTCCACGCTCAAGCCGCGCTTGGCTGCGATTTCCGCAGGCGTGTAGAGTTTACCCAAGCCGTTCAAAGTCGCACGCACGATGTTGTAAGGATTGGTCGAGCCGTGAACTTTCGCCGAAATATTACGAACGCCCATTGCATCGAAAACCAAACGCATCGGGCCGCCGGCTTTCACACCGCTACCTTCTTTGGAAGGCTGCATGAAAACTTTGGTCGCACCGTGCTTACCGATGACTTCGTGATGAATCGTGCCGTCTTTCAACGGGATTTTTACCAAATTGCGGCGCGCTTGATCCATTGCTTTTTGAATCGCAACCGGTACTTCTTTGGCTTTGCCTTTACCCATACCGATGCGGCCGTCACCGTCGCCAACCACGGTCAGCGCGGAAAACGCCATGATGCGACCGCCTTTGACCACTTTGGTCACGCGATTGACCGCAACCATTTTTTCGATCAGACCGTCACCGCGTTCTTCTGTTTCGTGTTTTGCCATTACTTAACTCCGTTATCCGTTAGAAGTTCAAGCCGTTTTCACGGGCGGCTTCAGCCAATGCTTTGACGCGACCGTGATACTGGAAACCGGAGCGGTCGAAAGCAACGCTTTCCACGCCGGCGGCTTTTGCTTTTTCGGCAATTCGTTTGCCCACCGCCGCAGCGGCGGCAGTGTTGCTGCCGTGTTTGAATTCGCCACGCACATCGGCTTCTACGCTGGAAGCTTGTGCCAGCACGCGATCAGCATCGATGATTTGTGCGTAAATATGGTTATTGCTGCGGTAAACACACAGTCTGACAGCTTGCATCTCTGCAATTCTGGCACGGGTTTTGCGTGCGCGGCGCAGACGGGCTAATTTTTTGTTCATGTTGAAAACCTCAATTATTTTTTCTTGGTTTCTTTCAGGACAACCGTTTCGTCGGCATAACGCACGCCCTTGCCTTTATAAGGCTCAGGCGGACGGAACCCGCGCACTTCGGCGGCAACCTGTCCGACTTTTTGGCGATCCGCGCCCGAAATCACGATTTCGGTTTGCGAAGGAGTTTGCGCAGTGATGCCTTCAGGCAGCTCATAGGCAACAGGATGAGAGAAACCTAAAGACAGGTTCAACACTTTACCTTGTGCCTGTGCGCGATAACCTACGCCCAAGAGTTGTAATTTTTTCTCGAAACCTTCGGAAACGCCTTTGACCATATTGGCCACCAAAGCACGGAAAGTGCCGGACAGAGCATTGGCTTCGCGGCTTTCGTTTTTGGCGGCGAACGTGATGTTGCCGTCTTCGGCTTTCACTTCGACCAAATCGGCATTTAAGCGTTGTTTCAATTCGCCCAGTTTGCCTTTAACCGTGATTTCGCTGCCTGCAAACTTGATTTCGACTCCGGAAGGAATCACGACCGGATTTTTTGCTACACGTGACATGATTTCCTCCTTAATTACGCAACCACGCACAAGAGCTCGCCGCCAACACCGTTGGCACGCGCTTTGCGGTCGGTCATCACCCCTTGGGACGTGCTGACAATAGCAACACCCAAGCCGTTCATCACGCTCGGAATATCCTGCGAACCTTTATACACGCGCAGACCCGGGCGGGATACGCGTTTGATTTGTTCGATCACGGGACGACCGGCGTAATATTTCAGTTCGATGCTCAAAATCGGCTTGGCATCGGCACTGACGGAATAGCTCTCGATATAGCCTTCTTCTTTCAGCACTTCGGCAATCGACCGTTTCAGTTTGGACGACGGCATGGAAACGCTGACTTTATTCGCACGCTGACCGTTGCGAATACGGGTCAACATGTCGGAAATAGGATCGTGCATACTCATGATTTTTTCTCCTATTACCAGCTGGCTTTGATCACGCCCGGGATTTCGCCACGCATGGCGATTTCACGGATTTTGGCGCGACCCAAACCGAATTTACGGAAAGTCCCGCGCGGACGGCCGGTCAAGGCACAGCGACGGCGCTGACGGACAGGCATTGCATTACGCGGAATGGCTTGCAACTGCAAACGTGCTGCGAATTTCTCTTCGGGCGTTGCATTGCTGTCATTGATGACGGCAAAGATTGCCTCACGCTTGGCCGCGTATTTCTGAGCCAAACGTGCACGTTTGAGGTCTCTGTTAATTAATGATTTTTTTGCCATAATTAACCCTTAAAAGGAAATTTGAACAGGGCGAGCAGCTCGCGCGCTTCTTCGTCTGTTTTTGCGGTGGTGGTGATGGTGATGTTCAACCCGCGCAGCGCATCGATTTTATCGTACTCGATTTCCGGAAAAATGATTTGCTCGCGCACACCCATATTGTAGTTACCGCTGCCGTCAAACGACTTGCCCGATACGCCACGGAAGTCACGTACGCGCGGCAGAGAAATCGTGATCAAACGATCCAAAAACTCGAACATGCGTTCGCGACGCAGGGTCACTTTGCAGCCGACAGGGTAGTTATCACGAATTTTAAAGCCGGCAATGGATTTGCGCGCAACGGTTACCACCGGTTTTTGGCTGGCGATTTTTTCCATGTCAGCCGTAGCGTGCTCCATGACTTTCTTGTCGGCAACCGCCTCACCCACACCCATGTTCAGGGTGATTTTTTCGATGCGCGGTACTTCCATCACACTTTTGTAGTTGAATTTTTTCATCAACTCAGGGACGACGGTTTCTTTGTAATACTCTCTTAAACGTGCCATTTTTAACTCCTTACGCCCCGATCAACGCACCGTTGGATTTAAAGAAGCGTACACGGCGAACTTTCTGCCCTTCTTCTTGAATCACTTTGATGCCTACCCGATCGGCTTTTTGCGTTTCGGGATTGAAAATTGCCACATTGGAAATGTCCAGCGGCATGCTTTTGGCGATGATGCCGCCTTCGATTTGGCGCATCGGATTGGGTTTTTGGTGGCGCTTGACAACATTCACGCCTTCCACAATCACTTTATCGCCCAAAACGCGCACGACTTCGCCTTTGCGCCCTTTGTCTTTTCCGGCGATGACAATTACTTGATCGCCTTTGACGATTTTTTTCATTTGCCTGACCCCTTAAATCACTTCCGGTGCCAGAGACACGATTTTCATGAAACGCTCGGTACGCAGCTCGCGCGTTACCGGTCCGAAAATACGCGTACCCAACGGTTCTAATTTATTGTTCAACAGTACGGCGGCGTTATTGTCGAATTTAATCAACGCGCCGTCCGCACGACGAACCCCTTTTGCAGTGCGCACAACGACAGCACTGTACACATCGCCTTTTTTCACGCGTCCGCGCGGCGCAGCATCTTTTACGGTCACTTTGATGATGTCGCCGACAGAAGCATAACGGCGTTTCGAGCCGCCCAATACCTTAATGCACATTACGCGACGCGCACCGGAATTGTCAGCCACATCCAACATGGTCTGCATCTGAATCATGGTTTGATTACCTTACAATATTACCGGCATGACTGACCGTTTTCAGGCGTGTCCTGTATGTTTCAGGCTGCCTGAAACCCTTGATTTAAGGGTTAAAGTCAATCCGTTCCGGGTCCCGAAAAGGAAAGATTTAATCTTGCTTCAAAAAGCAAAGAAGGCGATTATACACCAAAGAAAAATATCTATGCAAGTTTTGTATCAGATTTTGCAAGGAATGTTGCAAAACATACCGCCCTGCCGTGATCACAACCACGGCAGGGCGGCAGGAAATATACCTTTAAACTTAAGGAACCTCTGAGAAACTCGTGACGGCGGCTTGAGCCGCTCTTTTCTCGTTATTCTGCGTCCCACATTTAGGGCAATAGAACCACTATTGCTCTAAATGTGCTCCTTGTCTGCCAAAAAAATAGCAGCCAAATCCACACGCCAGAGTTTTCAGAGGCTCCTTAATCGACCAAGAAGGTAACTTTCAGGTTGACGCGATATTCAACAATATTTTGACCGTTGATCACGACTTTCTGCTCCTGCACCCACGCGCCTTGCAGATTATTGACGGTCTCGCCGACTTTGGCGATGCCTTTTTTAACCGCATCATCAAAACTGACCGGGCTGCTGGCGTTGATTTCAATGACTTTTGCTATGCTCATGTCGATATCCTTATATGAATGAAAGAAAGCCGAGCCGAAGGCTCAATTTGCTTAGTGTCGGCTCAATCGCTTTAGTTCCCTATGACAAACGGCTTACAGGCTGCCTGCACATCAAAAAAGCTTAAAGTACAGCACATGCTAACGTTCCGCACCGCCGAACGGATGATTTTTTGTTAGAATGCCGCATCAGCATAAAAATCTCTCGGAGAAATCATGTCCAAACTTGCACGTCAGCAGGCGACCGCCGTAGCGGACACTATTTTGGCGGGGTTCAATAAGCACTATTCCATGTTCCGCTCGTTTTCCGCGCGTGCCAAAGGCATGTTTGAAGAAGGCGACTGGCAGGGCATTCAACGCTTGGTGGCGGATCGCATCCGCATGTATGACGATCGCGTTTCGGAAGCGGTGCAAGTGTTGCGCCATGAATTTGCCGCCAATGTACTGAATGAACGCGTGTGGAAATACGCCAAAACCGACTACATCGCATTGCTTGTCAATCACAAGCAGCCGGAACTAGCGGAGACTTTTTTCAATTCGGTTTCGACCAAAATCTTGGATAAAGAGTATTACAACAATCAATTTATCTTCGTCAAACCCGCCACTTCGACCGAATACATCGACTCTGAAACCGGTACGTTCAAATCGTTTTACCCTACTGCGGGCGCTCAAGGTCTGCGCGGCTGCCTGAAAAACGTGTTGGCGCATTTTCAATGGCGCGTACCGTTTGCACATAAATCACGGGACATTGCGAATATTTTGCGCGCGGCGCGCCGACATTTCGGCGACAAATGGCCGCCCGACGAACTGAACCTGCACGTGCAGGTTTTACACTCCGCCTTTTATCGCAACAAATGCGCTTACGTGTTCGGACAAATCATCAGCGGGCACGAGCGTCACCCGTTTGCGCTGGCGGTGGTGCACAACAATCGCGGACGACTGGTGGTGGATGCGGCATTGTTTGAAGCGCAGCAAATCGCGGTGCTGTTTTCCTTTGCACGGGCGTATTTTCTGGTGGAAATGGATGTGCCGTCAGGTTATGTGCATTTCTTGCAAACCATTTTACCGATGCGCAGCAAGGCAGATTTGTACGCCATGCTCGGCTTGCAAAAACAAAGTAAAAACATTTTCTGGCGTGAATTTCTACAGCATCTGCGTTATTCCGAAGACCAGTTCATTCTTGCGCCCGGGGTGAAAGGCTTGGTAATGAGCGTGTTCACGCTGCCTTCGTTTCCGTATGTGATTAAGGTGATTAAGGATATATTCGGCC
Organism: Neisseria sp.; assembly: GCA_030538055.1. Classification (GTDB taxonomy): domain Bacteria; phylum Pseudomonadota; class Gammaproteobacteria; order Burkholderiales; family Neisseriaceae; genus RGIG9985. The sequence continues at coordinate 56,948 of JAUNUS010000014.1, forward strand.
CGAACAAGGACTTTGACCGCGATTACGTGCGCCAAAAATACCTGCTCGTCAAAAAACACGACCGCGTAGGACGCATGGCGGACACCTTGGAATATTCCAACGTCGCGATTCCCTTGGCGCGTTGCACCGAGGAAATGCTGGAGGAATTGCGCACGCTCGCACCATCGCAAATCGAAGAAAAAGACGGCATGCTGGTGATCAAACATTGCTACGTCGAACGTCGGCTTAAGCCTTTGAACCTTTATATGCAAAAAGCCACGCCGGAGGAAAAAGCCGCCGCGGTCATCGACTACGGCTATGCTTTAAAAGAACTGGCGACGGCCAATATTTTCCCGGGCGATATGCTGTACAAAAACTTCGGCGTGACCCGTTTCGGGCGGGTGATTTTTTACGATTACGACGAAATCGAATACATGACCGATTGCAATTTCCGCAAAATCCCGCCCGCGCCCAATCCCGAATACGAGATGTCGGACGAAGTGTGGTATCCGGTGACGAAAGGTGATGTTTTCCCCGAAGAGTTCGGCCCGTTTTTACTGGGCGAACCTGATGTGCGCAAGGTGTTTCTCGAGCATCATCGCGAGCTTTTGACCCAAGAGTTTTGGCAAGGTAAAAAAGAACGCATTCAGGCAGGCATGATTGATGATTTTTACCCGTATCCGCAAGCAACTCGCTTTATGCCCAGCCGCCGCCAAACAGGGCTGCCTGAAAGCAGTGATGCTTAAGGAATCTCTGAAACGAAGTTCAGAGGTTCCTTAAGAAGGCTCAATATAAAAAGCTCTGAACAGATGTTTCAGAGCTTTTTTAGCAGAATAATCTTCAGGCAGCCTTGAGCACCGCGCTGATCGGCAAATGATCCGACAATTTGCTCCACGGCAAGCCTTGATGCACTTCACATGAAAGTACGTGCAGATGGCGCACATAAATCCTATCCAAACTCAATACCGGCAAGCTCGCGGGAAAAGTATTCGGCATGGTTCCGAAACGGCTGTCAAACACTTCTTCCATGCCGAGCCATTGCCCCAGACTGCGTTGCGAGCGCATTTGCCAATCATTGAAATCCCCCGCCAGCACCAAGGGCGCGGCAGGGTCGATTGTGCGGCGCACATAATGTTCGATCGCATCGTATTGCCGTTGGCGATCGGCTTCGCGTAAATTCAAGTGCGCGCACAGCACGGTCAGCGGTTGCGCCCAACCTTCAGGTAGCACTTCACAATGCAGCACGCCGCGCTGCTCCAGCCGATTGACGCTGATGTTCACATTATGTTTCGGGTCTAAAGGAAAACGGCTCAACACCGCATTGCCGTGATGCCGCCCGCTGTGTTCGGCGTTTTTGCCGTAGCTGGCATTCAACGCCAAATATTCGCCGAAATATTCATACTGCGTCTGCTGCGGATGCGTGTTGAATTTGAATTTACGATGCAGATTCTCACCTTCAACTTCTTGCAACAGCAAAATATCGGGGTCAAGCGTGCGCAATGCCTGTGCAATGGCATCCAGCCGCAAATGTCGGTTCAAAGGCGACATGCCTTTGTGAATATTGTAAGTTGTCAGTCGAAAAGTCTGCATTAATCTGCCACACGCTCCTGCGGTTCCCGCCCTGCCCAATCGCACACAAACTGCCACGCCACCCGTCCACTGCGGCTGCCGCGTGTCAACGACCAGTTTAACGCTGCATGGCGTGCAGTTTCGTCCAACTCCAGTCCCGCATCGTTCAGCCAGCTTGTCACCGCCGCCAAATATGCTTCTTGATCAAACGGATAAAAACTCAACCACAAACCAAAACGATCCGACAAAGAAACCTTTTCCTCAACCGCTTCCTGCGGGTGCACTTCGCCACGCTCGCCGGTACGTGCGGTATTCTCGTCCATGTACTCGGGCATCAAATGCCGACGGTTAGACGTCGCATACACCAACACATTGGCGCAACGCATCGACAAGCCGCCGTCTAAAACGGTTTTCAAAGCCTTATAACCGTCATCGCCCGTTTCAAACGACAAATCATCGCAAAAAATAATGAATTTTTCTTGACGCTCCGCCAGAATCGGCAGCAGATACGGCAGACTGAGCAAATCGCTTTTATCCACCTCAATCAAACGCAGGCCTTCATCGCCATATTCATGCAATAAAGCTTTGATCAAAGAAGACTTCCCCGTGCCGCGTGCCCCCGACAACAACACATTATTCGCCGAACGCCCGCCCAAAAACTGCTCGGTATTGCGCACCAAAAGCCGCATTTGACGGTCAATCGCCGCCAGACGACGCAAAGGAAAAGTATGCGGCTGCGGCAAAGCGTGCAACACGCCCTTTTGCCCGATACGCTGCCAACGATACGCCTGCGCCGTCCAATCCGGCTCATGCAAAAGCGGCGGCAGCCATGCGTCCAAACGCTGCAATACCGAAGTTGCCAAACGAAAAAATGAGGAAAGGTGTTTGATTTTTTTCATGGTGATACATACATGGTATTTTTTGATTAAAAACAAGCAGTCTGAATAAACAGAGCATTATTTCGCCAAAGTACACGGTTTACCTGCATATTCATAACGATCAATCAGGTATTGGCTGCCATTCCAGCGATGAACCGCAAAACAAAATCCGGGACCGGTGGTCGTGATTTCCGGCCAGCCATTGATCATTTTACCAAGCTCAGGTATGGCCATTTCCTGCACCATCAACCTCCATTCACCCTTTTGGTCTTTGGATACCAATGAAAATCTGGTACCGACACGACCAAAACATTCGGCGCTGTCTTGAGTAATGATCGCTTCAGGCAGCTGATCTCCATTCAGATCACGCACATCGGTGACAACGCCTTCGGCACAATCAACCCACCTCCCCGCTTGCAGATGCAAGCCCGCCGCCTCAAAAGCTGCCTGCCGATCAGCTGCGGAGAGGGTAATATTTTTTGGCTCGGCATAAGCGGTTGAAAGCCAAAACACCGAGCAGGCGACGATCAATAATGAAAAATATTTACTCATAACGTGTCCTGTCACAATGGGAAAACCATCCATCACGGCTTAACGTTAAAGATAAGCCGCGCACACCATTGAAGAAAGAGCCAACAATTGAGGTTTAGGTGGGATTCAATCGATATAGATTAACCGATTTCTTAAGGCATTGCACTCGCAGTACCGATGAATTCAAGCCGATCAGTCCGAATCCACCCGCCGGTATCTTGATGGGTCTTGGGATGAAGATACATCACATAGGTCCAAGCACCCGATGTTTGGTACGCAATCACATGATCTTTAGGGATAATAAATGCTTGGGTGCGGCATTCGTCGGCGGGTGCAGAATAAAAATAGAGGCGATCTTTACCGGAAACTTGGAACGTCACACGCGGAATAATGTGTTCAGCTGTTGCATCTGCCGATTGCGCCAATTGTGTACAGTCGGCAGCATAAGCCGACGAGCTGACAGTCAGCAGAGCTATAAGAATGATACGTTTCATTGGGATTCTCCATGTAGAGTTCTAATATTTAAGCTAAAGGCCGGTGTGCTGAGGCAAGAAATGAAGCATTCTTTGCATCACGTTTCACTTTGCAATGGTTTCACTGCTGCCTGCCACCGGATTTTAGCTGCCATAAAGCCTCCTTCAGGCAGCCTTAGTAATGATTATTGTTGGATTTGGGTTTTTATAGCATACATCGATGGCAGCATACAATAACAAATCTGCACTGTATCTATATCGATACATCATTCCGGTATTTTTATTATGTGTACCAAAGTAAAACCCCCTGACGCTAGGCATCAGGGGGTTGGAATAGGGGTTTGGCGGTGACCTACTTTCACATGGGAGTCC
>JAUNUS010000015.1 GCA_030538055.1 Neisseria sp.
CGTGATAATGAAATATACCACCTAACAACGACTGAAGATTTGTTAGACCACTACACTTTTGTTGAAGCTATTTAGTTCGCGCTCTATCGCCGCGCGATGGCGACCTTCTTTCTTTGCTTCGCCAAAGAAAGAAGGCAAAGAAAGGCGACCCCGCGGCGCAGGTTTGGCTGCGCCAAACTTCCCGAGTTATCAGCAACTTTTGCGGCGGGCTTGAACTCGTGTCGGCTGCGCCGCCACTCAAACATGCAAGCCCTTTTCTCCGCAAAAGTTGCTGATAACTCGGCTGCTTCAAGGGGATTTAGCGGACGAAATTAAGGTTTCTTATGATTTTGATGTTGAGAAGTTTTAGCTTTGCAAAAATACATTTCAAGCAATCTTGTTTGCGGACGGCGCAGGGGTTTGTACATCTAACAAAAATTAAGGACTCTCTGATCCAATATAAAACGGAGCGATATGTGTCGCTCCGTTGGTGATTGGGTTTCCCCGCAGATGCCGTTTAGGCTCGATTCGCTTGAACCTTAAGCATCAAGGTCGGTCGCTCCGTGCGGCTTCGGGTGCGTTTCTTACGAAACGCTCACACCCGCCGCACTTTCGCCACCGTAAGCGAACGTATTGGTTCAAAGGAATTATGCCTTCGCGAACATCGCAGGGAAAAAACTTTTCAGCAATCTGTCGCCGTGTGCCGACACAACTGCAACATAGCGTCTATTTTACGCTCTGCGGCGTCTAAATCCAAACCGTCGCTGCCGCTTTCCCGCAAAAAATCATGCGCCAGATTCAAAGCCGCCACAATCAGGATTTTATCGCTTTCGATGATGTTTTTCTGAGCGCGCACCGCATCGACTTTGCGATTGAGCAACACCACCGCTTGGCGCAACAATGCCGCTTCGTCTTCCGGCGCGGCCAGCGTCAGTTTGCGCCCCATCACTTCCACATTAACCGTTTGGCTCATGATGCCGCTCCTTGATTGGTGTTTTCAGGCAGCGCAGCCAAAGCCGTGCGTAAGCGTTCCGCCGTTTCATGCAGAATTTTTTGCGACTCTTCGTGCCGCGCCCAAAATTGTGCGGTTTCCTCGGCGTGCTGTTGCCGCAACTGTCGGTATTGCGCGGACAGTTGCGCCGCGCCGTTTTTCAAGGTGGCGTTTTCCTGCCGTAATTGTTGCACGGTGTCGCACAGTGCCGACACCGCGCTGTGTAATGCTTCCAGTTTCTCGTTCATTGTGTTTTGACAAGGCTGATTTCGGTGCGATTCACTATAACGATTTTTAAGGGTGATTGCAATCGTGCTTTGAGCGCGAGAGCGTTATGATGCTTGCGCCGTCCAATCCCGCGCCGTTTGCAGCCGTTCGGGCGTGCCCACGTCCAGCCAGCGTGCCTTGCTGACTTCGGCCGTGACCACGCCGCGCTCGGCCGCCGCGCGCAATAAAGGCGCGAGCGGAATTTTCACTTGTCGCGCCACCTCGGCAAAAAACTGCGGTCGATACACCGCCACGCCGCTAAACGTAAAACGCTGCGCCGCCGCCGTCAGCAAACGCCCGTGTTCATCCATCCCGAAATCACCCTGCGGATGATGCGGCGGATTATCCACCAGATAAAGATGCGCCAAAACCTCCGTCGGCAAGCGTGCCGCCCGCTCACAGGCTGCCTGAAAGTCGATATCGGTCAAAACATCGCCATTGACCACCAAAAACGGCGCATCGCCCAACAGCGGCAACGCCGTCGCAATGCCGCCTGCGGTTTCCAAACCACCTGACGTTTCCCGCGAGTAATCAATCTTCACCCCCAACGCCGCGCCGTCACCCAACGCGGCTTCGATTTGCTCGCCCAGCCACGCGTGATTGATCACGATGTCACGCACGCCTGCCGCCGCCAAGCGGCGGATATGCCGCGCAATCAAGGTTTCTTGACCCAAAGACAATAAAGGCTTGGGACAGCTATCGGTCAAAGGGCGCATGCGCTCGCCGCGCCCCGCCGCCAAAATCATTGCTTTCATGAGATTATTGAACCCTTTATTATTCGGAAGGCTGCCTGAAAAAACGCATTATATTTCAGGGGAAAATCTTCACCAAATGCACAATGCAAAGAAACTTCTTTAAAAGAGCGGCAGAAGCCGCCATCATGAGTTTCAGGGGTTTTCAAATTTCAATGCCGTCGAAGTTTTCATCAATAAGCCATTTGTCCGTTTTTCGGAAAAAAACAGGTATTTATGCTAACATATCGCCTGATTTTTTTCGCGCTTGGCGCATGACATTACAGGAAAACCAATGAATACATCCGATAACAACTCATCTTCACTTCCCTCGTGGATTGATCCGCACAACCCCGGCCCGTGGGGTATTTTTGTCCAGCAAATCGACCGCGTCACGCCGTACTTAGGCTCTTTGTCGCGCTTGGTGGACACCCTGAAACGCCCGAAACGTACTTTGATCGTCGATGTTCCGGTGGAGCTGGACAATGGCACGATTGCCCACTTTGAAGGCTATCGCGTGCAACACAGCCTTGCCTTGGGCCCGGGCAAAGGCGGCGTGCGTTTTCACCCCGATGTGTGCTTGTCTGAAGTGATGGCGTTGTCCGGTTGGATGTCGATCAAAAGCGCGGCGGTGAATTTGCCCTTCGGCGGCGCCAAAGGCGGCGTGAAAATCGACGTGCGTCAGCATTCGCTTAAAGAAATCGAACGCGTCACCCGCCGCTACACCAGCGAAATCGGTCTGATCATCGGCCCCGATAAAGACATTCCCGCGCCCGACGTGAACACCAATCCGCAAATCATGGCGTGGATGATGGACACTTATTCGATGAACATCGGCTCGACCGCCACCGGCGTGGTCACGGGTAAACCGATTGCCTTGGGCGGCAGCTTGGGGCGTGCTGAAGCCACCGGCCGCGGCGTGTTCGTCACCGCCACCGAAGCGGCAAAAGATTGCAACATCAACATCGCCGGGGCCAAAGTGGCGGTGCAAGGTTTTGGCAATGTCGGCGGTACGGCGGCGCGTCTGTTCCATGAAGCCGGCGCACAAGTGGTTGCGGTGTACGACCACACCGGCGTGATTTACCGCGAACAAGGCTTGGATATTCCCGCGCTGACGCAGCACGTCAAAACCACAGGCGGCGTTGCCGGATTCTCCGCCGCCGACAGCATGAACCCTGACGAATTCTGGGCTTTGCCGGTGGAGTTTCTGATACCTGCCGCGCTGGAAGGGCAAATCACCGAACGCAATGCCGGCACGGTACGCGCCAAAATCGTGATCGAGGGCGCGAACGGCCCGACCACGCCGCAAGCGGACGATATTATGCGCGATAACGGCGTATTCATCGTGCCCGACGTGATCGCCAACGCCGGCGGCGTGACCGTCAGCTATTTTGAATGGGTGCAGGACTTCTCCAGCTTCTTCTGGTCGGAAGAAGAAATCAACCAACGGCTGGAAGTGATTATGCGCCAAGCTTACCGCGCCACGTCGGAAGTCGCACGGCAGCACGATATCAGCCTGCGCACCGCCGCCTTTGTGGTCGCCTGTACCCGTATGCTGCAAGCGCACGAATTGCGCGGACTTTATCCGTAAACATTTTTCAGGCAGCCTCAAACGCATGTTGCAAGGCAGCCTGAAAAGCTTAAATCCCCTACCACACACAATGGCAGGGGATTTTTATTTACATACCGGCAAAATTGCCTTTTCCTCTTAAACAATTGACAGTCGTCGCACATACTTTCACAATCGCTTATCACCTTTTGAAAGGAACATCATCATGAGTTTGATCACCTTGATTATCGCCGGTGTCGTATTGGCAGGAACCGTGATTCTGGCTTTCAGTCTGCCGCATCCGATTACTTGGCTGATGGCGATCGTGTGGGGCGCGGTGTTTTTTGCGATTTTGCTGCCCAAATACCAAGGCGAACAGCAAGCTTTAGCCGGCGGCGAAGAAATCACTGCGCGCGTGGACGAAGTACGCTTCTGGTCACGCCGTTACGGTGACGGTCAATTTCTTGACCAATACGAAATCATCGCCCTGTGGGACGACCCGCGCAGCGGCAAAACCGTGCGCTTCGTTAGCGCACCGCTGCAAATCAATCCCGAACCCTATCTGAGCACACGCACGGTCAAAGTCAAGGTCAATCCCGCCAATCCGCAACAATACGTGATGGATTTGTCTTTTATGCCCAAACCGCAATCAAATTAAGGAACTGCTAAAACGAAGTTTCTGCGAAGCTAAAACGCAGTTTCTGCGCAGCTAAAACAAAAAAGACCGCTGTTGCGGTCTTTTTTTGCCAATGCGAAACGAGGTTTATTCGATACGTTGCCAAGTTTGGCTGCGTCCGACACTCAGTACGCCTACCCCGACATAACCGCGCAGTACCAGTTTTTGACCGTCGCCGCTCAGCTTGGCCGAACCTTTATAGGTTTTGCCGCTTTTCGGATCAAACACCGAGCCGCCGCTGTATTTGTCACCATCGGCTTTCAGATTGCGCAAAATGGTCATGCCGACAATCGGACCGTCTTTCGCCACGCCGAAAGTTTTGCTTGAGCCGTCACAGCCCGGGCATTTGTTCGGTACATTGGGCATCAATTCAACGATTTTACCTTGGTATTGGCCGTTGACTTCGGAAATGCTGACAATCGAACGTGCTTTACCGGTTTCGTCGTCAATGGTTTTCCATTTGCCGACGATGCCTTCCGCCTGCACTGCCGATACGCCAAACGCCAACAGCAATGCCAGTAATGTTTTGTTCATATAACTTCTCCTTTGTGATGATGTTGTGAATGGTACGCATGCGTACCATCGTCAAATTAAAACAAATTGACGCCAAATGCAAGGATAAACTCAATCATCTTGCGCACGCGCCAAAATCTGGCGGCTGCCGCCGACTTCGGCCGGCGAAACCACGCCCGCGTCCTCCAGTGCCTGCATCAGATTGGCGGAACGGTTATAACCGATGCGCAAATGGCGTTGCAGCGAAGAAATCGACGTTTTGCGCGTTTCCAGCACAAACTGCACCGCTTGATCGAAAAGCTCGTCCTCGTGCTGTCCGCCCAGCCCAAGCGCGGCGGCGGTGGCGGCTTCGGCTTCGCCGGTAAGCAGCCCTTCGACGTATTGCGGCGGCGCGTGGCGTTTCAGGTAGCCTGCCACGTTCAGCACTTCGGCATCGGACACAAACGCACCATGCAAACGGGTCGGTTCGCTGGTGCCGGGCGGCAAAAACAGCATATCGCCCTTACCCAGCAAATGTTCCGCGCCCATTTGATCCAAAATGGTACGGCTATCGATGCGGCTGGAAACCTGAAACGAAATCCGTGTCGGGATATTGGCTTTGATCAAACCGGTGATCACGTCCACGCTCGGGCGTTGGGTGGCGAGAATCAGATGAATGCCGGCGGCACGGGCTTTTTGTGCCAGTCGGGCGATTTGCTGTTCGACTTTTTTACCTTCCACCATCATCAAATCCGCCAGTTCGTCGATAATCACCACGATATACGGCATATTCTCCAGCGGCTCGGGCTCGTCGGGGTTCAGGCTGAACGGGTTGGGCAGGCTGTTGCCGTTCTCGGCGGCGGTGCGGATTTTCTGGTTAAACCCTGCAATATTGCGTACATCGGCATGTGATAGCAGGCGGTAGCGTTTTTCCATTTCGTTCACGCACCAGTTTAAGGCTTGAGATGCCTGTTTCATGTCGGTCACCACCGGACACAGCAAATGCGGAATATCTTGATAAACCGACAGTTCCAGCATTTTCGGGTCAATCATGATCATGCGCACTTCTTCGGGCGTGGCTTTGTACAGCATGGAAATAATCATGGCATTGACCGCCACCGATTTGCCCGAACCGGTTGTACCGGCGACCAAAAGATGCGGCATTTTCGCCAAATCCGCCACCACCGGCGTACCGGCAATGTCTTTGCCCAAAGCGACCGTGAGTTTGGACGCGCTTTTCTGAAACACCGACGCGCCGAGCACTTCGCTTAACACCACGTCTTGCCGGTTATCGTTGGGCAGTTCGATGCCCATGGTGTGCCGTCCGCTGATGGTTTCGACCACGCGCACGCTGTGTAAAGACAAGGAGCGCGCCAAATCTTTACTTAAATTAACAATCTGGCTGCCTTTGACCCCTTGCGCCGGTTCGATCTCATAGCGGGTAATCACCGGCCCCGCAGTGGCACTGACCACCTTGGTGTCGATACCGAATTCGGAAAGTTTCGCCTCGATGCGCTCGGCATTGCTTTGTAAAAACTCGGGATCGATGTGAATGCTTTGCTGCGGCACAGAGCCGAGTAAATCCAGTGCAGGCAGCCATGTCGATTTCTTTTTGCTTTTTTTGCCGCCGGCCGCTAAGGGCTCTTCGTCAAACGGCAAATCTTCCTGTAAAGGCGGTGCAGGCGGCATCGCAGGCAGTTTTTCGGAAGCGCGGTTACTGCGTACCGGCACATCGCCTTTGTCCAACGGTTTGCGCGTGATGTCTTGCGCTTTGCGTACCATGCGGCGTGAAGTGCGTTCGCGCGGCAATTCGGCAATGAATTCGTGCGGTTTTCTGATGAGTTTCAACCACAGCCATTCCAGTTGCAAGCCGATTTTCTCAATCAGCACCAACCACGACACTTGCAACAGTAAGGACAAACCCACCAGCAACACCACCAAAGACAAAAGCAGGCTGCCTGAAAGCCCGAAGAGCGCGGCAAACGGCGGTGCCAAGGTCAAACCCAATAATCCGCCAGCGTCCAAGGGCAAGGCATCGCGCCACGCGCCATGCCACAAGGCATATTCCAGCACGCTCGATGCGCACAACAGCAACACCACGCCGAACACGCCCCACCCTTTACGGTACGGCACGGATTGGCGCGGCGCAGCATTGCCGCGAAAGCTTTTCACCAGCCACACCAAAGCGGCAATCACCAGCCACCATACCGATACTCCGCCGGCGTAATACGCAATATCGGATAGGTACGCCCCGATGATGCCGCCCAAATTACGGGTTTGCTCAACCGCGGCGGTGCTGCGCGACCACGCCGGATCGCCCATGGTGAAACTCAATAAGCTCAACGCGACATAGCCGACCGCCAGCAAGGTCACCAGCCACAAAGCATCGCCCAGCAAGGCACTGAAAATGGGCGACGGCGATGTGCCGTTTTTGACGACGGGTTGTTTGGGTTTAACGGAGCGGACGGTTTTTTTGCGGGTCATGAATAGAATAAAAACAGAAAACAATGGGTAGGCGAAAAAAGAAAGTCTTTCAGGCTGCCTGAAAACAATGCGGCAATTATACACTTTCCCACAGCGCACCCAACACACGCGCACCGCGCGCGCCGGTGACGGCGGGTAAATTGGCAGGAATGCGATGCACGCGACAATGCGCCAGCCATGCAAAAGCCGCCGCTTCCACTTGAGTCGGCGGCAGTCCGAGACGGTCGGTGTCGTATACATCAAGCTGCGGCAAAAGCTGCGCCAGCCGTTCACGCAGCAGCACATTGTCCGCACCGCCGCCGCACAAGCACAGTTCTTGCGCATCAGGCGCGTAATCCTGCACCGCTGCCGCCGCACTGTGCGCGGTCAATTCCAACAAGGTACGCAATACGTCTTGCGCCGCTTCACCGCCATGCAGAAAACCCGCCAGCCATGTTAAAGAAAAACCATCGCGGCCGGTGCTTTTGGGCGGCTTTTGCGCAAAATAATCATCAGCCAGTAAAGCCGCCAGCAGTTCAGGCAGCACTTGACCGCCACGCGCCAAAACACCGCCCTCATCGTATGCACAATCAAAATACTGCTGCACCCACGCGTCCATCAGCATATTCGCCGGGCCGCTGTCAAAACCCGTGACCGCACCATCGGCAGCCAATACGGTGAGGTTGGCAATCCCGCCCAGATTCAGCACCACGCGCGTTTGCCCGTCATGCGCGAATAACATGCGGTGAAACGCCGGCACCAACGGCGCGCCCTGCCCGCCTGCGGCAATATCCGCCGCACGAAAATCACCTGCTACGGGCAATGCGGTGCGTTCCGCCAGCATCGCCCAATCCGCCAATTGAATGCTGTAGCCTGCCTGCGGCGCATGGCGCACGGTTTGCCCGTGACAACCGATCACTTCGACCGCCAGCCCTTGCATTTCAGGCTGCCTGAATAATCTTTCGACCGCCTGCACATAATGTTCGCTCAAAGTCTGCTTCAAAACGGCGGCGCGCCGCAATTCATCCGTACCGCTGTTTTGCAAGGCCAATAAATCATCGCGCAGCTGCGCGGCAAACGGCACATGCACGTGCGCCACCACACCGTCAAAACGGTGCGCCGTGATGCGCGCACACACCGCGTCCACACCGTCCATGCTGGTGCCGGACATCAAACCGACGGCATAACAAGGGGAATGATTCATGAGAAGTTTCAGGCAGCCTTACGCCGATGCCGCCCTCACACGGTTTGCGAATAAACCGCGTGGGTTTTGGTGTGGCGCAAGTGGTAGTCGAAAATCATCGCAATATTGCGGATCAGGAAACGGCCTTTGTCCGTCACCCATACAAATTGCGGTTCGATTTCCACCAGACCGAGCTGCTGCATGCGTTTTAATTCCGCCATTTCGGGGGCGAAATATTCTTTGAAACGAATGCCGTACTGCTCTTCGTAAGGCGGAAAAGATAAGGAAAAACGGCACATCAGGGCTTGAATAATGCTTCGGCGCAAAATATCGTCTTTATTCAAAGTATAACCGCGCATAATCGGCAAACGGTCTTGATTGAGGCGGTCGTAATACACCTCGATGCCGCGTTCGTTTTGACAATAAATATTGCCGACTTTACCGATCGACGACACGCCCAATCCGATCAAATCGCTGTCGGCATAGGTCGAATAACCCTGAAAATTACGCTGTAAACGCCCTTGGCGCAACGCCACCGACAATTCGTCCTCAGGTTTAGCAAAGTGATCCATGCCGATGAAAACATAACCGGCCTCGGTCAGACGCGTGACCGCATTTTGCAGAATGTCGAGTTTTTCGCTGCTGGTCGGCACGGCATCGGTGTCGATGCGCCGTTGCGGTTTGAACAAATGCGGCAAATGCGCATAGTGGTACAAGGCCAAACGATCCGGCGACAGCTCCAGCACTTTATCCAAAGTTTTCGCCATGCTGTCCACGCTTTGATGCGGCAGTCCGTAAATCAAATCCACGCTGACCGATTTGAACCCCGCCTCACGCGCCGCCATGATGACCGCGCGCGTTTCTTCTTCGCTTTGAATGCGATTGACCGCTGCCTGAACCTTGGGGTCAAAGTCCTGAATGCCGACGCTCATGCGGTTAAAGCCGAGCTTGGCCAAATTGAACACCGATTCGCGCGATACTTTACGCGGGTCGATTTCGATCGAATACTCGCCGTTATCCACCAACTCAAAAGTGCCCGAAATGATTTCAAACACCCGCGCCAACTGCTCGTCCGCCAGAAAAGTCGGCGTACCGCCGCCAAAATGCAGCTGCTCCAGCGTGTGCCGCCCTTTCAGATGCGGCGCGAGTAAGGCGGTTTCTTTGGCGAGATAATTCAAGTATTCGTCGGCACGCGATTGGTCTTTGGTGATGATTTTATTGCAGCCGCAGTAGTAGCAAATCACATTGCAAAACGGAATATGAATGTACAAGGACAGCGAGCGATCCAACGCTCCCGAAGCCCGCTGCTCCAATGCCCGTATATAATCCGCCTCACCGAAAGCATTGCTGAAACGGTCGGCGGTAGGGTAAGAAGTATAACGCGGCCCGTTGCCGGGCAAGCTTTCGATCAGGGCACGGTCAAAGTCGGCTTTACGGAAATTTTGAGGAGACATGCGGAGAGTTCTTCAATTAAAAAATGGGATAGTCTGGCACAGTTCAAACAAAAACGCTTTGACAGAAGTCAAACATTGTCCGACAATACCGCCAGACTTTCTCTATTGTCCGCTGTTTGCACCACTACGGTCAAATCCGAAATCCAAAGATCCTAACCATGTCCGATAATGCCATCCAATCCCTGAAAACCCTGTGCTCGACCTGCTCGCTGCGCGAGTTGTGTCTGCCTGTCGGTTTGCAACCGGACGAGTTTGAGCAGCTGGACATGGTGATTCGCCAAAGCCGCCGTCTGCGTAAAGGCGAATACCTGTTTCGCGCCGGTGATGCCTTCACCGCTTTATACGCCGTGCGCGCCGGTTTTTTCAAAACCAACGTCGCCAGTCAGGACGGGCGCGATCAGGTTACCGGCTTTTATATGTCGGGCGAACTGCTGGGCATGGACGGCATTTCCAATAATGTGCATTCATGCAATGCCGTGTCGTTGGAAGACAGTGAAATTTGTGAGCTGCCGTTTGCACGGCTGGAGGAAATCGGTCAGGAAATCCCGTCTTTACAGCGGCATTTTTTGCGCCTGATGAGCAGCGAAATCGTGCGCGATCAAAGCATTATGCTGCTTCTGGGCAATATGAAAGCCGAAGAACGACTGGCGGCTTTTCTGATGAATCTGTCGCAACGCCTGCATTCGCGCGGCTTTGCTTCAAACGACTTTATTTTACGCATGTCGCGTGAAGAAATCGGCAGTTACCTCGGACTGAAACTGGAAACCGTCAGCCGCACCTTATCCAAATTTCAACAAAGCGGCCTGCTCACGGTCGATCACAAACACATCCGCCTGCTCAAACCGCTGGAGCTGGCACGCATGGTGACAGGCTCCCACGAACCTTTAGCGGAATAAAAGCACGTTCAACAGCTTGGCTCGGATAAAATCAGGCAGCCTCAAAGCCAATCTTCGCAAGCATCAACGAAACCAAAAAACATCGTTATGCATTTTTTCGCACCGCTAGTCCGTCTTAACACTTGATTTTTGTGTGCAATACCCTTATTTTCCGTTTTGCGCTTGCTGCGCCCCTGATGACTCTTAAGGAACACCCACTATGTTAAAAAGAATCTTTTTCTTTGTGTTGACCAACATCGCGGTGATGGTGATGTTCAGCATCATCCTCTTCATCCTCAGCCTGTTCGGCATCAACATCAATCCGCAAAGCATGGGCGGATTGCTCGTATTTGCCGCCATTTTCGGCTTCCTCGGTTCGTTCATCTCGCTTTTGATGTCCAAAACCTTGGCGGTACGCTCGGTCGGCGCGCAAATCATCGAAACCCCGCGCAACGAAACCGAAGCATGGTTACTGCAAACCGTACAAAAACTCGCCATGCAATGGCAATTGACCGCGCCGCAAGTGGCGATCTACGACTCACCCGAACCGAATGCCTTTGCCACCGGCGCACGTAAAAATGCGTCGCTGATTGCGGTGAGCACCGGCTTGATGAACCGCATGACCCGCGATGAAGTCGAGGGTGTACTCGGTCACGAGATGGCACACATCGGCAACGGCGACATGGTCACCATGACGTTGATGCAAGGCGTGGTCAACACCTTTGTGATTTTCTTCGCCCAAATCGTGGCGCGCATTGCCGCTGCCAACGTGCGTGAAGAATTGGCCGGCGTGGTGTTTTTCATCGCCAACATGGCGTTGCAAATCGTGTTCGGTCTGCTCGCCAGCATCGTGGTGATGTGGTTCTCACGCCAGCGTGAATACCGTGCGGATCAAGGCGCGGCCAAATACGTGGGCGCACCGAAAATGATCGCCGCGCTGCAACGTCTGAAATCGGCTCACGGTGCAGAAAACGAGCTGCCGGAATCCATCAATGCTTTGGGGATTGCCGGTGGTAAAGATTCGCTGATGTCCACCCACCCTTCGCTGGACAACCGCATCGCCCGTTTGCAGGGTTTGCGTTAAATCCTGTAAGACCATAAAGAAAGCGGGCTTAATGCCCGCTTTTTGGTATCCATAACCGCCGCAAATCATCTTCAAGCTGCCTGAAAGATGTCCGTAGGGTTCAGGCAGCCTGTATTGTTTTACAGAAGCCGTTCGCTTTGTGCTTCATTGCCGCACGGCAACTTACTTTCTTTGCTTCGTCAAAGAAAGTAAGCAAAGAAAGACGACCCCGCGGCGCAGGTTTGGCTGCACCAAACTTCCCGTTAAAAAAGCCATTTTTGCGGCGGGCTTGAACTCGTTTCGGCTTCGCCGCCACTCAAACATGCAAACCCTTTTCTCCGCAAAAACGCCTTTTTTAACAGCTGCTTCAAGGGGATTGGGGCGGATGAAATAATGGTTTCTTTTGGTTGTTACGTTTTAGATTTGAGCAATGTTGAGCACACTCAAAACAAAACGCACATGAACGCCATCTAGGGAATCTCTGAAAAACTCTGGCGAGTGGATTTGGCTCGCTATTTTTTTGGCAGACAAGGAGCAGATTTAGGGCAATAGTGGTTCTATTGCCCTAAATATGGGACGCAGTATGACGAAGAAAGAACAGTTAAAGCCGCCGTCACGAGTTTCTCAGAGGTTCCCTAGACAATATTCAATCACCCTGAAAATGGGTTTCGACTTGTTCCTGATTGCGAAACACGCGGTACAAAATACCTGCCATGCCAAGAAACAACATCAACGCGGCATACAGAAACCAATACAACCACGGCTGGATTTTCACGATGCCGAAAAACAGCAGCACAATCAAACCGCACCACGCCAAGGCCACCGCCCACACCAGATTGCCGTAAAGCGGCGCATTGCGGGTGATGAACACCGCCCATAGCGGCGCAAGCAATAAAAACACCGCCAGCAGCAAAGCCGCAGAGGTAGCAAAGCTCGCATCAAACGCCGCACCCACCGCCTGCCAGTATGCCTCTTGCGTCCATGCCAATGCCGGATGCTGCAAGCGCACCTGCAGCATCAGCACCAGCATAAATGCCAGCACGTGCAAGCCTAAGGTCAGCCAAAGTTTGATTTTATTCATGCGCTCAGTGTGTCCGCCAGCGCTTGGGCTGCCTGAAAGTCGATGCTGCCTTCATAAATTGCCCGTCCGGTGATCGCGCCGACAATGCCCGATTCTTGCACCGCGCACAAAGCGCGCACATCGTCCAAATTGGTCAGTCCGCCTGATGCGATCACGGGAATGGTCAGGCTTTCGGCCAGCGCGACCGTCGCTTCAATGTTCACGCCGCTCATCATGCCGTCGCGCCCGATGTCGGTGTAAATCACGGACGATACGCCGTAGTCTTCAAACCGCTTCGCCAAGTCAATCACTTGATATTTACTGACTTTTGCCCAGCCGTCGGTGGCGACTTGTCCATCTTTCGCATCCAAGCCGACAATCACTTGCCCGGGAAAAGCATCGCAGGCATCGTGCAGAAATTGCGGATTTTTCACCGCCGCAGTGCCGATGATGACGTATTGCAACCCTAAATCAAGGTATTTTTCAATCGTATCCAAATCGCGAATGCCGCCGCCCAATTGCACCGGAATATCGTCGGCAACCGCGGCCAAAATGGCTTTGATCGCGCCAAAGTTTTTCGGTTTTCCGGCAAAAGCGCCGTCCAAATCCACCAAATGCAAACGGCGCGCGCCTTGCGTATGCCAATGCGCCGCCATCTGTGCGGGGTCGTCGGAAAATACGGTGGCTTCGTGCATCAACCCTTGCTTAAGGCGCACGCATTGCCCTTCTTTCAAATCTATTGCGGGAATCAGTAGCATGTGATTATTTTGATCATGGTGTTAAAGATAAAAAACTGACCATACTTTCAGGCTGCCTGAAAGTATAGTCGCCGATAAATTGCCCTATTTTCATGACAAACAGGTTTGGGCTGCACCCAACAAGCAATACCCGTGTGATGCAGCCGCTTGACGATTGGCACAACGGCAATCAAGCCTTACTGCACGGCTTCAAAAGCCTCAGGCGAGACCGTATCCGCAGCCGTCTCGTCCGCCATGGCGGCAGCTTCGGAGGCAGCAAGCTCTTCCGCCGTCGGTTTTTGTCCAAGCATAATAAATTCTTCCACGCTCATGTTCTTGCCGTTGACGTTGATCATGCCGGCTTGGTAACGAATGTCGGTGGTATAGCTGTTCGCACTTTCCACCATGATGCCGTTTTCGATGTTCGGCCGCGTGTACTGCTCGATCAGACGCTGAGCTTCGCCCTTGGCAGTCTCTGCGTCCATACCGCCGATCTGCATCACTTTACTGTTCACATCCAACAGCATTGATTTGGATAAATCGCTCTTATACACAATCGCCTCGACCACTTCTTGCCAGTCGGGAATGCGGTTGAAATCAATCTCTCCTGCCGGTGCTTTAAAATTCACCGTCAAAGACGCGGTGCTGGTGCCGGCAGGCGTTTTCCACGCCAAGGGATCAATGGTCAATACCGGTTTGGCCGCGAGCAAGGTACGCACATTATCGGCAATATTGCGCTGCATGGCGCTGCGTCGTTCTTCTTCCGCCCACGATAAAGCAGAATATTGGCGCACGTCATCCGCTATTTTCTGGTACACATTCATGTCCAGATTGTCGACCTTGGTATCCCATTGCAGGCTGCCGAAATCTTGCTTGTTCACGTTCAGGCTGGCGATGTTCAAAGTCATCTTGGAGTTATTCAAAGCGGCCACGTCTTTACTGTCAGAATTCAGCTTAATCGTATCGAGGATAATCTCCATCAGTCCATTATAGTTAATGCTTTTGACCGTGCTATTGCTGTCGCCCGTGAAATAGTTACCGCTGCTTTTTAAATCAAAATCGGCATCCCAACCGGTCACTTTGAGCTGATGGTAACCGGAAGTCAGCGCAAAGCTGTCCATATTCAGTTTGCCTTTGAAAAAAGACATATCGCGGTCACTGTCGGCCTTGATGGTCAAACCTGAAAACACGGTTTGCTCACCGTCTTTCGTCAGGTTGATCGGCGGCATGCTCGCTTCAATCGCCACCGCATTGGTAAAGCTCTCACGCATTTTAACCGTCAACGGCGATTTGCCTTCGGTCAATTTGAACAAGAGATTGGTGCTCGGTACGTTTTCCAAATCGTAAACCGCTTGGTAACGCGCCAAACGCGCCCCGACAAACGGCCCGTGCTGGATTTTTGCCACCACCGGAATGCCTTCTTCCTCATTCGCTCCGGTCATGACGTAACGCGCTTCACTCGAAAAGATACCGCGTTTGAATTCGGTTTGGCGTACCTTCAGCTGCGCATCGGGCAAACCGCGATCGCTCAACGCCTGCGCGAACAAGCCGTTGATTTTCTCCATATCTTGCTGCGCTTGTTGTTGGTAGCCTTTACCGCAGTACCACGCCAATGCAACATAGGCCAGCAACACCACCAGTACCGCGCCAATAACGGAAAGTAGTTTCTTGCTCATAACGAGCTCCCTGTAAATGATTGAATAATATTGATGACAAAACGGCGGCTGAAACCTGTTTTGATAACCTGCAAAAACAAGCCGCACATTCTACTGCATAATCTGCCGCGCAGCATCTTTTAATGCTTCGTTCAAGGCCGCCACCATGGCCGCATAGCCGTCGCCTTGTTGCGCTTTGCTCACCGCAAAAGACCGCGTGTCCGTGATGGTGCCGTTCTTATCCGTTTTTTGGGCAAAACCTTCCACCCGTACCGTACCGTCAAAGCTGCCGTGAAAGCGTTGCAAAACCACCCGCACACACGGGCAGGCTGCCTGAAAAGTATCCGGCACATAAATTTGCTCGGACGAGGCATGATTCAAAGCATTCGCCATCACGTTTGCCGCCGCTTGCTCCAGACTTTCCGCCCACACGTGTTGTCGCGCGAAGTGCACGGTTTGCGGTGAGGTTTGGTAAATCAAGGCATCGCCGCGCAACATATCGCCGCTCTCCACGCTAAGGCGTACCGTATGTGTGCCGATTTTTTGTTGAGGCTGCCTGAACACGCTGTCGGGCAGTTGATAATATTGAACGGACGGCGCAGCGCACGCGCTGAGACACACGGCAAGTACCATCATCAGTATGGTTTTCACGGGCGACCTTTCGGCACGGGGTCTGGTGCATTGTGGTTAAAAATCAAAGCATTCGGTTTTTCGTTTAAGGTTTTCAACACCGGTTCGGCGCGGCGCAAGGCATCGTCCAATCGGCGTAAAGTGTTTTGTGCATCACGGTACGCCGGCGCATCGGGCGAAATACCTTTTAAGGCTGCCTGCAATGCTTCTAAGGTTTGGCGTAAATCTTGCGGTAAGGCTTGTGTTTCCTGACTGTCGAGCAGCTTATTCAGGCTGCCTAAAGTCTTGTTCAATTCGGTCACGGTTTTGTCCAAAGGCAGATTATTCAGGCGTGCCAACACATCGTTAAACTGTTGCAGCAAGCCGTCCATACCGCCACGCCGCGTGGCGATCACGCGGTAATCGCCGTATTGCGCCACGGGTTTATACGTCGGCGTGCCTTGCGGCGCGTCGCTCAATTCGATCAACAGGCTGCCTGTAAGTATATTGTCGCTGATCAGGCTGGCGTTTAATTCTTTATCCAAGACTTGATCCAGTGTTTTTTGCCAAGCGGCAATGTCTAACTCCGCCCCTTCCTCGCGGAAAAAATGCGGGTCAAGGTAAAACAATACCGGCACATGACGGTTTTCCAATAAGCGCGCACGATCGCCCGCCACAAAATACGGCGTCGCCGCCACTTCGCCCACGGTAACGCCGCGATAAATCACCTGCGCGCCTTGCGGCAAAGCACGAATGCTCTGCTCAAAAAATGCCACACGATACACCGCGTCCTGATCGGGCACGGCAGGCACGGCGTCTTCGTTTGGATAGAGCGTGAACAGCACGTCATCACTCGGTTTTGCGCCGCGATCACCGTCGCGCGGATCATCAAACACAATCGCACCGCTGAGTAACGCACCCACCGGCGGCGCGGAAAGATTGATTTTGCCTGCCTCCATGCCAAGGTTAATCCCGCCAATTAACCAAAAGCGCGTATTGTTGCCGATCAAATGATCATTCGGGCTGGCAATAAAAACTTCGTATTCCGTGGCACTGCTTTCGGCATTAAAGCGTGCTTTTTCCACCCAGCCCACTTCGATATTGCGGTACAACACCGGACTGCCTGCCGCCAACACACGGTCGGTTTGTCCGAGCAGGCGCACATGAATACCGGCTTCACGCGAAGAATTGGGCGGCGGCTCATTGCCCACGGTAAAAACATCGGCTTTCTGTTCGCTCTTACCCGGTGCCATTTCCAGATACAAACCCGACACCAAAGTACGCAAACCGGTAATCCCCGACTGGTCAATCCTCGGTTTCACCACCCAAAACAGCGTATCGTCACGCAACATTTTTTCGGCGGAAGCATTCATGCGCGCACGCATCACCACGCCGTTTTGTTCTTCGTTTAAGGCAATATCGGTGATGCGTCCCACTTCCACGTCCAGAAACTTGATCACGGTCGTTCCTGCCTGCATACCTTCCGCATCGGGCATCAGCAAAGTGATTTCCGGCCCGGCATCGCGAATCGTCCCCACCAGCAGCCAAATACCGGCGAATAATGCCAATAAAGGAATCAACCACACCACCGATACGATTGAGGTCGCGCGTTTACTTGCAGGCAGTATTTTTTCCTGCTGCATGTGTTTTTCATTCATGATGAATCATCCTCGCGTTGCTTGTCCCATAACAAGCGCACGTCAAAAAAATAAGCCGACAACATGGTCAATATCACCACCAAAGTAAAATAAATCACCGCCACACCGGGTAAAACCCGCGCCAACGGCGTGGCAAAGGTCGCCATCAGCATAATCGTCACAAACACGTCAATCATCGACCATCTGCCCACCATCTCCACCGTATGGTAAAGCCGCGTCAAAGTGCGCGCGGAAAAAGGCAGCCTGAAACGCACCGCAATCAACACCACCATCATGCCGATGATTTTCAACAAAGGAAT
The DNA here is from genome assembly GCA_030538055.1 of Neisseria sp. Taxonomy (GTDB): domain Bacteria; phylum Pseudomonadota; class Gammaproteobacteria; order Burkholderiales; family Neisseriaceae; genus RGIG9985. The sequence goes on from JAUNUS010000015.1 coordinate 17,742, forward strand.
CGCCACGCTCGCGATAAAAATAATCACCGCCACCAAATGATCGCCACCCTGCCACAAGGTGAACACGCCGTCCACAATTTTACTGGTAAACGTCACCATCGGGTTTTCGGTGATCATCATGGGTAAAGTATTCGCCGGCACGTATAAAATCATCGCCGTCAGCAAAAACGCCCACGCCAAACGCAAACTGTGCGCACGCCGAAACGACAAGCGCGCACCGCACACCGTACAGCGCACGCCCTCCTGCGGTTGCTCGAAATGGCAATGCCGGCATGCCACCGTTGCCCCGCCCGCCTGCGATAAACGCATTTCAGGCAGCAAGCGTGCAATCTGCTCATACACCCAGTGCGGCGGCACCGCCAACACCACCCGCGCCAACAATAAGGAATACACAAACATCGCATAAAACGACACGCCGTACTCCACTTGTGCCAAAGCACGGATTTTCACCAAGGCCACCAAGGCCGACACCGCAAAAATATCCACCATCAGCCACACGCGCAGACGAAACATCCATCGCGCCGCCTGCAACAACCACGGCCGTGCCTCGCGCCGCAGCAAAGCCGCATACACATACAGCACCAACAGCAAAAACAACAAAGGCGTGGCAAACACAAACACAAACATCACATTCGCCAAAAAACCATACTCATGCCGCACCAAAGCCGCCATCATGCCGGGCAAGGTCAGATGCACCGCCACGCCCGGCATGGTCATGCCCATAAAAAAACCAAAGCTCACCACCAGCAACACCGCCAGCGCAGTCAGCGCGTACACGATTGGCAGCACATACGGCTCACGCTCCACCCGCACCAGATTCGCCCCGCAGCGCGGACAACACGCTTCCTGCCCCTGCCGCACCCGCGGCACATCCACCCGTGCGCCGCACACGCCGCAACCCAAGCGCCGCGCACTCAGCGTCGCATCGGGCAGTAAATACTTGCGACGACGAGAGCGGGATAAGGTCAACACAGAGCGGATTTTGGCAAACATCACACTATCAAAAAAGACCGGTGCGGGCACATACAAGGAATCTCTGAACAATTCAAAGGCAAGGACAAAACTCCGGCAAAAAGATGATCACGCCGCAGAATTTCTTGATGATCATACCCGATTTTGAATGCGCCACCTATCGAGCAACATGAATTTTCCATGCTATAACAACATCCAAGCTTCACCACCAAAACCTTGAGCTAGGCTGAATTTCGTTTTAGCTTCGCCTGCGTTCGCAGAAACTTCATTTTAGGCAGCCTGAAGCATCCTGTTCAAGCATATGCCGTTTTACCAACCTTTGCATGATTGCTCTTCCACAAAAAATGCACCGTGCTTTGTCCACGGTGCATTTTAATCAGGAACGGGTTTAAGGAATAAATCGTGCCGGATCGGTCGGTTTGCCGTTTTCGCGCAGTTCAAAGTGCAGCTGCACGCGGCTGGCGTCGGAATTACCCATGCGGGCGATTTCTTGTCCGCGTTTGACTTCTTGCCCTTCTTTGACCAATAAGGCTTGGTTATTGCCGTAGGCGGTCAGATAGGTCGGATTGTGCTGCACGATGACGAGATTGCCATAGCCGCGCAAACCTGAGCCGCTGTACACCACTTTACCGTCGGCGGCGGCATACACCGCTTGTCCAAGCTGACCGCCGTAATCAATGCCTTTGCTCGCACCGCCGAAGCGAGTCAGCTCCGCGCCTTGGGTAGGACGCATCCAGACAATACCCGCAGTTTCACGCGTATTGCCCGTAGCAGCAGGCGTAACCGTGGTGGCGGGCGACGTGGTAACGGTGGTCACTGGCGTGACGGTGGTGGTCACGGTCGGAGTGCTCGCCGGCGGCGGTGTGTAAACATTGCCCGAGGCAGCATTACCCCGCACAATCAGCATTTGCCCGATACGGATATTGTTATCCGTCAGTTGGTTCCAAGTGCGGAAATCGGCTTCGGAAATTTGATAACGCTTGGTGATGTTGTATACGGTGTCGCCATACACCACGGTGTGCATGCTGGCATTCAAATCCACGGGAGCATTCGAGGGAATATACGTGCTGTGCGGCGCGACATAGGTGCTGTTTGGCGGCGGCGTATACGGCTGTCCGCCTGTTGTCGTCGGCGGCGCATAAGGCGCATTGTCCTGCGGCGGCGCACCGTAAGGATCCGCGTTACTGCCGTAAGGATTTGCTTGTTCCACCGGCGCGGCAGGTTGCGTCCAAGTGCCGCAAGCGGCAAGCAGGCTGCTTAAAATCATGCCCAGTACAAGGGGTTTGCGTGAAATTTGCATGAATACTCTCTCTGTCCTGTTGCGGAAAATCGATTGGGGTAATAATGAAGGATGGTGCGAAACACAATTCAGCAGGGTTGATGCCATCATCTGCCGCCTAAACCAAGGCGAAACGGCTTACCGTCCGTCATGGAGATCGTGCTTATTTTAGTCCGTCCGTGCCGTTTTTTACAAGCCTGAAACGGTTAAGAAACCGCTGAAACGAAGTTGGTGCACGGCGTAAAACGCGTCCTTAATCACGGCTGCCATTGACCAGCGGCACAAAGTTCGCTTCTTGAATACAGGTTTCACGAAAGCCGTCGGGCAGTTTTTCAATCAACCATAAAAACTGCTTGCCGCCCTCGTCCAACGGCAAAACCATGCGCCCGCCGACGGCCAGTTGATTCAGCAGTGCCAACGGTACTTCTTTGGGTGCGGCGGTCACAATAATGCCGGCAAACGGCGCGGCAACAGGCAGTCCCAAATAACCATCGCCGCACTTTAAGCGTGAGCGCACGCAACGCGCAGCGCGCAGATTGCGTTTGGCGATTTCGTGCAAATCGCGAATGCGTTCAATCGAATAAATCTCATGAATACCCGCCCGCTCCAAAACCGCGGTTTGATAACCGCAACCTGTGCCGATTTCCAGCACTTTGCGCGGCATTTGGAGCGCATCGCCGCACAGGAGTTCTGTCATTTTTGCCACGGTGTAAGGCTGGGAAATGGTTTGCCCTGCACCCAAGGGTAAGGATAAATCATCATAAGCACGGCTGCGTAAAGCTTCTTCCACAAACAAATGGCGCGGCGTGCGGTGCATGGCATCGAGCACATGCTCGCTTTTGATCCCCATCAGACGCAAACGTTCAACCATGCGTGCACAGCGCAAGGCATAAGCTGAAGGTTTGTCTAAAGCATTCATGGTGTCGATATGATCAGAATAATAGGATTCAGGCTGCCTGAAACCGTGCAGCCTGTTTTAAGGAACCTCTGAAACGGAGTTCAGAGGCTCTCTTAACCGCTGGAGTATAGCAGTCTTTTCGCGTATATTCGCGTACTGAATTGGCCAAAGCATAACAATTGATCATCTCAACAAATCAACCGTCTTAAATCAATCATCATCAGAAAGAAAACCATGTTACACAGTATGACCGGCTTTGCCGCCGCCGGCGGTGAAATCGCCCCGTACACCCTGCGCTGGGAATTGAAGTCCGTCAATCACCGTTATCTGGACATCACTTGCAGGCTGCCTGAAGAATATCGTCATCTCGAAACCCGGATTCGCGCCTTGATTTCCGCCGCGATCACCCGTGGCAAAGTCGAATGCCGCCTGACCGTAAACAGTGCATCGCATACCAACGATGCGCTGCACGCCGATCAAACCGCGATTGCCGCGCTGGCTGCGCTGGATGCGGACATTCGCAGCCGTTATCCGGCTATCTCGCCCTTATCCGTCGCGGATATTTTGCGCCACCCCGGAGTGTTGCAAAACCATAACGAATCCAATCCGGAAGACGTTCAGGCAGCCTTACTCGAATCCCTGCAACAAGCCGTGACCCGATTCAAACAAGACCGTGCGCGCGAAGGACAAGAACTTCAGGCGCATTTAGTAACGCGGCTGGATAAAATGTCCGAACTGATTGACCTGTTGCAGGCACTCTTTCCGCAACTGCTCACCGCTTATATGCAAAAGACCGAACAACGGCTGCGCGACGCCATCGGCGCGATCGAAGAGGACAGGCTCAAACAGGAATTTGCCCTGTTTATACAAAAATCCGACGTGGACGAAGAATTTTCCCGCTTACGCACCCACATCGCCGAGGTGCGCCGCATCATCACCCAAGGAGCAAAACAAGGCGTCGGCAAGCGTTTGGACTTCCTGATGCAAGAGCTCAACCGCGAAGCCAACACCTTGGGCAGCAAAGCAATTGCCATCGAATGCACCCAAACCTCCGTCGAGCTCAAAGTGTTGATCGAACAAATGCGCGAGCAGGTGCAAAACATCGAATAGGCTGCCTGAAAGTTGCAAATAGATACTATCCTAAGCCACAAAGCCATTTTATTTATCTAATCATAAAAAAAAGAGAACTTTGACTTATATCAAGGTTCTCTTTTTTTCTGGGTCTATAATGTCTCTCACCTACGCAAACTCTACAACTTCTGTAAGGGAAAATAAAAAATGGATCTCTTTATCAAACTTTTCCAATCCGACATCGGCTTGCTTTCCGCTTTCACCATCGGCTTCATCATCGCGATGGCGATTTACCTTTATTTCTGGGTTAAAAAACAAGCCGCCAAAGAAGAGCAAGAACGTTAACCTTTTTCACATGACCGATGTGTACGTCTCCTGCACCTCGGTCATAACATTGTCGGGAACAGATTTTCGACAGTAACTTTTTCCTCTTGATGTGTGTGTTCGGGTGTGATGAAAATCACACCCTTTTTTTCGCCTGATGGAACAGATAAAGTTTCAGCCTGAAACAATCAAGGCGGTGAACATTCACCGCCTTGATTGCTTATCTCTGATGTTTTATTCTTCGGTCAGCACATCAACCCCTGCCGGCGGCGTAAACCGAAACGCACTCGGTGCCAATTGCGGATTGATGTTCATACCGTTAAACGTGATCGTGGTGAAGTTACCGAAACCGTCTTCCAGCTGCATCGTGACCAGTTGCGTTTCTTTGAAACCCAAACGGATATGGCGGTATTCGGAATCTTTACTTTTCGGCTCGACCGCCACATAGTCGATGCCGTCTTTTTGCCCGTCATCTTTCAGCGTGTAATTGCGCTCCATCGTCGCTTTATCCGCCAGAATCGCGGCGGGCGATGCGCCCAGCGTGGTGCTTTGCGTGCGGCGCGTCACCTGCTCCAAATCCTGATCGTACAACCACACGTATTTGCCGTCACCGACAATCAACTGCTGCATCGGTTTGTCATAAGTCCATTTGAAATAGCCCGGACGCAGCACGGCAAACGTACCGGAAGATTTCTGGGTTTTCTTGGCACTTTTGACGCTTTGGCTGAAGCTGCCTGAAAAACTGCGCACATTATCGTTAAAGGCGCGTGCAGCAGTGATGCCGTCTGCATAAACCGCCGTCGAAAACAAGGCTAAAAACGCCGCCGTCAAAATCTTTTTCTGCATAACAATCCTTTATTTAATCATGCCCGAAACGCTGGCAAATCGGCTGCCGCCAATCCACATCGAACGCGCAACGGCTGACTTTCGGCCCGATTGCCCCTTGTTGCCGTTTGTATTCCGCCAGCCGCAAAAGTTTCACCGTACGCGCCACCTCTGCCGCCGCAAAACCGCGCTCGATCAATGCCTGTGCGGATAGATTTTCATCCATCAGCAAACGCAGCATTTCGTCCAATACCGCATATTCAGGCAGAGAGTCTTGGTCGGTCTGATTGGCGCGAAGTTCCGCACTGGGCGGGCGGTCAATGATTTCTTGCGGAATGATTTCGCGTCCGCGCGTCGCATTTAACCAGCGGGAAATCGCATAAACTTCGGTTTTGTAAAGGTCTTTTAGCGGCGCAAAGCCGCCGTTCATGTCGCCGTACAAAGTGGAATAACCCATCGCCACTTCGGATTTATTGCCGGTACTGAGCAATAAAGCACCGCTTTTGTTGGACAGTGCCATCAGCAAAGTGCCGCGAATGCGCGCTTGCAGATTTTCCTCGGTCACGTCTTCCGCCAATCCGCTGAAACGATTAGCCAATGCCGATTTAAACGCGCCGAAAACATCGGAAATCGGCACGCTTTCATAGCGCACCCCCAGATTTTCCGCCATTTTTACCGCCGCAGTATTGCTCAGTTCGGCTGTGTATTGGCTGGGCATCAGCAATACTTCGCAATGCTCCGCCCCGACCGCATCCACCGCCAAAGCCAAAACCAGCGCGGAATCCAAGCCGCCGGACAATCCTAAACACAAACGGCTAAAACCGCATTTGCGTACATAGTCGCGCAGTCCGCACAGCACGGCGTGATAAAGTTGCGCCGTCGCTTCGGGTAAAACGTTCAGGCTGCCTGAAAAAGATTGTTGTCCGGCGGCAGCATCCACCCACGACAAACCTTCTTCACAAAAAGCTGCCTGAAAGGTTCGCCGACCTTGCGCGTCCAATGCAAACGACGCACCGTCAAACACCCATGCGTCCTGCCCGCCCGCCGCATTGACATACAATAGCGGCAAACCGTGTTGCGCCGCCCGTGCCGCCGCCAACCGTTCGTCATGTTTGCCGGCGTAAAACGGCGATGCCGCCAGCACCAGCAAGGCTTGCGCGCCATCGGCACGCGCCTGCGCCACTGCCGCCACATTGCCCAAATCCGCATCGAACAATACACCGTACTTCACGCCCTCGTGCGCGAACACGCACGCACGCTCGCCTGCCGTAAAATAACGCGCCTCGTTCCATTCCTGCTGCGGCGAAATCGTGTTTTTGCGATACACGGCAATGCGTTCGCCATCGCGCCACACGCCTGCCGCATTGAAATAATGCCGCCCGTCATGCTCCGGAAAGCCCACCACCACCGTGATGCCGCGCACCGCAGCAATCTGCGCCAACGTCGCGTCCACCGGCGGTAAAAACCCGGGGCGCAACAATAAATCTTCCGTCGGGCTGCCTGTAAGCGACATTTCGGGCGTCAGCAATAAACTTGCACCGCACCGTTTCGCTTCTTCCGCCGCCGCGACAATGGTCGCCGCATTGCGCGCGCAATCCCCGACCACCGGATTCATTTGCAACAAAGCCGTACGCATGATGTTTCCTGTTTTGATTTAATCGATTAAAGAGGCTGCCTGAAGCAAAGTTTCTGCGCAGCTAAAACCTTTCAGGCAGCCTTATCTTCTTCTTTTGATTCTGATTCGGACGGACGATCGCCGATTTTGCTTTCTTTACCTTGCAACAGATTGAGGATATTGCTTTTGTGACGATACAGCACCAAAAGCGCAATCACCGCCACCGCCGCCATGTAAATTTTCTCAGGCAATAAAAACCACGCCACCATCGGCGATAACACCGTCGCCACCAAGGCCGCCAAGGAAGAAATTTTCAAACCAAACGCCATCACCAACCATACCGCCGCACAAATCAACGCCGTCAGCGGCGATAAAGCCAGCAACACGCCCACCGCCGTTGCCACGCCTTTACCGCCTTTGAACGAGAAAAACACGGGGTACATATGCCCGAGCAGCACCACCACTGCCACGAGTGCAATCACGGTATCGCTCAAACCCAAAGGCTGCCTGAAAGACTGCGCCAAAAACACCGCCAACCAACCTTTCAAGGCATCGCCGAGCAAAGTCAGCGCGGCGGCGGCTTTGCGCCCGCTGCGCAAAACATTGGTCGCACCCGGATTACCCGAACCGTAGGAACGCGGATCCGCCATGCCCATCGCACGGGAAACCAAGACCGCAAACGACAGCGAACCGATTAAATAAGCGGCGCACACCGCCGCGACTGCCCAAATATTCATGCACAATCCTTTTGTATGCAGCCGCAGCCGCATTCACTATAATAAGACGCTTCTGCGAAGCGAACGCAATTTTAACCTTAAACGGAGCATAAATGGACACTCTGTTACTGCACGGCATTAAAATCACCGCCATCCTCGGCGTGTACGACTGGGAACGCATCCACCCGCAAAACCTCTTGCTGGACTTGGACATCACCCTTCCCCCGACACGCGCTTTTCACAGCGACGCCATCGACGACACCATCGACTACGCCCATCTCGTCAGCGCACTGCGCGAACACTGCGCAGGTTTGCAATGCAAACTGCTCGAAGCCCTGAGCGAAGAAATCGCCACCTTTATCCTGCAAACCTTCGCCGTACCGCAAGTCAAAATCCGCCTGATCAAACCCGGCATCCTGCCCAATGTAGCGGAGGTCGGCGTTGAAATCACACGCAGTATGGCGTGATAGCAAGATATGTTCTGAAAATAAGACATTCTGAAAACACATACCGAGATTTACAGCAAAACCTGCCTATGACCCCTTTCATCACATTAAATATCAGCCTGCCAAGGAAAAAATAGTTTTATTTTAAGCCATTTCACATCAATACTATCAGAATGACAGCTCTATCCTGCTTTTGACAATTCCTTAAATTTCCGTAAAATTTGCTCCTTTATCCGACAATCCTAAAGGGAGTAAAACTCATGAAAAAATGGTTGGTCATTCTGGCGGTCGCGGTAATTGCTGCGGCCATCGCCTTCTTCTCACTTGGCGGAAAATCGCAGCAAGAAGCTGCTCCTGCCGACAGCACCCCGAGCGCCGCACCTGCTAAAAAACCGACGATCGCGGTCGTGGTCAAAATCGGCGGCATTCCGTGGTTTAACTCCATGGAGGATGGCATCAAACAACAAGCCGAGAAAATGGGTGTGGATGCTTTCATGGTCGGGCCGACCAGTGCCGACCCGGCTTTGCAAGTGCGTGCCATTGAAGATTTGATTGCGCGTAAGGTTGACGTTATCGGCGTGGTACCCAACGATGCGGAAGTGCTTGAGCCCGTCTTGAAAAAAGCACGCGAACAAGGCATCAAAGTGATTACGCACGAATCGCCCAACTCGCAAAACATCGACTACGATTTTGAATTGATCACCAGCAAAGCATTGGGTGAGGCGCATGCCAAACTGTTGGCGGAAACCACCGGCTGCCAAGGTAAATATGCGGTTTTTGTCGGCGGCCTGAACGTTCCGGCTCATAATGCCTGGGCCGATGCGGCGGTCGATTACCTGAAAACCGCCTGTCCCGATATGCAGCAGGCGGCAGAACGCTTCGGCGTGGCCGAATCGGTTGATGACAGCCGCAACACCACTTTGGATTTGCTGCGCGCGCACCCCGATTTGTCCGGTGTGATGTCGTTTGGCAGCCAAGGTACCATCGGTGCGGCACGTGCGGCACAAGAGCGTGGTGTAGCGGGCAAACTGAAAGTCATGGGCCTCTTCTCTGCCGGCCAAGGACAGCGTTTGGTGCATGACGGCGCCATCACCGGCGGCTTTATGTGGAGCCCGCTGGAAGCCGGTAAAGCCTTTGTCGAACTGGGCGCAGAACTGGCTGCAGGCAAAAACATTGCCGAGCTGCAAAGCACGCCGGTACTGGGAGACATCAAATTGGAAGGCAAAGTGATTTATGCCGATAAGCCGCTGTCTCTGGATAAAACCACGGTCGACGAGCTGGCAAAAATCGGCCTGTAAGCATTAATCCTTTGTTTTAATTGCGGACAGCAGCGTTCAGACCTGCTGTCCGCATTGATTATTTACAAACCGTTCAGGCTGCCTGTCAAAACATAGCGATGATTGCGGCATAGAGCATGGCAGCCATTATTTAAGGTGCGGTTCAGTCGGCAAGCGTAGGCAAAATGCTTGCAGGCAGCCTCACCCTATCACCACTCATGGAGTACCCATGTCATCTGCGGCATTGTCGTTAAAAAACGTCAGCAAGCATTTCGGATTGTTCCTCGCTTTGGACAATATCGAATTGGAGCTTTATCGCGGTGAAGTGCATTGTCTGGTCGGGGAAAACGGCTGTGGCAAATCCACTTTAATCAAGATTCTTTCCGGGGTTTACACCCCAGATAAAGGCGCGCAAATCCGTTTGGGCGATGACGCGCCTCGCAGCAAAATCACGCCCGCACAGGCGAAAGCTGCCGGCATCCATGTTATCTGGCAGGATTTATCGCTGTTTCCCCACTTGAGTGTCGCGGAAAACATCTATTTTCATCATTACGTCAGCCACGCGCTGACACCGCCGCCGCGCCGCCGCATCAAGCACGAAGCCGAGGCTCTCATGGCACGCTTGGGGGTGACATTGGATGTTGAGACACCCTTATCCGAGCTAAGCATCGCCCAACGTCAGCTGGTTGCCATCGCGCAGGTGATTTCCGGTTCGGCACAGATTATTTTCATGGACGAGCCGACCGCCTCGCTCACGCGCAGCGAAGTCGATCATCTTTTTAGTGCCGTGCGCCGTTTACAGGCCGAAGGCATCGCCATTGTTTTCGTATCGCACAGGCTGGCTGAAGTACAGGAAATTGCCGATCGCGTCACCGTGATTCGTGACGGCAAGCGGGTGTGCACAACCGATGCCGATAAGGTTTCTCCCACCCAAATCACCGAACTGATGACCGGCACAACCTTCTCTTACCACACGCGCCCTGCCACCCGCTTTGAAGAGCCGGTACTGACCTTAAAAGACTGGACGCGCCGCAACGAATTCGGCCCGCTGGATTTGACCTTACACCGCGGCGAAATCGTCGGGCTGACCGGACTGCTCGGCTCGGGGCGCACCGAATTGGCCTTATCCATTTTCGGCATGGCGCAACCGGACGCCGGAACCCTGAGCATTGACGGAAAAATATGCCGTATTCGCAATAATCGCGACGCCATTAACGCCGGTATTGCCTACGTCTCCGAAGACAGGCTGAACATCGGTTTGCTGCAAGAGCAATCCATCCGTGACAACAGCGCGATTTCCGTGCTGAAATTATTGGATCCGCGCGGCTGGCTGCTCTCTCCGCGCGCGATCGAACAACACAGCGCGCAATGGATTGAACGGCTTGACATCAAAAGTCACTTTAGCGGTTTGCCGGTGTCTTCGCTCTCCGGCGGCAATCAGCAACGCATTGTCTTGGCAAAATGGCTGGCAACACAGCCTAAGGTATTGATTTTGGACGCACCGACGGTCGGAGTCGATGTCGGTGCCAAGGCAGGCATTTTCCGCGTGATCGACGAATTGGCCGCACAGGGACTCAGTATTTTGATTATTTCCGATGAAGTGTCGGAAGTCTATTACCACTGCGATCGGGTGTTACTGATGCAAAACGGTACTTTGAGTGCATCGTGGCAGCCGCAACACATGACTTTGGCACAAATGGAGCAAGCAGTTTATGGTTAAATATTTAAGCGGCGTGGAAGGCGTATTGCTGCTATTGATCGTGGCGATTTCGGCTGTCTTGGCATGGACTGCTCCGGGTTTTTGGTCATGGCAGAATATTTTTGATTTGCTCAACGGCAGTGCGGTCAATATGATTTTTGCCGTCGGACTGCTGGTGGTGCTGGTGGTGGGCGGGATTGATATTTCTTTTGCCGTCGGTGCGTCCGTGGTGCAATACGTCTCCTTGACGCTGGCGGCGAAACTCGGCGCGGACGGTGCATGGCTCACCATGTCGCTGGCCTTGTTGTGCGGCTTTGCGCTGGGCGCATTCAATGCGGTGTTGATTTACGGCTTTCGCGTGGTGTCCATCATCATCACCATCGCCACGTTCAACGTCTTTTTCGGCTTGTTGATGTTTTTGACCAATGGTCGCTCGCTGTGGTCGATTCCCGACTGGCTGTATACGCGTCATCCGGTGTGGACCATGCAAACCGGTCTGGGTGAGGCTGCCGTGCATTTGCCGGTGGCGATCATGTTGCTGATGGCATTCATCACATTTTATATCTTGAAATTCACGGGCTTTGGTCGTCAATTGTACGGCTATGGTTCCAACCCCGAAGCCGCCATGCGCGAAGGGGTCAGCGGTTGGAAAGTACATCTGTTTGCTTACGGCTGGCTGGGCATCTGCGCCGCAGTCGCCGGCATGATGCAAGTGCACATCGTGAAAGAAGTCGTGCCCAATGCTTTGATCGGGCGCGAATTTGACGTGCTGGCCGCCGTGGTTTTGGGCGGCGCGACCTTGGGCGGCGGACGGGGTTCCGTCGCCGGAGCGCTGCTCGGAGTGTTGTTTTTGGCATTATTGCAAAACGGCATGAATCTGCTGGGTATTTCTCCTTATGCTTTTCGCGTGGTAGTGGGCGTGGTCATTCTGACCGCCATCACCGGCATTAACTTCGGCACCTTGCGCAAAAACCTCAAACAAGGAAAAGCATAATGAATTCAGCGCTCAAAAACAGATTATTTTACCGCTTCCACCATTTGCGCGATAACTTCTACATGCTGGTGTTTTTGCTGGCAAGCATTATGGTGTTCGCCGTGTTCGCACCCGAAGCCTTATCACCCGGGGTGCTCAACTCCATGGCTTTTCAGCTGCCTGAACTGGGTTTGCTGACCTTGGCCATGTTGATTCCCGTGCTCTCCGGCGGCTTAAATCTCGCCATCACCTACACCGCCAACATCTGCGCTCTGGTCGCTGCGGCGTTGATTACCACCCTATTCGCCCAATGGGGCATCGGCGGCAGTCTGCTGGCTTGTTTAATCGCGGTAGCATGCGGCGCATTGATCGGTGCGCTCATCGGTACCATGATTGCCTGGGTAGAAGCGCATCCGATTTTGGTGACGCTCGGCGCAATGATTTTGCTGCGCGGCATCGGTGAATGGGTGATGCGCGGCGGAGATATTTCCGGCATGCCGCCGCTGTTTGCCAGCATCGGCCATGGCTCATGGCTTGGCTTGCCGATTCCCTTGTGGATTTTTGCGGCGGCGGTATTGCTGTGGTTTTACTTGATGCACTACACCCGTCTGGGTTTTGCGGTATACATGGTCGGTTCAAACAGCAAGGCCGCAGAATATTCCGGCATTCCGGTCAAACGCGTGCTGATTTGGATTTATATGCTGTCCGGTGCCATGGCGGCCTTGGCAGGCTTGATGATGCTGGCACGTTTTAACTCGGTGCGCATGGGGCATGGCGAGTCGTATTTGCTGATCACCATGCTCGCCTGTTTTTTAAGCGGCGCCAACCCTTTCGGCGGTTTCGGCAAAGTCTTTCCGCTGGTGATCGCTCTGGCAGCCTTACAGTTAATCGCCTCCGGCTTAAACATCATCGGTGCCAATCAACATTTGGTCACCGCCATTTGGGGGATTTTCCTGATTACGGTGATGGTGATTCGCGGCATGGCAGGCAGACGGCATTAAGCATTGGAGACACATATGAAATCCTATTATCTGGGTGTGGATGTCGGCACGGGCAGCGCACGCTGCGGTGTTTTTGATCAACACGGCAAACTTGTGGCAACGGCCAAATACGCCATCACCACCACTTACCCGCAAAGCGGTTGGGCAGAGCAAAGCACCACCGAAATCTGGCAGGCAGTGTGTTACAGCGTGCGTACCGCCGTGACGGACGCTGCCATCAAACCGGAACAAGTAGCCGCCATCGGTTTTGATGCCACCTGCTCCTTGGCATTGTCCGACACCCAACAACAACCGCTCGACTTAGGCGGCGGGCGTGACGTGATGGTGTGGATGGATCAACGCGCCACCGCCGAGGCACGCCAATGCTCCGCCACCGCCGCCGAACCGTTGCGCTATGTCGGCGGCACCATGTCGCCGGAAATGCAGATTCCCAAACTACGCTGGCTGAAAACCCACCGCCCCGAATTATGGGCGAAAATGGGCGCGGCACGTGATTTGTCCGATTGGCTGACTTGGCGTGCAAGCGGTGACAATGCCCGTTCGGTGTGCACCCTGACCTGTAAATGGGGGTTTATGCCGCATCGCACGCCGTCATGGGATCAGGATTTTCTGCAAGCCATGGATTTAAACGATTTAATCGAACGCGCCGCCCTGCCTGCGCAAGCCTTACCCGTCGGTGCGCCTGCAGGCAGCCTGAATGCCCAAGCTGCCAACGAATTGGGCTTAAGCACCCATTGCGTGGTAGCGGCAGGCATGATTGACGCGCACGCCGGTGCCGTACTCAGCTTCGCCTGCATCGACACTGCACATTATCCGCACAGTTTAGGTTTGGTCGCCGGTACCTCGAACTGCCACATGGCGATGCACTCCGTGATGCAGCCGGTCAGCGGCGTGTGGGGGCCTTACCAAGGCGTGGTGTTTCCCCAATGGTGGCTTAATGAAGGCGGGCAGACCACCAGCGGCGCATTGCTGCAATACCTAAGCGATCAGCTGCGCGGTAGCGATGCCTATGCACCGAATGTACACGAACGCGTTAGCACGGCGATTTTAGAACGCCTGACCGCAAGCGGTGACCCAGCACCCGATCTGCATATCCTGCCTGACTTACTCGGCAACCGCTCCCCCCATGCCGAGCCGCGTTATCGCGGCGTGATCAGCGGACTGTCGATGAATGCGCCGCAAGAGAACTTTCTGCAACAATACTGGGCGGCCGCGTGTGCCGTCGCCTACGGTACGCGCGCGATCATCGAACGCTTAAACAGCGCGGACTACGCCATTACCCAACTGATTCTGACCGGCGGCCATGCCAAAAGCCCGCTATTGATTCGCCTTTATGCCGATGCTTGCAACTGCGAACTGCTGCTGCCGCAAAGTGACGAGCCGGTTTTGCTGGGTGCCGCCATGACCGCGGCCGCGGCGCATCAAGGCGACTTGGCGGCCGCTTGTGCGGCGATGAAACCCGACCTTACTCGCCATACACCGGACACGCGGTTCACTGCCTTACACGAGCAGCGTTATCAACGTTTTCTTACGCTGTACGAGGACTATGCCCGCACATGGCAGTAACAAGCCTTCAGGCAGCCTCAAACAAGTTGCCGTGCGTTACAATGATTGTTTTGCACCATACGGCGCGCCGTATCTTGCCGAATATTTGATTCCCATATAAAGATAATGCCGATGAAAAAAACACCGAAAAATTTTGAAGAAGCCATTTCACGGCTCGAAGCATTGACCCAAATCATGCAAAACCCCGATACGCCATTGGAAGATGCTTTGAAAAACTATGAAGAAGGCCGTGCGCTGGTGGCGTTTTGTCGCGAAAAACTGGCGCAAGTCGAGCAAAAATTACAGATTTTGGACAATGAACACTTGACGGAGCTGAACCTTGACCCGTCCTGATTTTGCGTTGTGGGTCAAACGCGCGCGCGCGCAGACCGAATTATGGCTGGAACGCAGCCTGCCTGACCGCACCGCAACGCCGACTCAGCTGCATGAAGCGATGCGTTATGCGGTTTTGGGCGGCGGCAAACGCATTCGCGCCATGCTGGTGATGGCGGCGGCGCATCTGGGCGATGCGGACGAACGTGCCGTGGCGCAAGCCGCCGCCGCCGTTGAACTGATCCATGCTTATTCTTTGGTGCATGACGATTTGCCGTCGATGGACAATGACGTTCTGCGCCGTGGCAAGCCGACCTGCCACATTGCCTACGGCGAAGCCAATGCCCTGCTCGCAGGTGATGCTTTGCAAGCCTCGGCATTTGAAATCCTGATGCAAGACAACACCTTGCCCGCCGCACAACGCATCACCGCCTGCCGCACGCTGGCGCAAACCGTCGGCAGCTGCGGCATGGTGGGCGGGCAGTTCATCGACTTGAACCAAGTCGGGCAAACCTTAACCCAAGCCGAACTGGAAACCATGCACCGCCTGAAAACCGGCGCATTGATCGCCGCCTCGGTCACGCTGGGCTATAACTGCTGCCATAACACCTCACCCGATGTTCAGGCAGCCTTAAACCGTTACGCACCGGCTTTGGGCTTGGCCTTTCAAGTGGTGGACGATGTCTTGGATCACGAAGCCGACAGCTCGACTCTGGGCAAAACCGCCGGCAAAGACGCACAAAACCACAAGCCGACTTTCGTCTCCCTGCTGGGTGCCGACGCCGCCAAAACCTACGCGCAAGATCTGCAACACACTGCTTTGAATGCGATAGCCATGCTGGACGAGCGCGCCGATCTGCTGCGCGGCTTGGCCGAACTGATTGTGGTGCGGGAATATTAAGCAAGCTGAAACAACATTCCGACATCGCCAAAAACCTCAATACCGCTTGAATGTGCTTATTCTTTCACGTTCAGGTAGCCAGAACACAAAAACCATGCTTGACGCATGGTTTTTTATTGATTGAAGCCAATGCCTTAAACCGCCGCTTCGTCGCTCTCGCCGGTGCGAATCCGCACCACATGCTCCAGCGGGGTGACGAACACTTTGCCGTCGCCGGTCTTGCCGGTACGGGCTACCTGCACGATGGTTTCGATGATGCGTTCGACTTCATCGTCTTGCGCCGCGATGTCCAGACGGATTTTGGGTAAGAAATCCACCGCGTACTCCGCGCCGCGATAAATTTCGGTGTGCCCTTTCTGCCGCCCGAAGCCTTTGACCTCCATCACGGTCATGCCTTGCACGCCGACTTCGGACAAGGCTTCGCGTACGTCGTCCAGTTTGAACGGTTTAATCACCGCCGTAATCATTTTCATGCTTGATCCTTTTGTATTGTTATCATGGGAAATCGTTTTATCGTGAAATAAAATAAGCATTCTATAGCGTTGGCTGTGCCTTGTATCTTTCTTATTTTATTTCACTCTATTCGCCGGCATCGTGCCAATGCCGCAGCCGAAAAGTACACCATTTTATTTTCAAAGTGCAAGTGAGATTTTTCATTGATCCGTTTCAGGCTGCCTGAAACCGTCCCTACCTCAACCGCGCGGGTGATGTTGCCGTACCAGATTTTTCAGGCGTTCGGCGGCGATGTGGGTGTAAATCTGGGTGGTGCCGATGTCGGCATGGCCGAGCAGCATTTGTACCACGCGCAAATCCGCACCGTGATTGACCAAATGCGTGGCAAACGCATGGCGCAGTCCGTGCGGGGTCAGGTGCGCGATACCGACAGTCGCCGCGTGGCGTTTGACAATCATCCATGCCAATTGGCGGCTGATGCGACCGCGCTTTTGGCTGACGAACACGTCGTCGCTGCGCGTGCCTTTGAGCAGCTGCGTTCGTGCCGTGGCAAGGTATTGCTGCAACCGTTCGACCGCCACTTCGCCCAAAGGCACCAACCGTTCTTTATCGCCCTTGCCCACGGTATGCAATACGCCGCGTTGCAGGTCTATCTCGCCCAAGGTCAGCGCGACCGCTTCGCTCACACGCAAACCGGTGGCGTACATCACTTCCAGCAAAGCACTGTCGCGCAAACCGTGCGCAGTCGCAATATCCGGCGCGGCGAGTAAGGCGGTGACTTGTGCTTCGTTGATCACCAAGGGCAAGCTGCGACCGGCGCGCGGTGCTTTTAAGTGCAAAGTCGGGTCATGTGGCAATAAAGACTGCTGCCCTAAATAGCCGTAAAAACGGCGCAAACAGGACAAAGCGCGCGCTTGAGAAGTCGCTTTTTCGGGAAAATCAAACAAGGCATACGCCAAATCCGTACCATCAGCAGTCAGCCAGTCTTTGTTCCGCGTGTGTAAACGGGCGGCGATTTTATTTAAGTCGCGGCGGTATGCTGCCAAAGTGTTGGCGGCCAGCCGTTCCGTCAGCCACAGGTGATCCAAAAACGCATCGACCGCCTGCTCCGCCTTCACGGCAGCACGCCTTCCAGACGCAGCAGAAATTGCTTGATCGACAGATTATTGCTGCCGTCGCCCATGGAAAATCCGCCCAAGCCGCCGTTTTTCGCCAGCACGCGATGACACGGAATCACAATCGGCAACGGATTTTTGCCGCAAGCCTGCCCGACGGCGCGCGGATGCGAATTCAGTTTTTTGGCCAAATCGCTGTAGGTGGCGGTTTTCCCGTAAGGAATATCGGCAATCAGTTGCCACACGGCACGCTGAAAAGCCGTGCCGTGCTCCGAAGGCGGGTAATCAAAATCGTGCAGGCTGCCTGAAAAATAAGCATTCAATTGTTTGCGCCACCGTTCAGGCAGCCTTTGTTGTTCGGTGATGTCGGCAGGCAAGGCAAAATCGATGCCGCGCAAAACATCGTCTGCAAACAGCAAATACAATTGACCAAACGAGGTGTAATAAACCGCGTATTTCATCCGCCGACACCTTGCAACAATACCGCCGCCTGCGCTTCAATCGCCTCTTCGCGTCCGAGATAGCCCAGTTTTTCGTTGGTTTTGCCTTTGATATTGATTAGTTCGACCGCAATACCCAAATCCGCCGCCATGGTGTGTTTCATCGCCGGAATATGCGGCGCGAGTTTCGGCTGTTGCGCAATCACGGTGCAATCAAGATTGACCACGCGCCAGCCTGCCGCCTTGACTTTGGCATACGCCTGCCGCAACAGCTCGCGGCTGTCCGCACCACGATAAGCCGCATCGGTATCGGGAAAATGCGTGCCGATATCGCCCAAGCCCGCCGCGCCGAGCACAGCATCGGTCACTGCGTGCAGCAAGGCATCGGCATCGGAATGTCCTGCCAAACCTTTATCAAAGGGAATCGTCACCCCGCCCAAAATCAACGGGCGGCCGGCCACCAGCCGATGTACGTCATAACCTTGTCCGATGCGTTGTTGCACGGCATTGTCCTTATTCAATAACAGTTCCATCACCACCGCATCCGCCGCCGTGGTCAGTTTCAGATTGCGCGCATCACCGAGCACGAGTTGCGGCGTCAAGCCCAAGGCTTCGACCGCAGAAGCTTCGTCGGTCACCGCATTCAAGTCGGCGGTTGCCAAAGCGCGTTGCAATAAGGCTGCCTGAAAAACCTGCGGCGTTTGCGCCTGCCATAAACCGTCACGCGCCACGGTGCGGACGCTGCATTGTGCGGCATCGGCTTGTTTCAAAGTGTCCGCCACCGGCACCGCCAGCAATGCGCCATGCGGCGCATCCGCCGCCAGCAAACGTTGAACCGCCGCCGCATCGATGCAACAACGCGCCGCATCATGCACCGCGATCCTGTCCTGCGCGTCCACGATGCCTTGCGCCAATAAGGCATTGACACCGTTGGCCACGGTTTGCGCACGGGTGTCGCCACCGCAACGCAATACCAGCACAGGCGTTTGCAGGGGATTTGGCGTTGCAGGCAGCCTGAAAGGTGCTCCAAGGCGCACGCAATGAGCGGGTAAACGAATATGTTCAAACGCTTCATCATGCACCGCCAGCACCACCGCCAAAGCATCAAAGCAGCCCGTCGCCGCCAAACGTTGTACGGTATGTGCCAGCACGCTTTGTCCGGCAAGATGCACATACTGCTTCGGTTTTCCCGCGCCGAAACGCACGCCGATGCCTGCCGCCGGAATCAATGCCACGGTACGGCTCATGACGATGCGCCCTCTTGCCGAAACACACTCGCACCGCCGCAAGCCTTATCCAAACCGTCCAAATAAGCCTGATGCGCCGCCAGCTCTTGCGCGTTGGCCGACAGGATTTTCAAGTGCGCCGGACGCACGGTAGCCGGCACGCCGTGATGACCGCCCTCGCCCGTGCTTTCAGGCAGCATATCCAAAGTAAACTGACTGCGCGTCATCGCCAGATAAACGCCGCCCAAAAGCTCGCAGTCAATCAGCGCGCCGTGCAACACGCGCCGACTGCGATCCACGCTCAAGCGCGTGCATAAAGCGTCCAGCGAATTTTTCTGCCCCGGATAACGCTCGCGCGCCATCGCCAAAGTATCGGTGATGCGGGCAATGGTATCGACATTCGGCAAACCCATGCGCGCAAACTCCATGTTCAGAAAGCCGACATCAAACGGCGCATTATGAATAATCAGCTCCGCATCACGCACAAAATCCGCAATTTCCTGCCCGACCGCGGCAAATTTCGGCTTATCCGCCAACTGCTCCAGCGTAATGCCGTGCACCGCCGCCGCTTCGGGGTCAATCTCGCGTTCGGGGTGAATGTAAAAATGCCGATCATTGCCGGTAAACTGCCGATCAATCATCTCCAGCGCGGCAAATTCGATGATGCGGTCACCGTTTTGCGGTGACAATCCAGTGGTTTCGGTATCCAGAATCAATTGACGAACAGACATAGGAAAAAGCCGTTTGCAAGAAAACTGCATCATACTGCGTTGCGTTAAATGCGGCAAATCCGCCACACATTCCCCAAAAAACAACACCTCACGACATCATCGCTATATTGATGATGTATATCAGTTTTTGTGATGACTGTTGTTCGAAGTTGAGTTAATTATGTCAGGATTCAGGCACTTAAGCAGCAATAAATCCCATCAATACTTTGACTTCGCTTATGCTTTGGGGCAGAATACAAAGCGTTGGGTGACCCATGGGTTGCTCAGCAGTTTCTCCTCTATTTCTCCTTTGTAGACTTGGCGTGCTTTTGTAAAAAAGCACGCATTTTTTTGTTTTGGCCTCAGAGAAAGCCACCGCATCTTTAAGAAAGAAACCCTTTCATCTTTATCTTGCATTCTCTTGCAAAAAAGCCTAAAATGCTCGATTCATTAAATCGGGGAAGTTGCTGCACGCGCAGCATGACCACTTTCGGTACTTCTCCCACCGCTTTTTTATTCAGGAGACAAAGCAAATGGCCAACAGTGCACAAGCCCGTAAACGTGCCCGTCAGGCAGTGAAACAACGCGCACATAATGCAGGTTTGCGTACCGCGTTTCGTACTGCCGTGAAAAAAGTACTCAAAGCAGTAGAAGCTGGCGATAAAGCCGCTGCTCAAGCTACATTTGTCGAATCGGTCAAAATCATCGACCGCATCGCCGACAAAGGCATCTTCCACAAAAATAAAGCAGCACGTCATAAAAGCCGTCTGTCAGCACGCATCAAAGCCATGGCATAAGCTGCACCGTGCAGATAAAATAAAACCCTGTTGTCATTGTGCAACAGGGTTTTTTCATGATTGAACTTTATTCAGGCTGCCTGAAACACACCGAAGTTGATGAATCCCCATGAACACTCATGCTTTCCGTTTTTTATTGGTCTTACCTGCCTGCGCGGGTATTTTTGCCCATGCCGCCGACAGCGTTTGGCTGCAGTGCACTTATCTGAACGATAACAGCGCACGTCTGGCATGTTACGACAAAGTCGCCGGCGCACAACTGCCGCCGGAGCGCCCTGTTCCCGCGCCGCCACGCGAAGCAAAAGCCATCGACATCGAACGCAGCTTGACGGAAGACCAAGGTGTGGTCTTGACCGCAGACGATACTGGGGCTTACACGCCGTTGAGTATTTTGTACGATTTGGATCAGAACGATCCTGCCGGAACATTAAGCATACGTGCGCATCAACCGATTTATCTTCTGCCTGCGTGGTACAACAGCCGCCCGAACCACACGCCGCAAAGCCCGTCGCAAGCACCGTCCAATCTTTACGGCAACGACACCCAACGCACCGAAGCGAAAATGCAGGTTTCGTTCAAAACCAAAATCGCGCAGGATGTATTCAAAACCCGTGCCGATTTATGGTTTGGCTACACTCAGCTTTCTCATTGGCAGGTGTATAACCGCTCGTGGTCGGCGCCTTTTCGCGGCACGGATTACCAGCCTGAACTTTTCCTGACCCAACCCGTTTCATTAAATCTGCCCGCCGGCGGTAAGTTACGCATGATCGGCGGCGGCATCGTCCACCGTTCCAACGGTCAATCCGACCCGCTGTCGCGCTCATGGAACCGCCTCTACGGCATGGCGGGTATGGAATGGGGCAAACTCACCGTGATTCCGCGCCTGTGGTGGCGCATCCCCGAGAAATCGAGCAAAGACAATAACCCCGACATCAACCGTTACATGGGCTACGGCGATTTGACCGTGCAATACCGCTTCGACAAACAGCAAACTTTAGGCACGGTTTTGCGCATTAACCCGAAAACGGGCAAAGGCGCGGTGCAAGTGGACTACACTTTCCCGATTGCGGGACGTTTGAAAGGCTATGTGCAAATGTTCAACGGTTACGGAGAAAACCTGTTGGATTATAACCACTTACACCGCAGCATCGGCATCGGCTTGATGTTCAATGACTGGGACGGCTTTTAAGAGGATTTTGTAACAAAAATCAGCGCAGCGAAAACCCTGATCGGTGGATTTTCGCTGCGCTGATTTTTTGGTATTGTTCAGGCAGCCTCAAACACAGTTTTGGCGAAGCTAAAACGTTTTACGCCGATACCATCAAGGGTTCAGACGTTTCATGCTCTTGCCAGCCGCAGAAAGTGTGCTGCTGCGCCGCCGCCCGTACCGCCAGACAACCGGCAATCTGGGCGTGCGCCATATCCGCCACCGCATTGCGCGACAATGCGCCGGCAGGCAATTCGGGCAGAAAATACAGCTCCACCACATTATGCCGTCCGCGCAACACACGCCGCACCGACTGCCATAAACTCGTGCTGCCGTAATACGCCATGCCGACATCGCAACGCCCGTCAGGCAGCGGATAACGCAAAGCCACCGGCTGCACCGCATATGCGCCGGCTGAGGCTGCCTGCAATAAACTGCTTTTGAAAGGCTTAACCTCTTCACCGCTGCCGGTGGTTCCTTCGGGGAAAACAGCCACATCTTCGCCCGCCGCCAGCAGCTCATCCAGCTGCCGCACCGTGGCATTGACCGTGCCGCGTCTGGCGCGCTCGACAAACACCGTTCCGGTATGCCGCGTCAAAAAACCAAGCAGCGGCCAACGATTGATTTCCGATTTGGCGACAAAACACAAGGCACCGCAGCTGTTGAGCGCGAAAATATCCAACCACGACACATGGTTCGCCAGCACCATGCGCCCGCCGACCTTTTCAGGCAGCCCGTAAACCTCGGCGCGCACCGCACAAATCGCCAGCAAATGCTTTGACCACGCCCGAATCCGCCGCTTGCGCTTATCCGGCGACATCAACGGGAACAGTGCCACAATTTCGACAAAACCCGCCAGCAAATGCCCGCCCACACGCAGCAAACGCCACGCCAACACCATATGCCCTACTTCTTGCCGCACCATGTTCAGGCTGCCTGTAAAAAGTGACGCGCATAACGCGGATTCAAACGCGACAAAGGCAACATCACCAACATATCCGCCGTATTAAAATCCGCATCCCATGCCGGTTCACCGCACACGTATGCGCCGGCGCGCAAATAGCCTTTGAGCAAAGCAGGTGCTTCTGCCGCATTGCCGCGTCGCAAAGCCTCCACCGGCAAAGGATTCAACGGAAACACCCGATATTCGGGCGGTGCGTAATGCGTTTGCTGCAATTGCGTGAACAAATCCGCCGCCGCATGACCGCCGTCCACCATGCTCACCGAAGCGCAACCGATCATGTATTCCAAACGTTGCGCCTGCATAAACTGCGCCAAACCTGCCCACAACAGCGCGATCACACCGCCGGCGCGATAATCGCGGTGCACACACGCCCGCCCCAGCTCCACCGCTTGCGGCAAAATATGCTGCAAACGGGTCACATCAAACTCACTTTGCGCATACCACCCGCCCAAATCATAAGCGCCTTCCGCGGTCATCAAACGATAAGTGCCGACCACCTTGCCGCCGTCCTCGTCCCGCACCAGCAAATGACGGCACGCAGCGTCGTAACGGTCAATATCCAGACCGCCGTTATCCGGCAGCGTCGCACCCATTTCCTCGGCAAACACCTTAAACCGCAAGCGTTGGATTTCCTCCACTTCCGCCGCGCTTTGCGCCAGCGATAAAGTAAAACGCTTACCTTGCGAAACAATCGTTTGCCGACTGATGTTTGTGCTTAACATGGTTTATCCTCGATAAGGGCATGTGCCCGATGTCAAACACTCTACAAAGCGAATATGACAAAAGTGTGAAGCAAAAACGACGACGAATCGAGAGACGAAAAATAGCGTATCACGGTTGCAGAACTGTTGAGATAAGAATGGGCTTTCAGGCAGCCTGAAAGCAATACCCATAAAAAATGCGCCGCAAAAGCGGCGCATCGGTACAACGGCATTGCATCCGCGCTTTAACGTTCCACTTCCACGTTATCGATCAAACGGGTTTGTCCCAAGCGTGCGGCGGCCAACACCACCATATGGCGTTCATCGCCACGGGCGACGCCTAAATCGGCGGCGCAGCGGATTTCGACATAATCAACCTGCCAGCCTTGCGCGTTCAATGCCGCAACGGCGTTGTTTTCCAAAGCGGCAAAATCATTACGCCCCACCGCCAAAGCGTCGCGTATCGTGCACAGCTCGCGGTAAAGCTGCGG
The DNA here is from genome assembly GCA_030538055.1 of Neisseria sp. GTDB lineage: Bacteria > Pseudomonadota > Gammaproteobacteria > Burkholderiales > Neisseriaceae > RGIG9985. Next base: position 41,721 of record JAUNUS010000015.1, read on the forward strand.
TGCTTGCGCCCGTTCGGCGGCGGAAAGGTAAGCATTGCGGCTGGATAAGGCCAAACCGTCCGCCGCACGCCCCGTGTCCACCGGCACAATCTGAATATCCAGATTCAGCTCTTCCACCATGTTGCGGATAATCGTCAGCTGCTGAAAGTCTTTTTTGCCAAAGCAGGCAACATCGGCTTTGACGATGTTAAACAGCTTCAACACCACGGTGGCGACACCGCGAAAATGCCCAGGGCGGAAACGGCCGCATAATTCGTTTTGCAAACCGGGCGGTTCGACGTTGTAGTGTTGCGTGGTGTGCGGATAAAGCTCCGCGTCATCAGGCGCGAACAGCACCGCCACCCCCAGATCCGAGAGTTTATCCGCATCGGCCTGCAAGGTGCGCGGATAAGCGTCAAAGTCCTCGCCTTGCCCAAATTGCAGGCGATTGACAAAAATACTGACCGCCACATCATCGGCGTTGGCACGGGCGGCGCGTACCAGCGCCATATGCCCTTCGTGCAGATTGCCCATGGTGGGCACAAACGCCACGCGTCCGCGCGTGGCACGCCACGCACGCAGCTCGGAAATGGTACGGATGATTTGCATGATTTTTCCTTCTGTTTTTTGAAAAACAACTATTGTCGCTAATGAAATTTTTCAGGCTGCCTGAAACGCTGTTTTGCGAGCGCAAGCGCGGCTGACACAATCTACGCCACCTTAAAATGCGTACCGATCACGCCGTTCAAATCCAGCGTCAACACATCGCCCGCATGCAATGCGCCCACGCCTTGCGGCGTGCCGGTGAACACGATATCGCCCGCTTGCAGCCCGTAGGTGTGCGCGAGGAAAACCAATATTTCCGGCACGTCATACAGCATATCGGCGGTGTGCCCGCGCTGGCGGATTTCGCCATTCACGTCCAAAGTAAAATGCACGTCGCCAATCTCAGGCAAGGCTTGCGGCGCGACAAAGTCGGACACGCAGGCGGCATGACGAAAACCTTTCGCTTTCAGCCACGGCAGGCCTTTTTCTTTGGCAATGTTTTGCACGTCGCGCGCGGTCAAATCCAAACCGATGCCGTAGCCCGCCACGCAGGCCAACGCTTGGTCACGATTCAACTGCGCGGCATCTTGCCCGATGAGCAACACAAGCTCGCATTCGTAATGCACATTATTGCTGTATTCAGGCAGCCTGATCGTGTTTTCGCCGCGCAATAAAGCAGAGGTCGGCTTGAGAAACACCGGCATTTCTTGATCGCGGCTGTGCTGAAGTTCGGCAATGTGTTCGGCGTAATTGCGTCCGATGCAGAAAATATTGGTCACCTCCACGGTGGTTTGGTGCAGCATCACACTGGGCATGAGTTTTCTTTCTTTTCCATAAAAAAACGGCACGTAGCTCTGTGCCGCTTATGTTTTTCAGGGAGCCTCTGAGATTGTTTAACAGTGGTCTTCGACTTTGGCTTTCGCCGCGTCTTTTTTCACTTCTGCAATCGCGCCGGCGCGTTCGGCTTCCGTTGCATACAATACGCTGGTGCCGACAACTTGTCCGTTACTTGATTTTAAGTTGAAGTAAAACTTGCCGTCTTTGCTGTTTTCCAGCGCGTAATGCTCAAGCGTGCTGTTTTTGCGTACGGATTCGATGCCGTTTTGCGCCGAGGTTTTGCTTTGGTACTGCTCGCTTTTAAGCAGGGTTTTACCTTCTTCATTTTTCAGGCTGAAATTGAACTGCCCACCTTCGGTTTTGCGTAACTCAAATGATGCCATGTCAAAAACTCCTTCATTCAATGTAAAAGAAAGGCAACGGGCAGTCCGCTGCCGCAGCCACTATACCGCTAAACAAAATGCAAAACAATCAGCCCGATAAGAATCCCCGTCAGACTCGCGGCAATCAGCGTCAACAGCAGGTTTTGCCGCCTTTGGGTATGAATCAGCTCCGCCAGCCTTTGTTTCATCAATAAGCGGTCATCGTCCAAGGCCGCGTGTAAGCGGCGCGGCAGCGCGGGCAATATACGCGCCCACTCCGGTGCTTCGTGCTTAAGATTGCGCCACAAAGCTTTAACCCCGACTTGATTGCCCATCCAGCGCGTCAGAAACGGTTTGCCGGTCGCCCACAGGTCCAGATCGGGGTCAAGCTGCCTGCCCAGGCCTTCGACATTGAGCAGGGTTTTTTGCAACAGCACGAGCTGCGGCTGGATTTCCACATTAAAGCGGCGGCTGGTTTCAAACAGGCGCATCAGCACCAAGCCGAACGAAATTTGCGACAAGGGTTTATTGAAAAACGGTTCGCACACACTGCGCACCGCCGCTTCGAGTTCTTCCGCCCGCGTGTCGGCAGGCACCCAGCCCGATTCGATGTGTGCGGTCGCAACGCGTTTATAGTCGCGATTGAAAAACGCCAGAATATTGATCGCCAGATAACGTTTGTCGTAATCGGTCAGGCTGCCGACAATCCCGAAGTCCAGCGCGATGTAACGTCCGTCGTCCGCCACAAAGATATTGCCCGGGTGCATGTCCGCGTGAAAAAAGCCGTTTTTGAACACCTGCGTGAAAAAAATCTCCACCCCGAAACGGGCGAGCCGTTTGAAATCAATCCCTTTGGCGCGTAAGGTTTCGATGTCGGAAATCGGCGTGCCGTCCATCCATTCGATCGTCAAAACTTCGCGCGTGCAATAATCAAAATACACGTCCGGCACAATCAGCATCTCGCTGTCGGCAAACTGACGGCGGATCAACCCCGCGTTGGCCGCTTCGTTGAGCAAGTCGATTTCGTCGTGCAGGTATTTGTCGAATTCCGCCACCACTTCGCGCGGTTTGAGCCGTTTGCCGTCGGCAAACAAACGCTGCACCGCATTGGCAGAAGTGCGCAGCAAGGATAAGTCTTTTTCAATCGCTTTCAAGACATTCGGGCGCAGCACTTTGACCGCAACTTTCTGTCCGCGCGCGCCGTGCGCATTGAACAAATACGCCTGATGCACCTGTGCTATCGACGCACTGGCCACCGGCGTGATGTCGAATTCGGCATAAATTTCGCCAATCGGTTTAGCGAAAGCGCGTTCGATCGTTGCCACCGCCAGTTTGCCGTCAAACGGCGGTACTTTGTCTTGTAATCGCGCCAATTCACGCGCGTATTCCGGCGGCAATAAATCGGGGCGCGTGGACAGAACCTGACCGAATTTGACAAAAATCGGCCCGAGATTTTCCAAAGCCAAACGCAAGCGTTGCGGCAGCGGTACGTTTTTCATGCGCCGCGGTGTCGGCAGCAACCACAACAAGGCGCGCAAGGTGCGCGAACGCAGCAACAGGCGAAACAAATCGCCCAAACCATAAGCGTAAACGGTATGAATAATCGCCATAAAGCGAAACGCGGATTTCATGCAATCCTTTCAGGCAGCCTTAAATTCAATAAAGTACGCGGTTTCAGGCTGCCTGAAACCGCGTATCGTGTTTTTATGCCAAGCTGATCAAATACGCCAACACCGCCAGCACCGCAAAAATCACCGCCGCTTTGACCGGAGACGCAAAGCGCAGTGCGGGCAAAGGCTCTTCCAGCGTTTTTTTGCCGGTGATCATCGGTTTGATCAGATTATTGTTTTTCAGAAAGCGATACGCCAGCACCGCCAACACGTGCAGCGCAATCATGCCCACCAGTATCCAGAAAAAATTAACGTGCACAAACCGTGCCGCCGAGCCTTCTTCTTCGCTGACCAAGTGTTGCAGGTAGCCGTTATAGAGGTAAGAGTTCGCATCCACCGCAAATAATCCGCTGGCCACCTGAAACAGCAATGCCAGCAGCATTGCCACCACCATCAACGCGCCCAGCGGATTATGTCCGGGCTGTTCGTTTTCGCTGATTTCGTTGCGCAGGTAGCGTTTAATCTGCGACGGGCCTTTGACAAACTGGCGAAAACGTGCGGTATCGCTGCCGACAAAACCCCAGACAATGCGAAACGCCACCAAAGCCAGCAAAGCCAAACCCACACGCAAATGCCACGCCAGCCACGCACCGCCTTCGTTTGCACTAAACCACATGAACAACACACCGACCACTAAAATCCAGTGAAAGATACGCGTGGGTAAATCCCATACTTTGACTTGATGTTTCATAGTGAAATTTTCCTGATGAATGATAAAAGCAACGTCCGCCAATATAACAGAATCCTCCACACTTGGCAGGTTTTCAGGCAGCCTCCGGCGGTACGATTTGACGCAAAAACCGTGCAATCGGACGGCGTAAGCTTGCGCGATGAATCACCAAACCGCCGATCACGCCAATCACGCAGCCTAACACCGTATCGTAAAAGCGTGCGGCAACCATTTCATTGCCCGCCGCATGCAGGCTGCCTGCCTCCGCCAGAAAAATGGTCAGCGGGGTAATGAACATCACTGCCAGCGCGTAATGGCGCACCACCAGCATTTCGATGATGAACGCCAGCAAGGTCATCAGCACGCACAGCAGCCACACGTTCAGATGCAGATTCAGCAAACCCCACGCCACCACCACGCCGAGCATGGTGCCGACAATGCGGTGCAATTGGCGATGCCACACCGCGCGAAAAGTCATGCCCTGAATCACCGCCAAACAGCTCACCGGCACCCAGTACGGACGGGAAAACTGCAACGCGTGCGCCAGAAAAATGGACAACATGACAAAAAAACCGATGATCACCGCATCGACCACCACCACGTCAAAATCCCATAGCGGCTCGGATAGCGGCTGGTAAGGGCGGCCGCGCACCAGCATGACCCAGCTGTAAACCAAGGCCACCACACACGCCCACAAACTGCCCATGAACACCAAACCGACACGGTAAGGGATTTGCAGCACGTCAATCGGCATAAAGGCGGCAATCGCCGCCGCCATCACAAAAAACATACTGCCCGGCGGCCCGATGCGAAAATAACGGCACAGCATGGTCACCACAATCGTCAGCATCCCGAGCAACACGCCGGCCAAATAAGGGTGATACGCACCGATCAAGCCGAAAAAGAAACACGCCGCCATCCCTGCCGCCGCGCACATCATCACGCTCATGCGATGCGCCAGCGCAGTATTGGGCAAAGACAAAAACACCATACCGCCCAAAGACGACATCAGCCCGTATTCGATGTGCCCGAAAAAGGCACCGATAAACAGCGGAATGCCCGAAGATAAAGCCGCCGCCAAAGGCAGCTCCCACGGACGTTCGCTTTTTTGAATGGTGAGCAGGCTTTTGATTTCGAGCCGCAACACATACAGCAGCTTATCCATAACGGTTTATCTACCTCGCGCCGCCAGCACGCGCGTCACGGTATCGACCACCGCTTGGGTTTGCGCGTCGATTTCCAGATTGACCGCGTCGCCGACTTGGCGCGTACCGAATAAAGTACGGTTTAAGGTTTCGGGAATCAAATGCACATTGAACGCATCATCCGTCACCGTGCCGACGGTCAGGCTGCAACCGTCCAAGCCGACAAAACCTTTTTCCAGCACATAAGCGCGCAGTCTTTCAGGCAGCCTGAACCATAAGCTGCGGTTGTGCGCGTCTTCGTCCACGCGCATCAGCGTAACCGTACCCATGACGTGACCGCTCATCACGTGCCCGCCGATTTCATCACCGAAACGCGCCGCCCGTTCGATATTGACCCGATCACCGGCGCGCAACGCGCCCAGATTGGTTTTCGCCAAAGTCTCGCCCATCACGTCAAAATCGACCTGATTCCCGTCAATCCGCGTAATCGTCAGGCAGCAGCCGTTATTCGCCACCGACGCGCCAATGGTAAGATTTTGTGCAGCCTGTTCAGGCAGCCTGACGCTCAAGGTGCGGAAATTTTCCTGCTCGCGCACCGCGACCACTTCACCCATGCCCTGCACGATTCCGGTAAACATGATTTAACCTTTAAACAATCAAAAAAGCAGACAGTACTAGATGGTATTTATGCGAGTTTACTTTGAGTATTCTCAGCATTGCCCAAACCCAAAACATCAAACCCAAAGAAACCTTTATTTCATCCGCCCCAAACCCCTTGAAGCAGCCGTTCAAAAAGGCGTTTTTGCGGAGAAAAGGGCTTGCCTGTTTGAGTGGCGGCGCAGCCGACACGAGTTTAAGCCCGCCGCAAAAGCGGCTTGTTTAACGGGAAGTTTTGGCGCAGCCAAAACCTGCGCCGTGGGGTCGTCTTTCTTTGCTTACTTTCTTTGACGAAGCAAAGAAAGTAAGTCGCCGCGCGGCGATAGAGCGCGATGCAAACAGCTTCTGCAAAGCAATTCAGGCTGCCTGAAACATACGAACATCATTCAGGCAGCCTTCTAAAATTTTCCTACAAATAAGTTCTTATCAAACAATCAATTTGATTGGTTGAGATACTCTCTCAGGCTGCCTGCACCATTATTTGCCGCTTCCGACTTTTACGGCAAAATCCTTTTTACGAACACACGTCACACGGCGCGGTGGCGGCTTGCTGCGCCAGCCGTGATGCTTTGCGCTGCTGCGCCGCCTGAAAGCGACAACGCTGCATTTCGGTGTCCAATGCCAAAGGCGGCGCGGGCACGGGCTTGCCATTGTCCATCGCCACCATGGTGAAATAGCAACTATTGGTATGGCGCACGGTGCGGCTGCGAATATCCTGCGCCTCCACCCGAATCCCGACTTCCATCGAGGTGCGCCCGACATAATTGACCGTCGCCAGAAACGTCACCAATTCGCCCACATGAATCGGTTCTTTGAACGTCACCTGATCCACGGATAAGGTCACCACATAATGCCCGCAATAACGGCTGGCACAAGCATAGGCGACTTGATCCAGCAGTTTGAGCAAATCGCCGCCGTGGACATTGCCCGAGAAATTCGCCATGGCGGGCGTCATCAGCACCGACATGGATAATTCATGCTGCAAAATGCTTTCGTTTTGATTCATGGTGTTTTGGGGGGAAAAAGAGTTATTGAAACGTATCGCACTGTGCGGGATCACCGCTTTGCAGCCCGCGGCGGAACCACGTCAGGCGCTGTGCCGATGAACCGTGGGTGAAGCTGTCGGGGATAATGCGCCCTTTTTGTTGCTGTTGCAGGCGATCGTCGCCCACCGCTTCGGCTGCCTGAAAAGCTTCTTCAACATCGCCGACATCCAGCAATTGTTTGTTTTTCACGTCATGCGCCCATACGCCGGCAAAACAGTCCGCTTGCAGTTCGACCCGCACCGAAATCTGATTGGCTTGCGCTTGCGGCGCGCGTTGCTGCATGGCTTGGGTCTGACGGGTCACGCCCAGCATATTTTGCACGTGGTGACCGACTTCATGCGCAATCACGTACGCAAAGGCAAAGTCGCCGTTGGCGCGCAATTTGCGGCGCATATCGTCATAAAACGACAAGTCCAAATAAACTTTTTGATCGGCAGGGCAATAAAACGGCCCCATCACCGATTGCCCCGTGCCGCACGCGGTACGGGTTGCGCCGCGATACAACACCAGCTTCGGCGGCGAATAAGTGTGTCCGGCACGACGAAAGTAATCGCCCCACGTATCTTCGGTTTCCGCCAGTACCACCGCGGCAAATTGGCTTAGCTGGGCTTCTTGCGCACTTTGCTGTACCGGTGCGCTTTGTTGGGTTTGGGTGGCACCGCCAACCTGATTGACCAGATTCAGCACGCCTGACAAATCCACGCCGTAATACGCGCCGATCAATAACAAAATAAATCCGATGATGCCGCCGGGTTTGCCACCCGGAATGCGCGAGCCGCGTCGATCTTCCACGTTACCGCTGGTTCTGCGTCCTTCCCATTTCATAATGTCTTCCTTTTAGAGAATGGTTGTTGGGGTGTTTGTACCCGCCTCTGCACCTGTGTGCCGAGGCAAAATTCATGCTTCAGACAAGCTGAAAACACATCATTTTAGCAATTGCCGCGGATTAAGTCATTGCGAATTTTACGCACCGCATTCGCCAATTCCGAAGCGCACAATCCGACCGCCATGCCTTGCTCTGCCAGCACATCCGCCGCCGCGCCGTGCAACCACACGCCGCCGCCCACCGCCTGCGCCACCGGCACGCCTTGCGCCAGCAAACTGCCGATCATGCCGGACAACACATCACCGCTGCCGGCGGTGGCCAATGCAGGATTACCGCTGTCGTTGATTTGCACTTCGCCATTCGGTGCGGCAATGATGCTGCGATGCCCTTTCAGCACCACCCATGCGTCATAACGTTGCGCCAAGGTGACCGCTGCCGTTTCGCGCTGCGCTTGCACATCGCCAATCGTACCATCCAACAAGCGCGCCGCCTCACCCGGATGCGGGGTCAGAATAAGAGTACGCTTTTCAGGCAGCCTCATATGATGCTGCGCCACAATATTCAGCGCGTCCGCATCGAGCAACACCGGCACATCGGTGTGATGTTCCGTTTGCAATAAATCCTGCACCAACGCCACCGCCGCCGCATCCGTACCCAAGCCGCAGCCGATCACCCACGCATCGATGGCAGGCTGCCGGATAAGCTCAGGCGCGGTATGCAGCATCACTTCCGGTGCTTCAGGCAGCCACGGCAGCGGCAAAATGGATTGATGAAAACCGACACGCACCTTGCCGCAACCGCTTTTCAAAGCCGCCATCGCCGCCAACACCACCGCACCGCTCATGCCGTCAGTACCGCCGACAATGCCCAATGTGCCATAACTGCCCTTATTGGTGTCCGGTGCACGTGGTACGCATAGCGCAGGAAAGCGACGGCGCGCGGCGGGTAAATCCACAGAAATGTTCATTTGATTTGCTCCAATGATTCGATGCGCACACCGTATGCGCCATTCATCAGAAACGGCACAGGCTGCCTGAAAACATTTCAGGCAGCCTGTATCGGGTCAAGACACTGTTTAACGCAAGCCGAAATGCTGGTTATACACTTTATCGTATTCACCGCTGTCGCGGACTTTTTGCAAAGCGTCGTTAAGCATGGTTAAGGTTGCCTGATCGCCTTTGCGCACTGCGATGCCGTATTCCTCTTTCGGGAAGTCATTGACCTCAATCACCACGAATTGATCTTCGGGGTTGTTTTTGGCATAGGTTTGAATCGCGGCCGAATCGCTCACCACAACTTCCACCCCGCCGTTTTGCAAGGCTTTGGCCGCCAACGTGACCGTATCGTAACGGGCGACTTTATCACTGGTTGCGCCCAGCATTTTGGAAACCGCCAGATCGCCGGTTTGTCCGGTGACCACGCCGACTTTTTTCGCCGTTTTCAGGCCGTCAGTGTTTTTTATCGTACTGGTTTCCGGTACCAGCATCACTTGGCGGATTTCAAAATAAGGATTAGAGAAATCCATGCTTTGCCCGCGCTCGGGGGTGATGGTCACCGCGGAGAGCACCACATCGTTATCACCTGAAGTCAAGCTGGCGAAAATACCGTCCCACGGCTGATGTTTGTACACCACTTTGAAGCCGCCGGCTTGCGCCATCGCGTCCATCAGGTCAATGTCAAAGCCGACGATTTTACCGTCGTCACCCATGTACTCGAACGGGGCAAATTCGGCATTGGTGCCCACGCGCAATACTTTGGCTTCTTGTGCCGGCGTTGCTTCGCCGCCGCCGGCGTTCGGTGCGTCGCCGCCTTTGCCGCAGGCTGCCAGTGCCAAAGTGGCGGTGGTTAAAGTCAGAAGGAGAAGTTTATTCAGTTTCATGGTTGATTCCTCATGGAAAAAAGATATTTTACAGACATTGGTTCATGTCGGCAGCAGGAATATGTTCGGTACTGCCAACCACACGCCCCGGCACGCCGACCACGGTGCTGCGCGGCGGTACATCGTTCACCACCACGCTGCCCGCACCGATGCGTGCACATTCGCCGATACGGATATTGCCGAGAATCGAGGCATTCGCGCCGATCATCACGCCGTCGCCGATTTTCGGGTGGCGATCACCCGATTCTTTGCCCGAACCGCCCAAGGTTACGCCGTGCAAAATCGAAATATTATTGCCCAAAACCGCCGTTTCACCCACCACCAAACCGGTGCCGTGATCGACCATGATCCCTTCGCCAAAACGCGCAGCAGGGTGAATATCGATGCCGAAAACCTCCGACACACGATTTTGCAGGAAATACGCCAAGGTACGGCGGTCATTTCGCCACAGCCAGTGATTGATGCGGTGCGCCTGTACGCCGTGAAAACCTTTGAAATACAACAGCGGCATTGAAAAAAGTTCGCACGCGGGGTCGCGCTCATAGTGGGCGATGATGTCCGCCTCGACCGCCGCGCCGATCTCGGGCGTGCCGCGCAGAATATGCATGAAAATCTCATACAATGCGCGCGCATCCATCACCGCGCTGGAGAGTTTACTGGAAAGATGAAACGCCAGCACTTGGTTCAGGCTGTCATTACGCAACACGGTCAGGTGCAAGAAACTCGCCAAAATCGGCTCGGCCGCGGCAGCATCAATCGCTTCGCGCCGGATTTCCTGCCATAACAGGCTGCCTGAAAGCGTCGGCTTTTTGCTCAGCACGGACATGATGGTTTCCTTTTCAAATGCGACGTGCCAGCTCAGCAGCCTTGCCCAAATAATCATGCGGGCTTAGTGCCAGCAGTTCGTCTTTGGCTGCCTGCGGAATCGCCAGCCGCGCAATGAATTCGCGAATGCGCTCCGGCGTCATGCCGCGCTCGCCACGGGTGAGTTCTTTGAGCTGTTCGTAGGGTTTTTCGATGCCGTAACGGCGCATCACGGTTTGAATCGGCTCCGCCAGCAGTTCCCAGCTGGTGTCCAAATCGCGCAGCATCGCCTCCGGATTCGCCGTGAGCTTGCCCAAACCGCGCAAATGATTGCGATAACCCAACAAGCTGTAGCCCGCACCCACGCCCATATTGCGCAACACGGTGCTGTCGGTCAGGTCACGCTGCCAACGCGAAATCGGCAGTTTTTCCGCCAAATGCGCCAATACCGCATTGGCCAAACCCAGATTGCCTTCAGAGTTTTCAAAGTCGATCGGATTGACTTTATGCGGCATGGTCGAGCTGCCGACTTCGCCCTCTTTCAATTTTTGTTTGAAATAACCCAAAGAAATATAACCCCACACGTCGCGGTTAAAATCCAGCAAAATCGTATTGATGCGGGTCAGGGTTTGGAAAAATTCCGCCATGTAATCATGCGGTTCGATTTGAATGGTGTAAGGATTGAAGGTCAGCCCCAAATCCTCGACAAACGCGCGGCAATGCGCCTCCCAATCGGTGGCGGGATACGCCGCAAGGTGGGCGTTGTAATTGCCGACCGCGCCGTTGATTTTGCCCAGAAACTGTTGGGTTTCCAGCGCGGACAATTGACGTTGCAGGCGATACACCACGTTGGCGATTTCTTTACCCATGGTGCTCGGCGTGGCACTTTGTCCATGGGTGCGGCACATCATCGGCGTATCCGCCAAATCATGCGCCATGCCGCGCAGCAGCGACACAATCTCGCGCAATGCAGGCAGCAGCACGGTGTGATTGGCTTCCTGCAACATCAGCGCGTGGCTGAGGTTATTGATGTCTTCGCTGGTGCAGGCAAAATGAATGAATTCACCGACTTTCACCACTTCGGGCAGCGCGGAAAAACGCTCTTTCAGCCAATATTCCACGGCTTTCACGTCGTGGTTGGTGGTCGCTTCGATCGCCTTGACCGCTTGCGCGTCCTGCACCGAAAACTCCGCCACCGCCTCATTCATCTCGCGCAATGCCGCCTCGGAAAACGGCGGTACTTCGCCAATCGTTGCGTTGGCTGCCAAGGATTGCAACCACGCGATTTCAATGCGTACCCGATTTTTGATCAAACCGTATTCGGAAAAAATCGGCTGCAAAGCCGCGACTTGTTTGGCATAACGCCCGTCCAGCGGACTGATGGCGAGTAAAGGATCCAACATAAAAACCACCTTGGCAATCAAAATGCAACATTATAACCAAAGCCGCCACGCTTGACAGCAAAGATATGGTGGCGGTGCAACTTAAAAAAGGCTTCAGGCAGCCATCACCGCTTCAATATCTGCGATTTCTTTGGGTGCGTCGGCGGTGTACACCTCCGCCCCGTCCCGCTGAATGATGATGTTGTCTTCAATCCGAATCCCGACGCCGCGCCACTGCGGCGGAATATCGGGTTCATCGGGAATATACAGCCCCGGCTCGACCGTCAGGCACATATTTTCACGCAAGATCACCGGTTGGCCGTCCGCGAAACGGTCGCCGACATCATGCACATCCAAACCGAGCCAATGCCCGAAACCGTGCATATAAAAACGGCGGTAATTTTTTGCGCTCAGATGATCGCTGAGGCTGCCTGAAAGCAATTTCAAGTCCAACAGCCCCTGCGTCAGTATCTTTGCCGCCAAATCACCGAGAAAATCATAGCTCACGCCCGCTCGCGCCGCCGCGATCACCGCTTTATTCGCCGCCAACACCACCTGATACAGCTCGCGTTGCGCGGCGGTAAAACGTCCGTTCACCGGAAACGTGCGCGAAATATCACCGGCATACAAACCATACTCCGCACCGGCATCAATCAACAATAAATCGCCGTCGCGCAAAGTGTCTTGATTGTTCACATAATGCAAAGTGCAGGCGTTTTTACCGCCGGCGACAATGCTGGCATACGCCACTTGCCGCGCACCATGACGGGCAAATTCACACGCGATTTCGCCTTCGATTTGGTACTCGGTCATATCGGGGCGCGTGCAACGCATTGCCCGCAAATGCCCTTGCGCACTGATTGCCGCCGCGCGGCGCAATAAATCCAGCTCGCAGGCGTCCTTGATTAAACGCAGCGGATGAAGCACCGTGCGCAAATCGACACAGCTTGTCGGCTGCGGCGCACACGCCGCCGACGAGCGCAAGCCGTACCATGTTTGCAGCAATAACGCTTCCTGTTGCGGATAACGGTTCCACAACGCATACAGATGGCGATGTCCTTGCAGGCAGCCTGCCAGTTCATTCGATAAACAGCCTATGCTTGCGCAACGGTCAAAACCAAACCATTCTTGCGCCAAATCCACACCGTAACGAAAACCGTCCCAGATTTCGCGTTCGGGGTTTTTCTCGCGACAAAACAGCACCGCCTCACGCCGCGCACCACTCAGCACCAACACCGCTTCGGGCTCGTCAAAACCGCTTAAATAATAAACATCGCTGTCGGGGCGATAAGGGTAAAAAGTATCGTTGCTGCGCCGCTGTTCGGGCGCGGCAAACAACACCGCCACGCCGTCCGTGCCGATGGCATCAAACACCCGTTCGCGGCGTAAAGCACATTGATTAAGATAAGTTTTGTCCATGTTTGCTCTGTTTGAGAAAATACAACGCGGCAAGCGCACCGACCATGTCGGCGGCGGCATCAGCGATTTCACCCGTGCGATCCAGCGTACAGACTGCCTGCAAGACTTCGCTCACTCCCGCCCAAATCGCCAATGCCAACAACAAACCGCGCCACGGCAAGGCTTTGCCTGCGGCCAGCCAGATTTTACCGGCCAGCCAAGTTTGCCCAAAAAACAAGCCGCCGTGCGCCACCTTGTCAAAGTGGGCAAACGGCGGCGGAGTCGTGCCTTGTGCCTTGAAAAACAAAAAGTAAACGGAAGCGGCAAACCATATCGCCGCCAAAAAAACATAACGGTTACGCCACATATTCGGCAACCTCAGTCTGATGTTGATGTTGGTTGATTTTGAGAAGTTTCCAAACCATGAAAAGGCTGCCTGCAAGAAAATCGCGACCGCAGGGTGGGTTTGATCCCACCATTTAGGTATTTATCTGATTTTTTATGATTTCCGACACTGCAAGCATCCACAACGTCAAAACTCAAGGGAGCGAATATTTCATCCGCCGCCAACCCCTTGAAGCAGCCGTTCAAAAAGCCGTTTTTGCGGAGAAAAGGGCTTGCCTGTTTGAGTGGCGGCGCAGCCGACACGAGTTCAAGCCCGCCGCACAAACGGCTTTTTGAACGGGATGTTTTGGCAAAGCCAAAACCTGCGCCGTGGGGTCGTCTTTCTTTGCTTACTTTCTTTGACGAAGCAAAGAAAGTAAGTTGCCCGTGCGGCAATGAAGCACAGAGTAAACAGCTTCCGCAAAGCAAGATAGAAAGATAGGCTTTGTCAAACGTTCAGCTTCACTGATGTCAGCATCACTCGGAAACTTCTCAAGTTAAATCGTGGATTGAAATCCATCCTGCAAGGCTGCCTGAAAGCCATAGACACGGTATTTCAGGCAGCCTTTAGGATGCTGCTTTGATATCGCTCTCCAGCATCAGTTTCGGTGCTTGTTTTTTCTCGACCACGTTTTTATTGATGATGACTTGCCGTACATTTTTGGTATCGGGCAAGGTGTACATGGTCTCCAGCAGCAAATCTTCCAGCACCGAACGCAAACCGCGCGCGCCGGTTTTGCGCTCCATGGTCAGTTTGGCAATCGCACGCAAAGCCGAAGGCTGAATGTCCAACTGCGCGCCCTCCATCGCAAACAATGCCTGATATTGCTTCACCAAGGCATTTTTCGGCTGGGTCAAAATCGCCACCAGCGCGTCTTCGTCCAGATCGGTCAGCGTGGTCAGCACCGGCAAACGTCCGATCAGCTCGGGGATTAAACCGTAACGAATCAAATCTTCCGGCTCAACCCGTTCAAACAACTCGGAAATGCTGGCTTGCTCGTCTTTGCTGCTGATTTCCGCACCAAAACCGATGCCGCCTTTTTCCGAACGGCGGCGGATGATTTTGTCCAAACCGTCAAACGCACCGCTGCAAATGAACAGAATATTGGTGGTGTCAATATTGATGAATTCCTGATTCGGGTGCTTGCGCCCGCCTTGCGGCGGTACTGAGGCAGTTGTGCCTTCAATCAATTTCAACAAGGCCTGCTGCACGCCTTCGCCCGATACGTCACGGGTAATCGACGGGTTTTCGCTCTTGCGCGCAATTTTATCAATTTCATCAATGAAAACAATGCCTTTTTGCGCTTTTTCGACATCAAATTCGCACGTATTGAGCAGTTTGATCAAAATCTGCTCGACATCTTCACCCACATAACCGGCTTCGGTCAGCGTGGTTGCATCCGCCATCGCAAACGGCACTTCAAGCTTCTGCGCCAAGGTTTGCGCCAGTAAGGTTTTGCCCGAGCCGGTCGGCCCGATCAGCAAAATATTGCTTTTGGAAATTTTGACGTTACCGGCGGCTTCCGGATACTGCAAACGTTTGTAGTGGTTATACACCGCCACCGCCAAGGATTTTTTGGCGTGTTCCTGCCCGATGACGTGTTCATTCAAATGCTCCACCATCTGTGTCGGCGTGGGCAGTTCTTTCTCCGTAAAAGACACTTGCCCGTCACCATCCGATGCCGCACGCGCCTGCTCGACTTCCTTAACAAACAAGGCATTGCACTCGGCAATGCAATGATCGCAAATGCACGCGTGCTTGCCTTCAATCAGGGTGCTGACTTCCGCTTCGCTGCGGCCGCAAAAATCACAGGTTCTTTTTTCGCTCATGATGCTTACGCCTTGACATCGTTGCGGTTGAGAATCACCCGATCCACCAGCCCGTAGCTTTTAGCTTCCGCCGCCGACATAAAGTTGTCGCGATCGGTGTCTTTTTCCAGTTCGGACAGTTTTTTCCCGGTATGGTCAGCTAAAAGTTGATTCAATTTTTCTTTAATTTTCAAAAGCTCACGCGCATGAATTTCAATATCCGACGCCTGACCCGACAAACCGCCCAACAGCGGCTGGTGAATCATGATGCGGCTGTTGGGCAAGGCAAAACGTTTGCCTTTTGCACCTGCCGATAATAAAAACGCGCCCATGCTCGCCGCTTGTCCGAGGCACAGCGTGGAAACGTCAGGTTTGATGAAATTCATGGTGTCGTAAATCGACAAGCCTGCCGTCACCGAACCACCCGGAGAGTTGATGTAGAGCGCGATGTCTTTATCCGGATTTTCGCTCTCAAGAAACAAAAGCTGCGCCACCACCAGATTGGCCATGGCATCGTTCACCGGCCCGACCAGAAACACAATGCGTTCCTTGAGCAGGCGCGAATAAATATCGTAAGCGCGCTCACCGCGAGCCGTTTGCTCGACCACCATCGGCACCAACATGTTTTCGATTTCAGGCAGCATGATGATTTCCTTTTTTCAAAGCTTTTAATGATTCAGGCTGCCTGAAAATAAACTTGCAGGCAGCCTGTTAAAGAACGGACTGCTTAGGCTTGCGGTGCGCTGGCCATCACATCGTCAAAGCTCATGTTTTTATCGTTCACTTTGGCTTTGCTCAGGATAAACGCCACCACATTGGCTTCGGTCGCCAAAGATGCCGGACCTTGAACGCGTTCTTGATCGTTCATGTACCAATCGATGACTTCTTGCGGATCTTCGTAGCTTTCGGCAAAACCGGCCACTACTTCGCGGATTTGCTCGTCATTAGCTTGCAAGTCATGCTGTGCCACGAGTTCGGACAAAATCAAACCCAATGCCACGCGTTGTTCTGCACGCTCGGTAAAGAGCGTATCGGGCAATTCGCCCATGTTTTTGGTGTCCAGACCTTGCGCGGCAAAGTTTTCCGTCATCTCACGACGCAGACGCTCGACTTCTTGCGTCAGCAATGCTTTGGGCACTTGCACCGGCGTGGTGGCGCGCAAGGCTTGCATCACGTTTTCTTTGGTCATGTCGTCCACGCGGCGTTTGATTTCGCGGCTGATGTTTTTGTGGATTTCCTCGCGCATTTTGCTGACATCACCATCGGTAATGCCCAGCGCACGGGCAAACTCTTCATTCACTTCAGGCAGCTGCGCCTCGGCAACATTTTTCAGAGTAATCGTGAACACCGCAGTCTTGCCGGCAACGTCCGCACCGTGATAATCGGCAGGGAAAACTACCGACACATCTTTGCTTTCGCCCTCTTTCATGCCGACCACGCCGGCTTCAAATTCAGGCAGCATCCGACCTTCACCCAGCATAAACGGATAATTTTCCGCGCTGCCGCCTTCAAAAGCTTCACCGTCGATTTTTCCGGCAAAATCAATGATCACGCGATCGCCGTTTTGCGCGGCACGTTCCACGTATTCATAACGCGTGCGCTGTTTACGCAGAATCTCAATCGTTTTTTCCACGTCTTCGGCGCCGACTTCTGCGGTCACGCGCTCAATCTCACACGCGCTCAAATCACCCACGGTGATCTCGGGAAAGGTTTCAAAAACCGCCGCTACTTTCAGCACGTTTTCATCACTTTGCTCATTCTCTGCGGTCAAAGCTTGCAAACCGGCAACTTTCAGTTTGTCTTCCGCCGCAATACGGTAAAACTCTGTCACCGCAGCATCATTCAAAACTTCGTCTTGGATCGCCGGGCCGTACATGCCCTCAATCATTTTCATCGGCGCTTTACCCGGACGAAAACCGTCGATCCGCGCGCGTTTCTGTGCATTTTTCAGACGTGCTGCCACCTGGGTACGAATTTCGCTCCACGGAAGCGACAGTACGATTTTACGTTCCAAACCTTCTAAGTTTTCTACAGAAACTGCCATCTTATCTAACCTTTAATCGTTAAAAAATAAATTCGGGCAACCTTGCCCGCCAATCAAAAATAAGCTGATAAGTGTATCACATAAAGGTGAAATTTTGCGAAATTTACACCTCGCATTCACATCTTACCGCCACTTTTCATCAACCCGGACGTCTTTCACGGCATGCACCTGCGTGACTTCCCGCGTGTGCAAATCGATTGCGCTTAAGCAACCGCCCCATAACGCTCCCGTGTCCAAGCCGATCACATTATTGCGCAAGCACAAACCCAAGGCCGACCAGTGTCCAAACACCACGGTGTGATCATCATAGCAACGCTGCGGCACATCAAACCACGCCCGCAGATCCAGCGGTAAATCCTCATACGTGGATTTGAATTCCAAATCCAGCTTGTTATCATAAGTCAATGCACGCATCCGCGTCATCACATTCATGATCAAACGCAAACGATCCATGCCTTGCAAATCGGCACGATAGCGCGTCGGTTTATTGCCATACATCTGTGCAAACACCTCACGATAACCGTCTCCGCTGATCGCATCTTCCACTTCCGCCGCCAAAGACAAAGCCTCGTCCGCCGTCCACTGCGGCAAAAGCCCCGCGTGCACCAATAAATAACCTTCCGCCTGCAGCATCAGAGGCTGCTGACGCAACCATTCCAGCATGATTTTATTGTCCGGCGCGAGCAGGATCTCATCTAAGGTATCACCGCGCTTCAAACGCCCCGCACCATAAGCCACCGCCAGCAAATGCAAGTCATGGTTACCCAATACGATTTGCATGCAGTCTTCATGCTGCATCACAAAACGCAAAGTTTCCAAAGACTTCGGCCCACGATTGACCACATCGCCCGTCAGCCACAAAGTGTCTTTACCGTAATTGAAATCGATTTTCCGCAACAGCCGCTGCAACTCATCAAAACAGCCCTGCACATCACCAATCGCGTAATGCGCCATAAACCTGCCCTCCGCACTAAAGCGCAGCATCATAACATAATCGGATGGCGTTATTTTGACCGCGCCGACTGAATTTCCATACACACATGATTATGTATAA
Organism: Neisseria sp.; assembly: GCA_030538055.1. GTDB lineage: Bacteria > Pseudomonadota > Gammaproteobacteria > Burkholderiales > Neisseriaceae > RGIG9985. Next base: position 60,213 of record JAUNUS010000015.1, read on the forward strand.
AAGCGAAACCCCCTGACGCGTTAGCATCAGGGGGTTGGAATAGGGGTTTGGCGGTGACCTACTTTCACATGGGAGTCC
>JAUNUS010000016.1 GCA_030538055.1 Neisseria sp.
CGTGATAATGAAATATACCACCTAACAACGACTGAAGATTTGTTAGACCACTACATATCTCATAAATACCCCTGAAAAAATACCCCCAAAATGCCACTAAATGACCGCCAAATAAGAAACACCAAGCCGACAGAGAAAGCCTTTAAGCTATCAGATGGAGGGGGCTTGCATTTGCTGGTTACGCCTTCAGGCGGTAAGTTGTGGCGGCTAAAATATCGCCTTGACGGTAAAGAACGGCTGCTTTCAATCGGGAAATATCCCGTTATCTCATTAAGCAAGGCACGGGAGACCGCCGAAGACGCACGGCGCATGATTGCGGAGGGTATTGACCCCGCAGCAGTGAAGCAGCAAGCCAAGCAAGAGCGGCAAGAGGTGGCATTACAGACTTTTGAGCGCATCACTAGGCAATGGCACGGCGCGAACCTGCACCGCTGGAAAGCCGACCACGCAAGCCGCATCATGATTTATTTTGAATCTGACGTTTTCCCCTTTATCGCATACGGACTATCGCGAGTATGATCGTTTTGATGGCAACCGCGTGGTTTTCTCTGCGACGGCAGCTTATTTTACGAGTGCGCGCGGATTTGTTTTTGGCGGTTTGGATCGCATGAAAGAATATACGCGTGATGAGGCTGAAACTTCTGTGCGCAACAGTATTCGGGTGGGTGGTGCTTTTGAGTGGCCGTTGGGCATTAGCACGCGTTTGAATTTACGCTATGCCCGCCGTCAGTTTAAGGGGCAAAATGCCTATTTCCGTTATGCGCGTGCGGATAGGGAATATCAAAGCACTTTGAGTGTCTGGCATCGTCGGCTGAACTTCTGGGGAGTTACGCCGAAATTCAATTGGCAATACAATAAAATCGACAGCAATATTTCCGATTTGTATTCGCGTGCGGCGCATCGAGTGTTTTTTAGTCTGGATAAGGCTTTTTAGGTGATAAGAGACAAAACAGGCTGCCTGAAACCTTTCAGGCAGCCTGTTGTTTGCTGTATGGCTAGAATTAGCGGCTGATTTTATAGGCATCGTGGCAAGATTTGCAGCTGCCGCCGACTGCGCCGAACGTGGCTTTGATTTGTTCCAGATTGCCGGCTTGTGCTGCAGCGTTAAACTGGGTAACCGCTTCGACGAATTTGGCTTCTTCGGCTTTGTATTGTTCGGGTGCCGACCAGATTTCGGGCTTGGCGTTACCGTCCATGCCGTTGCCGTCTTGGGCGAAATGTTTGAACGGCTCTTGGCTGTGGGCAACAAATTCGGTCACTTTGGCTTTGAATTTTTCCACGTCGTAAGCGGAAGCACCTTTGACCACATCGCCCATTTCTTTCATATCGCCGCCCAACACTTTGAACGCGGTGGCGCGTTTTTCCGAGTTCGGGCCGCGTTGCGGTTCGGTGCCGCCGGAAGTGGCTGCGCCGCCGCATGCGCTTAAAGTCAGAGCAGAAAGAAGAGCTGCCAGCATCAGTTTTTTCATGGTTTGTGTCCTTTTTTGTGGTTTAAGTTTTTCGCGGTTTTTATTGCATGCATACGACAGTGGCAGTGTGTGGCCGGGGGGAAATTTTGCCAAAACAAAAATCGCCACCCAAGCGGGCGATGCAATGAAAAAGGGAAATGATGAATAGTTTAATGACTAAATACAACTGCTTATTTTAACGTATCTTAGAAAGATTGCAAGTTATTCTTTTTTGACGAAGGAGCCGCTGAACGGCGTTTCAAAGGATTCCAAGGCGCAGGCTGCCTGAAAGCCGCGACACAGGTGTTTTCAGGATTGATAAAGCTTTTTGGTATAATCCGCCCGTTTGGACATCGGCGCGATGGCAAATGGTGCGCTCCGTTCAGACAGCCTGTATTCACTCGATAAGGAATAAAAACCATGTGGCACAAAAAATGGATTTTCGGTAACTGGAAAATGAACGGCACACGTGCGGATAATGCCGCTTTGCTGCAAGCATTGGTAAACCTGCCCGAAAATCCGCCGACGCAGGTCGGGCTTGCCGTGCCGCATCCTTATTTGTTTCAGGCAGCCTGTGCTGTGCAAGAGACGGCGATTGTGTGCGGCGCGCAAGACTGCAGCCGTTTCGGTGCAAGCGGTGCGTACACCGGCGAGACTGCGGCGTATATGGCGGCGGATTGCGGCGCGCAGTTCGTGCTGATCGGGCATTCCGAGCGGCGTGCGTATTTCGGCGAGGATAATGCCGTTTTGCGTGCGAAAATCGATGCGGCTTTGGCGGCGGGGTTGTTGCCGATATTATGCGTCGGCGAAAGTTTGCAGGAGCGTGAAGCAGGGCGCGAACAAGAAGTCGTGGCGGCACAACTGGCGGTGCTGGACGGGCTGGAATGGACACACATTGCGGTGGCGTATGAGCCGGTGTGGGCGATCGGCAGCGGCGTTGTCGCAACCGTGGAACAAATCGCACAAATGCATGGGTTTATTTATGAAAATCTCTTGTCAAGGTTTGGCGGAAATGTTAGCATCCGCCTTCTTTACGGTGGCAGCGTGAACGCCGCCAACGCCCAAAATATTTTATCGACCGCCCGCGTGGACGGCGCACTTGTCGGCGGCGCATCGCTCAAAGCAGACGAATTTGCCCGCATCATCGCCGCGGTCGCAACGGAATAAACAAAACACATGGAAGCCTTCAAAACCCTGTTGTGGTTAATCAATATTTTCTCTGCGCTCGCCATTATTTTTCTGGTGCTGATGCAGCAGGGAAAAGGTGCCGATGCCGGTGCGGCCTTCGGTTCGGGCAGCGCGCAAGGCGTTTTCGGTGCCGCAGGTTCGGCGAACTTCTTAAGCCGCAGCACCGCGATTGCCGCCGGCGTATTTTTTGCCACCTGCCTCGCCTTGGCCTATGTTTCTGCCAACAAAACCGAACAAGGTCTGGATTTCGGCACGCCGCCCGCACAAACCGCGCCCGCAGCACCTGCCGCTCCGCAGCCGGTGATTCCCGAATAAATTTCTTGCCGACATGGTGAAATTGGTAGACACGCTATCTTGAGGGGGTAGTGACCGCAGGTCGTGCGAGTTCAAGTCTCGCTGTCGGCACCAAATATGAAAAACAGCCCGTTTTCGGGCTGTTTTTTGTTGTGGCGCGATTTGTTTTTTTGCGCTTATTTTCAGCATTTCATCGCCGTTATCGCATCAGCAGCGGTGTGGTGAGGCAGCGTTCAGTCGGTGGGCGCGCAAATGGTTTCCTCGTTAAATTCATGAGCATTTGCTTTAATATTCATGACTTAGGCTGCCTGAACATTGAATCGTCAATCGCCAAATAGCCGCCATTTGCCATAATTTACTGGACATTTAAGCGAATTTTGCGCGAAAATGCGTGTTTTTAGCCCTGTCGGGGAAACGTGATGACTGCTGCGGTTTTGATTTTGAATGGTCCGAATCTGAATTTGCTCGGCACGCGTGAGCCGCAAGTGTACGGTACAACCACGCTCGCGCAGATTGAAGATGCGTTGCGCACGCAAGCGGACGCACTGCAGTTGAAGGCTGATTTTTTGCAAAGCAATGCCGAACACGTGCTGATCGAGCGCATTCACGCCGCGCGCACCGACGGCACGCAGTTCATCATCATTAATCCGGGAGCGTTCACCCATACCAGCGTTGCCTTGCGCGATGCTTTGGCGGGGGTGGGCATTCCTTTTATCGAGGTGCATCTTTCCAATGTGCACGCGCGCGAACCGTTTCGCCGTCATTCTTATTTATCGGATATTGCTTGCGGCGTGATGGCAGGTTTGGGGGCGGCGGGTTACGGCTACGCCTTGGATTGGGCGGCAAATTATTTGGCGCGGCAGGCTTGAGAGCGGGTCGGGCGCAAAACAAAAGATTAATCCGTATTGCAGCGGATTATCCATTATCTAGAAAAGGAAATCGTCATGGATTTACGTAAACTGAAAAAATTGATTGACCTCGTGGAAGAGTCGGGCATCGCCGAAATCGAAATCACCGAGGGTGAAGAAAAAGTACGCATCACCCGTACCCGTGAGAACAGCGCACCGCCGCCGCCCTTGCATTACAATCTGCCGCCCGCCGCACCTGCCGCGCCCGTGGCAGCACCCGTTGCCGCCGCTCCTGCTGCGGAAAGTGCCGCCGCACCTGTGGTGTCGGGGCACACCATGACTTCGCCGATGGTCGGTACGTTCTACCGCGCGCCCAGTCCTGCGTCACCGTCTTTTGTCGAAGTCGGTCAGCGCGTGAACGAGGGCGATACCTTGTGCATCATCGAAGCCATGAAACTGATGAACGAAATCGAAGCGGACAAGTCCGGCGTGATCAAGGCCATTCTGGTCAACAATGGTGAGCCGGTAGAGTTCGGTGAACCTTTGTTTGTTATCGAATAATGCTTTCAGGCAGCCTGTCATGTAAGGCTGCCTGAAAATCTTTATCCAGCGGAACAATAATTATGGCAATGTTTAAGAAAATTTTAGTGGCAAACCGCGGGGAAATTGCCCTGCGCGTGTTGCGCGCCTGCCGTGAAATCGGCGTGCGTGCCGTGATGGTTCACTCCGAAGCCGACAGTGACGCGATCTACGTCAAATTGGCGCACGAATCGGTGTGCATCGGCCCGCCGACTTCCGCCAAAAGCTACCTGAACATTCCCGCGATTATTTCGGCGGCGGAAGTCACGGGCGCGGAGGCGATTCACCCCGGTTACGGCTTTTTGGCGGAGAACGCCGATTTTGCCGATCGGGTCGAACAGTCGGGTTTTGTGTTCATCGGCCCGCGCGCCGACACCATCCGCTTGATGGGCGACAAAGTCTCGGCGAAAAAGGCCATGCAGGCAGCCGGCGTACCGTGCGTGCCCGGTTCGGACGGCGCATTGCCCGAGGATCCCGAAGAAATCGTCAAAATCGGGCGAGAGGTCGGTTATCCCTTAATCGTCAAAGCTTCGGGCGGCGGCGGCGGACGCGGTATGCGCGTGGTGGAAAAAGAAGAAGATTTGCTCATCGCCGTCGAAACCACCCGTACCGAAGCGGAAGCAGCGTTTGGCAATCCCATGCTGTACATGGAACGCTACCTGCAAAATCCGCGCCACATCGAAATTCAGGTGCTGGCAGACGAACATGGCAATGCGATTTATCTGGGCGAGCGCGACTGCTCGATGCAACGCCGCCATCAGAAAATCATCGAAGAAGCCCCTGCGCCCGGCATCACCGCCAAGCAGCGTAAAGAAATCGGCGAAGCCTGTGTAGCTGCCTGCAAACGGATTGATTATCGCGGTGCGGGCACGTTTGAATTTCTGTATGAAAACGGTGAGTTTTTCTTTATCGAAATGAATACGCGGATTCAGGTTGAGCATCCGGTTTCCGAGCTGATCAGCGGGGTGGACATCGTGCAGGAACAATTGCGCGTTGCCGCCGGTATGCCTTTGTCGATTCAGCAAAAAGACATTCGCCTGCGCGGTCATGCGATTGAATGCCGTATCAACGCCGAAGATCCGTTTACCTTTATTCCCAGTCCGGGATTGATTGACAATTACCACTGTCCGGGCGGGCCGGGCATCCGTCTGGATACGCATTTGTATCAGGGTTATCGTATTCCGCCGTTTTATGACAGCCTGATTGCCAAACTATGCACGGTGGGCGATTGTCGCCAGCAAGCGGCGGCACGGATGCGGGTTGCTTTGAACGAGTTCATGATCGGCGGCATCAAAACCAATATCCCGCTGCATCGCGAAATACTGCAAGACCCGAAATTCCTTGCCGGCGGCGTGCCGATTCATTACTTGGAAGAATGGCTGGCCGAACGCAAAAAGGACAATAAATGAGTTATCGCGAAGTCCGCATCGTCATGCCCTCGCACGATGCGGAAGCCTTGTCCGACGCATTGATGGAGCATGGTGCTTTGAGCAGCGCGATTGAAGACGCGCACGCCGGCACGGCGGAAGAGCAAGCCATTTTCGGCGAGCCGGGCGAAGAAACCGGTTTGTGGCAGCACAGCTTGGTGCTGACTTTATTTGCGCAAGATGCTGATGTTGAAGCAATTTTACAGGCAGCCTGTAAAGATGTCGGCATTGCCGTGCCGCCTTACGAAGCCGGTGACGTGCCCGAACAAGACTGGGTGCGCTTGACCCAAGCTCAGTTTGACCCGATTCGTATTTCTGGACGGCTGTGGATTGTTCCCTCGTGGCACACTGCGCCCGACAGCGATGCGGTTAATCTGAAACTTGACCCCGGTTTGGCATTCGGTACGGGTTCGCACCCGACGACGCGGCTGTGTTTGCAATGGCTCGACCGCCATCTGCAAGCCGGACAAACGGTGTTGGATTACGGTTGCGGTTCGGGTATTTTGGCGATTGCCGCGTTGAAATTTGGCGCGGCTTCGGCCGACGGTATTGATATTGACCCGCAAGCGATTATGGCGGCGCAAGCCAATGCGAGCGACAACCAAGTCTCCGCCCGCTTTGCCCTGCCGGACGAACTTGATATTGACCAAGGCTACGATGTGGTGCTGGCGAATATTTTGGCAAACCCGCTGCGGATGCTCGGTGCCATGCTGGCGCGTTATACGCGCAGCGGCGGCAGTATTGTTCTTTCCGGCATTCTTGAAGAGCAAGCCGATGAAATCATGGCGATTTATGCCGAGTGGTTCGACATGGACGTGCCGGTTAGCGACGAAGGTTGGGTGTGCTTGAGCGGTCGTAAACGTTAATCAATCTTTTCTCGTCACGGTGTTCAGGCAGCCTGAACACCGTTTTTATTGGTTCAGAGCCCCGTGACCGGCGGAACTTAAACCGCCCCTCTTGCTCTGTAATAATTTGACTTCTGTTATTCACCATCAATGTTTATGAAAAAATCCCTATTCTTGCTGTGTTTATCCCTGTGTTCATTCGGTGTCATGGCCGCCGTGCCGCCCGTGCCGACGATTGCGGGCAAAGCCTATCTGGTAGAAGACGTGCATAGCGGACAAATTTTGGCGAGCGCGAACCTTGACGAGCGCATCGAGCCTGCTTCGCTGACCAAACTCATGACCGCCTACCTCACTTTTCAAGCACTGGAAAGCGGCAAACTTAAAGCCGATCAAATGCTGACCGTATCCGAAAAAGGCTACAAAAGCGAAGGCTCGCGCATGTTTCTCGATCCGCGCGTACCGGCTTCGGTCAATGATTTGATTCTCGGCATGATTGTGCAGTCGGGTAATGATGCTTGCGTGACGCTGGCCGAAGCGATTGCCGGCAGCGAAGAAGCGTTTGCGGTGCTGATGAATCAGGAAGCACAACGTTTGGGCATGAGCAACTCGCATTTCACCAATGCCACCGGCCTGCCCGATGCCGAGCTTTACACCACGGTGCGCGATTTGGCGACGTTAAGCCGTGCGATTCAACAAGACTTTCCGCAACATTACCCGATTTATTCGGTGAAATCTTTTACTTACAATAAAATCAAGCAAGATAACCGCAATCTGCTGCTGTACCGCGACCCGTATGTGGACGGCATGAAAACCGGTTACACTGCCAGCGCGGGTTACAATCTCATCGCATCTTCTTCGCGTAACGGACGGCGTGTTTTGTCCGTCGTTGTCGGTACCGGCGGTGAAAAAGAACGTGCCGACGAAAGCGCGAAACTGCTGGGTTGGGCGATTCAATCTTTTGAAAGCCCGAAAATGTACGGTGCACGCCAAGAAATCAGCACCGCAAAAGTATACAAAGGTGCGGACAATCAAACCGCCGTCGGTTTTCTGCAAGACGTTTATGTCACCGTGCCGTTTGGCGAAGGTAAAAACCTCAAACCGATATTGCAACTGAACGAACCGCTGATTGCCCCGATTACCGTCGGGCAAAAAATCGGCACGTTGAGTTTTCAAGACGCCAACGGGCAAACCGTTGCCACGCGTGACGTGGTGGCATTGAATGAGGTCAAAGCGGCAGGTTGGTTCGGACGCTGGTGGGACGGCATGATTTTATGGTTCAAAAGCCTGTTGGCATAAAGGATGGATATTTTAGCTTCGCAGTTCTTGCCGAGCGAACACCTTATCGATTCCTAAAAGTAACAGAGAAGCAATAATGCAAACCTCAATACTGCGTACTTATCGGCGATACATCATCACGTTTACCTTACTGGCTGCACCATTGGCGGCAGTATTGCTGATCGTGGACATGTCGCTTGCCGGTGATATCGCGATTGACTTAAGTTCGGCAGATAACCTTGTGTGGCATTTTGGATTGTTGGTGATGTTATGGGTTTACGGCCTGCCGATTGCATTGTCATGCGCGGTGGTGATGGCGTTGCTGCGTTTGCGCCGCAATCTTAAAGATGTGGTGTTGAGTGTGCCGGTCAGCATGATCGTGATATTCATCTCCTGCATCATCGCCGAATGGACTTTGGGAGAAGGTCATCCGTCATATCGCTTGGTGTTCACGATAGTCTTGCAGGGCGGGCTGGCAGCATTACTGCTGGCTCCGCTTTTGCCGAAGGCATCATAAAAAAACCGACCCGTCATCACATGAAAAGACGATGGGTCGGCGTATCTTTTTCAGGCAGCCTTAATCGATATTATGTTGGATTTTGTCCTTAAATTGCGGATTAGGCACCATCACGATTTTCGGATCGACTTCTTTAATCAGTTTCAGATCTTTGTTCGGGTAATCCAAATTGCTTAAAAAATAGCGGATGCAGTTTAGGCGTGCGCGTTTTTTATCGTCGGATTTGATCACCGTCCACGGTGCATCGCCGGTGTGGGTGTGGAAAAACATCGAATTTTTCGCCGCGGTGTAATCGTCCCAACGATCCAGCGATTGAATGTCGATCGGCGACAGTTTCCAGTGTTTTAACGGGTCATTGCGACGGGAAATAAAGCGGCGCAATTGTTCTTCGCGGCTGACCGAAAACCAAAATTTGAACAGATGAATGCCCGCATTGACCAACATGCGTTCCAGTTCAGGTGCTTGACGCATAAACTGTAAATATTCGTGCGGCTCGCAAAAGCCCATGACGCGTTCGACGCCGGCGCGGTTGTACCACGAACGGTCGAAAAACGTCATTTCGCCTGCGGTCGGCAGGTTTTGGATGTAACGCTGGAAATACCACTGACCTTTTTCCGCTTCGCTGGGTTTTTCCAGTGCCACCACGCGCGCGCCGCGCGGATTCAAGTGTTCCATAAAGCGTTTGATCGTGCCGCCTTTGCCCGCGGCATCGCGCCCTTCAAATAAGCATACAATGCGCTGACCGCTTTCTTTGACCCAGCTTTGCACTTTAAGCAGCTCGATTTGCAGGTTTTTCTTTTCCGCTTCGTATTGTTTGCGCTGCATGCGTGTACGATAAGGATAACTTTCGGGCAGCGGTGCGGTGCTCGAATCTTCAGAGGTGATGCGGCCTTTGTGTCCCAAAACCTCTTCCGCGAACACGGGAAGTTTGTTTTCGATTTCCGTTGTCGTGCCAAGCGGCTCGCCCGGGGCAAGTTGATGGTCGCTGCCCATAATGTTTGTCCTTATTGTTGGAGGTTTGAGTAAAGCGTTTTTGCGAGTAACGCGCAAAAATCTCTGAAAAGACTGCCATTTTAGCGCAATTCGGACTTGACGAAAACGGTTTTATCCGACTTGAGGCGGGTTTTGTGACCGTTATGTGACATGTTGTCCGGTTTTCAGGCTGCCTGAAAGGGTTTTGGTGTGCGGGCAGAAACGCCGGCAAGACAGTTTCAGGGCGGTCGGTTAAAATGCGGCTTTGTTTTGTCGCGATAGCCAACCATGACCAAACCTGCCTTAACCCCGATGATGGAGCAATACTTGCGCATCAAAAGCGAATGCGTGGATAAATTGTTGTTTTACCGCATGGGGGATTTTTACGAGCTGTTTTTTGACGATGCGGTGGAAGCGGCGCGGCTGCTGGACATTACCTTGACCGCACGCGGACAACTGGCAGGCGAGCCGATCAAAATGGCAGGTGTGCCGTATCACGCTGCCGAGCAGTATTTGGCGCGTTTGGTCAAGGCGGGGCACAGCGTGGCGATTTGCGAACAAGTGGGCGAAGTCGGCGCGGGCAAAGGGCCGGTGGAGCGTGCGGTGGTGCGGATCGTCACTCCGGGGACGCTGACCGACAGTGCGTTGTTGGAAGATAAACAAACCAACCGCGTACTCGCTGTGGCGGCGGACAAAAAATCACTGGGGCTGGCGTGGTTGTCGTTGGAATCGGGCGAATTCAAATGCAAACAGATTGCGCCGGACGGTTTGGACGATGAGTTGCAGCGTTTATTGCCTGCCGAAATTTTATTGTCCGACACACGCGGTTTGACCGTGCCGCCGCGCTTTCAGGCAGCCGTGACCCGTTTGAACACATGGCAATTTGCCGCCGATGCCGGTGCGGCGTTGTTGCGGGATTTTTTCGGCGTGCAAGATTTGGCGGGTTTCGGCTTGGATGCGGCGCATCATCAGGCGGCGATCGGTGCGGCGGGCGCGTTGCTCAATTATGTGCAATTGACCCAGAAAGAATGGCCGCGCCACTTGGACGGTTTGGCGCGTGAAGAAGATGACGACTACATCGGCATGGACGCGGCGACGCGGCGCAATCTGGAAATCACCGAAACCTTAAGCGGTAAACGCGCGCCCACTTTGTTTTCTCAACTGGACGTGTGCGCCACGCATATGGGTTCGCGTTTGCTGGCGCAATGGCTGCATCACCCTTTGCGCCGCGTGGCGCATATCCGCGCGCGCCAACAAGCCGCCGCGGCTTTGCGTGAAGATTATTTAAGTGTTCAGGCAGGCTTAAAAAATCTGGCGGACATCGAACGCATTGCGGCGCGCATCGCCTTGAACAGCGCGCGGCCGCGTGATTTATCCGCTTTGCGTGCCGCGCTGTTTGCCTTGCACGATTTGAGGCTGCCTGAAAAGCATGACAGCAGCTTGTTGCACACTTTGGCCGAGACTTTGCCGCAAGGTATCGCCGTGGCGAATGATTTGCAAGCGTCGATTGCGCCCGAGCCGTCGGTGTTGTTGCGCGAGGGCGGCGTGATCGCGGACGGTTTTCATGCCGAATTGGACGAGCTGCGCCGCATTCAAAACCACGGCGATGAATTTTTGCTGGAGCTGGAAGCACGCGAAAAAGCCCGTACCGGCTTGAACACGCTGAAAGTGGAATTCAACCGCGTTCATGGTTTTTACATTGAATTGAGCAAAAAAGACGCGGAACACGCGCCTGAAGATTACCGCCGCCGCCAAACCTTGAAAAACGCCGAACGTTTCATCACCCCCGAGCTGAAAACTTTTGAAGACAAAGTGTTGGGCGCGCAGGAAGCCGCCTTGGCATGGGAGCGCAAGCTGTACGACGAAGTGCTGGCGAAACTGCGTGACGGCTTGAATGTGTTGCAGCAAATCGCCAAAGCCGCCGCGATGACCGACGTTTTGACCGCGTTTGCACGGCTGGCGGCGGAGCGTGATTATGTTGCGCCGCAATTTGTCGATTATCCGCTGTTGGATATTGTTGCAGGCAGCCATCCGGTGGTCGCGGCAAGCGTGGAGCATTTTATTGCCAACGATTGCCTGCTGAACGATAAACGCCGCCTGATGCTGATCACCGGACCGAACATGGGCGGGAAATCCACGTTTATGCGTCAGAGCGCGTTGATCGTGCTGCTGGCGCACGTGGGCGCGTTTGTGCCGGCGAAGTCGGTCACTTTAAGCGTGGTTGACCGCCTATTTACGCGCATCGGCGCGTCGGACGATTTGGCGGGCAACCGCTCCACGTTTATGGTCGAAATGTCGGAAACCGCCTGTATTTTGCACCACGCCACGCCGCAGTCGCTGGTGCTGATGGACGAAGTCGGGCGCGGCACTTCTACGTTTGACGGATTGGCGTTGGCGCAGGCGATTGCCGAACATTTACTGACCAAAAACAAAAGTTTCGTGCTGTTTGCCACCCATTATTTTGAATTGACCACGCTGCCTGAACGCTTTGAAACTGCGGTCAATATGCATTTGACTGCGCTGGAAGACGGTCAGGACATCGTGTTTTTGCATCAGGTCGAAGCCGGCCCGGCAAACAAAAGCTACGGCATCGCGGTGGCAAAACTCGCCGGCCTGCCGCCCCGCGCCTTGAACGCCGCGCAAAAATATCTGCTGGCTTTGGAAAAAACCGCCAACGCACACAAAGTGCAGGGCGATTTATTTAATCTCGACGAACCCGAAGCCGTCGCCTCGCCCCAAGAAAGCGAACTTCAAGCTCTGATTCAGGCAGCCAATCCCGACGAAATGAGCCCGAAAGAGGCTTTGGATTGGATGTATCGTTTGAAAAAAATCAGCTCGACGTAAAACAGCCGAGCTGAAGTTTTTGCAAAAAGTCTTACCTGAAAATGTTCGGGTAAAGGTCGCAAGCGGATGGCATTACTGCGCCGCTTCGACCACTGCGGAAGCCGCCGGAGCCGTTTGTGTTTCTTGAGTTTTCACCCATTTCATAATATCGCTCGCCAAAGTATTGGTGGTGCGATCCAACACCGCACACGAACTTTTGAAGCCGCCGGTAATACCGCCCATGGAGCGACGTTCCAGCGCGGTCTGACCGCTTTCGACACCGTTTAGGTAACGCGTCACTTGAATATTTGCCGATTTATAGTGACCCGTAAAAGCATTGCCGTAACTGCGCACATCGGTGATCACCACGTCCAGACGATCGGGTGCAACAGGCGCGTCGGGCGTACTCAATACAATATTCACGCCCTGTTCTTGTGCATGCTTGGCGATTGCTTGGCTGAAATTACTTCCCAGCTCCGTACACTCTTCCGCAATGCGGTCAGCGACTTTGGTCGTATCTTGATAGGGAATATTATCGGCAACAGAGTAGGTGGTTTGCGCTGTTGCAGGCAGGCTCAGTAAGGCGGTGCAGGTGGCGAAAGCGATTGACCACGGGCGAAGTGTCATAATGGATTCCTTAGGTTGGGTTTTGAGGTGTTCAGGCAGCCTTTTAAGCACCGTTGCAATGCAAAACCGCCTGATGATTGAGGAAAACTTGGTCGAATACCGACTTAAAGTCGGCGCTCGATGGATTCATTATACGCATTCGCCGAAATAATCCCAATGCTCCCGAACAGCATTCTCACAAGGTGAACAACACTCGGATTTGTGTAGCAAAGCTGCTCGTGGGCGGGGCGTTTTTTCTTTGGATCAAAAGCATTTAAACCGCCTTTATCACGCATCAAATCAGTGTTATGACAGGATTGGATTTTGCAAAAAATCTGTTTTAATGCGATCTTCATCAACGCCGTCAAAAAACTTTCAAAGTATTTTGTTATACCGTTCGATATAAGTTGTCGCCGAGTGTTGCAGGCAGCTTATTTTGCTGCGACGCAGCATAAAAAGTTGCGATGATTGCGTTATGGGTGCTTGACAAAAAATGGTTTCAAAAATATGATTCAAACACTTGTTTGAAACACGCTGTCACACCCATGACAGCTTTTTTTTCCGAGCTTTCTTTCCTTAGATATTACAGACACGGCAACATGACCCGAGACAACGATCACCACACCATCGACAAAATCCTCGGCGTGGCGGAGGCGCAATTTGCCACTCAAGGTTTTTTTGCGTCTTCGTTGCGTCAGATCACGCGCGATGCAGGGGTGAACGTGGCGGCGATTCATTATCATTTCGGCTCGAAAGAGGCTTTGTTCCTGGCGGTTCTGGCACGGCGTATTGTGCCGTTTGTCAATCAGTTTATTGACGAAATGAACCGCGTGGCTCAAACCAAAAACTTACAGGCGGAAGATGTGGTCAATGGTTATGTGATCGTGATTCGCCGTTTGGTGGCGGAGGACGAACAAGGTGCGGTGGTGGTGTCGCGGCTGGTGTCGCGGCTGATGCTCGACGAGTACAAGATTTTCCGTGACGATTTGGCCAGGCAGTACGAGGACATTGCCAAAAAAGTCATGGATCTGGTGTGGCGCGCCTTGCCGCATCTGGATCGGGAAACGGTACGGTGGCGCATTCACATCGGTTTGAGCACTTTGTTTAACGCCTTCGCGGGCAATGACGTGCTGCGTGCGTTAATGCCGGTCAATACCACGATTCATGCGCGTGATCCCGAGCAGGTGGCGCGTTATGTGGCACCGTTTGTGGTGGCGGGTTTGAAAGCATGAGACCTTTGATGAGGGGTTTTACCAGGGTCTTAGTCAATATTTTTCACGGGAGTTCATGGAGTTTATCATGTTAAGTCTATTGTTAATGTTGGTCTTTTTAGGCGTAGCGGCCTATTTCCGCTTAGGCGGTTGGCTGATCGCGGCTGCAGCGGCGATTGGTTTGATTGTCGGCGACATTATTGGCGATACCTTCAGCTGGTGGGCGTATATACCGTTGCTGGTAGTGAGTTTGGTGTGCTGTTTGCCGGTGGTGCGTCAGCCTTTGTTGGATCGTTTTTTCAAGTTGTTCAAAAAAATCACGCCGCCGATGTCGGAAACCGAACAGGTGGCGATCAATTCCGGCACGGTATGGTGGGACGGCGATTTGTTCTCGGGCAATCCCGACTTCAATAAATTGCTGAGCTTCCCCGCACCGGCTTTAAGTGCGGAAGAGCAAGCGTTCATGGACGGCCCCGTCGAAGAGCTGTGCGCGATGCTGGATGACTGGGACATCGTGCATAACCGCAAAGACTTGCCGCCCGAAGTCTGGCAGTTCATCAAGGACAAAGGCTTCCTCGGCATGATCATTAAGAAGCAATACGGCGGTTTGGAATTTTCCAACTACGCCCATGCCAAGGTGGTGATGAAAATCGGCACGCGCTCTTCCAGTGCGGCGGTGACCGTGATGGTACCGAACTCTTTAGGCCCGGGTGAATTGTTGCAGCATTACGGCACGGAAGCGCAGAAAGATTACTATCTGCCGCGCTTGGCCAAGGGTGAAGAAATCCCCTGTTTTGCTTTGACGAGCCCCCATGCCGGTTCGGACGCAGGCAGCATCCCCGACTTCGGCGTGGTGTGCAAAGGCGATTACACCGACCCGATCACGGGCGAAGAGCACAAAGACGCGCTCGGCGTGCGCGTGTCGTGGGAAAAACGCTGGATTACCTTGTCGCCGGTAGCCACCGTGCTCGGTTTGGCGTTCAAAATGTTTGACCCCGACGGTTTGTTGGGTGATCGCTTCGGTGGCAAAAAAGACATCGGCATCACCTGCGCGCTTGTGCCGACCGCACACAAAGGCGTTCAGATCGGCCGCCGTCACTTCCCGTCCGGTTCGGTGTTCATGAACGGCCCGACTTGGGGTGCGGACGTGTTTATTCCGATCGATTGGATCATCGGCGGATTGGATTATGCCGGTCGCGGCTGGCAAATGCTGATGGACTGCTTGTCGGTCGGCCGTTGTATTTCCCTGCCGGCAAACTCGGTGGCTGCGGGTAAAGCTTCGAGCTATGCCACCGGTTTGTATGCACGCATCCGTGATCAGTTCGGTTTGGCCATCGGTCGCTTTGAAGGCGTGGACGAAGCGATGGCACGCATCGGCGGCTATACCTATCAAATGGAAGCTTCGCAGGATTTGGCCTTGACCGCTTTGGATCTTGGGCAAAAACCGAGTGTGATTTCCGCGATTTTGAAATACCACAACACCGAGCGCATGCGTAAAGTCATCAATGATGCGATGGACGTTCACGGCGGCAAAACCGTGGTTCTGGGCCCGCGCAACTACTTGGGCAATGCGTATCAGGCGATTCCGATCGGCATCACCGTGGAAGGCGCGAACATCTTGACCCGTTCGCTGATGATTTTCGGTCAAGGTGCGATCCGTTGCCATCCTTATGTCTTGAAAGAAATGCAGGCAGCCTTCAATGACGACAAACGTGCGTTCAGTAGCGCGGTGGTGGATCACGTGCATTTCGCGTTCACCAATGCGATCCGCAGTTTCTGGTTGAGTCTGACCAACGGCGCGTTCACGAGCGCACCGGTGAGCGGCGTGACCGCGAAATACTACCGCCGCATGACCCGTATTTCGGCCAACTTCGCCATCATGGCGGACATGTGCATGGGTTCTTTGGGCGGCAGCCTGAAATTCCGCGAGAAACTGTCGGCACGTTTGGGCGATGTTTTGTCCAATCTTTTTATCGCCAGCGCGGTTTTGAAACGTTTTCATGACCAAAACCAACCCGAAGCCGACATTCCCCTGATGCAATACGCGGCGGAACGCGCCTTGGCGGATGCGGAAGAAGCCATGGCAGGCGTGATTCAAAACCTGCCGAACCGTCCGGTGGCGTTCTTGCTGCGCGTTTTGACCCTGCCTTTGGGTTGCCGTCTGAAAGCACCGTCGGATAAAGTCGGTACGCAAGTGGCGCGCCTGATGATGGAAAACGGCGATGCCTTGCAACGTCTGGTCAAAGGCGTGTATGTTCCCAAAGACGAGAAAGATGCTGTCGGCGTGCTGGCTTATGCGCATCAAGCCGTGATCGCCTCCGAGCCGTTGGAGAAAAAACTGCGCCAGATGGATCGCAAAGCCGAATTTGCTGCGGTTTCGCCGCGCACCCAGTTGCAGGAAGCCTTGGATAAAGGCGTACTGACGCAGGAAGAATTCGACCTCGTGACCCGTGCACGCCAACTCAAGCGCGACGTGGTGATGGTGGACGACTTCGACATGCAAATGGACAAGCATGACGATAAACTGCTGGAACGCTTTGTGTTTTAAGTTGTAAATCTTTCAGGCAGCCTTTTCAATTTCAGGCTGCCTGAACACCCATTACACCGTCCGAGCTTTCGGACAGAACATTCACTTCAACAACAAAAGAGGTTACCCATGTCACAAGAGAAATTCGTGGTCAGAAAAGTCGCCGTTCTCGGCGCGGGTGTGATGGGCGCACAAATTGCCGCCCATCTGGCCAACGCCAAAGTGCCGACCGTGCTGTTTGACCTGCCGGCTAAGGAAGGTCCGAAAAACGGCATCGTGCTCAAAGCGCTGGAAGCCCTGAAAAAACAAAAACCTGCGCCGCTGGCACACAAAGCATCGCTGCCCTACATCCAAGCTGCCAATTACGATGACGATTTGGCAGAGTTAAAAAACTGCGATTTGGTGATTGAAGCCGTTGCCGAACGCATGGACATCAAAGAGTCGCTGTACGCCAAAGTTGCGCCGCACTTGGGTGAACACACCATTTTTGCGACCAACACTTCCGGCCTGTCGATTGAAAAACTGTGTTCGGTATTCCCCGAAGGCTTGAAACACCGTTTTTGCGGCGTGCACTTTTTCAACCCGCCGCGCTACATGCACTTGGTTGAGCTGATTCCTTGCCAAGCGACCGAGGCGCGTTATCTGGATAATCTGGAACGCTTCCTCGTGTCCGTCGTCGGCAAAGGCGTGGTACGCGCCAAAGACACGCCGAACTTCGTGGCGAACCGCCTGGGCGTGTTCTCGATGCTGGCAACGATTCACAATGCGGAAAAATTCGACTTGCGCTTTGACGTTGTGGATGATCTGACCGGCAAACGTCTCGGCCGCCCGAGCTCGGCTACGTTCCGTACCGCCGACGTGGTCGGTTTGGACACCTTCGCCCACGTGGCCAAAACCATGGAAACCGCTCTGCCGGATGATCCGTGGCATCAATACTTCACCCAGCCCGCATGGCTGCAAGCCTTGATTGAAAACGGCGCGTTGGGTGCGAAAACCAAAGCGGGTATCTTCAAAAAAGAAGGCAAACGCATCATGATGTTTGATCCGGCGACCAAAGAATACGTGCCGTCGAACAAAAAAGCCGATGCCGAAGTCACCGAAATCCTGAAAATCGACAATCCGAAAGAGAAACTCGCCGCCTTGCGCGCTTCCGAGCATCCGCAAGCGCAGTTTGTGTGGTCGATTTTCCGTGATGCGTTTCATTACATTGCTTACCATGCCGCTTCGATTGCGGACAATGCACGCGACATCGACTTTGCGATCCGTTGGGGTTTCGGTTGGGAAGTCGGTCCGTTTGAAACGTGGCAGGCAGCCGATATTGCCGAAGTCACCCGCTGGATTGAAGAAGATATTGCCGCCGGCAAATCCATGAGCAACGCTCCTTTGCCCGCATGGCTGAAAGATGTCAAAGCGTTCCATACCGATGCAGGCAGCCTGAAATTCAGCGACGGCAGCTATGCACCGCGCTCCAATCTGGAAGTGTACGCACGTCAAATTTCTCCGGCCAAACTCGTGGGCGAAAACCGTCCGCCGGTGGGCAAAACCGTGTTCGAAAACAAAGTTACCCGTGCCTTTACCTTGGACGGCGAGATTCTGGTGTTCGAAAACCTCAACAAAATGCGCGCCATCAGCCGTGACGTACTGGACGGCTTGAATCAAGCGATCGACTTGGCGGAAAAAGAATACCAAGCCTTGGTGATTTGGGCGGAAGATGCGCCGTTCTCGGTCGGTGCGGATCTGAAATCGATGATGCCGGCTTTTGCCAGCGGTGATTTTGTCGCGATCGAAAGCATGACCAAATACTTCCAAGACAGCGCGATGCGCATTCGTTACAGCCAAATCCCCGTGGTGTCGGCGGTACAAGGCTTTGCCTTCGGCGGCGGTTGCGAATTCGTGATGCACTCGGACAAAGTTGTGGCGGCTTTGGAAAGCTACATCGGTTTGGTTGAAGTCGGCGTGGGTCTGATTCCCGCGGGCGGCGGCACCAAAGACTTTGCCTTGCGTGCGGCACGCGCCAGCCAAGGCGATTTGCTGGCGGCATTGCGTGATCGCTACATGAATCTGGCGATGGCAAAAGTCGCCACCAGCGCGCTGGAAGCCAAAGAAACCGGACATTTGCGCGAATCCGACGTGGTGGTGTTCAACAGCTACGAGCTGCTGCATGTTGCCCTGTCCGAAGCGCGTGCGATGGTCGATGCAGGCTATCGTCCCGATGTGCCGCAAACCTTCAAAGTGGCAGGACGCACCGGCGCGGCTTCGATCACCGGCCAACTGCTGAACATGAAAGAAGGCGGCTTCATCAGCGAATACGATATGTACTTGGGCACGCAAATTGCCTGGGTCATGACCGGCGGCGATGTGGACGAAGGCACGGTCGTGGACGAGCAATGGATGCTTGATCTGGAGCGCAAAGTGTTCGTCGGCTTGCTGAAAAACGAAAAAACCTTAGAGCGCATCGAAAACATGATGTCCACCGGCAAACCCTTACGCAATTGACGCGTAAGCAAACCGCTTAACCGACTTCAGGCAGCCTGTAAACGTTCAGGCAGCCTGAACCGAAAAATTAATCTACGGAGAATGATTCAATGACACAACTCAGAGACGCTTATATCGTCGCCGCCACGCGCACACCTGTGGGCAAAGCACCGCGCGGCATGTTGCGCACCACCCGCCCCGACGACATGCTGGCGCATGTGATTCGCTCGGTCATCGCCCAAGTCCCCGCCTTTGATTTGCACGAAATCAACGACGTGGTCGCCGGTTGCGCTTTCCCCGAAGCGGAACAAGGCTTGAACATGGCACGCATCAGCTTGCTGCTGGCCGGTTTACCCAATACCGTGGGTGGCATCACGATTAACCGCTACTGCTCCAGCGGCGTTAACGCTTTGCAAATCGCCGCCGACCGCATTCGCACCGGCGAAGCCGAGATCACGATTGCCGCCGGCAGCGAATCCATGTCCATGATTCCGATGATGGGCAATAAAGTCGCGCTCAATCCCGAAGTTTTCGCCAAAGAAGAAAACTACGGCATCGCCTACGGCATGGGTCTGACCGCCGAAAAAGTCGCCGAGCAATGGAATATTTCGCGCGAAGACCAAGACGCGTTTGCCGTGGAAAGCCATCGTCGTGCTTTGGCTGCGATTGCCGACGGTAAATTCAAAGCCGAAATTTCCCCGATCGAAGCGGTGTATCGCACCGCCGATTTGGAGAGCCGCGAAGCCAAAGAAGTCCGCAAACTCTTGGACACCGATGAGGGCCCGCGTGCGGATACTTCGCTCGAAGGCTTGGCAAAACTGCGTCCGGTGTTCGCCGCCAAAGGCAGCGTCACCGCCGGTAACAGCTCGCAAATGTCCGACGGCGCAGGCGCATTGCTGGTGGTGTCCGAAGACGTTTTGAAACGTTACAACATGACCCCGATTGCCCGCTATGCAGGTTTTGCGGTGCGCGGCGTACCGCCCGAAATCATGGGCATCGGCCCGAAAGAGGCGATTCCGGCGGTGTTGAAACAAACCGGCAAAACCTTGGCCGACGTTAAATGGATGGAGCTGAACGAAGCCTTTGCCGCACAAGCTCTGGCCGTGATTCGCGACTTGGGGCTGGACACCAACGTGGTCAATCCGAACGGCGGCGCGATCGCCTTGGGTCACCCCTTGGGCGCGACGGGCGCGATCCGCTCCGCCACCGCGATCCACGGCATGCGCACCCGCGGCGAAACAGGCTACGCCATGGTCACCATGTGTATCGGTACCGGCATGGGCGCGGCAGGTTTGATCGAAGTGCTGTAAGTTTTTTCAGGCAGCTTCTTTACTCCTTTCAAGGCTGCCTGAAAACCGCCACGGGATTTTCCCCGTGGCTTTTTTGTTGTGCCATTCAGTGTTGATGCCGCTTTGACGGCATAAAAAATCATCTGAGACCTTTGCAAAAGTCCGTAATGTGGATGCAGTTCGCAGAGGTAGCACCGCAGGAAGCGCAGACATATCATGCAGATAGGCAAGATTCCGAGGGGCGCATCTCAAAGAAATGCGCCGCAGGATGGATTTTTGCAAAGGTCTCATCTCGCAAAAAACAACCGCATCGGTGGCGATACCGATGCGGTTCATTTTTCAGGCAGCCTTTATTGCGCTGCTTGCAAAGCTTGTTTCAAATCCGCCAGCAAATCGTCAATATGCTCGATGCCGATGCTCAAACGTACCATGTCTTCGCCCACGCCGGCGGCGGTCAGTTCTTCCGCGCTTAACTGGCGATGGGTGGTGGTGGCGGGATGGCAGGCGAGCGAGCGCGTGTCGCCGATATTGACCAAGCGCAAAAAGAGTTGCAGCGCATCGATAAAGCGTGCGCCGGCTTCGCGTCCGCCTTTGATGCCGAAGCTGAGCAGACCGGAAGCCTGACCGCCGAAGTCGCGGTCGATAATGGCTTTATACGGGCTGTCGGCCAAGCCGGGATAATTCACCCACGCTACTTGCGGATGGTTTTGCAGGAATTCGGCAACGGTTTGCGCGTTACTGCAATGGCGCTCCATGCGCAAAGCAAGGGTTTCGATGCCTTGCAAGATCAAAAACACGTTCATCGGGCTGATCGCCGCGCCGGTATTGCGCAACGGCACCACCCGCGCCCGTGCGATGAACGCCGCCGCGCCGAAATGCTCGCTGTAATTGACTCCGTGATAGGACACGTCCGGCGTGGTCAGTTGCGGAAAGCGTTTTGCGTGGGCTTTCCAGTCGAATTTGCCGCCGTCGATGATGGCGCCGCCGATGCTGTTGCCGTGACCGCCCATGTATTTGGTCAGCGATTGCACCACGATGTCCGCGCCCAATTCCAGCGGGCGGCACAAAGCGGGCGAAGGCACGGTATTGTCCACCACCAACGGTACGCCGGTGGCATGTGCCGCTTGGGCAAACGCAGGAATATCCACCACGTTGATCGCAGGATTACCGATGCTTTCGCAGTACACCAGACGGGTTTTGTCGTCGCACAAGGCAGCGATGTCTTCGGGCTTGGCGGGATCGACAAAGCGCACTTCGATGCCTTGTTTGGGCAAAGTATGCGCGAATAAATTAAACGTGCCGCCGTATAAGGTTTTGGTGGCGACGATGTTGTCACCGGCCTGTGCGATGGTTTGAATGGTGTAGGTGATCGCCGCCATGCCGCTGGCGACCGCCAGTGCGCCGATGCCGCCTTCCAGTTGCGCCACGCGCGCTTCCAGCACTGCCGTGGTCGGGTTCATGATGCGGGTGTAAATATTGCCTGCAACGTTCAGATTAAACAAATCCGCGCCGTGCTGCGTGTTGTCAAAGGCGTAGCTCGTGGTTTGGTAAATCGGCACCGCGACCGATTTGGTGGTCGGATCGGGGCTGTAACCGGCGTGTACCGAGGCGGTTTCGAATTTCATGATTTTTCCTTGAGTAGTCGGGTTTGAAAAATAAGCATGCAGTATCCGTGTCGACGGTGAAAAGGTCAATGCTTATGCGTGTATCAGGCTGCCTGAATAAAGGTTTTGCCGTTGGTTCTTTTTTGGCTGCCTGAAATATATGGGAGGTTGCAGGCAGCCTTACCCAAAAAATCAAGCCGCCCCGTCTGTGACGGAAACGGCTTGATGAGTTTTCTGCTTTAAACAACCAATGCTACGGGTAGATTAATGATCCGAAGCTTCCGCGGCACCGATGCCGGTCATGGAGCGCACGTATTGAGCATCAAACGCAGCACGGTCGATTTTGGCGCGTTCGGAATTATCCAGTTTCGAGACCACAAACGCCACGATAAACGCCAGCGGGATAGTAAAGAGTGCCGGATTACCATACGGGAAAATCGCTTCTTTATTGTGCAACACTTTTACCCACACGGTCGGGCCGAGCAGAATCAACAGCGCTGCACCGCCCAAACCGGCAAAGCCGCCCCATACCGCGCCGCGCGTGGTCAGGCCGCGCCAGAACATGGACAAGAACAAGATCGGGAAGTTACCCGAAGCGGCCAGCGCGAACGCCAAGCCCACCATGAACGCCACGTTTTGATTTTCAAACGCCACGCCGAGGATAATCGCCAGTACGCCCAGAGCCAGTGTCGTCAAACGGGAAACCAGCATTTCTTGACGCTGAGTTGCTTTGCCTTTTTTGAACACCGAAGCGTACAAGTCATGGCTGACGGCAGATGCACCCGATAAGGTCAAACCTGCCACCACCGCCAGAATCGTGGCAAAAGCCACTGCAGAGATAAAGCCCAAGAAAAGATTACCGCCGACCGCTTCGGCCAAATGCACTGCCGCCATGTTCGAACCGCCGATCAACTCCATCACGCTTTTGCCGTCTTTGGTGACCTCATGGAAAAATTCGGGGTTATTGGTCAAGAACATGATCGCACCGAAGCCGATGATAAAAGTCAGGATATAAAAATAACCGATAAACCCCGTGGCGACAAACACCGATTTACGTGCTTGCTTGGCATCTTTGACCGTGAAAAAGCGCATCAAAATATGCGGCAGACCGGCCGTGCCGAACATCAGTGCCAAGCCCAAAGACAAAGCGTCGATCGGGTTGGAAACCAAGCCGCCCGGGCTCATGATCGCATTGCCTTTTTCATGCACGTCCACGGCTTTTTTAAACATGATTTCAGGGCTGAAGTTGGCCGCTTTCATCACCATGAACGCCATAAACGTCGCACCGGAAAGCAACATGATCGCCTTGATGATTTGCACCCAGGTTGTTGCCAACATACCGCCAAACAGCACATACAGCACCATCAGTACCCCGACGATGATCACCGCCGCCAGATAGTTCAAACCAAACAGCAATTCAATCAATTTACCTGCGCCAACCATCTGTGCAATCAGATAAAACGCCACCACCAGCAGTGTGCCCGAAGCGGCAAAAACCCGTACCGGTTTTTGTTCGAAGCGATACGATGCCACGTCGGAAAAGGTAAATTTGCCGAGGTTGCGCAACCGTTCCGCAATCAAAAACAGCACGATCGGCCAGCCTACCAGAAAGCCCGTCGAGTAAATCAAGCCGTCGTAACCGGTGGTGTACACCATGGCGGAAATGCCGAGGAAAGATGCTGCCGACATATAGTCACCGGCGATCGCCAAACCGTTTTGAAAGCCGGAAATACCGCCGCCGGCAGTGTAGAAATCCTTGGTCGATTTATTTTGCTTGGCCGCCCAGTAAGTAATGTACAAAGTGGCGGCGACAAAAATAAAGAACATCACGATGGCGGTAATGTTCAAAGGCTGGCGCTCGACGTCTCCGGTGAGTGCGTCTGCCCAAGTGATGCCGGATGCCGTCAGTAAAAGCAAGGCTGCTGACAGTTTTCTCATACTTTATTCCCCCATGGTGTCGCGTACGACTTTTTGTGTGATTTTTTCAAATTCCCCGTTGGCCTTATAAACATAGATGCCCGTGATGGTGATGGCAAAGAAAATCACGAAAAGCCCGATGTATATTCCCCAAGTGGTGGTTGCTCCTGGCGAAACAGGAGTGCCGAACGCTTGCGGGTCAATGCCGATGAATGCAATATAAGTTACATAAATCACGAACATCAACACCGAAAACGTCCAGCCCAAGACGGCTTTTTTACGCGCCAGCTTGCGAAATTCCTCGTTATTGAGGATTTGTTGAACCGTTTGCGATTGCATTTTTTATAATCTCCTGTATAAACTTGTTTTTTCGTGTGGTGCGGCACAGCGCATGACAGGCCGAAATCGGGTAAAATCAAAGACCGCACCCACGTTATGGTTATTAGAAGTGATTTTTAGCGGTACGGCTAATTTTTTTTTCTGATGCGGTGTATCTGTTTGGCTGATGACTCAGTATCAAATCAAATAAAAATCAAATGCTTAGTTTGGTTTGTTTTATTAAATCTATTGATTTGGCTTGTTGAATAAAGAATTACAGGCAGCCTGAAAGAGTTGTTTGATGCAAATGAAATCTTAAAACATGGATGTTAACCAGTTAAAAAGTTTTGTGGCGGTGGCGCATCTGGGTAATTTGACTCAGGCAGCGGAAACGCTGCATTTATCCCAGCCGGCCGTCACGGCGCAAATCAAAGCCATTGAGCGTAATCTTAATACTGTGCTGTTTTATCGTAAGGCGCAAGGCATGAGTCTGACACCGGCGGGTGAGGCTTTATTGGCGCGCGCCGAAGACGTACTGCAAAACATGCACGAACTGGACGTGTATGCGATGGCACTGGCACAAAACTATGTGGCGGAAGCCGCCATCGGCATGGTTGATCCCGTGACCCGTGCCAAAGCCGCGCATACTTGTGAGATTTTTCTGAAGCAATTGCCCCAAGTCATGCTGCATGTGCGCCACGGCGTGAGTGATGAGATTTTGGATGCGGTGCGTAAAAAAGAGCTGCACGGAGGGTTTTTTGTCGGCCATAACCCTTACCGCAATGTTTATTCCGTGCTGTTGGAGACCGTGCGTTATGTGTTGATTGCGCCGCTGGATTTATTGCCCGCCATCGCGCCCGATGACGGTAAAACATTAAACCGACTGCCATGGCTTGATATGCCCGATTATGCTGCCGGCAGCAAGATTACCCGCGAGTTTTGGCGCAAACACAAAATTCTGCCGAAAAGCATTCTCACCTGCGACAAAATTGCCACCAGCGTCGCCCTGTGTGCGGCAGGCTTGGGATTGGCTCTGGTGCCACAAGACTTTGCCTACACCGCCATCGCCGAAGAGCTGCCGATTGCGATCATCCCTGAATTTGGCTTGGATGAAGAACTGAGCTTTATCTACGCCAACGAGTTTGAAAAAGACTTCAAAACCCAAGCTTTACTGGCTGCCGTCAAAGCAGTGTGGGATTGTTGAGTTCCGCCACATCTTACTTCTTATATATAGAGGTTATATATAGAGGCTGTGTCAGCAGTACGGTTTTGAAAAGAGTATCAAACCACAGAAGACTGTTTCATCAAGACCTCGGATACCTTTAATCATATGCCCCGCAGCGACCAACCCTTTCAGGCAGCCTGAAAGGGTTTGCAAAACAGCTGTCTTCATATTGGAAGATGCGGTCTAAGGATTGCTGCGGCAAAACCTGCTTATCCTAACCACGCCGCCATTGCCTGCAAATCTGCGAAAACGCCGCGATTGGGCACACCCTCCAACATTTCGCGGGAATGAGCACCGCCGACGATGCCGACCGCATCGGCACCGGCATTGGAAGCGGTGAGCAAATCGTGTGTGGTGTCGCCGATCATCAAAACCTCCTCAGGCGTAAACCCCCATTCCTCACATAGAGACAGCACCATTTCAGGGTGCGGTTTGGAATGACATTCATCGGCGGTGCGGGTAGCGGAAAAGTAATGGCGGCTATTGGTCTCGTCCAAGACTCGCTCCAGCCCGATGCGGCTTTTGCCGGTCGCAATGCCGAGCACATAATCCTGCTGCCAAGCATTCAATAAAGTGTCCGCTCCTGTAAACAAGCGAATGTGGTGATCGTTTTGAAAATAATGCGACCGGTAATGCTTGACGATTTCCGCCTGTGTTGCTGCGCTTACCGTGCCGTCAAGTCGTTGCATCGCCAGTGGCAAGCTCAGCCCGATAATGCTTTTTGCCTCAGCGGCAGTGGGCGGCGTCAGTCCCACTTGAGCGAAAGCGTATTGCACCGCATCCACGATATGCGCCGTGGAATCGGCAAGCGTACCGTCCCAATCGAAAATCAGTGCACGGTATTTTTTCATGGTATTTCTTTCTATAGATAAAGTGTCGGGGGGTTTAAGGAGGAAACCCGATGAGGGGTTCAGTATCCTATGCGTATTGAACAGACAATATGTTGAGTCCGACAAGAAGCATGATGCAGCGCAATTCCTGCCTACACCAAGGTTTCAAGGTGTCGAGAGACCGTGTGGTTCATTGTAAAACATTGTCGGATGCCTGCCAAATTCGCATGCACAGCATGCGATAAAGATGTATTTATACAACACTTCGGCAAAAAAACAACAAACCAGTTAATCGGGTGGTGCTGGTTTTAGTTTGATGATTTTTATAGAAAATAATGAAAATACCATACAAAAATACCCATAAATGCGCCCGCCAAACCTGCGTAAAATCTTTACCGAAATTGTCTTTTGTCCGCGATACATTGTATATTAGCACCAAGAACCGTCACACGGCGGTTGTTCCTGTAGGCTTGAATCTGTCGGACACCGACATTTTGAGTTCATTTTTTTAGACTAGAAAAAGGAATTAGCAATGAAAAAAACTCTGATTGCACTGGCTCTGGCAGCTTTGCCGGTTGCTGCTATGGCTGACGTTACCTTGTACGGTCAAGTCAAAGGCGGCTTGGAATACACTAAAGTTAAAAATGTTGATAATACAGTTACCAACATCAATGACTGGGGCAGCCGCATCGGTTTCAAAGGTGAAGAAGATCTGGGCAACGGCCTGAAAACCATTTGGCAATTGGAACAAGACGTTTCCTTGGATCATAAAGGTGATAACTGGACTTCCAAGCGTGACAGCTTCATCGGTTTGGCCACTCCGTTTGGTACGGTTAAAGCCGGTTACTTGTCCGGTCAGTTAAAAGGCGACATGGAAACTGTTGACCAATGGGAAGGCAATGGCGTTCGTACTTTGGGCATCTACACCCGTACTTCCAAACGTTACACTGCTGTTCGCTACGATACTCCTGAATTTGCAGGTTTCTCGGCTAACTTGTTGTACTCGCCGGAAGACAACAGCCGCTTCGACCAAGCTCGTGACGCTATCCCTGGCACGGTAAAAGATCTCTTGGACGAGGGCTTTGGTGGTCTGACTGCTGCTGCACCGGCAATTAATCCCCCCACCAAAAACCGTTCGGTTACTGAGCTGGGTTTGAACTATGCTAACAGCGGTTTCTTTGCCAAATACGGTTACAGTCTGCGCAATGTTGGTGCAAACGACGCCAAAGAAGGTCATGTTCATCGCGTAGAAGGCGGTTATGATGCGAACAACCTGTTTGTTGCTATCGGTTACCAACATACCAAAAACGTTGATGGTGCCGATGAGAAAGTTAATGAGATCGCAGTTACTGGTGCATACACTATTGGTAACGTTACCCCGCGCTTGAGCTATGCTCATGGGTTCAGCGATTTCAAATACGACCAAGTGATTGGTGGTGTTGACTACGCTCTGTCCAAACGCACAACTGCTTTGTTGAGCGCAGGCTGGTTGAAGTTTGACAAAGAAGATCAAGCTTACTCTGTAGGTCTGGGTCTGCGTCACAAATTCTAATCTGTCTTGTACAGATAGTTCAAAAAGCCGACGAAAGTCGGCTTTTTTTGTGTCTCCGGCTTTGCTCGTTTGCGGCAACCGTGCTTGCGCCGAACCGCTTGACGTAAGCTTTGAGCTGCGACGATATTTCATTTTGGCCTTGCAAGCGCTGCTTTCAGGCAGCCTCTTGATTTTTTCACACTATCGTTTTTCTTTTTTCAATTGCATATTTCTTGTAATTGGTGCATAGTTGTTTGCTCAATCATCTTTCACAAGGAGTATTCACATGGCTGTATTGGTTGCTAAATCCGCCCCGTTTTTTCATGATGCGGACAAAACATTTCCTGCCGTACTCGGCTGCGGCAGCATTGTTGAAGATTTTAATTTCAAAAAAGCTACTGCCGGTAAATACACAGTAGTGTTTTTCTACCCGCTGGACTTTACCTTTGTTTGTCCGTCCGAGATCATTGCGTTCAATAACCGCTTGGAAGAGTTCAAAGCGCGTAATGTCGAGCTGATTTCGGTTTCGATTGACAGCCAGTTCACGCACAGCGCATGGCGTAATACCCCTGTGGAAGCCGGTGGTATCGGTGCGGTCGGCTTTACCATGGTGGCGGACGTGAAAGGTGAAATTATCCGCGCATTTGACGTGGAAAGTGAAGGCGGTGTAGCCTTCCGTGGTTCGTTTTTGATCGATAAAAACGGTACGGTACAGCACCAAGTGGTGAATAATCTGCCGCTGGGCCGTAACGTTGATGAAATGCTGCGCATGATTGATGCCTTGCAGTTTACCGAAGAACACGGTGAAGTTTGCCCCGCGGGTTGGAGCAAAGGCGAAGACGGCATGAAACCTGATGCCGCAGGCGTGGCGTCTTATTTGGCAGGACACGCTAAAGAGCTGTAATATTTTCACCAAAAAATGCGCCGCAGAGACATTCTCGTGGCGCGTTTTTTAATGGGTAAAAAGGGGCTGTCCTAGTTATCTAGGACAGCCCCTTTTTATTTCACTATAAGTGCGGTGATGGTTTACTGCGCTGCCTGCCGCGCCATTTCCAAACCCTCTTCAATGCTCGGATAATACGGCGCACTCGGTGCGTCACGCAGCAGCACTTCGCCGTTTTGAAACAATGCCAGCTCATTGACCGCCAGCTGTTCCCAGTGTTCGTTATTGGTCAGCGGTAAAGTTGCCACGACGGCGACACGATCATCCGGTGTGGTAACGGCGGAGAAGTCGATTTCGACATCGTCGTCAGCCAGATGTGCGGTGCCAAACGGTGCGCGCCGCACAATATAGTG
Organism: Neisseria sp.; assembly: GCA_030538055.1. Lineage (GTDB taxonomy): Bacteria > Pseudomonadota > Gammaproteobacteria > Burkholderiales > Neisseriaceae > RGIG9985. The sequence continues at coordinate 29,046 of JAUNUS010000016.1, forward strand.
CAGCAACGATCCGCAATGCACCAGCAGCCATTCGCCATTGGAAAGCATAAAATTCAATAAGCCGAATGCGCGTAATTCGTGACACAGCCGAGCGACCTCGGCAAAAACAGCTTCGACAGATGGCGGCGTGGCAAATTTGCGGCGCAAGGCTTCCAGAATAAAGCAAAATGCGGCTTCGGAGTCGGTATTGCCCACCGGACGGTAATATTCCCCTTGTGGCGGTGTGAAGTTTTTCAGGTTGCCATTGTGTGCAAACAGCCAATATTGCCCCCACATTTCGCGCATAAAAGGATGCGTATTGGCTAAGGAAACTTGTCCTTGCGTGGCTTTGCGGATATGCGCCAGTACGTTTTTGGAGGAAATCGGATAATCACGCACCAAATCGGCAACAGGCGAAGTGGCGCAGGCGGTATTGTCCTGAAAAAGCCGTACGCCGCGTTCTTCAAAAAAGGCAATGCCGAAGCCGTCCGCATGGTGATCGGTCACGCCGCCGCGTCGCCGGAAACCTTCAAACGAAAACACGATGTCGGTCGGCACATTGCAATTCATACCCAGAAGCTGACACATGGTAAAGCTTTCGATATTGTTTAAAACGGGTTTATTTTGAAATCAAAACAGTTTTTAGGCTGCCTGAAAACCATTTGCAGCATCCAGCGATGATGGTTTAAGTTTCAGGCAGCCTTCTTAAGGAGTCTCTGAAGAACTCTGGCGCGTGGATTTGACGGCTATTTTTTTGGCAGACAAGGAGTATATGTAGGGCAATAGTGGTTCTATTGCCCTACATATGGGACGCAGTATGACGGAGAAAGAGTAGTTAAAGTCGCCGTCACGAGTTTCTAGCTTCGCTGAACTTCGTTTCAGAGGTTCCTTAATACTCATAGGATACAGCAATTTGGTTTAAAGCCAACCGAACTGATGCACCAAAAACAACAATGCAAAGGCGCTTAAGTAAAATAAACCGATCCACGCCAGCCACATCAGACCTGATTGGACCTTATGTTCGCCGCTTCTGACCAAGGATAAATTCAACCAAGCAAACACGGGCGTGGTGACAAACGATGCAATCATGGCGAATTTCAGCATCGGCCCTAAAGCCGTGGCGAATGCCAAAATCACCAACATACCGGCCAGCGAAGTCAGGATAATCCATGCCGACAAGGCGCGGGAGCTGAAGCCGCTTTGCTTGCTGAGAATCCGCAGCGACTCGACGTTGGTGCGCGAATAGCCGTCAATCACGGTAATCGTGGTGCCGAACATGCAGGCAAAGGCGATGAATGCGACCATCCAGCGCGACCAGTCGCCGATGGTGGAAGCATACATATTGATGAATTGCGCGATGTATTTGCCGCCGACGCTTTCGACCGCTTGCCCCGAGCCATATTGTACCAACGCACCCAAGGCAAGGAAAATCAGCGCGAGAATCGCCGTGCCGATGTAGCCTACGTCAAAGTCAAACAAGCCGTCTTGTTTGGAGATATTGCGTATTTGCTTTTTGGCGGCAACCCACATTGAGGTGATGGCGGAGATTTCGATCGGTGCAGGCATCCAGCCCATTAATGCCACGATAAAGCCCAAAGCTGCCAGATTCCACGGCGATTCGCCCTGAAAGTCAGGCGGAGCTACTGCGCCGCGTTGTGCCGCAATCACCACGGCGATCACCGTGGTCACGGTCAAGGCTGCCATGATGATTTTGGAGGCGGTATCCAGCGCGGCGTATTTGCCTGCGAGCAGCATCACCATGCACACCACCAGCACTGCCCAGCACAGAAACGTGACGTCTTTGATGCCGAATACGGTTTCAGGCAGCGGCAATACGAATTTCAAAATCGAAGCGCACAGCAACAATACCGCTGCGGTATTGACCACGGCGGCGAAGATATTGAGGATAAAAAACGCCCACACATAAAACTTCCCTTTGCGTGCGTAGCCTTGCAGTAAAGACTCTCCGGTGTCGAGCGTGTATTGGTAGCCGAAACGGAAAAACGGGTATTTAACAGATTCGCCAAAATAATGATGATGGCCAACTGCCAGCCGTACAATGCACCCGCTTGCGTGGAAGCGATAATGTGCGAACCGCCGACTGCCGCCGAAGCCATCATGATGCCCGGGCCTAGGGCGAGCAGTTTGGAACGGAAAGTAGATGTTTCTGAAGTATTGTTCATAATATTGATATTTTAATGATAAAAAAAGAGGATTCCTGCGCAATAATTGTATGATAAAAACCTGAAACGATACTTTTCAGGCAGCCTTTTGTCAAACACTTGTTTGAACTTAATCTGGCGCCGGCGACGTCATACAGGATTGAGATTTATCATGCCGTCCCCATTTGTTCGGAATTATTGCCTCAACACAAGGAATATCATGAGTGCCGTCATGACCCCGCAAGAAATCGTCCATGAGCTGGATAAACACATCATCGGCCAACACGCCGCCAAAAAAGCGGTGGCGATCGCCCTGCGTAACCGCTATCGGCGCAGCCGCGTTGCCGATCCGCTGCGCGGCGAAATCGTGCCGAAAAACATTTTGATGATCGGCCCGACCGGTGTGGGCAAAACCGAAATTGCACGGCGGCTGGCACGCTTGGCGAATGCGCCGTTTATCAAGGTGGAGGCGACCAAATTCACCGAAGTGGGCTATGTCGGGCGGGATGTGGACAGCATCGTGCGCGATTTGACCGACATCGCGATGAAAAACACCCGTGCCACTGCCGTGATCAAAAACCGCAACAAAGCACAAGATGCCGCCGAAGACCGTATTCTTGACGCACTGCTGCCGCCGCCGCGCAGCGCGGGCTTTGCGGGCGAGGAAACCTCCGAGCAGCCTGAAAATGCCACCCGTCAGAAATTCCGCCAAAAACTGCGCGCCGGCGAATTGGACGATAAGGAAATCGAGATTGATTTGGCACAAGGCGACGGCTCGCCGATGTCGGTGATGGGCCCGCCGGGCATGGAGGAATTTACCGAGCAGCTGCAAGATATGTTCGCCGGCATGAACAAGGGCAAAACCCGCCGCCGTAAGCTGAAAATCGCCGAAGCGATGCGTGCTTTGCTGGACGAAGAAGCAGACAAACTCGTGAACGAGGAAGAATTACGCGCCGCCGTCATCGAAGCTGTCGAGCAGCACGGTATTGTGTTTATTGATGAAATTGATAAGGTCGCCTCGTCGGGCGCGCACGGTGCGGACGTGTCGCGCCAAGGCGTGCAGCGCGACTTGCTGCCGCTGGTGGAAGGCACGACCGTGTCCACCAAATACGGCATGATCAAGACCGATCATATTTTGTTCATCGCTTCCGGTGCGTTTCACGTGAGCAAACCGTCGGACTTGATTCCCGAATTGCAAGGGCGTTTTCCGATTCGGGTAGAGCTGGAAAATTTGAGTGTGGACGATTTCAAGGCGATTCTCACCGCCACCGATGCCTGCCTGACCATGCAATATCAAGCTTTGCTGGCGACCGATGATGTTCGGCTGACCTTTACTGAAGAAGGCATCGAGCGGCTGGCGGAGTTGGCGTTTCGCGTCAATGAAAAAACCGAAAACATCGGCGCGCGCCGCCTGCATACCGTGATGGAAAAACTGCTGGAAGAAGTATCGTTCCACGCGCCTGACGGTGAGACCGTGATTGATGCGGAGTATGTAAATCAGCGTTTGGGCGATATTGCCGAGTCGGAAGATTTGGCGCGGTATATTCTGTAAAAATGAATGGCTTATCGCTTTATGCGCCGTCCGATTTATCGTCGGGCGAACCGGTGCGGCTGGAGGCATTGATTGCGCCGTTTGGGGTAACGCTTGCTTTCAGGCAGCCTGAAGGCCCGTATTTTTTGTGGTTTGACGGTGAAAAAATCGTTTTACGCGGACAAAACCCGCGCGAAAAGGTGGTGGCGGATTTTGTTTCAGGCAGCCTGTTGCACCGCACGCGCCAACCGCAAGGCGAATTATTGTTGCGCGCCTTGAATGTGCGTGAAAACAAGCTGATTTGGGACGCGACCGCAGGCTTGGGCAAAGATGCGTTGGTCATGGCGGCGGCAGGGGCGCAGGTCAGGCTGTTTGAACGACACCCGATTCCTGCCGTGCTGCTGGCGGACGGACTGGCACGTGCCGCGCAGCATGAGCACGGCGCGGTCATCACGGCACGCATGAGTTTGACTTTTGGCGAAATCGGCAATGATATGGTCGATGATGTGCGCCCCGATGCGATTTACCTTGACCCGATGTTTCCCGAACGGCGCAAATCTGCGTTGGTGAAAAAAGAAATGCGTTATTTTCAGGCAGCCGTGGGTGAAGATGCGGACGGCGCGGCATTATTGGAGACCGCACGCGGCATCGCTTTACGCCGCATTGTGGTCAAACGTCCGCGCCACGGCGAATATTTAGGCGGACGGACACCGGCGTATCAATACAGCGGCAAAAGCACGCGCTTTGATGTGTATTTGCCGACTTGATCGGTTTATCCAAACAATAACGCTCCCTGAACGGGAGCGTTGATTGTTTGGGGCGCAGATTATTCAATACAGGTTTGATGTTCCTGCCCTTGGCGCGGACGGATAACGCCGAGGGTGTACACGGTTTCGCCTTGTTCGCGCAGGTGGGCGATGGCCGTGTCGGCATCGTTTTTGTCCACAATCAGCACCATGCCGATGCCGCAGTTAAAGGTGCGGTACATTTCCTGCGTGGCAACATTGCCCGCTTGCTGCAACCATTGGAACAGCTTGGGCATCGTCCAAGAGGCTGCCTGAATCGCGGCGACGGTGTTTTCAGGCAGCACGCGCGGAATGTTTTCGCTCAAACCGCCGCCCGTGATGTGCGCCATGCCTTTGACCGTGATTTTTTGCATCAGGGACAAGATGGGTTTGACGTATAAACGGGTCGGTGCAATCACCGCTTCGCGCAAAGTTTTGTCACCGTCAAACGGTGTGTCCAAGTTCGGCTGGTCGCGCTCGATGATTTTGCGAATCAGAGAATAACCGTTCGAGTGTGCGCCGTTGGACGCCAAGCCGAGGATCACGTCACCGGCGGTGATGGTTTTGCCGGTAATCAGCGCGTCTTTTTCCGCCACGCCCACGGCAAAACCGGCCAAGTCATATTCGCCCACCGGATACATGCCCGGCATTTCGGCGGTTTCGCCGCCGATTAAGGCGCAGCCTGAAGCCTCGCAACCGGCGGCAATGCCGCGAATCACATCGGTGGCACGCGCTACGTCCAGTTTGCCGCAGGCGAAGTAATCCAAGAAAAACAATGGCTCGGCACCCTGAACCAGAATGTCGTTCACGCTCATCGCGACCAAATCAATCCCGACCGTATCGTGCTGATCCCACTCGAAAGCCAGTCTGAGCTTGGTGCCGACACCGTCCGTGCCGGAGACCAGTACCGGATTGCGGTATTTTTTGGAAATCTCCACAATCGCGCCGAAGCCGCCCAAATCGCCCAACACTTCGGGACGCATGGTGCGTTTGGCAAAAGGTTTGATGTTTTCGACCAGTTGGTCACCCGCGTCAATATCGACGCCCGCGTCGCGGTAGCTGAGTTGTTCTGACATGGTTGGATTCACCCAAAAAAAGATGGGGTATTGTACCTTAAGCGATGAGATTCAGGCAGGGCGCATTGCAAAATACCCTGTGACGATGCTTTCAGGCAGCCTGAAGACAATATAGTGAAATAAAATAAGAAGTCTACGGCGTTGACTGCACCTTGTATCTTTCAAAAAACAAGGCAGAGATTTGCTCTGCCTTGTTTGCCGATGAAGATGGGATTAGGCGCGTTCAACCGCCAAAGCCGTGCCCATGCCGCCGCCGATGCACAAAGTCGCAAGACCTTTTTTCGCATCGCGTTTTTGCATTTCGTGCAGCAAAGTCACCAAAATACGGCAGCCTGAAGCACCGATCGGGTGACCTAAGGCAATCGCGCCGCCATTGACATTGACTTTTTCCGGATTGAATTTCAGCTCGCCGCCTACGCCTAAAGCTTGTGCAGCAAAGGCTTCGTTCGCTTCGATCAAGTCCAGATCGTCGATGGTCCAGCCGGCGCGTTTCAAGGTTTCTTGGGTGGCGGTCACGGGACCCATGCCCATGATGGCGGGATCAACGCCGGTGGAGGCGTAGGCTTTGATGGTCGCCAAGGGTTTCAAGCCCAATTCTTGCGCTTTTTCCGCCGACATCAGCATCACTGCGGCAGCGCCGTCGTTGATGCCCGAAGCGTTGGCGGCGGTGACCGTGCCGTCTTTTTTGAACGCGGGGCGCGGTTTTTGAATGCCTTCCAAGGTCACGCCTTTGCGGATGAATTCGTCGCTGTCAAAAACAATCGGATCGCCTTTGCGTTGCGGAATTTCCACCGGCACGATTTCGTCTTTGAATTTTCCGGCGGCTTGCGCGGCTTCGGCGCGGTTTTGCGATTGCAGGGCGAATTGATCTTGAGCTTCGCGTGAAATAGCGTATTTCTCCGCAATGTTTTCGGCGGTGATGCCCATGTGGTAATGCTGATAAGCGTCGGTCAAGCCGTCGTTGATCATGCTGTCCAGCGCTTTGGCTTCGCCCATGCGCGCGCCGTTACGCATCGCAGGCAGCAAGTAGGGCGAGAGCGACATGGATTCTTGACCGCCTGCGATCACGATGTCCGCGTCGCCGCACATAATCGCTTGTGCCGCCAGCTCGACCGCTTTCAGTCCCGAACCGCACAATTGGTTAATCCCCATTGCCGGCGTGGTGACAGGGAAACCTGCTTTCAGGGTGGCTTGGCGGGCAGGGTTTTGTCCGCAACCTGCGGTCAAAATTTGTCCCATGATGATTTCGCTGACCTGTTCGGGCTTCACGCCGGTATCGGCAAGCAAGGCTTTGAATACGGTTGCACCCAAGTCCGAAGCGGGAACAGTGGACAACGAGCCGCCGAAATTACCGATGGCGGTACGACGAGCGGCAACAATCACAACTTTTTTCATGCTGATTTCCTTCTGTTTGAGGTGATGATGAGTAAAGGGTTGGCGGAAAACCCCGCATGAGGTTTTTCGATGTTCAGGCAGCCTGCATCAGGCAAAGTGGGTCATCAAGGCAGGCATGGCGCGTGCACGGACAAATTCGCCCGGTGCATCGCACAGCGGTTTATAGGTGGTGTTGCCGAAGGTTTTGACCGCTTTGATTTCTTTGCCCGAACGGGTTTTCAGCCACTCGTTCAGATCCATCCACCAGCTGCCGGGATGGTTGTCCGATTTTTCGCGCCACGCGGCGTAGTCAAGGCTGAGGTCTTCGCCCGTCCAGTAGCTGCGGCGATTTTTCGATACGGGATTGATCGCACCGGCGATGTGTCCCGATTCGCCCAAGACAAAGCGTTTTTCGGGGCAGCCGCTAAACAGCTTAACGCCTTTGTACACCGAGCTGGCCAGTACGATGTGGTCGCCTTCCGAAGCGAAGAAATAAGCCGGAATGTCGATCACGCCCATGTCCATCGGTACGCCGCACACGCTCATGCTGTTTGGCTTGGTCAGGGCGTTGTTGATGTAAAACTCGCGCAGGAAAAAGGTGTGCATCGGCAAGGGTAAATCGACCGAATCGTTGTTCCAGAACAGTAAATCGAACGGTTTCGGGGTTTTGCCTTTGAGGTAGTTGTCTTGTACGTAATTCCACACCAAGTCTTGCGGGCGCAGGAACGAAAAGGCTGCCTGAAGCTCCAGACCGCTGATGATGCCGCCTTTGGCCATTTTCGCCTCACGCGAACGCATGAATTCATCGGTGATGAAATGTTTGATGTCGCCCGGATCGGAGTGATCCGCCATGGATGCCATGAAAATCACGTTGTCCACCACCGGTTCGCCGCGTGCTTTCAACACCGCCAGCGTGGTCGCCAACAGCACGCCGCCGATACAAAAGCCCAAAGCATTGATGCTGTCTTGTTTGGTGATGCTGCGTACCGCATTGATGGCGGAAATCACGCCGCGTTCGACATAAGTGTCCCAAGTGAAATGTTTCATTTCCTCGGTCGCGCTTTTCCACGATACCAAGTACACGCGGTAGCCTTGGCTGACGTAGTATTCGGTCATGGATTTTTGCGGACCCATGTCCATCAGATAATATTTATTCACGCACGGCGGTACGATCAGCAGCGGTTTTTCGTATACTTTTTCGGTGGTCGGGGTGTATTGCAAAAGTTCGATCAACTCGTTACGCAGCACCACCTTGCCCGGTGTGACCGCGACGTTTTCGCCGACGGTGAATTCGCTGTCGTCCGACATGCTGATGCGGCCTTTTTCCACGTCCGACCAGTAGTTTTGAATGCCTTTGACCAAGCTTTGTCCTTTGGTTTCATAAGCTTCCTGCAAAGCATCAGGGTTGGTCAGGAGGAAATTGTTGGGGTTCATCGCCACCAAATATTGGTTGGTCATGTAGCGCAACGATTCTTGTTTGTCGGCGGGCAGATTGGCAATATTGGCATTCAGCTGAGTTTCGATGAATTCGCACGAAGCGCGGTACATTTCCTGCACTTGGGTGAAAAACGGCAAGTTCGACCAGTCAGGACTGTCGCTTGCCTGAGCGCCGTCTTGTGTCGGCAAAATATTCGACCAAGCGTTTTGCCAAAATTGCGCCACGCCTTGCATTTGCTGTTGCCATAAACCCATGGCATCGGCAGCGGTTGCTGACTGCGCCGGCACGCCTTGAGTCCAGATTTTTTGCCATTCTTCCAGTAATTTTGCAATGACGTTCGGTTCAAAAGTAAAGGGTTGTTTCATAAGCACTCCTGTTGGTGATGAAAAAATGGCTTGATGTGTAGGTCTTGCTATGATTGTACACCTTTCCATGTGTCATTTTTTTTGAAAAAAGGCAGAGAGGGCAATTGTTTTTTTATATAACAGACAGCCTGTAAAACAATATTGAGCAATCGCCTCGAAATGTACGCGCAAGAAGCGCAAAAAAACACGCCCATGACAGGCGTGTTTTCATGAATCAATGCTTTAACCGCTGATATCGGAAGTGCAGTTGGGGCAACGTTTGGCGTTGACCGAGATTTCGCTGCAGCAGTACGGGCATTCGCGGGTTTCGGCGGGTTCTTCTTTGCTGCGTTGCAGGGCATTGACTGCTTTAACCAAGAAAAATACCGCTGCGCCGACAATGATGAAACTGATCAAAGTATTGATGAACAAACCGACATTGACCGTGACCGCGCCGGCCTCTTTGGCGGCGGCGAGTGAAGCATACGGTGCGGCGGCGGTTGCGCCTTCTTTCAATGTCCAGAACAGGTTGGAGAAATCCACCCCGCCCAACAGCAGCCCGACGGGCGGCATGATCACGTCATCGACCAATGATTTGACGATGCCGGTGAATGCACCGCCGATCACGATACCGACGGCCATATCGACCACATTGCCACGCATTAGAAAGGCTTTGAATTCGTCTACAAATTTCATGCTGTCATACTCCTTGTTTAAGGTGGGAAAAGGGCAAGATTACTCTTCCGTGCCCAAAGCGTTGATGCTGTAACCGCAATCGACATAGGTGATTTCGCCGGTGATGCCGGAGGCCAGATCGGACAGCAAAAAGGCGGCGGCGTTGCCCACTTCGTCAATGGTGACGTTGCGTCCCATCGGGTTTTGGGCGGCGGCGTGCTTGAGCAGTTTGCCGAAGTCGGCAATGCCCGAGGCGGCAAGGGTTTTGATCGGGCCGGCGGAAATACCGTTACAACGAATGCCGTCGCGGCCGACTGCGGCGGCGGTAAAGCGCACGGCGGCTTCCAGCGAGGCTTTGGCCATGCCCATGACGTTGTAATGCGGAATCGCACGCACTGCGCCCAGATAAGTCAGGGTGAGCAAGGCACCGTTACGCCCTTGCATCATCGGGCGGGCGGCTTTGGCTAAAGCGGGGAAGCTGTAGGCCGATACGTCTTGCGAAATTTGGAAAGCTTCACGCGACAGGCTGTCAAGGAAATTACCGTCCAAGGACTCGCGCGGGGCAAAGGCAATGGCATGTACCAAGCCGTCCAAACCGTCCCAGTTTTGGTTCAAATCGGTAAAAAGCTGCGCGATGTCGTCATCGCTTTGTACGTCGCAGCGGAACACCAGCTCCGAGCCGAGTTCTTGCGCCATTTTACGTACGCGCTCTTCAAGCTTGTCCACCACATAAGTGAATGCCAATTCCGCGCCTCGGGCGCGGCAGGCTTTGGCAATGCCGTAAGCGATGGAACGCTCGGAAATCATGCCGGTGATCAAGATTTTTTTACCCTGTAAAAAACCCATTGTGTTGTGTCCTTTTTTGTCCTTTAAGTGTTGCGATTATACCGATTTAAGGAGCCTCTGAGGAACTCTGGCGAGTTGCGAAAAGCCGATTCAATCCGATAGGAAAAACTTCAGGCTGCCTGAACGCTGTTTGTCTTATTGTTTTAATGCGTCTTCCAAAAAGCCTTGTTGTTTGACGGTGTCGTCAAGGGTTTTCAGGCAGCTTAACAATGCTTTCATGTGTTGCAGCGGCACGGCGTTCGGGCCGTCGGATTTGGCGACTTGCGGATTGGGGTGGGTTTCCATGAACACGCCGGAAACACCTGCCGCCACGGCGGCGCGCGCCAGTACCGGTACAAATTCGCGCCGTCCGCCGGAAGACGTGCCTTGTCCGCCGGGCAGTTGCACCGAGTGGGTGGCATCGAACACCACCGGACAGGCGGTGTCGCGCATGATCATCAGCGAGCGCATATCGGACACCAGATTATGGTAGCCGAAGCTGGCACCGCGTTCGCACACCGTGAACAAGTCTTCAGGCAGCCCTTTTTCACGGGCGGCGGCGCGGGCTTTTTCGACCACGTTCACCATGTCTTCCGGTGCCATGAACTGCCCTTTTTTGATGTTCACCGGTTTGCCTGATTGTGCCACGGCGCGGACAAAGTCGGTTTGGCGGGCGAGAAAAGCGGGGGTTTGCAGCATGTCGACCACTGCGGCCACGTGCGGTACTTCCGCTTCGGTGTGGACATCGGTCAGCACCGGTACGCCGATTTGACGTTTGACTTCGCTTAAAATCCGCAAGCCTTCGTCCATGCCCAAACCGCGAAACGAGCTGCCGCTGGAGCGGTTGGCCTTGTCAAAGCTAGATTTGTACAGAAAAGGAATGCCCAATTCGTCGGTGATTTCTTTCAGGGAGCCTGCGGTGTCCAAGGCGAGCTGTTCGCTTTCGATCACGCACGGTCCGGCAATCAGGAAAAAAGGACGGTTCAAACCAATTTCAAAATGGCACAGTTTCATGTTTTTTCTTTCTTCAATAAAGATGATCGCGCGCAAGACCTCACGGCAACGTAGGCTCCGGCGGATCGTAACTTTGTCCGCTGTCCATATTGACGGGGTCGACGTGAATCAACACGTCCAACACAGGATGCGCCTGCATCACCGCGAGGCGTGATTCCACGGCAATATTGTGCCCTGCCACTACGCTTAAACGGTCATCGACTTCGATGTGAACATCAACGATGATGGCGTCGCCCATTTTACGGGTGCGTAAATCGTGCAGACCGAGTACGCCTGTCTGCGCCAGAATGGTTTGCTTGATGGCCATGACGGTTTCATCGTCGGCGGCGGCGTCCATCAGGTCTTGCAATGCCTGCCAGCCGAACTTCCAGCCGACTTTACCCACCATCAAGCCGACAATCAGTGCGGCAATCGGATCGAGAATCGGATAACCCATCAAGTTACCGACAATCCCCACCGCCACCACCAACGACGAAGCGGCATCGGAGCGCGCATGCCAAGCGTTGGCGACCAGCATGCTGGAATGGACTTTTTTTGCCGCCGCCAACATATAGCGAAACAAACCTTCTTTGGCGGCCAAGGTAAACAATGCCACCCATAAGGCTGCCTGATGCACCACGGGGATAGAGCCCGGGTTTTCAAATTTTTTGATCGCGGAAAAAACCATGCCGATGCCGACGGCGAGCAATAATGCACCCAAAGCCAGCGAGGCGGCGTTTTCGTACCGACGATGGCCGTAAGGATGGTCACTGTCGGCCTCTTTACGGCTGTGACGGGCGGCGATCAGTGCAACAAAGTCTGCCAGCAAATCGGACAAGGAGTGCATACCGTCCGCCACCAAGGCTTGCGATTTGGCGAAAATGCCGACGATCACTTGCAACACGGTGAGCACGACGTTGACCGCCACACTCACCCAAATGCTGTTGTTGGCGGCGCGCTCCAGCCGGGCTTGCTCTTCCGGGTCGTGGTCGGGCAGGCGTTGTTCGATGGCGTTCATGACGATCCTTAAAATATCTTTTCAGGCTGCCTGAAAATAGTGCTTATTTTTTACGCTGCGCCAAAGCGGCTTTGACGTAAGCAATAAACAGCGGATGACCGTGGCGCGGGGTTGAGGTGAATTCGGGGTGGAATTGACACGCAAAAAACCACGGGTGCTCGGGCAGTTCGATGGTTTCCACCAGATGTTCATGACCGGCGGAAACTCCGCCCACCACCAAGCCCGCCTGCTCCAAGCGCGGCAAATAGTGATTGTTCACTTCGTAGCGGTGGCGATGGCGTTCTTTAATGTTGGTGCTGCCGTAAATCTGCGCGGCAAGGCTGCCTGCTTTCAGCTCGCATTCCTGCGCGCCCAAGCGCATGGTGCCGCCGAGGTTGGCGTTTTCGTCGCGTTTTTCGATTTGACCGTCGCGGTTGAGCCATTCGTCAATCAAGGCCACCACCGGATACGGCGTTGTGTCGTTAAATTCGGTCGAGTTTGCGCCCTGCATGGCGGCGACATTGCGTGCGTATTCGATGATGGCGATCTGCATGCCTAGGCAAATGCCGAGGTAAGGGATATTATTTTTTCTTGCGAATTCAACCGCTTGAATTTTCCCTTCGACCCCGCGGGCGCCGAATCCGCCCGGCACCAAAATCGCATCCATATCTTGCAGGCAGCCTGTACCTTCTTTTTCAATGGTTTCGCTGTCGATGTAGCTGATCTGCACTTCGGTTTCGGTGTGCATGCCGGCGTGTTTCAAAGCTTCGGACAGCGATTTGTACGACTCGGTGAGATCGACATACTTGCCGACCATGGCGATTTTTACGCTGTGTTTGGGGTGGTCGATGGCGTACACCAACTTGTTCCACAGGCTTAAATCCGCCGCGGGCACGTTCAATTGCAATTGCTCGCAGATGATGTTGTCGATGCCTTGTTCGTGCAGCATATGGGGGATTTTGTAAATGCTGTCGGCATCGTAGCAACTGATGACGGCGCGCTCTTCGACGTTGCAGAACAAGGCGATTTTGCGCTTTTCGTCTTCAGGCAGCATTCTGTCCATGCGGCAAACCAACATATCCGGTTGAATACCGATGCTGCGCAATTCTTTGACCGAGTGCTGGGTCGGTTTGGTTTTGATTTCGCCGGCTGCCGCGATGTACGGCACGTAGGAGAGGTGAATGTAAAAAGTATTGTTGCGTCCCAACTGGGTACGCATCTGGCGGATCGCTTCGAGAAAAGGCAAAGACTCGATATCGCCCACCGTGCCGCCGATTTCTACCAAGGCTACGTCAAAGCCGTTTGCGCCTTCGTGGATTTTGCGTTTGATCTCATCGGTGATGTGCGGAATCACCTGCACCGTGCCGCCCAGATAGTCACCGCGTCGTTCTTTGGCGATCACCGATTCGTACACTTGTCCGGCGGTGAAGTTGTTGCGCTTGTACATGGTCGCGTCAATGAAGCGCTCGTAATGTCCCAAGTCCAGATCGGTTTCCGCGCCGTCCTCGGTCACAAACACTTCGCCGTGCTGAAACGGGCTCATCGTGCCCGGGTCGACGTTGATGTAAGGGTCGAGCTTGAGCATGGTCGCTTTGAGTCCGCGCGTCTCCAGAATGGCGGCGGTAGAAGCCGCAACAATGCCTTTGCCCAAAGAAGAAATCACCCCGCCGGTGATGAAAATAAATTTAGTCATGGTGAAGTCTGTCATGTTCCGAATGCGCGATTTTACCCCGAAGCGAAAATTTATTAAAGGAAGCTGCAGCGAAATCGTGCGCGAGCAAAGAAAAAACGGCGGTTACCCGCCGTGCTTTCACCGATGAATTTTGCCTGTGCTTTAAGAGCCGCGTGACGGCGGCTTTAACCGTCGGGGTGTTTCAGAGACTCCTTAAGTATTCGTTGTGCAGGCAGCCTGAAAGATGTTTTGATTGCCCGTTGCGGCGTTGAGGTGCTGCCGGGGCAAAACATTATTGTGTTGCAGGTTGATTCAGCGAGGCGATGTAATGCGCCAAGGCCAAGATTTCTTCCTCGTTGAAATCATGCATGCCGACCATGAGTTTCATGGTTTCCTTCCATTCGCTGCTGCCGTAATTGCCTTGCTGGTAGCCTTTCAGTGCATGAACAATCTCTTCCTCGCTCATGGTGGACAGCGGGCGGCTGCTGTCGAAAGCCTGTTTTTCACCTTTGTCGCCATGGCAGGTGATGCATGGCTGATAAAGCGCCACCGGATCGACCGGTTTTGTGGGCGCGGGTGCGGATGCGGGTGCTGGCGCAACAATTTCGTTTTGGGACGCAGGGGTTTGCTGCTGTACGGGCTGTTCGTTGGGCGAGCAGGCGATGACGGCACAACTGAGCAGGGCGGACAACAAGGCGGCAGCGGGTTTCATGGCAGCTCTTTTCTCTTAACTTTAAGTGGTGGGGTAACCAAGCCGTTACCATGTCGATCAACATGTCTGATGGCATGGTTCTTGCATTCAGGCAGCCTGTACGGGTTGGTGATCAGGCTGCCTGAATGGAAGATGAACCGATTTATTTTTGCATAAATTGATCCACATTGCTTGCATCCACTGCCAGATTCGGCACCGACAGTTCGCGGTCAATCACTTTATACGCAGTATTGCGGGTCAGGTCTTGTTTTTCGGCAAGGTTAATCGCCAGATTCAATGCTTCGCGTCCTTGTTCGGGGGCGTTTTGCGATACGCTGCCGTTGAGTTTGCCGTCGCGAATTAAGGGCAGTGCTTCCGGTAAGGCGTTGGCGCCGAAAACCGGAATCATCATTGACCGCTCCTGCATGGCATCAATTGCGCCAAATGCCATACCGTCACTGTTGGCGATGATCACTTCAATACTGTTACCTAAGGCAGGATCGTCCAGCCAGGCAGTCATTTGCTCTTTGGCCAAACCGCGTTGCCAGTTGGCATTGGCAAGGGCAAGTTGCTGGGCTTTGATTTCTTTGCCGGGGTAATTTTCGATCGTGGCTTGCACCCAGCGAGTACGGGTTTCTGCGTCAAAGTTATTTTCCGTACCCTTAAGCAGCACGTATTGAATTACACCGTCTTGGTTGCGATCCCATTGCGGATGCTCGCCCCACATGCGCGCAATCATTTCGCCCTGCTGAATGCCCGAATCCGCGGTGCCGGCACCAACGTAGTAAACGTTGTTATCGTTATGAAACAGGGTGGTGTCGATCATTTTGACGTACACCACCACCGGAATGCCGGCTTTTTTGGCGGCGTCCAGCAGGTTTTTTTGGTAGGTTTGGTTATCACCGCCGATGACCGGACTGAAAAGAATCGCTTGCACGTTTTCTGCCAAGAGTTTTTGCATTTGCACGGCTTGGGTTTCTTGACTGTCTTCTGCATTGAGGATGGATAATTGAATTCTACCGTCTGCTTTGGCGGCTGCCTGAATAGACTGTAAAACGCTATTAGGATAAGGGTCGGACGGTTTGCAGCAATGGGCAATGCCGATTTTAACAGGCGCGTCATTGTTTTTTTGCGAGGTGGCAGCCTGATCACAGCTTGATAACCATAATGCGGAAAAAGCGGCGAGCAGGGTAGTGGCAATGGTATTTTGTCTCATGGCAGCGGCCTTAAAGTGTATTAAAAAATGTTGTGTAACACAGACAATCATGCTATCAACGATTACCTGTGTTTTCAAGTAAAAGCCATATTTTTGTGAGAGTTGTGGCGAATTTGTACAATAGTTTCGATTTTTATCAAATTTATGACATGTCGTCTTGAGTTTTATGCAGTATATCAGTTATATTCGTATAATGTTCAGTAAGCGGACACATCAAACAAATACTTTAAATTGAGGCTTTGCTCTTAATTGTGCGCGGCATTAAAGCTGCTGCCTTATTTTTGAAAGCGACCAATATGGCGACCCAAAAAGTTTCACTGTTTTCCAAGTATCGTAACATTATCGTTTCCGTACTTCTTTTCTTGTTTTTGACGGCGGCGGTGTTGGGGTATAACTATTATCTGTCGGTACAGATTGCCAAAGATACTTCCGCGATCAATATTGCGGCACGACAGGGTATTTTGACCCAGCAAATGGCGAAAGAAGTTATGAATATCGAGCTTTTTGTCAGCCAGTTGCAAACTTCGACCGAAGAAGGCGCTGCCCCTGCGTTGCCGGGTGATGCGGCGATCGCCATGAGTAATTTGCGGCAATCCAGCAACTTGTTTGACAGTACGCTCAAAGCTTTTGCCGAAGGCGGCGAGACCACGGATGACAGCGGACAAACGGTAAGACTGGCGCGCGTTACCGATGCGGACGGGGTGAAAAGTATTGAAAACACCCAAGCATTATGGGCGCCGTATCTGCGTCTGGTGAACAGCTTTTTGGGCAGTGCGCAAGAGCAGCAAATCAATACCGGTTCGATTCGCTATGCGGTGGAATATGCGCGAACCTTCAATAACCGCCTTTCTTCTGAAGTGAGCGATTTAACCGCTTCGCTCGAAAAAACCACGCGCCAAAAAGCACAGATCTTGCAGTATGTGCAGATCGGCGGTATTGCGATTGCATTATTGCTGTTTATTTATATCGTGTTCCGTGCCTTGCGTCAGTTAATGAAAACCGACGAAGAGTTGGAAGAAGCGCGTCAAGAAACCACCGAAATCATGCAAACGGTGAATGAAGGTTTGTTCTTGGTGGACAAAGACTTAACCATTGGTTCGCAGTATTCGGCACGATTGGAAGAAATCATCGGTCAGCGCAACATCGGTGGTAAAAAATTGGCAGAAGTCTTGTCCAAGCTTGTTTCCAGCGAAGACTTGGAAATCACCGAAACCTTTATCGACCAGCTTTACAGTGAGTGGGTGGTGGAGGACTTGATTACCGACTTGAACCCGCTGCACCGCATTCGGGTGGAAGTGGACGATTTTTCCGGTTATTTCGTGACCCGTTTTCTGGACTTTAAGTTTTCGCGGGTGTATCAAGGTGAACGTATTGAACGCGTGCTGGTGAGTGTGGCCGACACTACGGAAGCGGTGATGTTGGAAGACAAGCTGGCGCAAGAGCGCGAACAAAACGACCGTCAGATCGAGATGCTCAGTACCATTTTGAATGCTGATCCGGGCTTGCTCTCCGGCTTTATCTCGGGTACCAAACGCCGTATCAACGAAATCAACGAAACTTTACGTCGTCCCGAAAAAACGGTGGCAGCGATGCAGGATAAAGCCCGTAAGATTTATCGTGAAATTCACAGTTTAAAAGGTGAATCTTCGGCGATGAATCTGCATTCTTTTGTGACTGCATGTGAGGGTTTTGAAGAAAAAATCAAAGACTTGCAAGGGAAAAGTAATTTGACCGGTAATGATTTTCTTAGTCTGACCGTGATGCTGGACGAAATCATGAATCTTACCGGATTGGTGGAAAACCTGAACCGACGCATCAGTGGTGGGCGTGCCGCCGGAGTAGTTGCAGGAGCAAGCGATGCGGCCACACAAAATGTGATGCAGCAGTACTACACTCGCTTTGCAGAAGGCATTGCTACGCGCAATAATAAAAAAGTCACTTTACTGTGCCAAGGCATGGACGACGGTGCGATTTCGGCAGCGCAAAAAGACATTATTAAAGATATTGCGGTGCAGCTGCTGCGCAATGCCATTGTGCACGGTATCGAATTACCGAATGTACGCAGTGGTGCAGGCAAAGCTGAGATTGGCAATGTGCAGTTATTGCTGACGCGCAGTGCGGGCAATATGGCTGAGCTGACAGTTGAAGATGATGGCCGCGGTATTGATTTTGAAGCGATTCGTCGCAAAGCGGTGGAGCGCGGCCTGTATGGTGAAGACAAGGCCGATGAGCTGGACAAGCGACAGCTTCTGACTTTAGTGTTCGACTCGGGTTTTTCCACGGCTCAGGCTTCGAGCGAAGATGCAGGGCGTGGCGTGGGCATGGACATTATTAAAGAGCGTGTACAAGATTTAGGCGGCAAACTGAAAGTCGCATCTGTAGCGGGGCAGTATTCGCGCTTTACCATTGCTTTTCCTTTAGCGTAACACGGAGTTTTTATGTATAAATTGATGATTGTTGACGACTCGAACATTATTCGCAAACGTATCGAACGCAGTTTTAATGCTACGCAGTTTGAACTGGTTGCCGTAGCAGGTGATGGTGCAGAAGCGGTGGAGAAATTCCAACAATTCCAGCCTGATGTGGTCACCATGGACTTGACCATGCCGAATATGGATGGCTTGGAGTGTATTCAAAAACTGCGTGAAATCAGCAAGGAAGTCAGTATTTTGGTGGTGTCGGCTTTGTCCGACAAGGCGACCGGATTAAAAGCATTGCAATATGGTGCCCGCGGTTTTATTTGTAAGCCGTTTACCGACGATCAGTTGGTAGCGGCATTGAATAAACTGGTACAGCAAAAAATGAAAAGCTGATGTTTTTATTGAGACCCGGCATAACGCGCCAAAGATGATTTGGCGCGTTATGCCGGGTAAAGGTCAAAATCACCAAGGGAGTCTCTTCAGAGACTCCCTTGGGTTTTCAGGCTGCCTGAAACGTTTTTATTCGTCGCGGTAATCCAATTTCCGCAACAGGTAATCCAGCTCGTCCAGCGAAGCGAAGGCAAAGGTGATTTTGCCGCGACCGCGTGCGCCGCAGCGTACGGACACGTCCATGCCGAGAAACTCCGCCAGACGTTGTTCCAGCCGTTGAATGTCGGCATCAGCCGAGGCGGCGCGCGGTGGTTTGGCGGGTTTTTGCGTGGCGCGGCGTTCGACTTCGCGCACCGACCAGCCGTTTTTGACCGCGCTTTGTGCCAAGGCGATTTGTTCGATCACGGGCAGCGTGATGAGCGCGCGGGCGTGACCCATTTCCAGACGGCGTGCATACAGCAAATCCTGCACCGGTTCGGGCAGATTGAGCAAGCGCAGGCTGTTGGAAATACTGCTGCGGCTGCGTCCGACCGCTTCGGCCACCCGTTCGTGGGTCAGACCGAATTCTTCGACCAATCGTTTTAAGCCTTGCGCTTCTTCAATCGGGTTAAGGTTTTGGCGTTGGATGTTTTCGATTAAGCCCATGGCCAAGGCGTTTTCATCGCTGATGCTTTTGATCACAGCGGGGATTTCGTTCAATTCCGCCAATTGCGCCGCACGCCAACGCCGCTCGCCTGCCACCAGTTCGTAACCGTCCAGTCCCGATTCGCGCACAATCACGGGTTGGATCACGCCTTGCACGCGAATCGAATCGGCAAGCTCTTGCAAAGATTCATCGTCCATTTGCGAGCGCGGCTGATAACGTCCCGGGGTAATGCTGTCAATCGGCAACACCGACAGGCGATCGCCGCTCGTGACATTGTCGATGCCTGAGGCCAGCAGCGAGTCCAGTCCGCGTCCCAAACCTTTGCTTTTTCTGCTCATCGTCAATGTCCTTTCTTATTTTTTGTTGATGCGTGCCAGCAGTTCATCTGCCAGCGCGAGGTAGGCTTCCGAGCCGCGTGCTTTCGCGTCGTATGCCAGTGCAGGCAGCCCGTGGCTGGGTGCTTCGGCCAGCCGCACGTTACGCGGAATGTCGGTATCAAAAATGTATTTGCCGAAATGCGCTTCCAGTTGACGCGAAACGTCTTGCGACAGATTGCTGCGCGCATCGAATAAGGTCCGCACCACGCCGATGACTTCCAGCTGCGGATTCAGTCCGCTTTGGCGGATTTTGCGCATGGTGGCGACCAAGTCGGAAATGCCTTCGAGCGCGTAATATTCGCACACCATCGGAATCAACACGCCGCTGGCGGCCACCAAGCCGTTAATCGTCAGCAAGGTTAAAGTCGGCGGACAATCAATCAAAATATAATCATACCGGTCGCGAATGGCGTGCAAAGCATTGCGTAAGCGCAGTTCGCGCGCGATTTCTTGCACCAGCTCGACTTCCGCGCCGGCCAATGAGCGGTTCGCGGCAATCAGGTCATAACCGCCCGCTTCGGAACGCAATAAGGCTGCCTGAACGTCCGCTTCGCCAATCAAAACCTGATAGGTGCCGTTTTTGATGCTGCCCTTGTTGATGCCGCTGCCGGTGGTGGCATTGCCTTGCGGATCCAAATCAACCGCCAGCACTTTTTGCCCGCGATAGGCGAGCGAAGCGGCCAAATTGACGGCGGTGGTGGTTTTGCCGACCCCGCCTTTTTGATTGGCAATGGCGATGATGTGTCCCATTTACATGCCTTTCCGCAGCGACAGCATCACGATGTGGCGTTGCGCGTCAATGCCGGCTACCTGCACCGCGTGAACGTGATCGGCGGCAATATCGGCGGGTAATTGTGCGATTTCTTCGTAAGGATAAACGCCTTTTAACGCGGCCCAGCAGCCTTCGGGCGCGAGCAATTGACGCGTGACGCGCACGAAATCGTTTAACTCGGCAAAGGCGCGTGAAGTGATCACGTCAAAAGTCATGTTGCCGAGGGTTTCGACTCGTCCGGTCAATACCGTGACGTTGTTCAAACCCAACTCAATCACGGCTTGTTGTAAAAAAGTGGTTTTTTTGCTGTTCGCATCCAGCAGCGTGACGGTCAAATCGGGGCGCGCAATTGCCACGGGAATCCCCGGCATACCGCCGCCCGAACCTACATCCAACAAGGTTTTCGCTTCGCCGATAAACGGCAGCAGGCTGAGACTGTCCAAAACATGATGGCTGACCATCTGTTCCTCGTCGCGCAAAGCGGTGAGATTATAAATGCCGTTCCATTTGGTCAGCAGCCGCACATAAGCGAGCAGCTGCGCTTGTGCCACTTCCGATAACGGTAAATTCATCGCAGACAAACCGTCCGCCAGCAGTTTTTTATGTTGAGCGTTCACAGTGATCCCCTTTAATCAGCTTGCGATTTTAACACCTTATGCCGATTTGTTCTTGGGAACCTCTGAAAAACTCGTGACGAGTTTCTCAGAGGTTCCCTTGTTTGCAGGAAAAAAGCTTTCAGGCAGCCTGAAAGCAACGAATCCTTACCCCGATCAGTGTTGTTTTGTGATGCAAGGTCATGTCGAAAACAGGCGGATATGGTATCTTTACCGTTTTGCCGCAAACTGCTGCCGACGTGTCTTTTTTGCATGGTTTGCAAGGAAGCCTCTGAACTTCGTTTCAGAGGCTTCCAAGGTGTCGGATAAACGTTTCAGGCTGCCTGAAACAGAAAGAATACCCATGAATAATGCCCAAAAACCGATCGGCGTTTTTGATTCGGGCGTCGGCGGTTTGACCGTGGTACGCGCCCTGATGCAGCGTTTGCCGCATGAAAACATTGTCTATTTCGGCGACACCGCACGCGTGCCCTACGGTGTGAAATCGCGCAACACCATCGAATGCTTCAGCGAACAGATTGTGCGTTTTCTGCTGGAACAAAACGTCAAAGCCTTGGTGATTGCGTGCAATACGATTGCTGCGGTGGCAGGGCAGAAAGTGCGCCGTCTGGCGGGCGATGTGCCGGTGCTGGACGTGATCGCCGCCGGAGCCAAAGCCGCGGCGAACACCACGCAGAACGGCGTGATCGGAGTGATCGGCACTTCGACCACGGTGGGCAGTAATGCCTATGCCCGCGCCATTGCCGCGATTGCACCGCAACATCGCGTGGTATCGCAGGCCTGCTCCCTGCTTGTGCCGTTGGTGGAAGAAGGCTGGCTGCAACACGAAGTCACGCGCCTGACGGTGCGCGAATATTTGCAGCCGATTTTGGCGGAAAACATCGACACGCTGGTGCTCGGCTGCACCCATTATCCGCTGCTCAAACCCTTGCTGGCAGAGGAAGCGCAAGGTGTGACGCTGGTGGATTCCGCCATCACCACCGCCGAAGAAGTGGCGGCGGTGCTGGCCGAGCGGCATTTGCTCCATCCAGCCACGGACACGCCGGACTACCGTTTTTTCGTGTCGGATATTCCTTTGCGTTTTCGCGCCATTGGCGAGCGTTTTCTCAATCGCCCGATGGAACAATTGGAAATGATTTCCCTAGGTTAAAGCCATGAACGACCACGAACTGCTGCGCTACAGCCGTCATATTTTGCTGGACGAAATCGGCATCGAAGGGCAAACCGCCTTGCTGCAAGCGCGGGTGCTGGTGATCGGTTGTGGCGGCTTGGGTGCGGCGGCATTGTCTTATTTGACGGCGGCAGGTGTCGGGCATTTGGTATTGGTCGATGACGACCATGTGGATTTAAGCAATGTGCAGCGGCAGATTTTGTATCGGGAAAGCGATGTCGGCGCGCTCAAGGCGCAGGTGGCGGCGCAACGCCTCACCGCGCAAAATCCGCATATTCACATCGAAACCGTGACCGAACGCGTGGACGAGGCGCGTTTGCGCAACCTGACGCAACAGGCTGATATTGTGCTCGATTGCACGGATAATTTCCCGACGCGTCATGCTTTGAACCGCGCCGCCCATGCCGCGCGCATTCCTTTGGTTTCGGGTGCGGCGACGCGTTTTAGCGGGCAAGTGGCGGTGTTTGATTTCAGGCAGCCTGCTAGCCCGTGTTATGCTTGCGCCTTTCCCGATGCCGACGGCACGGACGGCGCATGTGCCTTATTCGGCGTATTCTCGCCCTTAGTCGGTATCATCGGCACCATGCAGGCGGCGGAAACCTTAAAACTGCTGATGAATGTCGGGCAAAGCCTGCACGGTAAACTCACCTGCTTCGATGCCAAAACCGCAAGCTGGCAAACTTTCAGCCTGCCGCGCAATCCGCAATGCGCAGTGTGCGGTGATGAGATAACATAATGTCATCATGTCATCAAAAGGCTGCCTGAAAGTGAAAAATACTTTCAGGCAGCCTTTTGATTATCCGGATTGTGAGTTGAGTGTTTGACAAGAACTTATCTCCGGAAAACCTTAGCCTAGACGGCTGCCTGAAGAGTTGATGAGTGTTTCAGGCAGCCTGCCTTACCTTATAGAAACTGTTCACTTCGCGCTTCATCGCCGCGCGGCGACCTACTTTCTTTGCTTCGCCAAAGAAAGTAGGCAAAGAAAGGCGACCCCGCGGCGCAGGTTTGGCTGCGCCAAACTTCCCGTTCAAAAAGCCATTTTTGCGGCGGGCTTGAACTCGCGTCGGCTTTCGCCGCCACTCAAACATGCAAGCCCTTTTTTCCGCACAAACGCCTTTTTGAACGGCTGCTTCAAGGGGATTGGGCGGATGAAATAAAGGTTTCTTCCGGTTTGATGTTTTGGGTTTGAGTAATGTTGAATACTCAAGAAGCCTCTGAATTTCGTTTCAGAGGCTTCTTGATGTTTATAAAACCGATTTGACCGCTTGCACCACGTGCTCAACCGTAAAGCCGAAATGTTTGAACAGTTCGTCCGCAGGGGCGGATTCGCCGAAGGTGTCGATGCCGACCACTGCGCCTTCCAGCCCGACATAACGCCGCCAGTAATCGCTCACCCCCGCCTCGACCGCCACTTTCGGCAGTGCGGATGGTAAAACTTGACGGCGGTAATCGGCATCTTGCGCGTCAAAAATGCGCGTACACGGCATGGACACCACGTTCACCGCGATGTTTTCCGCCGCCAATGCTTTCTGCGCGGCAAGCGCGAGCTCCACTTCCGAACCGGTGGCGATCAGCACCGCCTGCGCCGCACCGGCGGCAGGGCTGATCACATAGCCGCCACGGGCGATGGCGGACAATTGCGCCGCGTCACGTTCCACAAACGGCAAATTCTGACGGCTGAAAATCAAGCACGACGGCGTATGCGGGCTTTCCACCGCATTTGCCCACGCGCTTAAGGATTCGGCGGTGTCGCACGGCCGCCAGACGTTCATATTGGGAATCTGGCGCAAGGTGGCGATTTGCTCGACCGGTTGATGGGTCGGGCCGTCTTCGCCCAAGCCGATGGAGTCATGCGTGAACACAAAAATCGGGTTGATTTTCATCAATGCCGCCATGCGCAAAGCATTGCGCGCATACTCGCTGAACATCAGGAAGGTCGCGCCAAACGGGCGCACGCCGCCGTGTAAAGTCATGCCGTTGATGATGGCCGCCATGCCGAATTCGCGCACGCCGTAATGAATATAATTGCCGCCCGTATCTTTGCTCACCGCCACCGATGCCGACCAGTCGGTGAGGTTGGACGGGGTCAAATCCGCCGAGCCGCCGATCAGCTCCGGCAATGCCTGCGCCAAAACCTCAATACTGTTTTGGCTGGCTTTACGGGTGGCGATGTTTTCTTTTTTGCGGCATACCTCGGCTAAGGCTGCCTGAATATGCGCGGAGAAGTTTTCAGGCAGCTTGCCTTCCATGCGACGGACAAACTCTGCCGCTTGCTGCGGATACTGCGCCCGGTAACGGGCAAAACGTTCTTGCCATGCTTGTTCCAATTGCGCGCCGCGTTCACGCGCGTCCCATGCGGCGTAGATTTCTTGCGGCACGGTAAACGGCGGGTGCGGCCAATTCAAGGCGGCACGGGTGGCGGCGATTTCGTCCGCGCCCAAGGGCGAACCGTGGGTTTTCGCGCTGCCTGCTTTATTGGCCGCGCCTTGTCCGATGGTGGTTTTGCAGCAGATGATGCTCGGTTGGGTGCTGTTCGCCTGTGCGGCGGCAATGGCTTGTTCCAGCGCGGCGGTATCGTGGCCGTCCACCGCCGGTACCACGTGCCAGCCGTAAGCGGCAAAGCGCGCCGGAATATCCTCGGTAAACCAACCTACCGTATCGCCGTCAATCGAAATGCGATTATCGTCATACAAAACAATCAGCTTACCCAATCCCAGCGTACCGGCGAGCGATGCCGCCTCGTGCGAAATACCTTCCATCAGGCAGCCGTCGCCGACAAAAGCATAAGTATAATGATGGACGATTTCCAGACCGTCGCGGTTAAATTCCGCCGCCAGTAATTTTTCCGCCAGCGCCATGCCGACTGCATTGGCAATGCCCTGACCCAAAGGGCCGGTGGTGGTTTCCACGCCGGCGGTGTAGCCGTACTCGGGGTGGCCGGGGGTTCTGCTGCGAAATTGGCGGAAATTTTTCAAATCTTCCGTCGTCACGTCATAGCCCGTCAAATGCAGCAAGCTGTACAACAACATGGAAGCGTGACCGTTGGACAGCACAAAGCGGTCGCGGTCGTAGAATTTCGGATTGGCAGGATTATGGCGCAAAAAGCGCGTCCACAAGACTTCCGCCATTTCCGCCATGCCCATCGGCGCGCCGGGGTGGCCGGAATTAGCCTGTTGAATCGCGTCCATCGATAAAAAGCGAATGGCATTGGCAAGTGCTGACATGAGAACCCTCTATTGAAGCTGACCATGAAAGCGTGAAATTATAGTGGATAATGCTCGGATTGCCTATCAAGATAGGCTGCCTGAACGGACCGATTGTGTTCAGGCAGCCTGCTTTACGGAGCGGTAGAGCCGTGCTTGGCATAACAAGTCGGGCGCAGTCGTGCTAATCTTCCGTTTGCACGCCCCGACATCACACCGATACCAGAAAACGGCGATTGAGGAAACACATCATGATCAGCATTTTCGATATTTTCAAAATCGGCTTAGGCCCGTCCAGTTCGCACACCGTCGGGCCGATGAAGGCGGCGGCGGATTTTGCCGCGCGCCTGTGCGCCTCGCCCGAAAAAACTCAAGTGGCGCGAGTGGCGATCGAGGTTTACGGTTCGCTGGCTTTGACCGGACGCGGACACGGCACGTTTGACGCTTTGATGCTCGGCTTGGAAGGTTCTGCGCCCGATACGGTGGAATTGTCCAAAATTCCGCAACGCATGGCGCGGATTTATCATCAGGGGCAGTTGTTTTTGAACGGTGAAGTGGAAATCCATTTTGAAGCGTCGCGTGACATCAGCACCCGTTATCAGGAAGTATTGCCCAAGCACCCGAACGGGCTGCGTTTTTTGGCGTATGACCATGCGGAACATTGTCTTGCCGCCGAGATTTATTATTCGATCGGCGGCGGGTTCATCGTCACCGACGAGCAGTTCGGGCTGCCTGAAAGCGCACCCGTGCCCGTGCCGTTTCCTTTTCGTAATGCCGATGAACTGTTACGCATGTGCACGCGGGAAAACCAAAGCATCGCGCAAATCGTGATGGCCAACGAAATCGCGCTGTCGGGCGAAGACGAGGCAAGCGTGCGCTACCGCGTGCGCCGCCTTGCCGATGCGATGATCGATTGCGTGCAGCGCGGTTTGCACAGCACGGGTAAGGTGTTGCCCGGCGGCTTGAACGTGCGCCGCCGTGCGCCCGCCTTGGCACAGAAAATGCTGAATTTACGCATCGCCGACCGTGTGAACACCCATTTGTGGCCGCTGGTGTTTGCGATGGCGGTGAATGAAGAAAACGCCGCCGGCGGACGCGTGGTGACGGCTCCGACCAATGGCGCGTCCGGCGTGATTCCGGCGGTGATGACGTATTTCCGTTATTTTCACCCCTACGCGAGCAATCAAGGCGTGGAAGATTTTTTACTCACCGCCGGTGCGATCGGCATTTTGTACAAAACCAATGCGTCGATTTCCGGCGCAGACGTGGGTTGCCAAGGCGAAGTCGGCGTGGCGTGCTCGATGGCGGCCGGCGCGTTTTCCGCCGTCAGCGGCGGCACGCCGACCCAAGTGGAAAACGCCGCCGAAATGGCGATGGAACATTTGCTGGGCTTAACCTGCGACCCCGTAGGCGGTTTGGTGCAGATTCCGTGCATCGAGCGCAACGGCATCGCCGCCGAAAGCGCGATCCGCTTCGCCGCCTTGTCTTTACTGGAGGACGGACATGACAAAAAAGTCAGCCTCGACGAAGTGATTCGCACCATGCTGCAAACCGGCCGCGACATGAAAGACACCTACAAAGAAACCGCACTGGCAGGACTGGCCGCCACACTCAAACAAAAACCGATCACGGTGTCGGTGAAAGTGGTGGAATGTTAAGGAACCTCTGAAACGAAGTTCAGAAGCTTCTTGAATATTCTCAACATTGCTCAAAACATCAAACCGAAAGAAACCTTTATTTCACCCGCCCCAATCCCCTTGAGGCAGCCGTTAAACAAGGCGTTTTTGCGGAGAAAAGGGCTTGCATGTTTGAGTGGAGGCAAAGCCGATACGAGTTCAAGCCCGCCGCAAAAATGGCTTTTTTAACGGGAAGTTTGGCGCAGCCAAACCTGCGCCGTGGGGTCGTCTTTCTTTGCTTACTTTCTTTGACGAAGCAAAGAAAGTAAGTCGCCGCGCGGCGATAGAGCGCGAAGCAAACAGCTTTTGCAAAGTCATTCAGGCAGCCTGAAACGTTTGACCGAACACCAAGCCGCCATGATATGGGGGATTGAAGCGAAAGAATACG
The DNA here is from genome assembly GCA_030538055.1 of Neisseria sp. Taxonomy (GTDB): domain Bacteria; phylum Pseudomonadota; class Gammaproteobacteria; order Burkholderiales; family Neisseriaceae; genus RGIG9985. The sequence goes on from JAUNUS010000016.1 coordinate 56,461, forward strand.
CTAAGCCGCATGATGCGGCTTGAACTTTTCATGCCCGACCTCATTATTGACCCATTATTGACAAAGCCTTTTAGGAAAAAACATGTCCAAACACCACGATGCACAGGGAAATCAAGCCGATCAAGACATACAGGCAGCCTTGGACGAAGCCGTTGCCAAAGCCAAAGCCGCCGCAGGCGAACCGGCGGAAGACAATCCGCACGCCAAAATCGCCGAACTGGAAGCGCAATTGAAAGAAGAACAATTGCGCGCCGCCGCTACGGTGCAAAACCTCAACCGCCGTCATCAGGAAGAAATTCAGGCGGCGCATAAGTTTGCCGCCGCCGGTTTTGCCAAGGAAATGCTGCCGGTGAAAGATTATTTGGAAATGGCACTGCAAGACCAAAGCGGCAATTTTGACGCGCTCAAAGTCGGGGTGGAAATGACGCTGAAGCAGCTTGTCACCGCGTTTGGCAATGCGCACGTCAGCGAAATCAATCCCGTGGGCGAGACGCTCGACCCGAACAAACATCAGGCCATGAGCACCGAAGCGTCCGATGCCGCCGCGAACACCGTGATTCGCGTCATGCAAAAAGGCTACGCGCTCAACGACCGCATTTTGCGCCCCGCGCTGGTGGTGGTGTCGGCGGCGAAAGAGGCGTAAACCGCTCACGTACGGCTTGAAAAAGCCCGAACACACCTTATTTAACGAATCATTCAAATCCAAATTAACTTTTTAAGGAGTATCCATCATGGCAAAAGTCATCGGTATTGACTTAGGAACCACCAATTCCTGCGTTTCCATCTCGGAAAGCGGTAACAATAAAGTCATCGAAAACGCAGAAGGCGCACGCACCACGCCGTCCGTCATCGCTTACGTGGACAACGGCGAAATTCTGGTGGGTGCACCCGCCAAACGTCAGGCGGTCACCAACCCCAAAAACACCATTTACGCGGTCAAACGCTTGATCGGTCGTCGTTTTGAAGACAAAGAAGTGCAAAAAGACATCGACTTGATGCCGTTTGACATCGTTAAAGCAAGTAACGGCGACGCTTGGGTCAAAGCACAAGGCAAAGAACTCTCGCCGCCGCAGGTTTCCGCCGAAATTTTGCGCAAAATGAAAAAAGCGGCGGAAGATTATCTGGGCGAAACCGTGACCGAAGCGGTGATTACCGTTCCGGCGTATTTTAACGACAGCCAACGCCAAGCCACCAAAGACGCAGGCCGTATCGCCGGTCTGGAAGTCAAACGCATCATCAACGAGCCGACGGCGGCAGCGTTGGCGTTTGGCATGGACAAAGGCGAAAAAGGCGACCGTAAAATCGCGGTGTACGACTTGGGCGGCGGTACGTTTGATATTTCGATTATCGAAATCGCAGACGTGGACGGCGACAAACAGTTTGAAGTTTTGGCGACCAACGGCGATACCTTCTTAGGCGGCGAAGACTTTGACCAACGCTTGATCGACTACATCATTTCCGAGTTCAAAAAAGACCAAGGCATTGATTTGAAACAAGACGTGATGGCGCTGCAACGCTTAAAAGAAGCGGCGGAAAAAGCCAAAATCGAGCTTTCTTCCGGTCAGCAAACCGAAATCAACCTGCCGTACATCACCATGGACGCGACCGGCCCGAAACACTTGGCATTGAAAATCACCCGTGCCAAATTCGAAAGCTTGGTCGAAGACTTGATCGCACGTTCGATCGAGCCGTGCAAAATCGCGATCAAAGATGCCGGTTTAAGCGTGAACGACATCAACGACGTGATTTTGGTCGGCGGTCAATCCCGTATGCCGAAAGTCCAAGATGCGGTGAAAGAGTTTTTCGGTAAAGAGCCGCGTAAAGACGTGAATCCGGACGAAGCCGTTGCCGTGGGCGCGGCGATTCAGGGCGCGGTGTTGTCGGGCGACCGTACCGACGTGTTGTTGCTGGACGTGACGCCTTTGTCCTTGGGCATCGAAACCATGGGCGGCATCATGACCAAGCTCATCAACAAAAACACCACGATTCCGACCAAGCATTCGCAAGTGTTCTCCACCGCCGAGGACAACCAAAACGCGGTGACGATTCACGTGTTGCAAGGCGAACGCGAAAAAGCTTCCGCCAATAAAAGCTTGGGTCAGTTTAACTTGGGCGATATCCCGCCCGCACCGCGCGGTATGCCGCAAATCGAAGTGACTTTTGACATCGACGCGAACGGTATTTTGCACGTGTCGGCTAAAGACAAAGGCACGGGCAAACAAGCGAACATCACCATTCAGGCTTCCAGCGGTTTGAGCGAGGAAGAAATCGAACGCATGGTGAAAGACGCCGAGGCCAATGCCGAGGAAGACCGCAAATTGACTGAACTCGTGCAAAGCCGTAACCAAGCCGAAGCTTTGATTCATTCGGTAAAAAAATCACTGAGTGAGTACGGCGACAAACTTGATGCAGCCGAGAAAGAAAACATCGAAGCCGCATTGAAAGACACCGAAGAAGCGGTCAAAGGCGACGAAAAAGCCGCGATTGACGCCAAAGCCGAAACCTTGGCCACCGCCAGCCAAAAACTGGGCGAAATGATGTACGCGCAAGCACAAGCGGAAGGTGCAAGCACCGCTGATGACGCAGCATCGCCCAACGACGATGTGGTGGACGCGGAGTTTGAAGAAGTGAAAGACAAAAAAGACTGATTGAATCAGTTTTGACGTCATCAAAGGCTGCCTGAAAGATTTTCAGGCAGTCTTTTTTAATGTTAGCTGTAGAAAATGGTCGGGTTGTTTACACTTTTTTGTACTGACCCGCTTTTGCTTTCTGCTTGTGGGAGTTTAAGTGGATTTAGTAGATTATCAAGAACTACGCGGCTTCGCCGTGCCTTACGGCATTCTTGACAACCCACTAAACCCACTTTTTGTGGTCAACAAGCACTAAGCAAAAGTGTAAACAACGCTGTTGTTTTCTACATTTTAGCCGATGTTTGTGTGCGTTTTGTTTTGCGTGTTTCCAACATTACTCAAACCCAAAATATCCAACCGGAAGAAACCTTTATTTCCTCCGCCTAATCCCCTTGTAGTGGTCTAACAAATCTTCAGTCGTTGTTAGGTGGTATATTTCATTATCACG
>JAUNUS010000038.1 GCA_030538055.1 Neisseria sp.
GATGGTGCCAACGTTTACGTGCGGCTTCGTCCGCGCGAATTTTTCTTTTGCCATGGCAATTTCCTTTAGGTTTCAGAATGGTTAAACAAAAGTCGATATGAGGTGGTGCCCATGGGCGGATTTGAACTGCCGACCTCTCCCTTACCAAGGGAGTGCTCTACCCCTGAGCTACATGGGCGGGTATGGTCTTTATGCAAACACTGCCTGCACAAATAATGACCATGATGTTTTCAGGCTGCCTGAAAACAAGAAAACACGTTGTGGAGCGGGTGAAGGGAATCGAACCCTCACAGTAAGCTTGGAAGGCTTCTGCTCTACCATTGAGCTACACCCGCAAGTTGTTCGCCTTAAACCCACTCGCAAAACAAGAAGTGGTGGAGGGAGAAGGATTCGAACCTTCGAAGCTCTCGCAGCAGATTTACAGTCTGCCCCCTTTGGCCGCTCGGGAATCCCTCCGTGTAAGAGGCGGAATAATACATAAGCAAAAATCACCCGTCAAGTGTTCACACGCAATTATTTTGCCAAGCGGCTTTCGCCCTCTGCGTTTTTCATGCCGACAGAAAAACGGAATATGCGGGCGGCATATTCCGTTCGGATGCTTTTTTAGTGTTATTTAGCGGCAGTGATGCGGATGAATTTATCCTGCAACTCTTCCGGCGTTTCGGGATGGTTGGGGTCGGGAATAATGCAATCCACAGGACAAACCAACTGGCATTGCGGCTCGTCATGATGTCCGACGCATTGCGTGCACAATTCAGGGTCGATTTCGTAAATTTCGTCCCCTTGCGAAATGGCATCGTTCGGGCATTCCGGCTCACACACATCGCAGTTGATGCATTCGTCGGTAATCGTAAGAGACATGGCTGTTCCTTAATATTTCTTGATATGGGCGGGCAAGACAATGAAACTTCGTCTGCAGATGGGGCGGATTTTGTCATTTCCAAGCATAAGATGCAAGGGCGAAGTCACTGTATCGAAAGATAACATGATGCATCGGCTTAAACATCACATTGTAATATTGCTTGCATTTTCCCGAATCTTTACATACATTAACCGTTTTACGTCTTGTCTGTTACTGCGATTTTTTCATGTTGATCACGACTTGCCCACAATGTCGCGCCAAATTTCGGGTCACCGAGCAGCACTTGTCCGCTGCGGACGGGCTGGTGGTATGCAGTCGTTGCCGCGGCATTTTTCAGGCAAAAGACTCATTGCAGCGCACCTCCGCCGCCAAACCCAAAGCACCCGAACGCCCTGCGGTCAAACTCTCCGCACACCTTTTCGGCTCGACCATCCGTTCAGGACGCAAGTCCGCCAATGAATTTGATTTGGGCGACTTAAGCGAACCGCCCGCACCATCCGCACACGCCACCGCCGCCGCAGAAACACCCGTCACGGACGAAGCTTCCGCACCAAGCGATGCAAGTGCCAAGCAAACGGCACCCGAACAAGCCAAAACTTCATGGTTCGCCCGTATTTTCAGTAAGAAAAATACCGCTCCGGCACTCGACGCCGCGACGGAGGCTGCCGAAACTGTTGCATCGGCGCAACCTGAAACCGCTCCGCCCGCGGCAAAACCGGCCGAACCGATCGAACCCGCTGAACCGGCGGCAGCCACGCCCGCCGAAGCCGCGCAGGAAGAATTTTCCGCCGTTCCCGAACCTCAGTCCGAACCAGTGGCTTTGCTTGAAGACCAATCCAACGGGCAGCAAAACCACTTACCCGGCGCACACCTCGGTGAAATGCCTGCGCCGTATGATCCGCGTTTCGATCCACGCTTTTATCCTCCTCCGCCGACGCGCGAGGAAATGAACTGGACCATGGCCAGCATCGTGGCTTTGATTGTGCTCGTGATTCAACTTTTCTACATCATTTTGCAAAAATGAAACCCGAACCGTCTTTTGTTGCCGCCTTTCGCGAAGCCGCGCCGTATATCCATTATCTGCACGGCAAAACCGTAGTCTTGGTCGTGGGCAGCCATATTCTTCAGGCAGCCTACTTTACTGCGCTGGCACAAGACATTGCTTTATTGAGCAGCTTGGGCGTACGCATCGTACTCGTGCATGGTGTGCGTGATTTTTTGGAGCAAGACCGCGCCACACCGTCGCAATACTGCCGTGGCTACCGCATCACCGATGCCGCCATGCTGGAAGAGGTCAAACGTCTGTGCGGCGCGGTGCGGCTGAATATTGAAGCGGCTTTGGGCATGGGTTTTTTGCATGCGCCTGCGCACACGGCGAAACTTTCGATCGCCGGCGGTAATTTTATTTCCGCTAAACCGTTGGGCGTGTTGGACGGCGTCGATATGCAATTCACGGGGCAGGTGCGAAAAATCGACAGCGAAGCCATTACACGCTGCCTGAACAACAATCAGCTGGTGCTGGTCAGTCCCGTCGGTCATTCCTTGGGCGGCATTACTTATAATCTTTCGCTGCCTGAAACCGCCGCCGCCTTGGCTTTAGCATTGAACGCGGAAAAGCTGGTTTTTCTCAATCGCGCCGCCGGCATCGTCAATCAAAACGGCACTTTACTGCGCAATCTCTCGGCCGAAGAAGCACAGCGTTATGCCAACGAACACCCGCAACACGAAGACATCGTGCGCGTTTTGCCGGCCGCATTGGACGCGTTGGCAGGCGGCGTGCATCGCGTGCAGATTATTGACGGCACGGCGGACGGCAGTTTGCTGTGCGAACTCTTCACGCGCCACGGCTTGGGCACGGCTTTGGCGCACACTTCGTTCACCCGCGTGCGCCCTGCGGTTGCCCGCGATATTCCCGATTTGATGCAATTGATCGAACCGCTGGTGCGTAGCGGTATTTTGCTGCCGCGCACCCGTGACGATTTGGAAAGCCATATCCGCGAATTTTTCGTGGCGGAATACGACGAGTTGGTATACGGCTGCGCCGCCTTGAAAGTATTTCAGGACAGCGACGCGGCAGAAATTTCCTGCCTAGCGGTGACGGACAATGCGCGCGGTAAAGGCTGCGGCGATTTGCTGTTAAACCATATTGAAGAGAATGCGCGCCAACGCGGCATCACCCGCCTGTTTGCCCTGACCACGCGCACCGCCGACTGGTTCAGCGAACGCGGCTTCTTGCCTGCTTCGCCGGACGAATTGCCCGCCGAACGGCTGCGCCAGTACACCGACAACAAACGCCAGTCCAAAGTCTTTGTCAAAAAGCTCGGCTAAAATATTTTCCTGTCTGTGTTTCAGGCTGCCTGAAAGGTATGATTTTCAGGCAGCCGTATGTTTTTTACGATTCATTTCATGACCACCATCACCACTTCGACCCGCGAGCAAACCACCCAAGGTTTGCTGTATGCGGCTGCGTGTTACTTATTATGGGGCATTTTTCCGCTGTATTGGTATCCGCTGAACGCCACCGCCATGCCTGCGGAGCAAATCCTCGCGCAACGCATCGTGTGGTCGGCCTTGTTCGCGTTGATGATTCTGCCTTTCAGCGGACAAAATCGCCAACTGCTCGCTGCGCTGCGTGACCGCCGTTTGCTGCTGATTTTTTTCGGTTCGGCGGCGGCCTTGTCCGTCAATTGGCTGACTTATCTGTGGGCGGTGACCCATCATCATGTTTTGGATGCGGGTTTGGGTTATTTCATCACACCTTTGGTGGCGGTTTTGCTGGGGCGCATTGTGTTGCACGAGATTTTGCGCCCGACGCAGCTTGCCGCCATTGCCATCGCCGCAGGCGGGGTGCTGTATTTGACTTGGCTCTCGGGCGGCGTGCCGGTCGTGGCGGTGATTCTCGCGCTCAGTTTCGGTTTTTACGGGCTGTTGCGGAAAATCGCGCCGCTGCCTGCTTTGGCGGCATTGGTGCTGGAAACCTTATGGATGCTGCCTTTTGCCCTGCTGTATTTGCTGTGGGCAGATCATCGCGGTGATTTCTACTTTACCGAACTGGCACCCTTGGCGCGTCTGGTGCTCATCGGCTCGGGCGTGGTCACCACCATTCCCTTATTGCTGTTTGCGGCGGGGGCAAAGCGTATTTCCTTGGCCAATATGGGCATGATTCAATACATCTCGCCCACTTTGCAATTCATCATCGGCCTGACCGTGTTTCACGAACCATTCAACATACATCGCCTGATCGGCTACGCCATGGTGTGGCTGGCGGTGCTTGTTTATCTTGCAGGCAGCCTGAGACCTTTGCAAAAGCCTGTCATGTGAGTGCAGTTCGCAGGAATAGCACCGCAGAAGGCACAGACATATCTTATCGATAGGCTGCGCTTTCGAGGAGCGCATTCCAAAGAAATGCGCCGCAGGACGGATTTTTGCAAAGGTCTCAGCCTGAACACCCCGCAAAAATCGTTACGCCCATAAACCGCACAAAAAAACAGACGGAGTTTCCCGTCTGTTGATTGTCGATGATTCAGGCTGCCTGAAAGCTTTTTACAACGCGGCCACCACCGCATCGCCCATTTCGCTGCACGACACCAAGCGGCAACCTTCCTCAAAAATATCGCCGGTGCGCAAACCCTGCTGCAACACTTTTTGCACCGCGCTTTCAATACGGCGCGCGCGCGCTTCGTCGTTTAAGCTGTAACGCACCAACATCGCCGCCGATAGTATGGTCGCCAGCGGGTTGGCTTTGTTTTGTCCCGCGATATCGGGCGCGGAACCGTGCGACGGCTCGTACAAACCTTTGCCGGTTTCGTTGAGCGAAGCCGACGGCAACATGCCGATCGAACCGGTGAGCATCGACGCTTGGTCGGACAAAATATCCCCGAAAATATTGCCCGTGACCATCACGTCAAACTGTTTCGGGTTCTTCACCAGCTGCATCGCCGCGTTGTCCACATACATATGCGACAAGCTTACTTCGGGGTATTCGCGGTTCAGGTCGGTCATGATTTCTTTCCACAATTCCGTGGTTTCCAACACATTGGCTTTATCCACCGAACACAGTTTTTTGTTGCGTTTGGCGGCTGCCTGAAAGGCGATATGGCCGATGCGGCGGATTTCGCTTTCGCTGTAACGCATGGTGTTGATGCCTTCGCGTTCGCCTTTTTCATTCGTCGTGATGCCGCGCGGCTCGCCAAAATAAATATCGCCCGTCAGTTCGCGCACAATCAAAATATCCAAACCGCTCACCACTTCCGGCTTCAAGGTCGAAGCGTCGGCCAGTTCGGGATACAACACCGCAGGGCGAAGATTGGCAAACAAATTCAAATCTTTACGAATCGCCAACAAACCGCGCTCGGGACGCAAGGGGCGTTCCAGATGATCGTATTTCGGCCCGCCGACCGCGCCCAGCAACACCGCATCGGCAGCACGGCAGATGTTTTGGGTGAATTCGGGATAAGGCGCACCGTATTCGTCATAGGCCGCACCGCCCAACGGCGCGTATTCAAAACGAATGTCCAAACCGTCACGCTGCAACACTTCCAACACGCGCACCGCTTCGCGCACGATTTCCGGCCCGATGCCGTCACCTGCCAATACTGCAATGGTTTTGCTCATGATTTTTCCTTGTGAATCTTTTGGTTAAGGGTCAATAAAAGGGGCTTGCCGTTTCAGGCAGCCTTTCCCAATGGTCATAATGTCGAAACAGGGAGCCTTTGAGAAACTCTGGCGCGTGGATTTGGCTGCTATTTTTTTGGCAGACAAGGAGCACATTTAGGGCAATAGTGGTTCTATTGCCCTAAGTGTGGGACGCAGCATGACGAAGAAAGAGCAGCTAAAGCCGCCGTCACGAGTTTCTCAAAGGTTCCCAAGCTATTGTAGAGGATTTTACGTGCTTCTTCACGCCGTATAAAAAATCTCATGCCATACCGTTTTCAGGCAGCCTGAAAAGCATGGCAACTTAGCACAAGTATTCTTAAAAAATAACTTTAACGCAATATTCTTGCGCAAAACTTGTGACTCATTACGCTTATGCTTTAAAATCCGCCTGTCTTACGCACTCAACAAAACGGATAATGATGATGGAATCTTTCGACAAAACCGATTTACGTATTCTCAACGCCCTGCAACAAAACGGCCGCTTATCCAACGTCGAACTGGCGGAGCGCGTCGCCTTATCGCCCTCGCCGTGCTTACGCCGCTTGAAGCAACTCGAAGACGCAGGCGTAATCGAACGTTACGCGGCCCTGTTGTCGCCGCCCTCCATCGGCTTGGGCTTGCAGGCTTTTATTCGGGTGACGCTGGCGAAAAACAAGGAAATCCGCGCCGCGTTCGAGCTGGCGGTGCAGGACTGGGAAGAAGTGGTCAGCTGCCTCGCGCTCACCGGCGAGACCGATTATATGCTGCACGCTTTTTTTGTCGATATGGAAGATTTTTCCCACTTTATTCTGGAGACATTACTTTCGCGCACCGGCGTATTGGACGCGAAATCCAGCTTTGTGATGAAAGAAATCAAGCACACCACTTTACTGCCGCTGAAACATATTTTGGATCATTGAACGTTATGTTCAGGCTGCCTGAAACCTTCAAAACCTTTCAGGCAGCCTGAATCTATACATTCCACCCGAGAAAATGCCATGAAAACCCTCTCCGTAGAATTACGCAACGACATCGCCGTGGTGTGGCTCAACCGCCCCGATAAGAAAAACGCGATGAGCTTTACCATGATGCGCGAACTGATTGCCGTCGCGCGCGATTTGGGCAAAAACCGCACGGTGCGCGCGGTGATTCTCGCCGGACGCGGCGATGCGTTTTGCGCCGGTATTGATTTGGCGGATCTGAATAATCCGCGTAACCGCCTGCCTGTTTTCTGGCAATTGATCAAACCCGGACGCAGTTTTTTTCAGGCAGCCGCTTTGGCTTGGCGCGACTTGCCGCAACCGGTGATCGCCGCCGTGCACGGGCATTGTTTGGGCGCGGGGGTGCAGTTGATGTTGGGGGCGGATTTCCGTTTTGCCCATGCCGACAGCCGCATCGCGATCATGGAGACGCGCTGGGGCATTGTGCCGGACATGGGTTTGAGCGCAAGCGCACGCGGACTGGTCGCGCCGGATGTGTTGAAAGAATTGACCATGAGCGCGCGCATCATCGACGGCGATGAAGCTTTGCGCTGCGGGCTGGTGACGCAAGTGGTCGATGATCCGTTCGCGGCGGCTTACGCTTGCGCGGAAAATCTATGCGCCCGCTCACCCGATGCACTGCTGGCGAGCAAACGGGTACTGCACGCCATGCAGCATTCGCCGCGCAAATCGTTACGCGCCGAAAAAATCTGGCAACTCAAGCTGCTGTTGGGCAAAAACCAACGCCGCGCGGTGAAAAAAGACCGTCAGCCCGACACGGCGTTTTTACCGCGCCAGTATGATTGAACGCCTGACGGCGTTGTTCTGTATAATGCACTGCACAAAAATACTCCTGAGTACCTTTTATGCCGCAACATCAAGCCACTTATCTGGCCTTAAAAAACCTATACGTTCACCTGCCGCATTGCGCTGCTTTGGGTTTGCGTTTTGAACATGAACACGGGCGCATTCCGACTTTAAGCATCGATTGGCGTGAAGATTTGATCGGTAACAGCGACAGCCGCGTGCTGCACGGCGGCGCGGTCACCACTTTGATCGACGTGGTCGGCGCAGTCGCCGTCGCGGCGCATTTGCCCGAAATCGAAGCCTTGGCGACCTTGGATTTGCGCATTGATTATCTGCACCCTGCGCCCCCTGCCGAGCGTGTGTTCGCCACTGCCGAATGTTACCGTTTAAGCGGGCAAGTCGCCTTTGTGCGCACCGTGTGCTACGCCCGACACGCCGAAGACCCGTTTGCACTGGGCACGGCAACCTATATGCGTACACCGCTGCCGGCACACCTGAAGGGAGCCGTCGTATGAACGATTTTATTTTTGACCAAGCCTTGACCGAGCGCATTTACCGCACCATGCCGTATGCGCAATTCATCGGCTTGCGCGCCGGCTACGAAGAAGAAAAACAGCAATTGCTCTTTCTGTTACCGTTTCGCGAAATGTTGATCGGCAACACCATGCTGCCGGCATTGCACGGCGGATTGATTGGCGGTTTTATGGAAAGCGCGGCGGCGATTTTCCTGCACTACCACGCCGGTTTGGCAGAGCTGCCGAAAATCGTCGATTTTTCGCTGGATTATCTGCGTTCGGGTAAGCCTGAGGACACTTATGCCGGTTGCATTCTGACCCGCCAAGGCAGCCGCATCGCCAATCTTGCCATCAAAACCTGGCAGCGCGACCCGAACCAACCCATCGCCATCGGCCGTGCGCATTTTCTGATGCCGGAGCGGTAAGATACGGCTCCGGCATTTTATGCCATCAAAAAACCCGCTTTAAAAGCGGGTTCTCCATTGAGGCTGACACACTGGTCTTTATTTTTTCTGCTTGTAATTATGCGGCGTGACCTCTCCCAGATTAAACGTGCGCACGGGGTAGCCTGCTTCCATCCACGCAGTAATACCGCCTTTAAGGTTATACACTTGGCGATAACCTAAGGCACGCAACTGATTGCTGGCGTATACGCCGCGACTGCCGGTGCGGCAATACACCACAATTTTATCGTTTTCATTTAAGCTTTTCTCAGCCTGAAACTCCAACAAGCCGCGCGGGAGATGCACTTCTTTGGCAGCGGCAATGGTCAAACCGCGTTCATTTTCCTCACGAATATCCAGCAGGACGAATTTTTCCGACGAATTTTTA
>JAUNUS010000017.1 GCA_030538055.1 Neisseria sp.
TTTTTGAACGGCTGCTTCAAGGGGTGGGCGGATGAAATGAGAAGTTTCGGTGGCTTTTAACGTTGAGGGAGAAGCTTTTGTAAAGCAATACAGGCTGCCTGAAACCTTTACAAATCAAACATCACCGTCCAAACCACTAAACCCCTCATTGCCGTTTTTACTTCACCCACCATGTCACCAAAGCTTTCCTCTATGAATATAACTACTTCATCGCTGCTGGCGAACCTTAACCCCGAACAATTGCGTGCGGTCACTTATCCTGCCGAATCCGCTTTGGTGCTGGCGGGTGCGGGCAGCGGTAAAACACGGGTTTTGACCACGCGCATTGCGTGGTTGTTGGCGACGCGGCAGGCGACGGTGCATTCGGTGTTGGCGGTGACGTTTACCAATAAAGCCGCCAAAGAAATGGCGGCGCGGCTGGCGACGATGACGCAAATCACGGTGCGCGCCATGTGGTTGGGTACGTTTCATGGTTTGTGTCATCGATTTTTGCGGCTGCATCATCGTGATGCGGGGCTGCCTGCCAGCTTTCAGATTCTGGACGCATCGGATCAGCACGGCTTGATTAAGCGTTTGTTGAAGCAATGGAACATCAGCGATTCGGAAATCATGCCGCGCAGCTTGCAAGGATTTATCAATGCGCAAAAAGAAGCCGGTTTGCGCGCCGGTGCGCTGTCCGCGCCCGATGCGTACACCCAACGCCTGATCGAATGCTATGCCGAATACGATGCGGTGTGTCGGCGTGAAGGTTTGGTGGATTTTGCCGAGCTGATGCTGCGCAGTTACGAAGTGTTGCACAGTAATGAACTATTGCGCGCGCATTACCAAAAACGCTTCAGCCATATTCTGGTGGACGAATTTCAAGACACCAACAAATTGCAATACGCGTGGCTGAAACTGCTGGCGGGCGGCGGTGCGGTGATGTTTGCGGTGGGCGATGACGACCAGAGCATTTACCGTTTTCGCGGCGCGAACGTGGGCAATATGGATGCGCTGATGCGCGATTTTGCGGTGGGCGAGCCGATCAAACTCGAACAAAACTACCGTTCGGTCGGGCATATTTTGGCGGCGGCCAATGCGGTGATTGCCAACAATCAAAAACGACTGGGCAAAAACCTGCGTACCGAGGCCGAAGACGGCGAAAAAATCCGCTTCCTGCATGCGATCGATGATGCCGCCGAAGCGCAATACATTGTGGACGAAGTGCGCTCGCTGCTGCGCGAAGGTTATGCCGCACGCGACATTGCCCTGCTGTATCGCAGCAATGCCCAATCGCGGGTGCTGGAACAGGAGCTGTTTGCCGCGCGTTTGCCGTACCGTATTTACGGCGGCTTGCGTTTTTACGAACGGCAGGAAATCAAGCACGCGCTGGCGTATTTGCGGCTGGCGGTCAATAGCGGCGACGACAATGCTTTGCTGCGCATCATCAATATGCCGCCGCGCGGCATCGGGGCGCGCACCGTGGAAAATTTACAAGCCGCCGCGCAGGAAAGCCGCGTTTCATTGTTTCAGGCAGCCTGCACCTTGGCGGAAAAGTCGCCCAAAATCGCAGTGTTTGTGCGTTTAATCCATGATTTACGCGCACGCATCATGCAGGACGCGCTGCCGGAAATCATGAATGCGGCGGTGCAGGACAGCGGTCTGCTGGAGCATTACCGCACGCAAAAAGGCGAACATCAGGAACGCATCGAAAACTTGCAAGAGCTGATTAACGCCGCGGCGGCATTCAAACCACATGAGAGCACGTTTGAGACCCTGCCTGAAAACACCGCGGACACGCCCGAATTTCCCTTGCTGGCGTTTTTGTCCAACGCTGCGCTGGAAGCGGGCGAACACCAAGCCGGACACAATGAAGACGCGGTGCAGCTGATGACGATACACGCCGCCAAGGGTTTGGAATTTGATGCGGTGTTTTTAAGCGGGATTGAAGAAGGTTTGTTTCCGAGCGAATACGCCTTAAACGAAGCGGGCGGACTGGAGGAAGAACGCCGCCTGATGTACGTCGCGATTACCCGTGCGCGGCAACGGCTGTATTTAAGCGCGGCGCAGCAGCGGTTTTTGCACGGGCAGCGGCATTATCCCTTGCCGTCGCGCTTTGTCGATGAAATTCCCGAAGAACTGCTGCATTTGCTTTCAGGCAGCCTGAATACGGTCGCGCCGGCGGAACCGACACGCACGCGTCGCGTGGAAACATTGAACACGGCGCGGGATTTTGCCGGTTTTGCGATCGGTGATAATGTGCGCCATGCCAAATTCGGCACGGGCGTGATTGTGGATGCTTTAAGCAAAGGCGACAGCGCACGCCTGACGGTGAATTTCGGGCGTGAAGGCATGAAAGAATTGGACACGGCTTACGCCAAATTGGAAAAGCTTTAATTGGTGTTTTGAAAATGAAAAAGGCTGCCTGAAAGCTTTCAGGCAGCCTTTTCGCATAATGTCGCTGCGATTATTGCGTGACCGCTGCTTTACCCGGCTCTTGCGCCACGGTCGGTTGTGCGCCCCATGCTTCGGGGTATTTGTAACCTTGGAAACGGTTGTAGCAGTAATCTTTGAATTCCTGCGACAGATAGGCGGCAATCACGTCCTGCACCCATTTGCTGTCTTTATCCGCGGTACGCACCGCGCCCCAATTGACGTAAGCATAGCTCGGCTCTTGGTACAGGGCTTCGGTCAGCTTCATGCCCGAGCTCATGGCGTAGTTGCCATTCACAATCGCGAAATCCACATCGCCGCGCGAACGGGGCAGTTGTGCCGCTTCCAGTTCGATGATTTTCAGGTTTTTCGGATTTTCGGCAATATCTTGAGTCGAGGCGACCAGCGGATCAACGCCGTCTTTGAGTTTGATCCAGCCCAGTTCGTTCATCATCACCAGAGCGCGCGAAAAATTGCTCGGGTCGTTCGGCGCGGAAATGGACGCGCCGTCTTTAACCTCGTCCAAGCTTTTCAGCTTGCCCGGGTACAGTCCCAAAGGTGCGGTCGGCACTTGGAAAACGGGGCTTAAATCCAGCTTGTGTTCTTTGGCAAAACCGTCCAGATAAGGTTTATGCTGAAACACGTTCACATCAATATCGCCTTGCGCCAACGCCAGATTGGGGCGCACATAATCGGTAAATTCGATCAGCTGCACTTGATAGCCTTGTTTTTCCAGAATCGGTTTGATCGAATCTTTCACCATATCGCCGAAATCGCCGACGGTGGTGCCGATTTTGATGGTGGTTTTGGCTTCAACTTGCGGCGCGGCATCGGACGCAGCCGGTTGGGCAGGTTGTCCGCCGCAAGCGGTCAATGCCAATGCGCCGACGAGCAGCAGGGTTTTCAAAGGGTTGAGTTGCAT
Source organism: Neisseria sp. (assembly GCA_030538055.1). Lineage (GTDB taxonomy): Bacteria > Pseudomonadota > Gammaproteobacteria > Burkholderiales > Neisseriaceae > RGIG9985. The sequence continues at coordinate 3,335 of JAUNUS010000017.1, forward strand.
GATTTTTCCTTAGTGTGTGTTAAAAAATCGTTGTGTAGCGGTTTGTTCAGGCAGCCTGATCCGGTTGGTTCGGGGCAGGTGGCGTGTGTTGTGCCGTCGGTATTTTACAGGAATTTTCCTGATTGTCCCGATAGAGGTTGCTGGCAAAATAAGCCTCCATGCCTTCGCGGAACAACACCACGCAAATCGCCGCCATCGGCAATGCCAGCAACATGCCGACAAAACCCATTAACTGCCCGAATGCCATCAAGGCGAAAATCACCGCCAGCGGTGACAGTCCGATGCGCTCGCCGATGATGCGCGGGGTGATGATGAAGCTTTCCAAAAACTGACCCACTGCAAAAACGCCCCACACCATCAGCAGTCCGCTCCAAGCATTAAATTGCAAAATAGCGGCTACTGTCGCCAGCAGTAAGCCGGTGAATGAACCCAGATAGGGAATAAACACCAAAATACCGGCGACCATACCGATGGCGAAACCATTATCCAGCCCGACCAGTGATAAACCCAAACCGTAAATAGCACCCACCACCAGCATCACCATCAATTGCCCGCGCAGAAATTCACTGAGAACCTGATCGAGTTCATACATGATGCGTTCGGCGGTGGTGATGAAACGGCGTGGAATCAATCGCTTAACGCCTTGTGCCCAACGGTTCCAGTCCAGCAGAAAGTAATACAGCAAAAAAGGCAGCAGCATTAAATTGATCAGCACGGCTAAGACGTTGCCGCTTTGTTTGGCCAAGGTGGGCATGAGCTTGCCCAGTGCGGTTTTGATGACGCTGCTGTTTTCCTCCCATAATTGGGCAAAAGCGGAGGTATCAAGCGTGTAGGCGGTGCCAAAAAAAGCGTTCAGGCGCGGCAAGGCAATATCGTTGATCCACAAGACAAATTGCGGCAGTTTTTCCAGCATGTTTTGGAACTGGGCAATCAGCATCGGGATGATCATGATGAGCAGCACCACAATCAGCAGCAGGGCAAACAACATCACCGCCATCGCCGCGATCGGGCGGCGCACGCGGCGGCGGCACAGCCGCTCAACCAGCGGATTAAGCATATAAGCCAACACGGCGGCGGCGATAAACGGGGTGAGAATCGGCTTGAGCAGCACCACCAGCCACACGATGAAAATCAAAACCGCCAATACGGAGAGCTTTAACCAAACGGTGTTTTTTTGCGGTAAGTACACGGCGCGTTTTCCTTTACCAGTAATGGGCGACGGTGCGGTTGCGGGTGAAAAACGGCAAAGCGGCATCGCCGTCGATACCGGAAAGGCCGACTTTAGGATGCGGATAACGTACCAGAGTATTGATGCCGATTTGACGCAAACCCGTTTCGGCCGTCAAACGATGCAGGGTGCGTAAATCGTTACCGAAAAAACCAACGCTGTTGAATACGGGATTTTCTGCCAATACCGCCTGCGCCGCCGTGCTATCGGGAACGCGCACAATCGGCAAAATCGGCAAGACGGATTCTTGTTGCAATAAAGCATGATCCGGCGTGACAAAATCGACCAACATCATGCCGCCATGCCAGCCCTTACCCGAGGGCGGATGTGACCATACGATGTCCGCACCGCTTTGGCGTAATGTTTCTTGCATGGCAGAGGCTGCCTGAAACATCGCAGCAGAAGGCAAAGGAACGAGCAATTCTGCCGCAGCAGTATTGTGTAATGCGGAAAAAGCTTTATGTAACGCCGTGCCGATGTGCACACCGGCATCACCCACCGCCAGCACGGCGGCAAGGTGCTGTCCGTTCTGACAGCCGCCGGCAAAAGCTTGAACCAGTTCACGCGCGACCGCATCCATGTCGGCGTCCGGCATGACCACGGCGGCGGCACGGCAATCAACCGTAATCGCCAAACTGGTGCGGGTGAGTGATTGAGACACCGTCGGCGATATTTCCTGCGGCAGTGCGCCGTGAAAAATCAACGCGTCGATTTGCGGGTGACGCAATAAGGCATCAGCCGTCGCTTGCCCGCCTTGTACCACATTGAATACGCCTTTGGGCAAACCGGCACGCTCCAGCAAATCCGCCAAAAAAATCGCGATTGAAGGGTGATGAATCGACGGCCGTAACAGCACGCAGTTGCCGCAGCTTAATGCGCCGCTGATGAGCCAAGTCGGTGCGGCCAGTGCCAGACGGCTGCGCTCGATGCCCAATACAATGCCGACGGGTTCAGGTTGCGACAGCACATCGGTAGTGTGGTGCTGATTCGGAGTGAAGCGACCGCCCAAACGTTGCGTCCATTGCGGCGCATCGTCCAGCAGGCTTAAAGCGTGGCGAATTTCCGCGTGTGCGGTGTCTTGCGTGATGCCTTGCTCTTGCATCATCACAAGTGCCAAATCAGTGGCGGCAGCGTGCAGCAATTCGCGAAAGGCAAGCAAAATACTTAATCGTTTATCGACGGGGGTGCGCGCCCAAGCTTTCTTGGCACGCAATGACGAGGCGACCGCCGCATCAACCTGCGCTTGATCGGCGGCGTAAAGCTGCCGTTCGGCGCGTGCAGTTTGCGGATTGAACACTTCGATCGGCTCTGAAGTGGCAACGGTCAAGCGTTCGCCGTCGATAAAGTGCGGCACTACGGCAAAGAGCGCGTTGTTTTGATTGGACGCGGTGCTGTTTGATTTTTTTTGCCATTGCTGCCACAGGCGATGCAGTAAACCCATGATCAATCCTCAATCAGAAAATCCGTTAAGGTGCTGTAAGCATTGCGATTGGCGGTACTGCAAAATGCAGTTTTACCCTGTGCGGCATAGCGTTCACGCGCATCTTTCAGGGTGGCGACAATGATTTGGTTTGCCGCCTCTGCGCTCATGAGGGCGGCACAATGATTGTCGGTATAGGCTGCCTGAAGAGCGTCGGAAGTTTGATTGTCAAAATCGCATACCGCTTCCACGGCCTCATGGTAAAAACCTGCCACCAGTATTTTTTCGCAACGGGTCAGTTCAGAAGCCGTATCGGCATAAGCCATGCCGGCAACCAGTAATAGTGATGCTGCCAAGACTTTTTTCATTTTTTGCTCAGTTGTGCTGCCACTTCATGCAGGTATTGACGAAATGCAGCCTCGGTTTCGGGGTGTTTCAAACCAAAATCGACCGTGGCCTGCAAATAGCCGATTTTGCTGCCGCAGTCATAGCGTTTGCCGGCAAACGGATAGGCGAATACGGTTTCGTATTTCAGCAGGCGGGCGATGGCATCGGTGAGCTGGATTTCACCGCCTGCGCCGCGCTGAATCGTGGCGAGAAATTCAAAAATACGCGGTGTCAGCAGATAACGCCCGACCACCGCCAGATTGGACGGGGCGACATCGGGATGGGGTTTTTCCACGATGCTGTCGATTTTTTGCCGTCCGTCCAAGTCGCTGATTTCGACGATGCCGTATGAGCCGGTTTCCGCAGGATCGACTTCTTCCACACCCAGCACGCTGGAACCGGTGGTGCGATAAACTTCCATCATCTGGCTCAATGCCCCTTGCGGCGCGTCAATCAAATCGTCTGCCAGAATGACCGCAAACGGCTCGTCACCCACCGCCGCCTTGGCGCACAACACCGCGTGTCCCAAGCCCAAGGCTTCAGGCTGCCTGATGTACAGGCAAGTCACATTTTTCGGCAAAATATCCTGCACATGCGCCAAAAGCTTGTCTTTGTTGCGAAAGGCCAGTTCGCTTTCCAGTTCGTAAGCCTTGTCGAAATGGTCTTCGATGCTGCGCTTGTTGCGTCCGGTAACAAACACCACTTCGGTACAGCCGGCGGCGACCGCTTCTTCTACGGCAAACTGAATCAAAGGCTTATCGACAATCGGCAGCATTTCTTTAGGGCTGGCCTTGGTGGCGGGCAGAAAGCGCGTACCCATGCCGGCCACCGGAAAAACAGCTTTTTTAACGGGTTTCATTCGGTTCTCAGGTTTTTGAAAGCTAGGTTGGATAAAAAAGTGTTTCAGGCAGCCTGAAACACGAAGTACAGGGTTTTAATAGCCGAATATCCGACCCCAGTCCGCATCTTCGGGCATGGCGTCCAAATAAAAATCGCGCTTACCGCTTAAATTTTTCCAATGGGTTTTGGGGCGGTCTTCCTCGGGTTCAAATTCATTGCCGCCGGTGACGGTTTTGATTTTGCCGGTGAGAAAATTGATGCTGGTCGATTCGGTGTTGCCGATGTTGCGGCTGAAAGAATCGCTGTCAAAGCCGATCAAACGGAATCGATTCGTTCCTGCGGGAACTGCTTCATGGCGGAAAGTGTAGGTACTGTTGGTAACGCCGTAACTGCCGCAGCTTAGCCAATAATGCAGCGACACTTTCAATATGCCGCGCGTGATGGCAATCTCGCCGTTCTCTCCAAGCGGATCAGCCAAACACGGTGTCTCAAGACTGTGTTCGCTCGGAATCAAATCGTTATCTGCCGCAACCTGACGGTAGCCGCCTGGTTCGCCGAATAAAATCGTCAGACGGCGCGGGTTGGTGTTCAGTTGATCTTCGCCTAAACCTTGGTTGGCAATAATCCGTTTGGGATCGTTGCCGACCGATACCAGCACCGCATCGTTCACGCCGTCGCGGTTCAAATCGCCACGGGTGATGTCGATCAAACGATGTTGCGCAGGGATGTAACGGGCAAAATCTTTGACGTCTTGCGCGGTCGGCTCTTGCGCCCACGCCGACGTGGCGGCAAACGCCAATAACAGTAAGCTGAAACGTTTCATGACAGACTCCTTTGTAGAGGTTGTGCGGTGCTGCGGGTGACGAGGGGTTTTATTCTTTCTCTTGCCGTTTGGAAAAATGAATCCCCAACTGCTTGAGCTTGCGGTACAAATGGGTGCGTTCCAAGCCGACGCGTTGAGCGACTTGGCTCATATTGTTGTTTTCCAATCGGATATGGTATTCGAAATAACGCTTTTCCACTTCTTCGCGCAATTCGCGCAGCGGCATGTCGAAATCGAAGCCGCCCAAGTCGTTGCTGTAACGGTTGCGGTATTGTTCCAGCACATAGGTGACTTGCCCGACATCGACCGTACCGTTGTCGCTGGAGAGCGCGAGGTTTTTGACCACTTGGTGCAGTTGCTCGAAGTTACCCGGCCAGCTGTATTGATGCAGGCTGTTTAAGGCGGCGTTGGTGAAACGTACCAAACGCACCTGTTTGCTTTCGACAAGTTGCACCAAAATTTGATTGATCAGATGCACCAAATCGTCCAGATGAGCACGCAGGGACGGTACGGCAATCACGATGCCGGAGAGTTCGCGCCCGAGCCGCTCGTCAAAATCGGCATGGACAATCAAATCGTTCAAGGGACGGCTGCACGCGGCCACCACGCGCACGTTGTAGCGGTCTTTGCGGGTAAGCGTATTCAGAATGGCTGCCTGAACGGTTTTATCGTATTCGGCCAGATTGCCCAGATACAGCACGCCGTTGTGCGCTGCTTTCATCCAGTCTTGGGCGGGGTTGAGCCATTGTTCCGCATTCGGTGCAATCCACGGGTGATTGTGCTGGCGGAAATATTCGGCGACCAAGGTAAACGGCGAACCCGCTTCGCCCGTGAGCAAAATCGGCCCTTCGCTTTTGGCTGCGGCCGCAAGCCGCGCGGTCAGTTCGCGCACCGCTTCGCCGTTGCCGAGTTTTTCTAAAGTGAGGTTGCTGCTTTCCTGCATTTTGCTGTATTTCAAGGCGCGTTCGACCGTGCCGAGCAGTTTTTGCAACGCAATCGGTTTTTCAAGGAAATCCAAAGCACCGATTTTGGTGGCTTCAACCGCAGTGTCGATGCTGGCGTGTCCGCTCATCATCACCACCGGCATATTGAGCAGGCCGTCTTTGGCCCATTCTTTAAGCAAGGTGATGCCGTCGCAATCGGGCATCCAGATGTCGAGCAAAACCATGGCGGGACGGGTTTGCCGACGCAGGGCGCGCGCGGCTTCGGCGTCTTCCGCCACCGCTACGCCGTAGCCTTCGTCTTGCAAAATTTCAGACAGCAAATCGCGAATGCCGACTTCGTCGTCCACAATCAAAATATCCGTGCTGCGCATTATTTCTCCGTCAAAGGTAAAGTGATTTTTATCCGTGCGCCACCGGCGTCCTGATTGCTCAGGATAATGGTGCCGCTGTGTTCGTCAATGATTTTTTTGACCACTGCCAGTCCCAGTCCGGTGCCGTTTTTCTTATCGGTGACATAGGGCTCGAATGCCTGACGCAGCACTTCGGGCGTAAAGGACAGGCCATTGTTGCACACGGTCAGCAGTGCGTGCTGGCCGTCGCTTTCGGTGGTGACCGTCACCTGCGGCGTGTGGTCTGCCGCCGCCGCTTCCGCCGCGTTTTTGAAAATATTGTGCAACACCTGACGCAAAGCGGTGTTGTCTGCCTTCACCGGCAGTCTTCCTTCATGCAGATAAGCATTGAAGCGGCAATCCGATGAGCCTTCATATAATACCAAAACTTCCGCCACAATTTCATTCAAGTCGGTTTTGTGCAAACGCAAGTTGGCGGAACGGGCGTAATTGCGGAAGCCTTCCACCATTTCTTGTAACGCCGCCACTTGTTTGACAATGGTGTCGGTGGCGCGATGCAAAATGTCGGCATCGGCATCGTCCAGTTTGCCTTGCAGTTTCCATGCCAGACGTTCGGCGGACAGTTGAATCGGGGTCAGCGGGTTGCGGATTTCATGCGCCAGACGGCGTGCGACTTCGCCCCACGCGGCTTCTTTTTGCGCGGAGACCAAATCGGTCACGTCGTCAAACACCAGCACGGTGTCTGCGCCGTCGGGCAGTTGTGCCGCTTTGCCCAGCAAGATTCTGACCGTGTCGCCGCCGCCGTATTCGCTTTCGATCGGTTTGTCTTGCGGTGCGGTGTCAAGCACGGTCTGCACGAAGCGCGCAATCAGGTTTTGCCGCGTGCCGGTGCCGTGCCATTGCGTGGTCGGAATGCCGATCAGTTCGTGCAAAGGGAAATCCAAAATCTTCGCCGCACTGTCGTTATACGCTTTCAGGCAGCCTGCATCGTCCAAAGTCAGCACGCCTGCCGATAAGCTCGCCAGAATCAGCTCCAGATGACGGCGGGCGGCTTCTTGTTGTTTGTGCAGGTGATCGGTGGCCTCGCGTGCGGTTTGCAGCTGTTCGGTCATGCGGTTAAAGCGTGCCGAGAGCATACCCAGTTCGTCCGAACGGTAAATCGGCGAGCGGCGCGAATAGTCGCCTTGCGCCACCGATTGCGTGGCTTGCGCCAAGGATTGCAACGGTGCGACAAATCGCCGCGCAAAAAACACCGCCGCCAAAATCGCCAACATCACCGCCAGCAAAGTCGCCAAGAGCAAGGTCATCAGAAAGAAAGTTTGCAAACCGCGCTTGGCAAAGCTCAGTTCGGCATATTTGGCGCGCGCGTTTTCGATTAAGGTCACGTCGGCGGCGACGTTTGGCGGTACGGACTGCCTGAAAAACACCAGATAATCTTGTCCGCCGGCATGGATCGGCAGCCAGATTTGCGCGTACAGCGTGTTGTTGATGCTGACGTTGCCGTGCAGGGCATTGCCCGCCGCAGCGGACGGGAAATCTATCTCGGCAGGCAGCGGTAATTGCGGGTCATTGCGGGCGGATTGCGCCAGCAGTTTTTGGTCGGCAGGCCGATACAGCAGCACTTGGGCAAACGCCGAGGTATCGAGCCGGTCAAAGGCTGCCTGAACGTCATCGCGTTCGGATAAAACAATGATCACGCTGTGGCTGAAATTTTGCGCCTGCCGCAACGAATCTTGCAGCGTGGCGTTTAAGGTCAGCTTGGATAAATTCAGGCTGCGTTCCAAGGCTTCGGCGGTTTCGTTGCCGAACCACGAGTTGATGCTGTGAGTGATGAATTGCGCCGACACCGCAAACACAAATACCCCTGGCAATATCGCCACCCAAGTGAACATATTGACGAGCCGCCGCGACAGTTTCGCGCCGAATACGTGCCGCTTCGCGTCGCGCCGCAATTGCCACAATTGCTGCGCCAGCACCACCACCAGAGCCAAGGTCAGCACCACCGCAAACGCGGTGATGTACCAGAAATATTCCGACATTTTGGCGGCGTAACCCGTCGCCACCGCTAGCATGTATAAAGCCAGTACCGAGAGCACGCCGATCATCAATAAAAAGCGGCGCATGGTTTAAGTCCCCGTGATGCGCAACGCCACCCAGCCGCTGTCCAGATTCCAGTCGCGCGAGGTCAGTGCGTTGATTTGAAAGGGTTTGGGTAATTGGCGCGTGCTCAAGGTCAGGCGCACGCTCATGCCGATGTCGGCGGCGGCGTAATCATTGAGCGTGCCGGCGGGCAGCACTTCCCAATTGGCAATCGCGCCCAAAGCTTTCAGGGCGGCATCCAACGTTTGGTATTCGGTGTAAAACGTGCCGACGGTGACGCGGTAACGGTTGGTCAGCGGATGATGGGTCAGTTTGTAGGAAACGGTGTTGTTGTCGGCAAACCATTGATTGAAGCGAAATTTATACGCCGCGAACGACGGGCGGGTGAGCTGGTAACTCAAATCAAACTGCAAAGGCACGCCTTGCAATAAAGCGTCTTGCAATTGCTGCGGCAAATCCAGATAAAACCGCGTGCTGACCGCCAGTTGCCCCGCAGGCAGCTTGACCGCATCGGCACGGATCGCGCGCACGCTTTCGGCAGCTGCGGGGAAAACCGTCAGCAGCAGTAACAGCGCAAACAGCGATTTAAGTTTTATCCAGCAAGGCATAATAAAACCCGTCTCGGTATTCATCGGGCAACACAATTTCTTCAAGGCGGCACACGGCATCGGCATGACGCGCCAGAAAAGCGGCGGTTTGCGCGCCGTTTTCCTCACGGAAAATCGAACACGTGGCGAACAACATGCGCCCGCCCGGTTTCAGGCAGCCCCATAATGCGTCCAGTAACGGCACTTGCTGTGCGGCGGTTTTGGCGGCATCGTTCGGACGGCGCAGCCATTTGATGTCGGGGTTGCGCCGTACCACGCCCGATGCGGTACACGGTACATCGGCCAAAATCGCGTCAAATAGCTGTCCGTCAAACCAGCTTGTTGTGTCCGCCGCATCGGCGGCTTTCAAGGCTGCCTGAAAGCCTAAGCGCGTAATGTTTTCTGCCACGTGTTGCAAGCGTTGCGGGTCAACGTCCAGCGCGGTCAGCTGACAGTCCGCCCACTCCAATAAATGCGTGGTTTTGCCGCCCGGCGCGGCGCAAGCGTCCAGCACCCGTTCGCCGTCGTGCACATCTAGCAATGCCGCGGCGCGTTGTGCGCCCCAATCTTGTACCGACACCGTGCCGTCCTGAAAGCGCGGCAGGCGTGCCACCGGCACCGGCGTGGTGACGCACAATGCGTATTCGTCCAGCACCACGCCCTCCAGTGAGGCTGCCTGCAATAATGCCAGATAATCCTGCGCGTTCATATGCCGCCGATTGACGCGCAAGGTCAAAGGCGGATGCGTATTGGCATAATCCATCATGTGCTGCGCGTTGTGCGGATAGTCGTTGAGCAAACGTTGCCGCCACCACGCAGGGAAATTATCCCGTGCGGTATCGTCTTGAGTTAAGGCTGCCTGTAAAGATTCCCGTTCACGCAAAAAACGGCGCAACACCGCATTGACCAAAGCCTTGAATTTGCCTTTGGACAATGTCGCCACCGCCGCCACCGCTTCATGCACCACCGCGTGCGGCGCGTTACGGGTGTACGCCAATTGATACAGCGCGACTTTCAATACCGCTTCGCATTGTTTGTCGGACAAAGGTTTGTCGATTAAAGCGCGCACATAAAAATTCAGGCTGCCTGCAAAACGCTGGCAACCATAAGCCAAATCGGTGAACAAAGCGCGTTCGCTCGGCTGCCAAGTGTTTTGCAGCGCACGTTCCGCGCTCAATACCTGCTGCAGATTCCGCCCTGCCGCCACTTCCGACAGGCACCGCGCCGCCGCCAGTTGTACGTGACGCAAGCTCAAACCGCCCCCAAGACTTCGCCGACGGATAAATCATTACCGCTTAAAAAAGCCTGTGCCGATAAACGTTTGCCGCCGGCTGCCTGAAGCTCGGTGATGCACAAGCTGCCTGCAGCCGTTGCCACCACAATGCCGTCCGCATCGGCACGCAAGACCGTACCGGCTTTGGCGGCGTTATCGTTGTGTTCATCGACCAGTGTGGCGCGCCAGATTTTCAGCGTTTGTCCGCGCCGCATCGTCCATGCGCCCGGCACGGGATTGAAAGCAAGGATTTTGCGCACAAGCTGTGCTGCAGCTTGGTTCCAGTCAATACGCGCTTCGTCTTTGGTGATTTTTTTGGCATAGGTGATGCCCTGCTCGGTTTGGCGCACCGCTTGCACATCGGGCAGTTGTTGCAAAACCGCAACAATATCTTGCGCGCCCAGCAGCATTAACTTGTCATGCACGCTTTGCGCGGTGTCATCCGGCGTGATCGCGCAGCTTGAACGGCGCAATACGTCGCCCGTGTCCAAACCAGCATCCATCTGCATGATGCACACGCCGGTTTCGCTGTCACCCGCTTCAATCGCACGTTGAATCGGCGCCGCACCGCGCCAACGCGGCAGTAAAGAAGCGTGAATATTCAGGCAGCCGTAACGCGGAATATCCAACACCGCCTGCGGCAACAACAAACCATAGGCCGCCACCACCATCACATCCGCTTTCAGATCGCGTAAGGCTGCCTGAATATAAGCGTCTTTCAAGGTTTCAGGCTGCATCATCGGCAGGTTCAATTGCTGCGCGGCGGCTTTGACCGCGCTCGGGGTAAGCTTCATGCCGCGTCCGCCCGGACGGTCGGGCTGAGTGAGCACGCACACCACTTCATGCTCTTTGGCCACCGCATGTAAGGCGTGTGCCGCAAACGGCGGCGTACCGGCAAAAATCACTTTCATAAGGTATTTTTCTCTTGTTTTTTCAATTTGGATTTGATGCGGTTTTGTTTTAAGCGCGATAAATATTCGACAAACACTTTGCCTTGCAAATGATCCAGCTCGTGCTGAATGCAGATTGCCAGCAAACCGTCGGCTTCCAACGTAAACGGTTTGCCTTCGCCGTCCAAGGCTTCTACCGTGACCTGTTCGGAACGGGTCACGGTTTCAAAAATACCCGGCACCGACAGGCAGCCTTCCTCATGCGTGGTTTCGCCGGAGTGCTGCGTGATGCGGGCATTGATGAAGACTTGCAAGTCGTTTTTTTCTTCGGATAAATCCATCACCACCACTTGTTCATGCACATTGACCTGTGTTGCTGCCAGGCCGATGCCGCGCGAGGCATACATGGTTTCCGCCATGTCGGCGATTAATTGTCGAATGCGTGCGTCTACCTTTTCCACCGGCTTGGCCACCGTGTGCAAACGCTCGTCGGGGTAATGCAAAATGCTTAAAAGTGCCATGTCTTTCTCGTTTCGGGTGCAAAAACTTTACACAATTTATCGTTTTATTAAAAAAATCAGGGTAAATGCTGGCATTATCTGCCTGATATGGCATATGATTGTGCCGAATCCGTTATGAAATCCTACTGTAAAGGGAATCGTCATCATGCGAAAAACCATTATAACCTTGCTTTGCACTCTGGGCTTAGCAATTTCTGCGCCGTCGTTTGCCCTGAACGTCAAAGCAGACGCACCGCAACGCTACACCATCAAAAAAGGCGATACTTTGTGGGGTATTTCCGGCATGTATCTGCGCTCGCCGTGGAAATGGCCCGAACTGTGGGGCATGAACAAAGCGCAAATCAAAAACCCGCACCGCATTTACCCCGGACAAGTGCTGGTATTGCACTATGTTAACGGTCAGCCGCGCTTAAGTGTGGAAGGCGGCTCGGCAGGCGGTATTCCCACCATCAAACTCTCCCCGGGCGTGTACGACACCACCGACGGTTACAGCATTCCTACGCTGCCTTTGAGCATTTTGCGTAATTTTATGGATTATCCGCAAATCATTGATAAGGAAGAAACCGCTAAAGCGCCGGTGCTGATTGCCGGTCCGGACAAACGCATCTTGTACTCACCGGGTGACCGCGTGTATGCGGACAATATCGAAAAACAAGGACGTTATCTGACCTATCGCGTCAATCAAGATATTATTGACCCCGATACCCGTCAATTCTTGGGTCAAGAAGTCGTGTACAGCGGCGAAGTCGCCACCCTGACTTCGCGCAGCGGCGGGCCGAAAGTCAAACAAAACGCTGACGAAGCCGAGAAACTGAATCCGGACGAACGCTACACCGAACTGCATCCTTTGGTCAAAGTGCCAACCACGGTTGCCGCACCGCTGACCGTACTGAAAGCCACTTCCGAAATGAAAGAAGGCGATTATCTGCGTTTTGTGGAAGAGGGCAGCAGCGACCGCTTTAATTTCGTACCGCACGAGCCGTTTGCTCAGATACAAGCCAAAGTGGTGCGGGTATTCAATGGTGTAAGCGAAGCCGGTCAGTATCAAACTATTTTGCTGAACAAAGGCGAATTGGACGGTGTAGATCGCGGTACAGTATTGAATCTTTACAAAATCCGCGACAGATCTCGCATCAGCACCAAAAAACGCGCGAACAGCGACAACCACGCCGTGTTCACTTATGCCGCGATTCCTGCCGAAGAATTCGGTACGGCCATGGTGTATTCTTCCAGTGATCACCTGTCGTATGCCATCATCATCAATGTACGCAACGAAGTCACTTTGGGCGATATCGCTTCCAATCCGGGTTATGATTTGGAAGATTTCCCGATTGTGCGCGAACACGACAACAAGAAAAAATAAACCATAAGGTTGATAAAAGCGTGTGCTGCGGCATACGCTTTTTGTTTTGCGCTGCTATTTTTCAGGCAGCTTGAGTTATTTGAACCTTTGAAGAAAAAGCTTTCAGGCAGCCTGAAACCCATAATAATGCAAGCCGTTTCAAAAGGAGAAAACCTTGACATCGCAAGCTTTGTCCGATTACCTGCTGTTGGCATTGACTCCCTATCTCGGCCCGATTTCCTTTGCGGCGTTGCTGGCGAAATTCGGTGACGCTTCGACCGCCTTGTCCGCTTCTCCCGCAGAAATCCGCCCTTGTCTGGAGCGTGCCAATCAGTCATTGCCTGCCTTGCTGGAACGCAGCGCGGCGAAAGCGGTTACCGCAGCCTTGGCTTGGGCGCGGCAGGAAAAAGGTTGCCGCCTGATGACTTTGTTAGACGATGATTATCCGATGTTGCTGGCGGAAGGCATGGCACCGCCGCCGGTGTTGTTTTTACGCGGGCGGGTTGAATTGTTGTCGCGTCCGATGATTGCCATGGTCGGCAGCCGCCACGCCACGCCGCAAGCACGGCAGACCGCAGAACGTTTGGCGCGGGAAGTGGCTGCGGTCGGTTGGACGGTGGTGTCGGGCTTTGCCGACGGTATCGATGCCGCCGCCCATCGCGGCGCATTGCATGAAACCGGCGGTACGGTCGGGATTTTCGGTACGGGTATTGATCGTATTTACCCTGCGCGCCATCGTGATTTGGCACTCGACATGGCACGGCAGGGTTTGCTCATATCCGAATTTCCGCTGGGCACCACGCCTAATGCGGTGAATTTCCCACGTCGTAATCGTTTGATTGCCGCTTTGGGACGCGCTACCGTCGTGGTTGAGGCGGCGGAAAAATCAGGCTCGTTGATCACTGCCCGTTTGGCAGGCGAAATGGGGCGTGACGTGATGGCGGTACCCGGCTCGATTTACAATCCGCAGGCGGCAGGTTGTCATAAGCTGATTCGCGAAGGGGCGAAGCTCATTACTTCCGCACAAGATATTTTGGAAGAATACCCCGATGTGTTCAGGCAGCCTGAAAGGCAGCCCGAACTTGACCTATCCGAACAAAAACAGGATGATGCGCAGCCTGATGAATTATTGCAGCTGCTCGGTTTTGATGCGGTGCATCCGGACGAGTTGGCAGAGAAATTGCAACTGCATCCGGCAGAGGTTTATGCCAAGTTGCTTGATTTAGAGCTGGCCGGCGCGATTGCGAGTGTGGCCGGAGGTCGTTTCCAACGTATTGAATGATATGAATATTACCCCGATGTTTGAAGTTTTTTCTTTATTGTTCGAGTTGTTTCAAGACTCGGACGGGCAGCCTTCGCGCGAGTCGATTTTGATGCGGCTGATGGAAGAAGGCTGCGAGCCGCATGAAATCGGCTGCGCGGTCAATTGTCTGGACACGCTGTTTTATCCTTACGCCCATGTCGGGCGTACCCGTGCCGCCGGCGCAGGATCGATGCGGATTTTTAACTGGGAAGAGCAGAACATTTTGCCCGATGAAGTACGTGGTCTCTTGCATTTTCTCGGCAAAACAGGCAATCTGGATTTAAGCGAATGCGAGTTTGTGACCCGCGCATTGATGCATTTGCCGCCCGAAGAAATCACCGTGGACAATGCCAAACTGCTGACTTTAATCCGCCTGTGGAACAACGAAGCGGAGTTGCCGCTGGCAGTCAACGACACCTTGCTCAGCATTTTTGAAGAGCACGGCGGCATTGTGCATTAAGCTTTCAGGCAGCCTGAAAGCGTTTTATCTTTACTAACACCGAATACATTACCCACCACCATGAGCAAAAACCTGTTAATTGTCGAGTCCCCGTCTAAAGCCAAAACCCTGAAAAAATATTTGGGCAGCGAATTTGAAATCTTGGCCTCTTACGGCCATGTGCGCGATTTGGTGCCGAAAACCGGCGCGGTCGATCCGGAGAACGACTTTGCCATGAAATACGAACTCGTGGCGCGCAACGGCAAGCACGTCGATGCCATCGTCAAAGCCGCCAAAGAAGCCGAAAACCTCTATCTGGCAACGGACCCGGATAGAGAAGGCGAGGCGATTTCATGGCATTTGCAGGAAATCCTCAAATCCAAGCGCGGCTTGAAAGACATTCGCCCGCAGCGCGTGGTGTTTCACGAAATCACTAAAAAAGCAGTGCTCGATGCGGTGGCGAATCCGCGTGAACTGTCACAAACCTTGGTCGATGCCCAGCAGGCGCGCCGTGCTTTGGACTATCTGGTCGGCTTTAATTTATCGCCCTTGTTATGGAAAAAAATCCGCCGCGGATTGTCGGCAGGGCGCGTACAAAGCCCCGCTTTGCGCCTGATTTGCGAACGCGAAAACGAAATCAAAGCTTTCGTCACCCAAGAATATTGGACGGTTCATCTGGACAGCCACAAGGCGAAGCAAACATTCACCGCCAAGCTGACCCATTTCAACGGCGAAAAACTCGAGCAATTCAGCCTGCCTTCCGAAGAAGCGCAGGGCAAGGTCTTGAGCGCGTTACAGGCTCACGACACCGCCGCCGTGACCGCGGTTGAAAAGAAAAAACGCAGCCGCAATCCCGCCGCGCCGTTTACGACTTCCACCATGCAGCAAGAAGCGGTGCGCAAGCTCTCCATGACCACCGACCGCACCATGCGCACCGCGCAGCAACTGTACGAAGGCATTGACGTCGGGCAGGGCGCGACCGGTTTGATTACCTATATGCGTACCGACTCCGTGACCTTGGCGAACGATGCGATTGCCGAGATTCGCCATTACATCGAAAACAAAATCGGCGCGGATTATCTGCCGTCCTCTGCGCGCCTCTACAAAACCAAAGCCAAAAACGCGCAAGAAGCGCATGAGGCGATTCGCCCCACGTCCGTGTACCGCACGCCCGAAGCGGTGAAGCCTTATTTGTCCGCCGATCAATTCAAGCTGTATCAAATGATTTGGCAACGCGCCGTCGCCTGCCAAATGGCTCCTGCCAAATTCGACACGACGACCGTGGATATGAGTTTGGGCGAAGGTGTTTTCCGCGTGACGGGGCAAGTGCAAACCTTTGCCGGATTTTTAAGCGTGTACGAAGAGGGGCGCGACGACAGCGACGAAGAAGACAGCGCAAGGCTGCCTGAACTCAAAGTCGGCGAGACCTTGCCTGCAGACAAGGTTTACGGCGAGCAACATTTCACCCAAGCACCGCCGCGCTATTCCGAAGCGACCTTGGTCAAAGCCTTGGAAGAATTCGGCATCGGCCGCCCCTCGACCTATGCCAGCATCATTTCCACGCTCAAAGACCGCGAATACGTCACCATCGACCAAAAACGCTTTGTGCCCACCGATACCGGCGACATCGTCAATAAATTCCTGACCGAGCATTTCACCCAATACGTCGATTACCACTTCACCGCCAAACTCGAAGATCAGCTTGACGACATTGCCGAAGGGCGGCGCGAATGGAAGCCCGTCATGGCGAAATTCTGGAAGGATTTTGCCAAACAAATCGAAGAAAAAGCCGGCATCGAACGCGCCAAAATCACGAGCGAAGCCCTCGAAGAAACCTGCCCGAAATGCGGCACGCACCAGCTGCAAATCAAATTCGGCAAACGCGGCCGCTTCATCGCCTGCACCGGTTACCCCGACTGCGACTACACGCGCAACATCAACGAAACCGCCGAAGAAGCCGCCCAAGCCGCAGCACAGGCGGCGGCCGAAGCCGCAGAAGTCGAAGGACGCGAATGCCCGAAATGCAGTAAACCGCTGGTGTACAAACAAGGACGCTACGGCAAATTCATCGGCTGCTCCGGCTACCCGAAATGCAAACACATCGAACCTTTGGAAAAACCCAAAGAAACCGGCATCGCCTGCCCGAAATGCGGCAAAGGCCACCTCATCGAGCGCAAAAGCCGTTACGGAAAAATCTTCTACAGCTGCAACACCTACCCCGACTGCGACTACGCCACATGGAACCCGCCGATCAGCGAAACCTGCCCGAAATGCCACTGGCCGATTCTGACCATCAAAACCACCAAACGACGCGGCACGGAAAAAGTCTGCCCGCAGAAAGAATGCGGCCACAGCGAAGTCATCACCCCGCCGGAAGGTAAATAACAGGCTGCCTGAAACGCTTATCGCAAGAAAATATCTTGAAGTAGTGCGATAAATGGCGGAAGGAACAATCCGATTGATCATCCGTATCATGTGAGTCGGGAGGGGGCTTAGGAAGCAAAATCACGATGGTAGATTTTGCTTCCTAAGCCCCTCAATAATTATCTTATCCGACAGTACCTTATGGTGATGGTGCTGTCGGATAATTTATTTGAGGGTCAAGATAATCTGTAGCTTATATTAATAAGGTATTGCAGTATTTTACGGATATGCTGATTTTCCTGATTATTTTGTTGTAGGCATTGCAAAAATAATATATTTATACTAATATTTACATGAGTAAAGCTTTTTACTCTATTTCTTTTCTTTCTATAAGGAGATACTGTATGAAAAAAATCATTTTTGCATTGCTTGCCGTATTCAGCATGACTTGGTTGTTTGCAGCGGTAAACATCAATACCGCCAGCGAGCAGGAGTTGGCGACTTTGCGCGGTGTCGGTTCGGTGAAAGCTGCTGCGATCGTGGAGTATCGTAAACAGAATGGCCCGTTTAAGTCTAAGGAAGAGCTGAAATCGGTTAAGGGTATTGGCGAGAAAACTTATGATCAGCTTGAAAATGAAATCACTGTCGGTACGGTAAGCGCACCTCCGAAAAAAGAGGCGATACGTGCCACAGGGAAAAAGTAGGTAGTCTCCGATCAATCCATTGAAGCATACCAAATAGATTAGCTTCGATAATTTGAAAGGTTTCAGGCTGCCTGAAAGCCTTCAAAAGAATTGTTGATCATAAGGTTGAATCAAACATAACCCTGCATAGTGCAGGGTTATGTTTTTATGCGGGTTTATTTTTGTTATTGGATATGGTCGGGAGGGTGAGCAAGATTATTTTTGCTGCATATTCCTTGCGATACGCTCCCTGAACCAATCTGTTGCAGATAGATTTATCTCTTGCTTTAATCCGGAGCGATCTTCAGCAGAACGTGTTGCAAAGATTTTTATTGCCCATTCCTCTATCTTCAATTCAATGCGTGCCATGCCCGCTCGTTTGAGTTACAGGCTGGGTAACTGCAGCTTGGTGCTGATGCTGTTTCGTGCCGTAGGTTTTAAGTGCATAGCCGGCATAAAACCCCGCGCCCAGATAAAACGCAATCAATGCGGCGGCAAAAGGTGCGGCCAGCCATTTACGTATTGTCGGTGCGTCCAAGTGTGCGAAACGCCGATACAGAATATACAACGCCCAAAGCACTGCCAAATGTTTGAAAAATCCAAACATATGTACCCACGCATCACTGCGGCTTGCCAGTGGTTTCATGTAGGGAATGTTCAAATGCAGCATTTGTATGAAGGCATTGCTGACGTTTGATGCATAGTTGTAAAAGAAAAATTCGAACAGATGCGATAGACCGCCGACGATAAAAATCGGTGCAAAGGCGTAGCTTAAGGTATAAAACACTTTACCGTAAGGCAGCCTCATGATTTTTGATGCAATCCACATCCCTCCTGTTGCCAACATTATGGTTACGGCCAGCGCGTAAATAAATGCCATCAGACCTACCGCATCAATACCTTGAGGTAAGGCAATAACGCTTTGCAACCATTGTGCACTGCGCGCCCACGGATACGTATCACTGATGGCCACTCGCCCTAAAGCATGATGAAAATTCATGGTCACGGTAATGGCTGCGGTCACCAGCAAAATCGCCCACACTTCAAACTTCTGCGGGATAAAATTCAGATTGGCGGCATACGACGGCTGTTTGATTTCAAACTCAACCGCATCGCAAGCGCGGGTGCAGTCCATGCATAAAGTACAGTCTGCCATGGTGTTTTTCTTGTCAAACTGAAAGGGCTGCAAATGCCAATCGCATGCTTTGGCGCATTCAAAAGTTTTACAGTCGGCACAGCGTGTCGCATCGGTGGTCATCCAAGTAAAACCAACCTTGCCAAAAGCGCGTGTGACCGAGCTGACCGGGCACACGCTTTTGCAATATGCCATGTTTTTATAACGGTAAAAAAACCACAATGACAATAAGCTGAAAAACAGAAAAAAGGTCGCACTGGCTACAGGTGATTTCAGGAAGCCCGGGAAAATATAGTAAACCAGCCAAAATCCGACAATCAGAAAGAAAATACCGACAAATGGGTTTTTCAAAAAAGGCGGAATGGTTTTTCTACTGCCGATGCGGTTCAGTTTTTTACCGACAAAAGCCAAGGGACAAATACTGCAAAAAAATCTGCCAAACGTCACCAGCATCAGCACCATAAAAAAGGGCCAAAACAGATTCCAGAAAATACCACCGGTGACGCGGTTGTTTTCGCTGTTGTCATAAAAACCGTAAGCTATGGCATACACAAACACCACCAACACAAACAGTCGCAACACATTTGTGAAATATTTGTTCTGGAAAATAAATCGAAAAAAACCATAATCCAATAAATTGATTTTCATGATTTTCAATCCTTAAAATTCATATTGGTAAGATGCCATGATGCTGCGCGGCTCAGCGGCTTTATAGGTGTAGGAATAGCCGCTTTTTTCGGCGACATTGGCATATTTTTTGTCGAATATATTGTTCGCATTCAGGCGGAACGTATGGTTTTTATGCTGATAGCCCAACATGAGATTGGTTACGAAACGATGGCCGCGATACATTTCCGTATTGGCGTCATCCATAAAGTACTTACCCCATGTTTTGGTTTCCACGCGTACCATAAAACCTTGCGGATGTTTGAAATCCACACCCAAAGAATACATATGCTTGGGCACGAATTTGAAATAGTTGCCCGAGTAGTTTTCTCTGCCTTCCACATAGTCATCATAGGTGTAATGGCTGTAAGCATAAGCGGCGTCTACGCTGAATAGATCATTGATTTGATAGGCAATAGAGGTTTCTAAGCCTTTCTTGGTGGTTTTGCCTGCGTTTTGGTAAATGGTTTGATTGTTCACGCTGCGCGAAGTGATTTCGTCTTTGGTTTTATTCAGATAAATCCCTAAGTCGAAAAACAGTTTCTCGCTACGCGCCTTGATGCCCGCCTCGTAATTGACCGATTTCGCCACGCCCAGAATATTATCTTGCGAAGCACTTTTGTTGGCGCCCACTTCGCTGCTGGTCGGCGCTTGCACGCCGCGCGAAATCGAGCCGTAAAGGTTCACATTGTCATTCAAACGGTAGGTCACGCCGAATTTGGGTGAAAAAAGATTGTAGCTGGCGGAAATATCGTAAGCACCGCTGCCTGCAACATAGCGGCCACTGCGGTAATCGTATTTGGTCAGTTGTTCGCCTTTCATGCTCATGTCAAGCCGTTCGAGGCGTGCACCGACGTCCAACAGCAATTTATCGCTTAAGTTCAGCGACTCCTGTACGTAAAAACCGTACAAGGTGTTGGTGGCGTCTTCCGTACCGCTGTATGCTCCGAGGCGATCCGACAGAGTCTGCATTTGTCTGCCGTTACGGCGGGTGTCGGCATATTGGTATTTGCGTGCGTTATTGCTGATGTCTTGGCGTGCGGTCAGACCGAACACCAGCGCGCCTTCTTTTCCGAAGAGCTTATGCTTGTGGTTCATCTCCAAATCGGTGCCGTAAATGTAATTATCTTCGGAGACGTTGATCATGCCTGTTACCGGATGCACATGCTCCCATTTGGTCAGGTAAAAACGCGGTTTAAAGCTGAAATCACCGACATCTTGCTTGTAGCGGGTATTGAAAAAATAAATTTTTGAGTAGCGTCCGCTGTGCTGCCACGGCGT
Source organism: Neisseria sp. (assembly GCA_030538055.1). Taxonomy (GTDB): domain Bacteria; phylum Pseudomonadota; class Gammaproteobacteria; order Burkholderiales; family Neisseriaceae; genus RGIG9985. Next base: position 23,911 of record JAUNUS010000017.1, read on the forward strand.
GGCGATGCCTTTTGATTGTCCTGTGCGCAGATATTCCTCATACTCCGCTTGATTCATAGACGGCGGGATTTCCAGATTGGATTCGGTGTACGCCAGTTCGCTTTCCAAAGTGGCTTCATTGTCAAAGATATGACCGTATTTCAAGCTGAATTGTGTGGTATCGAACTCATTGTGTGTGCGCCATTTGTTTTTGGCATGGCGGCGGGACAGACTGAAAGCAAAATAGTCGCGATCGTTAAGATTAAAGCCGTAGCGAATATTGGCATTGAGCTTACCTTGAGTACCGAAGCCCAGTTTGACGCGGTTGGCATAGTCGTCAAACACCGATTTGGAAATAATCTGTACCACGCCGCCTGAAGTGTTGGCGTTATAAATCGAGCCCGGACCTTTGCTGATTTCGATGCGTTCGATGTCTTGCACGTCGATAAAATCCAAGCGGGTAAAGCTGTCGGGGTCAGTCATCGGCACGCCGTCACGCAGCACCATGATTTCGCGAATGCCGTAAGCCGCTTTCAAACCGCTACCGCGAATCACGAGCTTGGCATCATAGCCGCCGTTTGCACTCGAAATCTGTACCCCGGGGATATTGTCGATGGCATCGGTAATGTTGAAAACGTTTTTATTTTCCAGCTGTTCTTTACCAACCACGGCGATGCTTTGAGAAACATCCTTGGTGGCGCGCTCCATTTTGGTGGCGGTCACGCTGATGTCGTCAATTTGTTGCGGCGGCGTGATATCTTCGGCAAAAGCTTGGCCGCATAACAGTGCAAAAAGTATTTGCTTTTTCATAAATTTTCCCTATAAACATATTTTTCTTGTTAATTTTTCCGTAAAAATACCCCGTTCATATCGAACGGGGTTCCTTCCTGACTCAAAATTTTGCTTGGAATTTTGCCCAGAACTGGCGGCCGGGTTCATAGATTTGTAAACCGTTACTCGGGTTATAACCGGCAACGTTAGCCGCCGATTTATTCACAAACTCGCGGTATCGTTTATCAAACAGGTTATCGACACCTGCGGTCAGGCTCATGTTTTTACCGAATTTCCAACCGCCATTGATCGAGAAAATACTGAATGACGGCGCAGAACCGGTATCCATGCCAATGATGTTGCCTTGGCCGGTGGCGTAACGGTGTTGACTCGCTACGTTACGCATCAGCAAGGTAAGCGATTGGGTGCCGTTGTCGTAACCAATATAAGTTTTGGCTTCCAGTGGCGGGGTTTGTGCTAGCGGGCGGTCATCGGTTTTGTTTTGCCCGTAGGTGTAGGCCAGTGCCGTACCGACTTTCCAGTTCGGGGCAAAAGCGTAGGCAATATCGCCTTCAAAGCCGTAACGGTTGGCGTTGATATTGCGCGCTTTCATGCCGTCAACCAGAATAAAGTCATTGACCCGACCACCGAACACGGTTAACGAACCCGATACTTTATCGCCCTGATACATCACGCCTGCGTTCAGTTCGGTATTGGTTTCGGCTTTCAATTTCCAGCTTTCGCCTTTCATCCGCTCCCAGAAGTCGGGTGCGCGTTGCGCCACACCCAAGCCTGCGAAATACGTCCAGCCTTGGTTACGGTATTCGTAACGGGCAAAACCTGAGGTTAAGCGATAGGTTTTTTCTAAATCCTGCGGGGAGACGGTTGCGACGGTTTTTCCTTGTCCAATGGGAGCAACGCGGTTGTATTCGGCGCGGGTTTGGTCATGGCGCAAGCCACCGACCAAGCGTTGCTTGTCGTCCAGCTGCCATGTGGTCTCGGCATAGATACCGATGTTGCGGAATTTCTGATCCCACACACGCGGCGCCGAGGTGTAATTGCGCTCTGCCATGGCCGCAGTCATGCCGCCGCCGTTACGGAAAGCATGTTCGTCACTCATCCAGTCAATACCAAGTTTAGTGACGGTATCGCCCAGCTCCAATTGTCCCTCGGCGCGCAAAGTGTCGGTTTCGCGGTCGGGATTGCTGACCATGAACATCGGCGCACTTTTAGGGCGATGGCTGTAGTTGTCCATCACATGATCGACATAGCTGTGACCGTACTCCAGTTTTAAGCCTGCCAGCCACGAAGTGATGTTTTTGCGCTCGGCGCGGACATGCCACGCATCGCGGTCAAATTTGGTGCCGTCCATGGCGCGATCAGCATAGGCTGCCCAACCGCGCGAGCGGTCATAGGCGACTTCCAGTACGGTGTTTTCGTCAGGAGTAAGACCCAGTGCAAAGTTTTGGCTGTTGCGTTTGTAGGCGGAATGGACTTCATGACCGTTACCGTCTTTGTAATCGTCCGACTGGTTATGCGCCGCATTAAAATGGGCATAACCCCAACGGAAGCCGCCCGTGACTTCGCCGAAAGCGTCGAACCGACCAAAATTCCCTCCGGTCAGGCTCAGGTTGCCGTTAATACCGGCTTCGAGGAAATAATACGGTTTGCGCACAAACTGAACCGCGCCTGCGACCACGCCCGGACCTTGGGTAACGGTTTGCGGACCTTTGGTGATGATGACTTCGTCATACACTTCGGGGAAAATATACGAGGTCGGCGGATCCATACGCCCGCCGCAGCCGCCGAAAAAGTGCGTGTCGCTGGCGCTGATGCTCAAGCGTGAACCGCCCAAGCCACGAAATAAGGGATCACCCGACATGCCGCCTTTGCGAATCACCGACATATTCGGTACGGTTTTGAGTAAACCGGCACCATCGGCGGCGGGAATCGGTTGTACCGGTGCTTTCGGGTTCAGGCGGATTTGTTCCGGTTTCTCGGCAGGGACGGCGGTGACCACGACATCACCCAAAGTATTGACGGCGGCGTTTTCAGTCGTGTCCGCCGCATGTGCGTAAACAGCCGCCAACAGCAGCGGTAAGATTTTCCATTGCGTTTTCATGTGTTCCCTTAATCAATCGTTTTTTAATGTAAGCTAAAGCAGCAAAGATTATCGGGAAAAGCACCCATACAAACAATGCGGCAAATTGTCGCAGCCGTAGGGGTGAGGCGCATTTTAAGCGGTTTGTTGCGGGTTTTTGTGTTGAAAATCTACACGTATCTTTGCCTTATCGGCAGCCCGAGGCGGTATCGTTTAATGAGCATGAATTTTTTTAGCGCTGTTGAACTTTGCTTTAGCTTCGCAGAAACTTCGTTTGAGGCAGCCTGATGAGTGCTCATGAATTGATCCGAAAAATAAAAAAGCGAATCATGGGGTGACATGATTCGCCATGACGGCAAAAATCCTTCAGTTAAGATTGCAGGCTGCCTGCAATCATTGATGCGCTGGGCGGATTAAAAGGTATAGCCGGTTTGTACGTCCTCGTCTTCACCGCAGACTTCGCGCAACACTTGGCGCAGCATGCCCAGTTCGGGATAGCGGCGTAAGGTGCGGTGCAGGTAGCGCACGAAGCGCGGGATTTCCTCGGCATAGTGCGCTTTGCCGTCGCGATGTTTCAGGCGGGCGAAAATGCCGATGACTTTGAAATGCCGTTGCACGCCGATGAATTCGTAATCACGGTAAAAATCATCAAACTGCAACGGAACCGGCAGACCTGCCGCACGCGCTTTTTCCCAATAACGAATCACAATGTCCAGCACAAACTCCTCTTCCCACTCGACAAAAGCATCACGCGTGAGCGACAGCAAATCATAAGAAATCGCGCCGTACACCGCATCTTGGAAATCCAACACGCCGGGGCTGCCTGAACGCAGCATTAAGTTGCGCACGATAAAATCACGATGCACATACACCGATGCTTGCGCCAGAATTTTTGGCAGTAAAACATTCACGCCCTCGCGCCACATTTTTTGCTGTTTCATGGTGAAAGGTTTGCCGATTTCATGCGTGGCATACCATTCGGGAAACAGATTCATTTCGCGGCGCAACAGGGCTTCGTCATACGCCGGCAAAACATCGGCTTGCGAAGATTGTTGCAAAGTAAGCAAAGTATCGACCGCTTCGAGCAGCAAAACCTTATGCACTTCTTCGCGCGTATCATGCTGCATCGCCTGCAAAAACGTGGTGTTTCCCAAGTCTTCCATGATGATGAAACCATTGGCTTCGTCCGCCGCATAAATCTGCGGCACGCGCACCGCCTGAAACAGCTTTTGTACGCGCACATATGGGGCGATGCTCATTTTCTCGGGCGGCGCGTCCATGATGATGACGCTTGCACCGTCGGCAAAATGTGCGCGCCAGTAACGGCGAAAGTCGGCGTCGGCGGCAGCGAATACCAGTTCGAAGCTGCGTTGCGGGTAATGTTCACTCAGGAATTGATGCAGGGTGTCTTGTCTGTTCATGATGCTTTTGGGTTAAAATGCCAAATTCGTTTGTGCCGCATTTTACCGTTTATCTTTCCAAAAAGGGGCGCGCCTTGTTGCGTAACCGCATTTTTACACCGACGCTGATGTGTCTGGCATTATCCGCCGCGTTTTCAGGCAGCCTGTACGCTGCCGAAGCACCTGCCTGTTCCGCGCCGAACGCGGATAAACGCTTCCTGAAAATCGAACGTGCCACAAGCAGCGGTTTGCCCGTGCCGCCGGAAAGTGCGACCCGCTTGACCGCTGATCGCATTGACGGCGTCGCCGCACGACAGGCGGACGCGCAAGGCAGCGTGATTGTCGAGCGTGACGCACAAGTACTCAATGCCGAAAAAATCCACTATAACGAAGCCGACAATCAAATTTTAAGCGAAGGTCAATTCATATTAAGTGATGACGCTTCCAACATCAGCGGCGAGAAGCTGGACTACAACATCGCCACCGAGCATGGCAGCGCACTTCGCGCCAACTTTGACAATGTAAAAGGCAAGCAACGCTACCAGGGCACGGCGGAAAAAATGGAGATGCTGGGTAAGGGTTATTACCGTCTGAGCGATGCCGAACTCAATACCTGCGAACCGAATGACGACAGCTGGTACATCAAGGCCAAAACCATCGACACCGATGAGAGCAAAAACATCGGCGTGGCCAAACACGCGCGGCTGGTGTTCAAGGGCGTGCCGATTCTGTATTCGCCGTGGCTGGATTTCCCGCTCAACGGTAACCGCAAAAGCGGTTTTCTCGCCCCGACAGTCGGCGGTGGTTCGGACGGTTTCGAGTTGGCGATTCCGTACTATTTGAACCTTGCGCCCAATTATGATGCCACGATTACACCGCACTTCTACAGCCGGCGTGGTCTGGCATGGTTCGGCGAATTACGCTACCTGAAAGAAAAATATCGCGGTCAAGTGTGGGGGCAGTGGCTGCCTAACGATCGGCTTACCGGTGGCAAAAACCGCCGCTCTTTCCACTGGCAACACACGCAAACGCTTGCGCCCAAAGTGCGCATGGGCATTGATTACCATTTGGCGTCGGATGACGATTATTATCGTGATTTGGGTAATCGCCTCGATGCGGCGGAAAATGTTAACCTTAACCGTCAACTGTGGCTGACCTATAACGATAGCTTATGGGGCGGATCATGGAGTAACCGTCTGAATTTCCAGCGTTACCAAACCTTGCAAAACGAAAAAGAAAACCTGATCGAACCTTACCGCCTGCTACCGCAATACACCTCCACTTGGAACAAAAACTTCGGCAAAGCCCGTGTTTCCGTGCTGGCGCAAATCACCCGTTTCGAACACCCGACCCGTCAAGAAGGTTCGCGCCAAGTGCTGTACCCTTCGGTGCGATGGGATTTCTCTAAGTCATGGGGCTTTATTCGCCCGAAAATCGGCGTGCACGCCACCACTTATCAGCTGGACGCATGGCGCAATCAACCGAAAAACAATGTTAGTCGTGTATTGCCGATTGTCAGTGTGGACGGCGGTTTGATTTTTGAACGCAACATGAAATTTTTCGGCAAAGGCATGATTCAGACTTTAGAACCGCGCCTGTTTTATGTGTATATTCCGACTCGCAGTCAAAACAAGCTGCCGAACTTTGACAGCTCGCAAAACGATTTTACTTACGATCAGCTGTTCCGCGAGAATCGTTTTTCGGGGCAAGACCGCATCAATGCCGCCAATCAGGTGTCGACCGCGCTCATGACCCGTTTTTATGAAGACAATACCGGTATCGAGCGCTTCCGTGCCGGCATCGGACAACGCTTTTACTTGAAAAACGACGACGTGGATTTATCCGGCAGCGTCCGTACCCGCAGCAAAAACCGTTCGGATTTGATTGCTTTTGCCGGTGGCAATATTACCAACAGCATTTATTGGCAAAACGACTGGCATTACGATCAAAACGAAAAGCGTTCTCAAAGCTACTCCACCGCCTTGCGTTATCATCCTGCGCCGGGCAAAACATTCAGTGTGCGCTTTGGTTTTGACCGCAACAGTACGTGGTACACCGGTTACACCGGAAAACTCAAATATCTGGACGTCGGCGTACAGTGGCCGATTTACCGTGGTTATTCGGTGATTGCGCGCCAGAACTATTCGCTGACCGATAAAAAAGCACTTGATCAATTGATCGGCATCAATTACCGTGCCGATTGCGGTTGTTGGAATGCCAATTTGGTTTTCCAGCGTTATGTCACCGACTACAATACCACCAAAAATGCCGTATTCTTCCAATTACAGCTTAAAGGCTTAGGCGGCTTGGGCACAACAGCCAATGAGGAATTGCGCCGCGCCATTCCGGGATACAGCTCCATCTACGAGGTAAAATAATGAAATTTCAAAAACTTATCTGCACCCTGATTATTGCTGCGAGCTTGGGTATGGCTCAAGCCAAAGTCGAATGGGTTGACCGTATTGCGGTGATCGTTAATCAAGACGTGATCACCGAGCGCGACATCAGCGACATGAGCAATAATCTGAAAAGCACCCTGCCCAAAGGCGAAAAACCATCCGCCGAAGCCTTGCGTCAAGCAGCGGTTGATCAGCTCATCGACAAAAAACTGGTGCTGCAAATCGCACAACTGAACAACATTACCGCTTCTGATGCGGAAATCGACCAGATGGTTGAGCAAATCGCGCAAGGGCAAGGCATCAGCACCGAGCAAGTGTATGCCGCCATTGCCAAGGAAGGCGTGCCGCGCGAAGTGTTGCGCAAAACCATTGCCGAGAATATTGTGGTCAGCAAAATCACGCAGCAGGAAATCGCCGCCTCTTCTCAAGCCACCAATGAGGAAGTCGCACGTTTTCTGGCACAGTATCCGCAAGCACCGGTCATCACCGTGTATGACGTACAGCATATTTTGCTTAAAACCGATCAGCGCAGTGACAAACAAGCACGTAACGAATTGTTGAAATTGCGCACGCAACTGCAAAAAGGCGCGTCATTTGAGCGCGTTGCCGCGCAGTATTCGCAAGATACCGCTTCGGCGGCCAACGGCGGGCGCATCGGCTGGGTCAGCCAAGGCATGAGCACGCCGGAGTTCGACCAAGCTTTGCAGTCGTTAAATGTCGGTGAAATCAGCCGCCCGATCAAAAGCGGTTTCGGCTGGCATATCCTGCGCATCAATGACACCCGTCAAGAAGCCATGAGCGCAGAGCAGCGCGTTGCCGCTGCCCGTGCCGTGATTGCCGAACAAAAAGCACCGCAGGCTTATCAGGCGTGGTTGCAACATTTGCGCTCCACCGCCTACATCGATTTCCGTCAAAAACCTTATTGATCAATAACCGGAGGCTGCCTGAAAGCATTTCAACTTTATCGAAATGCGTTTCAGGCAGCCTCTCAATTTCACATCAATGAACCTCAAACCTCTTGCCATCACCTGCGGCGAACCGTCCGGCATCGGCCCGGACATTTGCCTGAGTTTGTCGGAGCGTGATTTACCGCGCCCCGTGGTAATTTTGGGCGATGAAACCTTGCTGCGTGAACGGGCGCATTTGTTGGGTAAGCCCTGCCTGCCTGCTTATGACGAACATCAGCCGCAAGCGGTCAGCGTATGGCATATCCCTTTACGCGCACCCGTACGGGCAGGCTGCCTGAATGCGGGCAATGCCGCTTATGTGTTGCAATTGCTGGATACGGCATACCACGGCATTGTCGCCGGACAATTTGCCGGCATGGTGACCGCGCCGATTCACAAAGGCATCATCAACGATGCCGCCTTGCCGCTGCCCGCGCCGTTTAGCGGACACACCGAATACCTTGCTCATTTAAGCGGCACGCCGCAAGTGGTGATGATGCTCGCCGGCGGCGGTTTGCGCGTGGCTTTGGCGACCACGCATCTGCCTTTGCGGCAGGTTGCGGCGGCGTTGAACCGCGAATTGCTGCAAGAAGTCATTCGCATTACCCTGCACGATTTGCAGCATCATTTCGGGATTGGAAAACCGCGTCTGTTGGTGTGCGGACTGAATCCGCACGCAGGCGAAGGCGGCCATTTGGGGCGTGAGGAAATCGATCTGATCACCCCCGTGATTACAGAAATGCAGCAGGCAGGATGGGCAGTTGCCGGCCCGTTTCCTGCCGATACCGTATTCCAGCCGTTTATGCTCAAACAGGGCGATGCGGTGCTGGCGATGTATCACGATCAAGGTTTGCCGGTGCTGAAATACGCCTCGTTCGGCCACGGGGTCAATATCACGCTGGGACTGCCTTTTATCCGCACCTCGGTCGATCACGGGACGGCGTTGGATTTGGCCGGTACGGGGCGCGCCGATGCAGGCAGCCTTGACGCCGCGATTCAGACCGCACATGAAATGGCACTGGCGCGCGAGCAGAAATCCTCCGTGTAAGCACCTGCCGGCGGCAGGTCAATAACGCACCACATTCGCCACACTGCCAGCAAGATTCCCCGACGATGCGTTGCCTTCTTTTCGGGTTTGGCTTACCATAACCGACTTACTTCTTATTCCCTGCATATACCGACACACCGCATGAGCACGCCCTTTATCGAATTTCGCAACGTGCGTTTTGCCTATGGCGAACGCGAGATTTTGCGCGACATCAGCTTTGCCGTGGCCGATGGCGATTTTGCGGCCATCATGGGCGGTTCAGGCAGCGGTAAAACCACCTTATTGCGCTTGATGACCGGGCAAATCCGCCCCAATGCAGGGGAAATCCTGATTCACGGCAAAGCCTTGTCGGATTTTACTCGGGACGAGTTGTACGATTACCGCCGCAGCATGGGCGTGCTGTTTCAGTTCGGTGCTTTGTTCACCGATTTATCGGTGTTCGATAACGTCGCTTTTCCTTTGCGCGAACACACCAAGCTGCCTGAAAGCGTGATTCGCGATTTGGTGATTTTGAAATTGAACGCGGTCGGTTTGCGCGGCATTGAAAAACTGATGCCGGCCGAATTGTCCGGCGGCATGGCGCGGCGCGTGGCGCTGGCGCGCACGATTGCGCTTGACCCCGCGCTGATGCTGTACGACGAACCCTTCACCGGACTGGATCCGATTTCGTTAGGCGTGATTGCCCATTTGATTTCGCGCCTGACACGCACCCTGAAAGCCACCGGCGTCATGGTGACGCACGATATCGGCAAATCGCTGGAACTCGTCGATCAGGTGATTTTTCTGGCGCAAGGTGAAATTGTGTTTACAGGCAGCCCTGCACAAATGCAAAACACCGACTTGCCGTGGGTGAAGCAATTCATCAGCGGCTCGCCGGACGGTCCGGTCGAGTATCGCTACCCTGCGCCCACGACTTTGCAACAAGATTTGACGGCTTAATTCATGGAATTTTTTCGCATCATCGGTCGCCGCACCATTGCTTTTATCCGCTCGCTCGGTTCGGTCGCACTGTTTTTGTTCAACATTTTGCTGCATTCAGGCAGCAGCATTGTGCGTCCGCGCCTGACCATCCGCCAAGTCTATTTCGCCGGTGTGATGTCGATTTTGATCGTCGCGGTATCGGGCTTGTTCATGGGCATGGTGCTGGGCTTGCAAGGTTACAATATGCTGGTGCAGTTCAAGGCTGCCGATGCGCTGGGTTTTGCGGTTGCCGCCAGTTTATTGCGCGAAATCGGGCCGGTGCTGGCCGCATTATTGTTTGCCAGCAGTGCGGGCGGCGCGATGACGAGCGAAATCGGCCTGATGAAAACCACCGAACAACTCGAAGCCATGAACGTGATGGCGGTCAACCCGATTGCACGGGTGATTGCGCCGCGTTTCTGGGCGGGCGTGCTGTCCATGCCTTTGCTGGCCAGCATTTGCAATGTCAGCGGCATTTACGGTGCTTACCTGATCGGGGTGAAGCATTTGGGCTTGGACGCGGGGATTTTTTGGTCGCAAATGCAGGCCGGTACGGATTGGCATTACGACGTCATCAACAGCTTGATTAAATCGGCGGTGTTTGGCGTGGCGATTACCCTGATCGCGGTGTATCAGGGCTTTCACTGCCGCGCCACCGCCGAAGGCATCTTGCGCGCCACCACCCGTACGGTGGTGATCAGCGCATTGGCGATTCTCGCCTTGGATTTTATCTTGACCGCATTTATGTTTACCGGATAATCATTATGAAACAAAGCACTTTAGAACTGTGGGTCGGACTGTTTGTCGCACTGGGCATTGCCGCCTTGGTGTTTTTGTCCTTACAGGTAGCAGGTTCGAACGCTACTTTGCAAGGCGGTAAAACCTATACCGTCTATGCCGATTTCGGCGATATCGGCGGGCTGAAAACCAAAGCACCGGTCAAGGTTTCCGGCGTGGTGGTTGGGCGTGTCAGCGCGATTGAACTGAATCCGGAAACCTATCGCGCCAAAGTCGCGATTGATCTGGCGGACGCTTATCGTTTTAGCAGCGACGTATCCGCCCAAATCCTGACTTCCGGCATTTTGGGCGAGCAATACATCGGTTTGCAAGAAGGCGGCGATATGGATCAACTGCAAGCAGGCGACACCATTACCCTGACGAGCTCGGCCTTGGTGCTGGAAAACCTGATCGGTAAATTCATGACCGGTTTTGCCGAGAAAAATGCCGAACCGCAACAGTAAAACCTTTCAGGCAGCCTGAAAATAGATTAAATATTTTGATGATTCAAAGATGTATGATTAAAGCTATCGACATCAGGCATATTGAACCCATATATGATTAAGAGCGTTGATTCGCCGTTAAACCCATTTCATCAGAAAGGCAACCTCATGAACACATTATTGAAAAGCTTGTGGACTGCTGTTACCGTGCTGGCACTGAGCGCAGCCGTCGCTGCACCGCAAGAAGCGGTCAACCAGATTCGCACCAGTGCGCAACAGGTTTTGAATATTCTTAACAAAGACAACGGTGCCAACAGTGCAGCGGTGCGCGCCGAAGCCGAGCGTTACGCCCTGCCGTATTTCGATTTTGAACGTATGACCGCCTTGGCGGTGGGCTTGCCGTGGAAAAATGCCAGCGCCGATCAGAAAGCGCGTTTGTCCGAAGCGTTTAAAAACAAGCTGATTCGGATTTATTCGGGCACGATGCTGCAATACAAAAACGCCAAAGTCACCATTAACGATAATCCGCAAGTCAATAAAAACGGGCGTGAAGTGATTGTCGGCAGTGAAGTTTTACCCAATGCCGGCGGTAAAAATGCCGTGGTGCACATCGACTACACCATGTACCAAAGCGGCAATACTTACCGTATCTATGACATTAAAGTCGAAGGACAAAGCTTGGTCACGGTGTACCGCAACCAGTTTGGCGACATCGTCAAACAAAAAGGCATTGACGGCCTGATTACCGAGCTGCAACAAGAAAACAGTGGGAAAAAATAATGCGACAAGAGCGCACGGGCGACACCCTGACGGTAAGCGGCGACATCAATAACCGCACCGTCACCCGCGATACTTACCGCACCTTCACGCAACACGTTGCCGACGGGGTGCGGCATGTGACGTTTAGCGGTGCGGCGCAAGTTGATTCCGCCTGTGTCGCGTTGTTGATTGCCGCCAAGCGCACCTTGCGCGATGCCGACTTGACCATCAGCGATGCACCGCCCGCCCTTGTCGATTTATTGAAACTTTACCGCCTCAACGAATGGATTACGCTGTCATGAAGCACCATTGCACCCTGCTAACTGCCTTAGTTGTCGTCTGCGGTTTGAGCCTCACTTCCTGTGCAAGCTACAACAACCCCAACGACCCTTACGAAGGCTATAACCGCGTGATGTTCAAAGTCAACGACACTTTGGACACTACCATTCTTGTTCCGACTGCACGCGGCTACCAGAAAGTCGTGCCCAAACCGGTGCGTGCCGGCGTGAATAATTTTTTCGACAATTTGCGCGATGTGGTCAGCTTCGGCAGCAATGTGTTGCGGCTTGACATCGAAAAAGCCGCTACGGATATCTCCCGCGTCGGCATCAACACCTCTTTCGGCTTGGGCGGTTTGATCAATATCGCCGATCTGGCGGAAATGCCGAATAACAAAAACACCTTGGGCGATACCTTTGCTTCGTGGGGCTGGAAAAACAGTAATTATTTCGTTTTCCCCTTATCCGGCCCTTCAACCGTGCGTGACAGCGTGGGCAGTCTCGCAGTGAGCGCGGCTTCTCCGGAAAGAGCATTGTTTCATAACGATAAGGTGTTCAGCGGCACATCAGTTTTACGCGCAGTCAACGCCCGCAGTCAATACCTCGGTTTATCCGACGCCCTGCAAGATGCGGCACCGGATAAATACGCCTACACCCGTGACCTCTATATGGGCATGCGTGCCCGTCAAACCGGCGGTACTTACGGACAAAACACTATCGACGAAGACGATATTGACAGCTTGGTCACGCCTGAAGGGCTGGATCCGGACGACATTGACGACTTGGTTGAGCCGCAGCAAGCTGTGAGTTCGGCGCAAAAAGCGGCGGAAAAGGAACACAATCCGCAAGAGCGCGGCATGGTAGCCCCCACCATCGAACTGATTCCGATAAATCCTGTTAAGATGTAATAACCCGTGTCAACGATACGGCAGCCGTGTCGCCAGGCATGGTTGCCGTCTGTTTGTTCCGATTGAATGACTCGTCCGTCAAGGAGAAAGCCATGTACGAAATCAACCGCAGCGTCATCACCCTGATTCCGCAAGAAGCATTTTGGGCGTGGTTGCAAACTTTGCCCGATACCGAGCTGGAAGACTTCGAGCTGGAAGATTTGCAAGAAGATGCCAATGCCTATTTGATCAAGCCGTGTGAAGACATGGATCAGGCGTGGGACGAAATCATGGCGAATCTGGAGCAGCTTTTCAGCGCAGAATTGGCCGATTGGTGCGAAGAGCCCGAATATTGGCCGGACTTGCATCCCGATATTTTTGGCGAATGGTTTGAAGTACGGCTCTCGACCGTGCTCACCGACTTGTGCGCCCGCGACATCGAGCGTAACGCCTTCGATCCGATCGTCCTTGATCCCGACGCATAATCATCATCAGTCAGAGGAGAAAATATGAGCACCACCATTAAGGTACGCGGTTATCACTTGGATGTGTATCAGCACGTCAATAACGCGCGTTATCTTGAGTTTCTGGAAGAAGCACGCTGGGCATTGTTTGAAGACGGCCAATTGCTGCGGATTTTTGCCGAGAAAAACTTGGGCTTTGCCGTGGTCAATATCAACATCAGCTTCCGCCGTGCGGCGGTGATGGGCGATGTGTTGGATATCCGCACCGAATTTGCCGGTTTTGGCGAAAAAAGCAGCGTGCTCAAACAAACCATCTTTATCGCCGGCACGGAAAAAGTCGTGGCCGAAGCTGATGTCACCTATGTCATTCTTGATTTGAATACCAACCGTGCAATTGTCTTGGACGATGACTTGCGCACATTGCTGAGCAGCGCTTCATGAAAAAAATCCTCGCCTTGCTGGCCGCGGCAGTCTTGATCGGCGCGGTGGCGTTTGCTTTGAGCAATAACCGGCAGGCAGCCCCTGCTTTTGCATTAAAACAGCTGGACGGCCGGACAGTCAGTGAAAAAGATTTTCACGGCAAAGTCACCTTGCTTAATTTCTGGTATCCGTCTTGCCCCGGCTGCGTGGTCGAGATGCCGAAACTGGTGGCATTGCAAAAAAAACTCTCCGCAACACCTTATCAGACCATTGCTATTTCTTTGAATTACAACAGCGAAGCCGAAGTGCGTACTTATGTCGCGCAGCATCAGCTACCGTTTATCGTGGCGTATGATGCGGACAATCAAGTCGGCACGGCGTATGACGTGCAGCTTGCCCCGATGTCGTTTTTGATTGACCCGCAGGGAAAAATCGTGCGCCGCTACATCGGTGAGCCGGACTGGGCGCAGCTGGAGCAGGAAATTGTGCGGCTGAACGCAAGCTTGGAGTGATGCAATAAATTGAATAAAAAAAGATACGCTTGGCGTATCTTTTTTTTAATAAAAATCAAGGCTTACAGGCTGCCTGCAAGCGTTTGCAGCAAACGGCTTAAAGGCTTGGGCAAGGCTTGTTGTGCGGCTTGCGATAAGGGGAAAAAGCGTGCGTTGTTTGCGCTGCCCAAATGACTTGCCGCAAACCTTTTAGCTTCGCCTGCGCTGCGCAGAAACTGTGTTTCAGGCAGCCTGAAATAATACGGGGTAATCGTCAGCAGCCGATGGGTCAGGCGATGCGTGAAGGGTTCGCCGACATCGGGCGGCGGCAAATCATGTTCACGGCAAAAAGCCGCTTGCGCCGCCGCATCTTCGTAGCACGGCACGCACCACATACCGCCCCAAATACCGTGCGCCGCCCGTTTTTCCAAAAAAATCTCTTGCTCGGCGGATAAGATCACAAGCCAGCTTAAATCCCATTCGCGTACCGTGACCGCAGTTTTTTTACGCGGTAATTCGGCAACACGGTTTTCCTGCACAGCACGGCAAATCAGGCGTTGCGGACAGGCGGCGCAGTTCGGGCGACGCGTGCACACGGTTGCGCCCAAGTCCATCAGCCCTTGAATATAAGCGGGCACATCGTCACGATTTTCAGGCAGCAGGCTTTCCGCTTTCGCCCACAGTGCGGCGGTAAAGGCACGGTCACGCTCGTCGCCGTCCAGCGCAAATACGCGGCACAACACGCGCCGCACATTGCCGTCGAGTATGGTTTCAGGCTGCCTGAACGCAAACGCGGCAATCGCCGCCGCCGTGCTGCGTCCCACGCCTTTGAGCGTTTCCAGCTCATGTCGCGTGCGCGGAAATTGCCCGCCAAATACGGTGACGATTTGCCGCGCCGCCTCGTGCAAATGCCGTGCGCGGCGGTAATAACCCAAGCCCGCCCATAATGCCAGCACTTCATCTTCATGCGCCGCCGCCAAGCTTTCCACGGTGGGAAAACGCGCGATAAAGCGCAGATAATAATCCCGCACCGTACTCACTTGGGTTTGCTGCAACATGATTTCCGACAGCCAGATTGTGTACGGGTCATCATCGTTTTGCCACGGCAAATCATGCCGCCCGTGACGGCGTTGCCAGTCAATCAGTTGCGTGGTGAACAGGGAAGAAAAATCATTCATTAAGATAGGTGGCGATAAGGTTCAGGCAGCCTGAAGCGAAGTTTCCGCGAGGCTAAAACGAAGTTCGGCGGAGCTAAAGATGATCACGGTAAGTCGCGCGGCTTTTCCTTGCGTGCGCGCTGTTGCAGAAAATCCGCCAGCGACAAGTCCAAATTATCCTGCAAGGGCAACAGTAATTCACGAATGCCGTTGGCGATTTCGTCCTGACCCGCTAGCGGCGGACGGTACACAAAACGGCGGAAGAGGTCATTCATCATGATTTTTTCGGCATGGGTTTGCAGCACCCAATCATTGCCGCTGTGGGCAATCAGACCCGCACGTTCCAATTGATCCAGCATATCGCCCAAGGCATCGTAACCCAGATTAACCTTGCCGCGAAAATCTTGAATTTTCAGCATTCTGCCTGCTTGTTGCGCTTGTTGCAGCAAGGATAAAATTTGCACCGCATCGTTCAAGCGGCCATGCCGCCCGCCGGCGGTGTAACGGCGAAACGCCTCGCCCTGCCAATGCGACAAACCTGCGGTCAGCACCGCGCCGCCCAACAGCACCGACCATAAACAAAATATCCACAGCAGAAACAAAGGCACGGCGGCAAAAGCACCGTAAATTAACTCGTAACTGTTAAAGTGCCCGACGTAAAACCCAAACGCACGGCGCACCGCTTCAAACACAATCGCGGTCAGGAAGCCGCCCAACAAGGCGTGTTGTAACGGCACATAACGGTACGGCACCACGCGGTACAAAAAAGTCAGCAAAATACTGTAAAACGCGATCGAAGTAGCAGTGAAGAGCAGGTTTGCCAGCTGCGGATAGTCGGCAAAAAAATCCGACGGACGAAACACAAACGCCCACACCGAAGACATCACGCCGATGCAAATCGGGCCTAAAGTCAGCACCGTCCAATACATCAACAGGCGAAACAGCAACGGGCGTTGCCGCCGTACCTGCCAGATATTGTTAAAGGTTTTTTCGATGGTCATCATCAGCAAAATGGCCGACGCACCGAGCACCAACAGACCGATGACGGTCAGATTACCCGCTTTGCCGGCAAATTCTTGCAAATACCCTTGCACCGAAGACACGCCCGAAGGCACCAGAATCGTGGTGATGAGACGGTTGAAACGTTCGGTCAAATCGGCAAACATGGGGAACGCTTTGATCACAATCAGCGCAATCGTGAAAAAAGGCACGAGCGCGAGCAAAGTGGTGTAAGTCAGGCTGGCAGCCACTTGGCTCAGATTGAACGCCTGAAAACGGCGCAGCAAAAACAGCGCGAACGCGACGTAGCGGTTCTCGCGCAAGGCGGTCAGCAAATCGTTCACAGAAATGGGCATGAAGGTTGATTCCGAGAGGAAAATTTCTCTTATTGTAGCGATGAATGCCTCTGCTGCAAAATGCTGAGGTTTTATCGCCGGAGGCTGCCTGAAGGCTAAGGAACCTATGAGAAACTCGTGACGGCGGCTTTAACTGCTCTTTCTTCGTCATACTGCGTCCCACATTTAGGGCAATAGAACCACTATTGCCCTAAATATGCTCCTTGTCTGCCAAAAAAATAGCAGCCAAATCCACTCGCCAGAGTTTTTCAGAGGTTCCCTAAAATCGGCTGTTTCAGGCAGCCTCTGTCTTATAACACAGACGGATGCGACAAACCGTTTTCGTTTGCAGTGAAACGGGTACAATAGACGCTATCGTTCACACTAGGAAAACATGATGACGCAAGACGAGAAAAAACGCGCTGCGGCACAACGTGCCGTAGCCTTGCTGCCGCGTGACGAATATATCGGCGTGGGCACGGGTTCGACCGTGAATTACTTTATCGAAGCTTTGGCGGCGGTCAAAGACGATATTCGCGGTGCGGTTTCCACTTCACGCGCCAGCACCGAATTGCTGCAGAAAATCGGCATTCCGGTGGTGACGCTTGCCCAGAGCGGCCGCTTGCCGATTTATGTCGACGGCGCGGACGAAATCAACCGCTCGTTGCACATGATCAAAGGCGGCGGCGGGGCTCTGCTGGCGGAAAAAATCGTGGCGCACGCGTCGGAACGCTTTGTGTGCATTGCGGACGACAGCAAATACGTCGCCAAACTCGGCACGTTCCCGTTGCCGGTGGAAGTCGTACCGATGGCGCGTTCGCTGGTGGCGCAAGAGCTCATCCGCATGGGCGGCAAACCCGAACTGCGGGTCAATTTCCTCACCGAATCCGGACATGAAATTTTGGACACGTCCGGTCTGAATCTGGATTTACCCGTCACCATGGAAGAGGCGATCAACCATATTCCGGGGGTGATGGAAAACGGTTTGTTTGCGCGCCGCCCCGCCGATGTGCTGGTGCTGGGGCACGACAAAGGCACGGAAGTCATCACCGTTTCGGCCACGGCAGGTTGATGAAGTCGTCGCTGAAGATGGGCTTGGGCTTAATGCTTGCAGGCTGCCTGCAAGCATTTGCCGCCGCACCGCCGCCGCAGTCGTTGCAAGAAAACGTTTATGCGGCACAAGTGGTGCGCGTGTCGGACGGCGATTCGCTCACGGTGCGCGACACCCACGGCGCACAACGGAAAATTCGGCTGGCATACATTGATGCGCCCGAGCTGGATCAAGCTTACGGGCAAGCCAGCCGGCGCAATCTGGCAACCCTGATCGAACGCAAAACCGTCACGGTGGAAGTGTTTTCACAAGACAAATACCGCCGCCAAGTTGCCAAAGTCACCGTGAACGGCACGGATGTGAGTCTGCGTCAGATTCATGACGGCGCGGCGTGGCATTACCGCTCGTTTGCCCGCAGTGAGCAGGCGTATGACGATTTTGACGCTTACGCCGCGGCGCACAGCGATGCCGAAAAAGCGCGGCGCGGCTTGTGGTCGGGCAAGTTGCCGGTGGCACCGTGGACATGGCGCAAACTTTATCCGCCGCAGCCCGCCGCGCCGTCACAGGGAGCGACCGCGCGATGAACGCCGCCAAACGCCGCGAGATTTTCAGCCGCCTGCAAGCGGCGAATCCGCATCCGACGACCGAGCTGAATTACCGCAATCCGTTTGAATTGCTGATCGCGGTGATTTTGTCGGCGCAGGCGACCGATGTTTCGGTGAACAAAGCCACGGTGGCACTGTTTCAGGCAGCCCCGAATCCGCAGGCGATGTTGGATTTGGGCGAAGCAGGCGTGGCGGATCACATCAAAACCATCGGTCTTTTCCGCAGCAAAGCACGGCACATCATTGCCTGCTGCCAAGCCCTGCTTGAGCGTCATGACGGCGAAGTACCGCAAAATCGCGCCGAGCTCGAAGCTTTGGCAGGAGTCGGGCGGAAAACCGCCAATGTGGTGCTCAACACCGCCTTCGGGCAGCCGACTTTGGCGGTCGATACCCATATTTTTCGTGTCGCCAATCGCACCGGCTTGGCGCGTGCGACCACGGTGCGGGCGGTGGAGGATAAGCTGGTGGCGACGATTCCCAAGGCGTTTTTACAGGACGCGCATCACTGGTTGATTTTGCACGGACGCTACGTGTGCCGTGCGCGCAAACCGTTATGCGCTCAATGCGGCATTGCCGATTTATGCGAATTTCCCGACAAAGAAATTTGAAAACGGAAACATGCACCCGATTTGCAACTTTTGCTTTATAATCCGTTGTTCTTCATGATTCTTTAACGTTTAATTTAAGGATTCCCATGCGATATCAACTGTTGCCGCTTGTGTTGTTCAGTGCCTTACTGGCTGTCGGCGGTTGCGACCGCTTCGGTTCAAACCCGACCAACGACGACAGCGCAGACAAAGCGTTCATCAAAGAAGTCGAAGTCCCCGACAAAGAAGGCGTGCGCATGTTGCTGCCGGACTTCACCGAGCTTGTGGAAAAGGTCGGTCCCGCCGTGGTCAATATCCAAGCACAGCGCGACGAGCGCGTGCAAAACAATCGCTTCGGCACCAACAGCGAAATCGATCCGTTTTTTGATTTTTTCCGTCAGATTGCGCCCAATGAGCCGCAAGTGCAAGAAGATGCAGTCAGTTACGGTTCGGGCTTCATCCTCAGTGCCGACGGCTATGTGCTGACCAATGCGCACGTGGTCAAAGGGGCGACTTCGATTAAGGTTTCGCTCACCGACAAGCGTGAATTCGTCGCCCGTCTGATCGGCTTGGACCAGTCTTCCGATACCGCTTTGCTCAAAATCGACGCGGATAATCTGCCTTCGGTCAAAATCGGCGATCCGAACCGCTTGAAAGTCGGCGAGTGGGTGGCGGCGATCGGCGCGCCGTTCGGCTTTGACAACACCATGACCGCAGGGATTGTATCCGCCAAAAAACGCAGCTTGCCGGGAGAAAACTATATTCCCTTTATCCAAACCGACGTGGCGATCAACCCCGGTAACTCGGGCGGGCCGCTGTTTAATCTGGACGGGCAAGTGGTCGGGGTCAATTCCCAGATTTACAGCCGTTCCGGCGGATTCATGGGGATTTCGTTTGCGGTGCCGATTGACGTGGCGATGAATGTCGCCGATCAGCTCAAAACCACGGGTACGGTCAAGCGCGGACAGTTGGGCGTGATCATTCAGGAAGTGTCTTACGATTTGGCCAAAGCGTTCGGACTGGAACGTGCCCACGGTGCGCTGGTGGTGAATGTGCTGCCGGACGGCCCCGCCAGCAAAACCGATTTGCGCACCGGTGACATTATCCTTGCGGTCAATGGTACGCCGGTGGAATCTTCCAGCGACTTGCCTTTAATCATCGGTTACGCCGCGCCGCACAGCACGGTCAAACTCAGCGTGTGGCGTGACGGTCAGACCGTGGAAACCGAAGTGGTATTGTCCGAACTGAACACGGCACAACCGACCAAACGCACGCCCTACCGCGCCTTGCGCATTGACGGCGAGACCTTCAGTCTGCCTGAATTGGGGCTTACGCTTTCACCCTTGAGCGAACAAAGTGCACAACAACACAACATTACAGGCGGCCTGATGGTGATGCAGGCGGACAAAGCCGCAAAAACCTTAGGCTTGACCCACGGCGACATTATTGTGGCGGTCGGACACACACAGGTGAATAACGAAACCTCTTTACGCCAAGCGTTAAGCCGGCACCGTGATTTCGCGCCCTTGTTTGTGTTGCGTAACGGTCAGACTTTGTATTTGCCTTTGCCCTTAAAATAAACCCTAGGGAATCTCTGAGAAACTCTGGCGAGTGGATTTGACTGCTATTTTTTTTGGCAGACAAGGAGCATATCTAGGGTAATAGTGGTTCTATTGCCCTAAATGTGTCACGCAGTATGACGAAGAAAGAGCGGTTAAAGCCGCCGTCATGAGTTTCTCAGAGGTTCCCTAAGCTGCCTGAAAGTCTTGGCGCGATTTACGCCAAGACTTTCAGGCAGCCTTTTCTTTAATGATTGATGACTCATGACCCCTGTCCATTTGCCGCGCGGCGCGGTGATGCTTGATGTTGCCGCCACCGTCTTGACCGATGAAGAAAAACAACGCCTGCTGCATCCTGCGGTTGGCGGCGTGATTGTGTTTCGGCGCAATTTTGCTTCCGTTGCCCAATTAACCGAGCTTGTCTCGGCGATCAAAGCCTTGCGTTCACCCGAGTTGATCGTGGCGGTTGATCACGAAGGCGGGCGAGTGCAGCGTTTTCTCGACGGTTTTACCCGTCTGCCGGCGATGGCGAATCTTGGTGCGTACGCCGACCGCCACGGCATTGCTGCGGCGTGCGAAATGGCACGGGCGACCGGTTGCGTTTTGGCGAGCGAATTACGCGCTTGCGGGGTGGATTTATCGTTCACGCCGGTGCTGGACGTGGATTACGGGCAATGCGCGGTGATTGGCAACCGCAGTTTTCATCGTGACCCGCAAACCATTGCCACGCTGGCGATTGCGCTGCAACAAGGCTTACGCGCGGGCGGCATGGCCTCTTGCGGCAAGCATTTTCCCGGACACGGTTTTGTCGCAGGCGACAGCCATACTGTGCTGCCGTGCGATGCACGTACTTTTGACGAAATTTCCGCCGCCGATTTGCTGCCGTTTCGGCGCATGATTGATGCCGGCATGGCATCGGTGATGCCGGCGCACGTGTTGTATCAAAACATCGATGCGCAACCGGCAGGCTTTTCCGCGTTCTGGTTGCAAACCGTGCTGCGTGAACACATGCACTTCGACGGCGCGATTTTTTCGGACGATTTGACCATGGAAGGTGCGTGCGGCGCAGGCGGCATCAGTGAACGCGCCGCTGCCGCGCTGGACGCAGGTTGCGATATCGTGCTGGTGTGTAACCGCCCCGATTTGGCGGATGAACTGCTCGCCTCCTTCAGGCAGCCTGAAAACTCCGCACTGGCTCGCCGTTGGCAAGCGGTCGCCGGTGACGGCACGGCGCAAGACTTTGCCCGCCGCATCGCCACGACGGCTTTCGACGATTTGCGCGCCACGGTCAGCGCATTGTGCAGCGAACAAGATGTTTCCTGCCACGCGCCTAAAGTTGGCGAAGCATCTTAAGGAGCCCTCTGAAAGTTTCCGTTACCCATAAAAAGGCTGCCTGAAACATTTTCAGGCAGCCTTTTTATGGATCAATCCCTTGATACCCATCAAACGAAGCACTATCCCTTGGTGTTAAAGCGTTTCTGAAAAGTCTTCTTCAGCCCCATCTCAACGACTGTCTCATCGATGCTTGACACAAGCATTTGTATCACCCATAATCTAACGCAATGTAAGATTATGGGTGATGGTGAAGGTTGGGCAAAGTCAAGCTCAAAATAACCCGCTAAAGCAAACTTGCATTGCCTGCTGTAGCAAAGCATATTATTTTCTAATCATTGATAACAAAACTTTTTAATCTTCATTTTTTGTGACATGGGTTTTTATATACCCTTATGTGGAGATGCCAAAAAAACTGCCTTTGTTTTGGATTATATCTAACGTAAAGTAAGAATATAATCAGAATTAGCCCATCATTTAACCGGATAAGGGGAACGATTCATGACCGACTTGACGCACCATACCCAATCTTTTTTCCACATCTTAGGTACTGCTTTATTGCTTGCGTTAGGCGGTTTGTCGGTTGTCGGGCAGCTGTATCTGCCTTTGCCTTTGTTAAGCAGCTTAAAAACCGTCTATCCCGATATGGTTTATCCGGAAGCGTGGACGGTTTCGGCGTTTGGTCTGATGTATGCCGTCGGCTTTTTGTTTTTCGGCCCTTTGTCGGATGCTTTCGGTCGAAAGCGCGTGCTTTTGACCAGTCTGTTTCTGCTTGCTTTTATCAGTCTGATGGTCGCATGGGCAGAGGATGCCGTGTTATTGCTGCTTGCCAGAGCTTTTCAGGGGTTTGTTGCGGCAGGTTTTCCGCCTGCCGCGCTGGCGTATATCAGCGCGTCTTTTCCTGAACGGTATCGCTCTGCTGCAGTATCGGCGATGGCGTTTTCTTTTTTGAGTGCCGTGGCTTTGGCGCAGGTGTTTGTCTTGTTGCTGGCGACGCAAGACTTCAGGCTGCCTGAAATGCTGCTTGCCGTATTTTATGCCGTCTTGGGCGTGTCTTTATGGCGTTTGCTTGCCGCTGATTCGTCTCGGCAGAAGCGTGAGCCTTATGCCGTTTTTTCTGCATTTAAGTCTTTACCGAACATTCTTTTGAGCCGGTCTTTAAGCATCTATTACATGGTTTCTGTGACGGTATTACTGGTTTTTGTCGGTTTTTATCTGCTGTTGGCGCAAAGTGATATTGAATGGTCTGCGTTGGCCTTGCGCCTCTGGACATTGCCTTTTCTTTTAAGTTGTTTTGCAGTGCCTAAAGCCGCGTCGCGGTGGGGGCATCATCGTGTGCTGGTCGGTGCATTTTTGTTCGGAAGCGTTGCATTAGGCATGGCGTGGGCAGGTTACGCGCTTTCCGTTGTGGTATTGACGGTGTTTGCTTTGTGTTTGTTGTCTTCTGCGGTGGCTTTGATGGTGCCCGCTTTGATCGGTGTGATGGCCGCACATTCGGAACACGAGCGTCGCGGTTCGGCTGTGGCTTTGTACACCTTTGTGCTTTTTTGTGGCGCGAGCATTGCACCGTTAGGCGTTTCATGGTTGCTGCACCATATGGCGGCGACCCTGATCTTGATGATTTTGACGGCAATTTTTTGCACCTGCTTTTTCATGCTTTGGTCTTGGCAAAATCATGATTCAAAAGCATTTTTAACCCATAGGAGATGATGGTATGAACAGCCTTTTTTTATCCGCCCTTTTGGCCGTGTCGCCCTTGATCGGTTTGAACGAAACCGACTGGTCACCTGCTTTGCAAAAAACGGTGACGGTGAATCGAGAAGCCGTGACTTTATTTCGATTTGCCCATCGGGACGGCAGCAATAATCATTTGTACGGCGAACATTTGAGCCTGATTTTGGATCAAAACCATCGTTTGAAAGGTTTTGTGCGACTTGAAGCGGTAGGCGCACGTCAGGATTTACCCGCTCGGGAAGAGGCGCAAAAGATATCCGATGTTTTCTTGCGCCAAGTTGCGCCCGATTTGCTGCAAAACCGTAAAATTTTATGGATTGAGCCGCATGATGAGGTGATTCAGATAAATGAAGACGGTAAACGACGCAGCTTGACCTTGACCGGCATGAAGGTAAAATCGCGCAATACGAAAACCGGCCTGTACTTCTGGACGATTGTGAATGCAGACAGGCAAGTTTATGTTTTTGAACGTGATATTAAATGGATTGTCTTCCCCGGTAAGCGCGGTACGGAAAAATGGCTGCATGATGCGTGGTTGGACGAGCAGTGGGGAGGCAAACTGCCGATTTCGGAATAAACGATTGTGACTCAGGATAAGCTCAAACTATTGACCATCAGTGCGCTGGCGAAAGAAACCGGATTAACGCAACGCATTATTCATCTGCATGAAGAGCGCGGTTTGATTGCGTCGGTACGCAATGGTGACAGCGGTAATCGTTACTTCACACCGCAAACAGTGTTGCGTTTGAATAAGGTCAAGCAATTACAGGCGATTGGCTTGAGCCTGCAAGAAATTGCCGAGGTGCTGCCTTTGTACATGGACGGTGACGACCACGGTGTGCGCGGCAAAGAAGCGGCATTGGCTATTTTGCATCGCCATCTGGCAGAAACCGATCAACACATAGAGTCTTTGGGTCAGCTGCGTGAGGAAATCATTAAGTCGATTGCCCGCTTGGAAGTTTTGTTGGAACAGTATCGACAGTTGAATCGGTCTTAAAACCTGATTCGATCACCATTAAAAAAGGCTGCCTGAAACATTTTCAGGCAGCCTTTGCTGTATTGAATCCAATTACGCCAGTTTGGCACGGAATTGTCGGGTCACTTTCACCATCAGTTCCAACGCCGCCAAGGTTTCCGGCCATGCGCGGGTTTTCAGGCCGCAGTCGGGGTTGATCCACAGGCGTTCTTTCGGAATCACTTTCAGGGCTTTTTCAATCAAATGCACGAATTCGGCTTCGTCCGGTACGCGCGGGCTGTGAATGTCGTACACGCCCGGGCCGATGTCGTTCGGGTATTTGAATTGAACAAAAGCATCGAGCAATTCCATGTCGGAGCGTGAGGTTTCGATCGTGATCACGTCCGCGTCCATCGCCGCAATCGCAGGCAAGATGTCGTTGAATTCGGAATAGCACATATGGGTGTGAATCTGCGTGCTGTCTTGCACACCGGCGGAAGACAGACGGAAGCAGCGACCCGCCCAAGCCAGATAAGCGTCCCAATCGGCGCGTTTGAGCGGCAGACCTTCGCGGATCGCCGGTTCGTCGATTTGAATCACGGTGATGCCGGCTTTTTCCAGATCCAACACTTCGTCGTTCAGAGCCAGCGCGATTTGTTCGCACACGTCGGCACGGGAAATGTCGTTGCGGACAAACGACCATTGCAGCATGGTCACGGGACCGGTGAGCATCCCTTTCATCGGACGTTTGGTCAGGC
The DNA here is from genome assembly GCA_030538055.1 of Neisseria sp. Classification (GTDB taxonomy): domain Bacteria; phylum Pseudomonadota; class Gammaproteobacteria; order Burkholderiales; family Neisseriaceae; genus RGIG9985. The sequence goes on from JAUNUS010000017.1 coordinate 49,107, forward strand.
TTTGCGCGTAGCTCGACCATGCCACGGTCATGGCGTTCGGGCGTACCACGTCACCGAAAATAATCGGCGGTTTGACGCAGCGGCTGCCGTAGCTTTGCACCCAACCGAATTGGGTAAAGGTGTAGCCGTCGAGCTGTTCGCCGAAATATTCCACCATGTCGTTGCGCTCGGCTTCGCCGTGTACCGGCACGTCGATGCCCAGTTTTTCTTGCACTTCAACCACGTGTGCGATTTCTTTTTTCATCGCGGCTTCGTAATCGGCAGCGGACAAGTCGCCTTTTTTGAAGGCGGCGCGCGCTTGGCGGATTTCGGTGGTTTGCGGGAAAGAACCGATGGTCGTCGTCGGCAGCAAGGGCAGTTTCAAATGGGCTTGTTGCGCGGCGATGCGGGTGGCGAACACGCTCTTGCGTTGGTCGGCGTTCGCAGGCAAGGCTGCCAGACGGGCGGCGACTTCGGCGCGGTGGGTCAAGGGGCTTTCCGCACGGTTTTTCGCGGCTTTATCCGACGCGGCGATTGCGGCGGCAACGCTGTCCAAACCATGCGCCAAGGCGTTTTTCAGGGTGCCGATTTCTTCCAGTTTTTGCACGCCGAATGCCAACCATTCTTTGATTTCGGCGGACAATTTTTCTTCCACGCCCAAGTCTTGCGGTGCGTGCAACAGCGAGCAGCTCGAGGCAATCCACAAACGGTTGCCCAGTTTGTCGGCGACGGGTTTCAATGCGTCATGAATCAAGCGCAGATTGGCGCGCCATACGTTGCGACCGTCAATCACGCCTGCGGACAGGATTTTGTTTTCAGGCAGGGTTTGCGCGAAAATGGGTAATTGTTCGGGCGCACGCACGCAGTCGATGTGCACGCCGTGAACCGGCAGGTTTTTCAACAATTCGGCGTGTTCCGCCACCGAACCGAAATAAGTACCGATGATGATTTTTGCCGTGGTGTCGGACAATTCGCGGTAGGTCGGTGCAAAGGCATTGATCCATTTGGCGGGCAAATCCACCGCCAAAATCGGCTCGTCGATTTGCACCCAAGTGATGCCGGCCGCGACCAAATCGCGCAGCAATTGCTGATACGCAGGCAAGAGTTTCGGCAATAAATCCAAGCGGTCAAACACTTCGCCTTTGGCTTTGCCCAACCACAGCAAGGACAAAGGGCCGACCAAGGTCGGTTTCACGTCAAAACCTTCGGTCTGCGCTTCTTTGATTTGCGCGATCAGATTGGCGGAAACGGCTTGGAACGTGGTGTCTTTTTGCCACTCGGGTACGAGGTAATGGTAGTTGGTGTCGAACCATTTGGTCATTTCCAACGCAGGCTGGGTTTTGTTGCCGCGCGCCAGTTCAAAGTATTGTTTCATCGACAGATTTTTGACATCAAAGCCAAAACGTGCCGGAATCGCGCCCAGCAAAACCTGCGTGTCCAAAACATGGTCGTACAGCGAAAAATCGCCGACAGGGACCAAATCAATCCCTGCGGCTTTTTGCAAGGCACGGTTTTTCTTGCGAATGTCGGCGGCCATCGCCAACACGTCTTGCTCGGTCAATTCGCCTTTCCAGTATTTTTCGACGGTGAATTTCAGTTCGCGCTTCGCGCCCACACGCGGAAAGCCGCTGACATGTGTCGTGTAACTCATGGAGATATTCCTTTTTATTTAATCAGTAAAAACAATAGGCTGCTGATTTCAGGCAGCCTGAATGCGATTTCAACACAGGCATTGTCCTCGAAATCGAACCATGATGCAAATTCATAATTTTCAAATTTTGCATGAAATATTTTAATATAAGGCTGCCTGAACGGCTTTCAGGCAGCCTTAACGTTCCATTGGTAACAGAAATTAGCTTCAATGCGTTCGATTTTCCTTGTATTTTCAAGCCTGATACCGAACATCAACACCACATCCCGACACGGCAGTAACGACTTTTTCGCGCTATCTGTTTCCTATTCCTTCCTCTATAATAAACAGGTTTTTTAACTGACGGACGCGGGGTGCGCCATGGCGGTAGCTTCTTTATTCACTTTATTGGACGATATTGCATCGACTTTGGACGATGTGGCGGTGATGACCAAACTGGCCGCGCAGAAAACCGCAGGCGTACTCGGGGATGATTTGGCGGTGAATGCCGAGCAGGTCAGCGGTTCGGCGGCGGAGCGCGAGCTGCCGATCGTGTTCAAAGTGGCGCTCGGTTCGCTGGTGAATAAGGTGATTTTGGTACCGGCGGCGTTGTTGATTGCGGCGTTTGTGCCGGGGTTGATTGCGCCCTTGCTGATGTTGGGCGGTTCGTATTTGTGTTTTGAAGGCATCGAAAAAGTGCTGCATGCGCGGCATAAAGCCCGTGAGCCGGAGCAGCAGCAAGTGGTGGAATTCAACGAAAAAGAACGGATTAAAGGCGCGATTCGTACCGATTTCGTGCTGTCCGCCGAAATCATCGTGATTGCGCTGGGGGTGGTGGCGGCGGGAACTTTGCTCGAAAAATCGCTGACGCTCTCCGCGATTGCCTTGGTGATGACGGTGGGTGTGTACGGGCTGGTGGCGGTGATCGTGAAAACCGATGATGTCGGTTTGTGGCTGCTGAAAAAATCGTCTTCCGTTGCCCAGACCATCGGGCGAGGTTTGGTCGCTTCCATGCCTTATCTGATGAAATTTTTGAGTGTCGCCGGTACGGTGGCGATGTTTCTGGTGGGCGGCAGCATTATTTTGCACAACGGCCTGCGCGGGCTGGCACACGCTGCCGAAAGCATGATGCACGGCTGGTCGGCTTGGTTCAGCATGCCCTCGTCGCTGCTCTTGAATGCGGCGGTCGGCATCGTCACCGGATTGCTGGTGTACGGCGTGGTGCAGTTGAAAAACCTGTGGTCGCGTAAGGAAAAACATTCATGAAAAACCTTTCAGGCAGCCTGCAACGCTATCTGCAATGGCCAATAACGGCGTGGACGGCGGTGCTGCTCGCCGGTGCGCTCACGCCGTTGGCGTTCGCGCCGTATCGCTGGTATTGGCTGATGCCGATTCTGTTCGGGGTGCTGGTGCTGTTTGCGGGCGTGCAGGAAAAACGTGCGGTGTGGTTGGCGTATTTATGGGGTTTTGCGGCGTATCTGACCCAAAATTATTGGGTGAATATTTCTTTGCATGACGTGGCGGCTTTACCGCAAGTGTATGCTTTACCGATGACGTTGCTGTTTCCGGCTTATCTTGCGCTGTATCCCGCGCTGTGCTTCTGGCTGCTGGAAAAACTGCACATCGGCAAAGGTTTGCGGCTGGCGGTGGCCTTGCCGGCGTTATGGACGTTAAGCGAATACGTGCGCGAAATCGCGCTGACGGGTTTCGGTTGGGGGGCGTTGGGGTATTCGCAAATCGCCGCGTCGCCGTTGGCAGGGTTTGCGCCGGTGGGCGGGATTCATCTCGTCACCTTAAGCGTGGCGGCGGTCGGAGCATGGGCGGTGCTGGCGTTGCTCACGGCATCGTTCAGGCAGCGTGTGGCGGCGGTTGCCGCTTGCGTGTTGGTGTTTGCGCTGGGGGCGCATTTGCAGAGCATCGAATTCACCACGCCCGACGGTTCGGAGGCGCGGGTGGCGCTGATTCAGGGCAATGTGCCGCAGACCTTGAAATTTGACCCGGAACGCATCGGTGCGGACATTCAAATGTACTATGACCGCGTGGCGCAATTGCACGATGCGGACATTGCGATTTTGCCCGAAAGTGCGATTCCGGTGATTCGGCAAACGCTGCCTGAAGGCGTGTTGGCGCAGTTTGCCTCCACCGCCAAGCGGCATAATGTCGCGCTGGCCATGGGCATTATCCAATACACGCCGCAGCAGGACGGCTATGAAAATGCGGTGATCAATCTCGCCGAATTTAACCCCGAACACCCCGACAGCGTGCCGTATTACGCCAAAAATCATCTGGTGCCGTTCGGCGAATTTCGTCCTTTCCCCGTGCTAACAGGCTGGCTGTATAACTTGATGAACATGCCCTTGAGCGATTTTTCGCGCGGCGGCACGCAGCAAGCACCGTTACAGCTGGCGAATCAAAAAGTGGCGTTCAATATCTGCTACGAAGACAGCTTCGGCAGCGAGCTGATTGACTCCGCCGCCCAAGCCTCCATGTTAGCGAATGTCAGCAATATGGGCTGGTTCGGCTCGTCCGAGGCGATGAATCTGCAATTGCAACATTCGCAAGCACGGGCGATGGAACTGGGGCGTTACATGGTGCGCGCCACCAATAACGGCGTGAGCGCGGTGATCGCGCCCAACGGCAAAATCACCGCCATGATCGCACGCGACACCCGCGATACGCTGTACGCCACCGCATACGGTTACAGCGGCAGCACGCCGTATATGCGGCTGGGCGGCAATTTACCCTTGATGGTTTTATTAAGCCTGATCGTGCTGGCGTTGTTTGCGTTTTCGCGGCGGCACAAGCTTGGTCTTAAGCAATAATCTGCCAAAATAATATCTTTCAGGCAGCCTTTTGGTAGATTATTGCGTAAAAAATCACCAATAAACATTTTATTTTAAGGCTGCCTGAAAGCGAAACTTGCATTTTTCCGCCAAAAGCCTTAGTCTCGATTTTCCCCGATAAAGAAAATATTTTGAAGAAAGCACACGCCATGAATTCGATTGTCCGCAACACCGACGACACCCGCATCAGAGAAATCAAAGAATTGCTGCCGCCGATCGCGCATCTGTACGAGTTACCGATTTCCGAAACCGCCGCACATCTGGTTTACGACACCCGTCACGAAATTGCCGAGATTATCCACGGTCGCGACGATCGCCTGCTGCTGATCATCGGCCCGTGTTCGATTCACGACCCCAAAGCGGCTTTGGAATATGCTGCGCGGCTGGAGCCCTTGCGCCGCCGTTATGCCAAAGACTTATTGCTGGTGATGCGGGTGTATTTTGAAAAACCGCGCACCACGGTCGGTTGGAAAGGGTTGATCAACGACCCGCGCTTGGACGGCTCGTACGACATCAACGCCGGACTGCGCTTGGCGCGCCGTTTGCTGTTGGACATCAACAATATGGGCGTGCCGGCATCGACCGAATTTCTCGACATGATCACGCCGCAGTATTATGCCGACCTCATCAGCTGGGGCGCGATTGGCGCGCGCACCACCGAAAGTCAGGTGCACCGCGAGCTGGCATCGGGTTTGTCCTGTCCGGTCGGCTTCAAAAACGGCACCGACGGTAACCTGAAAATCGCCATTGACGCCATCGGTGCCGCCAGCCATCCGCACCATTTCCTGTCGGTGACCAAAGCGGGGCATTCCGCAATTGTCCGTACCGGCGGCAATCCCGACTGCCACGTGATTTTACGCGGCGGCAAAACCCCCAACTATGCCAACGAATTTGTGCGCGATGCCGCGGCGCAATTGCAAAAAGCAGGTTATGACGGCACGCGCGTGATGGTCGATTTAAGCCACGCCAACAGCAGCAAGGATTACCGCAGGCAGCCTGAAGTGGCCGCCGACGTTGCCGCGCAACTGGAAAACGGCGAACGCAACATCATGGGCTTGATGGTCGAAAGCCATCTGGTCGCAGGCCGCCAAGACCAAGTGCCGAATCAAGAGCTGACTTACGGTCAAAGCATCACCGACGCGTGCATCGGCTGGGAAACCACCGAGGCTTTGCTGGAGCGCATGGCGCAAGCGGTGCAAAAACGGCGCGCCGGCTAAGGGAAAGATGACGTATGAACAGAGGTGTTGCCCGACACCTCTGTTTTTTTATGCGATGGACGGTTTCAGGCAGCCTGAAACGTTATTGATGTCTCAAGTTGCAGTGTTTTATAAGAGCTTGCTTTCGGAAAACTTTAGCTTAAACGGCTGCCTGAAAGATGTCCGTATGCTTTAGCTTCGCAGAAACTTCGTTTCAGGCAGCCTGTATTGTTTTGCAGAAGCTGTTTGCTTTGCGCTCTATCGCCGCGCGGCGACTTACTTTCTTTGCTTCGTCAAAGAAAGTAAGCAAAGAAAGACGACCCCACGGCGCAGATTTGGCTGCGCCAAATTTCCCGTTCAAAAAGACGTTTGTGCGGCGGCCGTGAACTCGTGCCGGCTTTGCCGCCACTCAAACATGCACGGCCTTTTCTCCGCAAAAACGCCTTTTTGAACGGCTGCTTCAAGGGGGTGGCGGCGGATGAAATAAAGATTTCTTCCGGTTTGATATTGTGGGCTTGAGTAATATTGATATGCTCACAACAAAACCCACGTACACCATTCAGCCTCGCTGAACTTCGTTTCAGGCAGCCTCTTTCAAAACTTGAATCGGCGCCTATTCAACCCCATTTGCCATATTATTTATTTTGATAAGGACACATGATGCAACAATTTGACGGCACAACAATCGTCTCGGTACGACGCGGCAACACCGTCGCCATTGGCGGTGACGGACAAGTGACCTTGGGCAATACCGTCATCAAAGGCACGGCGCGCAAAGTGCGTAAGCTCTATCAAGACAAAGTGTTGGCAGGTTTTGCCGGCGGCACGGCGGATGCGTTCACCCTGATTGAACTCTTTGAAAGCAAACTGCAAAAGCATCAAGGCAAGCTCGTGGTGTCGGCGATCGAGCTGGCGAAAGAATGGCGCACCGACCGCGCTTTGCGCCGTTTGGAGGCGATGCTGATTGTGGCGGATCAGGACAATACTTTGGTCATCACTGGTAACGGCGACGTGCTCGATCCCGAAAACGGCATTGCCGCGATTGGTTCGGGTGGTGCGTACGCACAAGCGGCGGCGACGGCTTTGCTGGAGAATACCGAACTGCCGCCGGCGCAGATCGTGAAAAAATCGCTGGAAATTGCCGGCGGGATTTGCATTTACACCAATCAAAACCACACGATTGAAGAATTATAAGAGAGCCTCTGAGAAACGCAGTGCAGAGGCTGCTTGGGTTCTGTATTATCGCTTGAAAAAACACTTGTTTTTTCCGAGAAAAAACCGTCATAATGACAGACGGTTAATACCGCACACGCTTTTGATTGATTGGAGCGGCGAATCGCCATAAGCTTTCAGGCACCCTCAGAGGTTTCCGGGCTTCTATTGATTCGCCATTCATACTTTTAAGGAAAAAACGACAATGAAAAAAAGAACTTTACTCGCCGCTTTGACCATGAGTGCCTTATTGGCAGCGTGCGGCGGTAATACCGGCAATGCGGGTAATGCAGGCAGCAGCGAAAGCGCGGCCTCCGGCACCGCACCTGTCGCCCAAACCGCCACCGGCGTATTGAATATTTACAACTGGTCGGACTATGTCGATCCCGACACCGTGACCGCGTTTGAAACCGCCAACGGCGTAAAAATCAGCTACGATTACTACGACTCCAACGAAGTTTTGGAAGCCAAAGTGCTGACCGGAAAATCGGGCTATGACTTGGTCGTCCCCAGTTCCAGCAGCATCGGCCGTCAAATTCAGGCCGGCGCATACCTGCCGATCGACAAAAGCCAAATTGCCAACTACAACAATATTTCCCCCGAACTCTTGAAACTGATGGAAGCGGTCGATCCGGGCAATCAATTTGCCGTGCCCTACTTCTTCGGCACAAATACGATCGGGATTAACCGCCAAGCGGTCGAAAAAGCTTTGGGCGGCAAGCTGCCTGAAGACGCATGGGATTTGGTGTTCAACCCCGAATACACCGCCAAACTCAAATCCTGCGGCATCAGCTTTTTGGACAGCCCGTCCGAAGTGTTTCCGCTGGCACTGCATTACCTGAAACTGGACCCGAACAGCAGCAATGCCGAAGACCTCAAAGCCGCCGCCGCCATGATGCAAAAAGTGCGCGGCGACATCAGCCGTTTCAGCTCTTCCGGTTACATCAACGACTTGGCGCGCGGTGATTTGTGCGTGGTCATCGGTTACAGCGGCGACATCAACATCGCCGCCACCCGAGCCCAAGAAGCCAATGCGAAGTTCACGGTGCAAGCCTTGATGCCGCAAAGCGGCGCAGGCATTTGGATCGATTCTTTTGCCATTCCGAAAGATGCGGCCAACGTTGCCAATGCGTACAAATACATCAACCACACGCTGGACGCGCAAGTCGCCGCGAAAAACGGCAACTTCGTGACCTACGCCCCCGCCAGCCAATCGGCGAAAGCCTTGATGGATAAAGTCTACACCGACAATACCTCGATTTTCCCGACGGCGGAAGACATGCAAAAAGGCTTTGTGATCAAACCGTTCAATCCCGACGGCATCAAACTGAGCGTGCGCTTGTGGCAAACGCTTAAAGCGGGCAACTGATTTGATTGATTGCAGCAACGAAACCCTGTCATTTCGGCAGGGTTTTGCTTATTGACAGCGGATGACATGTTGACCCTTGATGTTGCATAAAAAGATGAAGCGATGACCTTAATTGCCCTGAATAAACCTTACGGCGTGATTTGCCAGTTTTCCGCGCACGACAAGCACCCGAGCCTGAAAGATTATGTCGCGCTGCCCGATGTGTATCCGGCAGGGCGGCTGGATACCGACAGCGAGGGCTTGCTGCTTTTGACCGATGACGGTCGGCTGCAGGCGAAAATCACCCAGCCGCGTTATCGCTTGCGTAAAACCTATTGGGCGCAGGTGGAAGGCGTGCCTGACGATGCGGCATTGGAAAATTTGCGCCGCGGGGTGGATTTGGGCGATTTTGTGACCCGACCGGCAATCGTTAAAAGGCTGCCTGAACCGCACAACTTATGGCCGCGCACGCCGCCGATTCGGGTACGCAAAACCGTGCCCGACAGTTGGCTGGAAATCGTGATCGACGAAGGCAAAAACCGCCAAGTGCGGCGCATGTGTGCGCGGGTGGGTTATCCGTGTTTGCGGCTGGTGCGGGTCGGCATTGGTCGTATTGACTTGTTGGCCATGGATTTGCAGCCCGGACAATGGCAGTATGTGCAGGGTATGCCGTAAGCGGTTTCAGGCTGAGACCTTTGCAAAAATCCGTCCTGCGGCGCATTTCTTTGAAATGCGCTCCTCGAAAGCTTGCCTATCTTAAAGATATGTCTGCGCTTTCTGCGGTGCTATTTCTGCGAACTGCATCTATAGTGAAATAAAATAAGAAAGATAGGGGTAAGGGACAAAAAAGGTGCTAAAAATCGCTGAAATGCTTATGCTGTAAG
>JAUNUS010000018.1 GCA_030538055.1 Neisseria sp.
CTTGCTTGCTTGCTTGCTTGCTTTTTCTTTGCCTTGAGCGCGCGCGATTTCCGCGACACATTGCCACACGCCGAGCGCGGCGTTCCAGACGATGCGATAAACGTGGTTCATTATATTTTCCTTTTTAATTTAAGGTTGATGTAATTGAAAATGACTACCATGAATGATAGTTCGGACTGATTGTATATTCAAATGAAACAGTGAGACAACCTATTCTAAATATTTTTACTGTATTTTTCGAAGAGGTTGTTTTTTTGCTTATTATGGTGGCTCTATGCTGTCTAAAGTGTCTGATATCCTGCTCAAGTATTCAAGAACAAGCCCCTTTGTCATGACAGCAAAGGGACTTGATATCGTTGAGATTTTCAGACAAGTTAAAGCGAGATAAGCGTCTTTTTGCAACAGTATAAGATACCCTACGATCAGGCTTCGCTTTCTTGTATGATAGGGCTGCGCCGCTGGGTGCTTTCCCGTATTTTCAGAGGTTTGCTTAATAAGCTATCCGCTATGTCCGAACGTAAAATCATCCACATCGATATGGACGCTTTTTATGCGTCGGTCGAGCTGCGCGAAAATTCTGCCTTGCGCGGGCAGCCGTTGGTGGTGGCGTATGACGGGCCGCGTTCGGTGGTGTGTGCGGCGTCGTATGAGGCGCGCCGCTTCGGGGTGCGTTCGGCTTTGCCTTTGGCACGGGCGAAGGTCATGTGTCCGCAGGCGGTGGTGATTGCGCCGAATTTCGCTTTGTACCGTGAGGTTTCGGCGCAGATTCATCGTATTTTTGCGCGCTACACCGATTTGATCGAGCCGTTGTCTTTGGACGAGGCGTATTTGGACGTGAGCGCGAACCGTTTGCGGCTGCCGTCCGCCACGGAAACCGCGCGCCGTATTCGTGACGATATTTTTGGCGAAACGCAACTGACCGCGTCGGCAGGGGTGGCACCGAATAAATTTCTGGCGAAAATCGCCTCGGACTGGCGTAAACCGAACGGGCAGTTTGTGATTGCGCCGCATCAGGTGGCGGATTTTTTAAGGCAGCTGCCGGTGGAGAAAATTCCGGGGGTAGGGCGTTCGACTTTGGGTAAAATGCACCGTTTGCAGGTGCGTACGGTGGGGGATTTGCAGCAGCATGAAGCGGCGGAGCTGACGGTGTTGTTCGGGCGTTACGGGTATCGGCTGTATGAATTTGCGCGCGGGATTGATCGGCGCGAAGTGGAGGCGGCACGCGAGCGGCGGCAGATTTCGGTGGAAACCACGCTGGCGGTGGATTTAAGGCTGCCTGAAATCGTCAAGGAATTACCGGCTTTATGTGAGGATTTATGGCGGCAGGCGGCGCGTAAACATTTGTTCGGGCAATGCGTGACCCTGAAACTGAAAACCGAGCATTTCCGCAGCGTGACCCGTTCGCAGACTTTTTCTTCGCCGCCGACATCGGCAGCGGAATTGTTGCAAGCGGTAGGGATTTTGGTCGAGCGTGTTGCGCTGCCTGAAACATTGCGTTACCGTTTGATCGGGGTCGGTTTAAGCGATCTGCGCTCGGAAGTGCAGCAAACTTTGTTGTAATCGCCTTTCAGGCAGCCTCTTGAATATGGATAACGAGTAAAAAGGAATAGAAATGAGTGTTTTGATCACGGGTGCTTCGGCGGGATTTGGTGCGGCGGCGTGCCGTTTCATGGTGGAAAAAGGTTTCCATGTGATCGGCGCAGCGCGGCGCATGGATAAGTTGCAACAATTGCGTGCAGAGTTGGGCGAACGTTTTTTGCCGTTGGCCATGGACGTGAGCGATTTTACTTCGGTGGATAGCGCGCTCTCGGGGCTGCCTGAAAGCTTTGCCGAGATTGAACTTTTGGTGAATAACGCCGGTTTGGCATTGGGGCTGGAGCCTGCGCATCAGGCGCAGTTTGCCGACTGGCTGCAAATGATCAATACCAACATCATCGGTCTGACCTATTTAACCCGTCAGATTTTGCCGCAAATGGTGGCGAAAAAGCGCGGGCACATCATCAACATTGGCTCGATCGCCGGCACGTATCCTTACCCCGGCGGTAATGTGTACGGCGCGAGCAAGGCTTATGTGAAGCAGTTCAGCCGCAATTTACGTGCCGATTTGGCCGGTACGCACGTGCGCGTGTCCAATATCGAGCCGGGTTTGTGCGGCGATACCGAATTTTCCAATGTGCGTTTTAAGGGCGACGATGAACGGGCGGAAAAATTGTATGCCAATGTGGAATACATTCGCCCCGAAGATATTGCCGAAATGATTTGGTGGATTTACAGCCGGCCTGCGCACGTGAACATCAATTCGGTGGAGGTGATGCCGACCGCACAAAGCTGCGCGGCATTGAATGTGTATCGGGAGTAAGCTTTTCAGGCAGCGTGTCATGCAAAAACGGACTGTGGCTACAGTCCGTTTTATTTTATGTTTTCAATGGGTTAATCAAAGGTTTATTGATCTTGCACTTGCAATGCCGTCCAATCGGCAGGTTTGGCAATCACGTCGGCAAGGGTGTATTGGTCGAGGTGCTCGATAAAGGCGCGTCCGGCATGGTGCAACATACCGACCAGCCGACAGCTTTCGCTGATGATGCAGGGTTTGTCTTCGTGCATACAGGAAATGATTTTGAGGTCTTCCATGTGGCGTACCACGTGCCCGATGATGATGTTTTCGGGTTTGTGCGCCAGCGTCAGCCCGCCGCCTTTGCCGCGCGTGCTGTTCAAAAAACCGCCTTTGACCAGCATGGTGGCGACTTTCATCACATGGCTGTGGGAAATTTGATAAGCCTGTGCAATCGCTTTGATCTTGACCAAGCGGTCGGGATTGACCGCGGCGTAAATCAGTACGCGCATGGCATAGTCGGTTTGTTGGGTCAGGTGCATGGCAATCTCGCGCTAAACGGTGGGTACGATGCGGTGCAAAGTCCGCGTGCATTGCCCGTGGTGTCGTCCGGTCGGCAATGTTTTTTGTGCAATAGGGCTGCCTGAAAGCCGCATCGGCAGTGATTAAACAATTCGCTCTATCTTACAGCATCTTAACGGTAGGCGACAATGTATTGTCGGTACGCAGCGTTATTGGTTTGATGCGGTTTGCCGGTGCAGGTGAATGATGCAGCGGCCGATGCGTGAGTTCGGTATGGGCAACTTGACGATTCGGCGTGATTGGCGGATATTGAGCTGTGCTTTAATGATGATGAACCGAAGCCTATGCAAAAATCCGTCCTGCGGCGCATTTCTTTGGAATGCGCGCCTCGAAAACTTGCCTGGCTTAAGCTATGTCTGCGCTTTCTGCGGTGCTGTTCCTGCGAACTGCATCCGCATGACAGACTTTTGTAAAGGTCTCAGCCTATTTTCAAGGTTTCAGGCTGCCTGAAAAAACATTGCCGTGAAGGAAGCGGCATCACGTGCCAAAGGAAAATATCATGCGTATCGAACGTCATAATCTGCAACAAGCCGTCGATCGGCAAATCGTGAGTGCGGAGCAAGCCGAGGCTTTGTGGACGTTTTGGGGACAAGCGCAGCAGGGTGTGCCGCGTTTTGACGTGACCCATATTCTGTATTATCTGGGCGGCTTGCTGGCGATCGGCGCGATGAGCGTGTTCATGAATCTGGGCTGGGAGCAGTTCGGCGGTTGGGGCATTTTCGCGCTGTGTCTGCTGTATGCGGCGGTGGGCTTGGGTTTGACCCGTTATTTTGCGGGTAAAAAACTGACGATTCCGGCAGGCATCATGGCGACGCTGGTGGTGGTGATCACGCCGCTGGCGGTGTACGGTTTGCAGCAGGGTTTGGGCGTGTGGCCGGATGATAGCGTTTATCGCGATTATCACCGCTGGATTCAATGGCATTGGCTGTGGATGGAGCTGGCAACGCTCGCGGTGGCGGCGGTGATGCTGTATTGCTACCGTTATCCGTTTTTGTTGCTGCCGGTGGCGGTGACGTTGTGGTATTTGTCGATGGACGTGGTGGTGTGGCTGATGGGCGGTCAATACGGCTACGACTGGGAACTGCGCCAAAGTGTGTCGGTGGTGTTCGGACTGGCGATGATCGCGCTGGCGTTTTGGCTGGACTACCGCACGCGGCATCGTCCGCAGGATTTTGCGTTTTGGCTGTATGTGTTCGGTGTGCTGACTTTTTGGGGCGGTTTGAGTTTGATGGAATCCGACAGCGAATTGAGCAAGTTTCTGTATTGCATGACGAATGTGTTGATGATTGCGATCGGCGCGGTGCTGAAACGGCGCGTGTTTGTGATCTTTGGTGCGTTGGGGGTGGCCGGTTATTTGGCTTATCTGTCGGAGCGGGTGTTTCAAAACAGTTGGCTGTTTCCGATCGCATTGACCGTGTTGGGTTTGGCGATTGTGTTCGGCGGCGTGTGGTGGCAGCGTCACGAGCAGCAAATCGGCGCGTTTTTACGCGGTTTGTTACCCGCTTCGGTGCAGGAATTATTGGAAAAACAGGTTTGAGTTTCAGGCAGCCTGTGGTAATAAGGAAAGGGTAAATAATGATTATTTTGCAATGCGATTTTGATTTTGTCGGTGATTTGGCCGAACAGACCGAGGCGATGCGTCCTTTGGCGGAAAGCATTTGCCGTGAGCCGGGGTTTATCTGGAAAATTTGGACGGGCAGTACCGCCGACGGTAAAGCGGGCGGGATTTATCTGTTTGACACGCGAGAACACGCACAAGCTTATGCCGCGATGCACGAGCAGCGTTTGGCGGCGATGGGCGTGGTCAATTTCCGTGCTTTGATTTTGGACGTGCAGCAGCCTTTAAGCGCGATCACCCGCGCGCCGTTGTAGGAAAGCTTTGAGCAGCTCATGACGGCTATTCTTTTGCCTGCCACAATAAAGAGCAGCCAAATCCACTCGCCGGAGTTTCTCAAAGGTTTCTTGAATTTTTCCCTGCAAATCATGGAGTTTTACAGGGAAAACCCTTAAAATAACGGTTTTATTTTTTATGTTTTAGGCTGCCTGAAAGGTTTCAGGCAGCCTAAATTGATGTTTTTACAGCTCTTTGCGAATGCGGTTTATCCGTTCTCTTTTGATTGCGCCTCATGAATATCCAACTCAAACCCACGTCTTTTTTAACCCTTGCCGATTATACCGCCGAGGAAATCATCGCCTTATTGGACTTATCCGCCACTTTGAAAGCCGCCAAAAAAAACGGCACGGAAACGCAACGTTTGCGCGGCAAAAACATTGCTTTGATTTTTGAAAAAGATTCCACCCGCACGCGCTGCGCGTTTGAAGTGGCGTGTTTTGACCAAGGGGCGAATGTGACTTATCTTGGCCCTTCAGGCAGCCAGATCGGGCATAAAGAGTCGATGAAAGACACCGCGCGCGTGTTGGGGCGTATGTATGACGGCATCGAATATCGCGGATTCGGGCAAAGCATCGTGCAGGAATTGGCACAGTACGCCGGCGTGCCGGTGTTTAACGGCTTGACCGACGAAGCGCACCCCACGCAAATGCTGGCGGACGTGCTCACCATGCGCGAACATTGCGCCAAACCTTTGCGCGACATCGCTTATGTGTACGTCGGCGATGCGCGTTACAACACGGGTAATTCCTTATTGCGCGTCGGTGCGATGCTTGGCATGGACGTGCGGATTGCCGCGCCGTTGCGTTTACAGCCCAAGGCGGAATTGATTGCCGAATGCCGCCGTATTGCCGAGACCAGCGGCGCACGCATCACCGTGACCGATGATGTGCAGGCAGCGGTGCGCGGCGTGGATTTTATTCACACCGATGTGTGGGTGTCGATGGGCGAACCGGAAGCGGCATGGCAAGAACGGATTGAACTGCTCAAACCGTATCGGGTGGATGCGGCATTGATGCAGGCCGCCGCTAATCCGCAGGTAAAATTCATGCACTGCCTGCCGTCGATTCACAACCGCGAAACCGTGATCGGCCGTTGGGTGTACGATACGTTTGGTCTGGGCGGGGTGGAAGTGACCGAAGAAGTGTTTGAAAGCGCGGCATCGCTGGTATTTGACCAAGCGGAAAACCGTATGCACACGATTAAAGCGGTGCTGGTGGCGTTGTTGGATAAGTAATGCGTTTTAGGCAGCCTGAAACCATTGAAAGCCTGTTCGTCACGGACAGGCTTTTTGTTAAGCTAATGAGTTTATAGTTTCGCTGAACTTCGTTTCAGAGGTTCTTGATTGATCATAAAGGACAGATGATGAAAAATTGTGTGGTTCTCACCGGAGCGGGCATCAGTGCCGACAGCGGTTTGCAGACTTTTCGCGATGCGGGCGGTTTATGGGAAGGGTATCAGGTGGAGGACGTGGCAACGCCTGAAGCGTTTGCGCGTCATCCTCAATTGGTGATCGACTTCTACAACCAACGCCGTATGCAACTGCGCCAAGTTGAACCGAACGCGGCGCATCGGGCATTGGCATGCTTGGACGAACATTACCGCACCCATGTCATCACGCAAAACGTGGACAATCTGCACGAACGCGCAGGCAGCCGTCATATTTTGCATTTGCATGGTGAGCTGACCAAGCTGCGCAGCACGGTGGATGAGGATTATGTGATCGATTTTGACGGTGAACAGACACTTGCCGACTGTGATCCGAACGGTTATCCCTTGCGCCCGCATATCGTGTGGTTTGGCGAAGAGGTACCTGCGCTGGGTGAGGCGATCGCCTTGGTGCAGCAAGCCGATGTGGTGCTGATCATCGGTACATCGTTAAAGGTTTATCCGGCGGCAGGGCTGATGCATTTCGCGCCGGCGCACGCGGAGGTTTATTTGATTGATCCGCATCCGAGCGATGTTGCCGGTGTGCGCGTGATCGCCAAACGTGCGGCGGAAGGTGTGCCCGCAGTGGTGGAGCAATTGATTGAGGCTGCCTGAATACCCAATAAGCACAACGAATGCAGGAGTTTTTGCTTCAAGAAAACCACACCAAAACAATATACGACTTGTATAATGTAAACATACCTCGTATTAAGGTATTTATGATGAATGATAGACCTGCTGTGTTCGCACACTGCGACAGAGCGTAACCACTCCGAGGCCGCACCGTGGTGCGGGACGGAATATTTCTAGAGAAAGGGCAGTTTATGGATCGTCGTTCCTTATTCAAATTAACCGGTGCATCGATGGCCGGTGTGGCACTGAGCTCTTTGCCGGTGGCGGCCTTGGCCAGAACGGAAACCACTTATCGTCCGGGTGCTTTACCGCGGCCTTCGGCAAAAAATCCGCTGTTACTGAACTTCAACGAAAACTCGATCGGCATGGCGCCTTCCGCCAAAAAAGCAGTCATCGCATCGCTGGACAAAGCCTTTCGTTATCCCGATGATCAGCGCGCTGCCTTGGTGAGTGAGCTGGCGGCAAAATTCGGCGTCAGTGAAAAACACATTTCCATCGGCAACGGATCGTCTGAAAACATCCAGGGCATCGTACAAGCGATGATCCATAAGGCGCAGGCCAATAAACGCCGCGTGCAGGTGATTGTGCCGGATCCGACCTTCAATTACGCCGAGCTTTATGCGAAATCGAACGGCGTGGACACGGTCAAAGTGCCGCTGACCCAAGATTTGCTGTTTGATGTTGCGGCGATGCAAAAAGCGGCGGCAACCTTCAAAGGCAACAGCATTTTCTATCTGTGCAACCCGAATAATCCGACGGCGACCATTACCGATGGTGCGGTGCTGCGCGACTGGATTGCCAATGCGCCGGGCAATCAATTTTTCCTGCTGGATGAAGCTTATGCGGAGTTTGTCACCGATGCGCGCTTTGTCAGCGGTATTGAGTGGGTGAAGCAAGGTTACAAAAATGTGGCGGTGACCCGTACCTTCTCCAAGCTGTATGCTTTGGCGGGATTGCGGGTGGGCTATGCGATTGCCGTGCCGGAGTTGATCGAGCAATTTGAAGGGTTTATGTCGATTGACAACACCAACTTGGCAGCTGCAAGCGCCGCGGTGGCATCGTTGCAAGACCCGAATTTCCAGCGCCGCAGTGTTGAGTCCATCAGCCGTTCGCGTGCCATTGTCACCCAAGCCTTGGATGAACTGGGTTTGAAATACGTGCCGTCCAATGCCAACTTTATTTTCCATGAAGTCAAAGGCAGCGTGAAAACCTACCAAGAGCGCATGAAAGCACAGCATGTTGTGGTGGGTCGTGAATTCCCGCCGGCAGTCGGTTGGAACCGCTTGACTTTGGGTACGCCCGAAGAAATGACGGTGTTTGTGCGGGTTTTGAAGGATTTCCGCACAAAAGGCTGGGTATGATCACGTGACGCATGATTAAAACCGTTGCGCCATAACAAAAAGGGAACGATTGATTCGTTCCCTTTATTTATGTAGGCCGTTTAATTTGCTTAAGCTGCCTGCAAGCGCTGACTATTGCGCTTTTTAAAAGTGAAACATAGCGGAAAATGAGCCGTGAACACTTTCTTCAGCTTGCCACAAACTGTCTATTTTGCGGACAAACTGGTTAAGATAAACCGCGATTTGAACCGGGTCTTCCAGTGCCCAAATCTGCTCCAGGCAAGCGTTGCGAGCTGCCGAGTCTTTCATGTTAACGTTTAACAGTAAAGATTGTACTGTTTGCATTTCATACTCTCCATGGTTATTTGACATTGACCAGTACGATGTCGCGCGATACGGAGGGGTGTGGTAGCGCTGAACATGCTTTGCAAGTCATTTTTGATGACTATTAAAGCGGTAGTGATTTTACTCCTTATTCTGATACAAAACAAGTTTTTCGAGTGAAAATATGATTCTTTTTAAAAGATAAGTTATTAATTTTTATAAATTAAATTGAAACGAATAGCTTGATAGATTTAGAGTATGGCGCAATATGAAATCAAAGCCATCGCCGATGTTTGTTTCTGAAAAATTTAGGTGATGATCCGCGTGTTGTAGGGTTGTTAAAACACAGTTTATGAGGCGAAATCACAGGATGTCGTATGCCGTTTTCAGGCAGCCTGTTCAAGCAAGATAAAAATTTTCATTAGATTCATCAGTTTAATATTATCGAAATATTTTTCACCTGAAAAACAATTGTCGAAGCGTGGCTTTATTGCTAATATTTCTTGTAAACACAATATGTTGCGATGCAGTAATTCCGATATGCTTGGCAGGGCGCTCTGCCAAATCAACAAAAATGAACAGAAACGAACATCCCGCATGGCGGGCATTTGCTTAGAAGGATTTTTATCATGACCAAGCCTTCCGAAAATATTTTACACCACACCGACATCGATCCCGAAGAAACCCAAGAATGGTTGGATTCGCTCGCGTCGGTTTTAGAAACCGAAGGTGCGCCGCGCGCGCACTATTTGCTGGAGCGGTTGGTACGCTATATGCGGCGGCGCGGGGCGCATTTGCCGTTTGATGCCACCACGTCCTACATCAACACCATCCCTTTAGGCAAAGAACAAAAATCGCCGGGCAATCATGAATTAGAAGCGCGGATTCGCTCGTTTATCCGCTGGAATGCGGCGGCTTTGGTGCTGCGTGCCAGTAAGAAAAATCTGGAGCTGGGCGGGCATATCGCCTCGTTTCAGTCCGCCGCGACTTTGTACGATGTCGGTTTTAACCACTTCTGGCGCGGTGCGGACGAAGAGCACGACGGTGACATGATTTTCTTCCAAGGGCATTCCGCGCCCGGTTTTTATGCGCGTGCTTTTCTGGAAGGTCGCTTGAACGAAGAGCAAATGGACAATTTCCGCCAAGAAGTATGCTGTAACGGCTTACCGTCTTATCCGCATCCGTGGTTGCTGCCTGATTTTTGGCAGTTTCCGACGGTGTCGATGGGTTTGGGGCCGTTGATGGCGATTTACCAAGCACGTTTCTTGAAGTATCTGGAATCGCGCAATCTGATTCCTGCCAAGGGGCGCAAAGTTTGGGTGTTTTGCGGTGACGGCGAAATGGACGAGCCGGAAAGTAAAGGGGCGATCGGCTTAGCTTCACGCGAAGGCTTGGACAATTTGATTTTTGTGGTCAATTGCAATTTGCAGCGTTTGGACGGGCCGGTGCGTGGTAACGGTAAGATTATTCAAGAGCTTGAAGGCGATTTTCGTGGTGCGGGTTGGAATGTGATCAAGGTGATTTGGGGCAGTCGTTGGGATGCGCTCTTGGCACGGGATCACGACGGCTTGCTGAAAAAACGCATGGAAGAGTGCGTGGACGGCGATTACCAAACCTATAAATCGCGTGACGGAGCTTATGTGCGCGATCATTTCTTCGGCAAATATCCCGAATTGAAAGAAATGGTCGCCACCATGTCGGACGAGGAAATCTGGGCGTTGAACCGCGGTGGTCATGATCCGCATAAGGTTTACGCGGCCTATCACGAAGCGGTGAATCATGCTAACGGCCGCCCGACGGTGATTTTGGCGAAAACCATTAAAGGCTACGGCATGGGCGCGGCGGGTGAAGGTCTGAACATCGCGCATCAGGCGAAAAAAATGGATTTGGACTCGCTCAAGAAATTCCGCGACCGCTTCAAAATTCCGGTGACCGACGAAGAGTTGATGGACAATCCGCCGTATTACATGCCTGAGCCGGACAGTGCGGAAATGAAATACCTGCACGAACGCCGTGCGGCTTTGGGCGGTTATCTGCCCAAGCGCGCGCCGAATACCAAACCGCTGGATATTCCCGAGTTATCGGCGTTTTCGGCTTTGCTGCAATCGGGCGGCGAGCGCGAATTTTCCACCACGATGGCGTTTGTGCGCATTCTCGGTGCGCTGCTCAAAGACAAAAACATCGGCAAGCGCATTGTGCCGATTGTGCCGGACGAGAGCCGCACTTTCGGCATGGAAGGTATGTTCCGCCAATACGGCATTTGGAATCCGAAAGGGCAGATTTACACCCCCGAAGACCATGATCAATTAATGTTTTACAAGGAATCCAAAGACGGGCAAATGCTGCAGGAAGGCATCAACGAACCGGGTGCGATGAGTTCGTGGATTGCGGCGGCAACGAGTTATGCCAACAATCATTACGCGATGATCCCGTTTTATATTTATTACTCGATGTTCGGTTTTCAGCGCGTGGGCGATTTGGCGTGGGCTGCAGGCGATATGCGTGCGCGCGGCTTTTTGCTCGGCGGCACGGCAGGGCGCACCACGCTTAACGGCGAAGGTTTGCAGCATGAAGACGGTCACAGCCATATTCAGGCGGATTTGATTCCGAACTGTATTTCTTATGACCCGACCTATGCCTATGAATTGGCTGTGATTATTCATGACGGTTTGCGCCGTATGTATGTCGATCAGGAAGACGTTTTCTATTACATCACGGTGATGAACGAAAACTACACCCATCCTGCGCTGCCTGAACAAGAAGGCATTCATGAGGCGATTCTCAAAGGGATGTACCGTTTGCGTCCGTATGACGATGCTGCAGGCAGCCTGAAAGTGCGTCTGCTCGGTTCGGGCGTGATTTTGAACGAAGCGATTGCCGCCGCCGAAATTTTGGCGAAGGAATTTAACGTCGAATCGGAATTGTGGAGCGTGACCTCGTTCAATCAACTCAAACGCGACGGCATGGCGTGCGAACGCTTTAATCGCCTGAATCCGACCCAAGAGGCTCGCGTACCTTATGTGACTGAGCTCTTGCGCCATGACGATGCGCCCGTGATTACCTCGACCGATTACATTCGCGATTTTGGCGAAAAAATCCGCGCCTATATTCCTGCCGATTACACCGTGCTGGGCACGGACGGCTTCGGGCGCAGCGATTCCCGTGCCAATTTGCGCGCCTTTTTCGAGGTGGATCGTTACCACATCGTGGTGGCTGCCTTGGCTGCCTTGGCGCGTCGCGGCGACATCGGCGCAGGCGTGGTAGAAGGCGCGATTGCCAAATTCGGCATCGACGCGGCGAGCGCACCTGCGTGGACACGCTAACCTTGCAGGCAGCCTGAAAACGGCAAAAAGGATAAAAACATGAGTCAAATACTGGAAATCAAAGTCCCCGACATCGGCGGCAACGAAAACGTCGATGTGATTGATGTGATGGTGAAAGTCGGCGATACGGTGAAGGTTGATGACGCGCTCATCACCTTGGAAACGGAAAAAGCCACCATGGACGTACCTGCCGATGCCGCAGGTCGAGTCACCGAGGTGCGCGTCAAAACCGGTGACAAAGTCTCTGAAGGCAGCGTGATCGTGTTGGTGGAAGCAGCAGGCGATGCTGCCGTGAGCGCGCCGCCGACGGTTGCAGCGGTGGCGGAACAAGCCCCCGCAGCCCCTGCAGGCAAGCTTGAGGTCACCGTGACCGTGCCCGATATTGGCGGTCATCAAAACGTCGATGTGATTGAGGTGATGGTGAAAGTCGGCGATACGGTGAAAGTTGATGATGCGCTCATCACCTTGGAAACCGACAAAGCCACGATGGACGTGCCTTCGACCGCCGCAGGCGTGATCGGCCGCGTTCTCGTCAAAGTGGGCGATAAAGTCTCCGCAGGCAGTCCGATCATTGAAGTGGCAGCCACGGCGAATACCGCTGCGGCAGCGGCTGCACCTGCGCCCGTTGCTGCCGCACCCGTTCAGGCAGCCTCTCATGGTGCTTCACCTAAAACCGCTTATGGCAATACGCCTGTGAACGAAAGCATTTTCAATCGCGGCCACGCAGGCCCGGCGGTGCGCAAACTGGCGCGAGAACTCGGCGTGGACTTAACCCGCATCAAAGGCACAGGGCGGCGTGACCGCGTGGTGGCATCAGATGTCAAAGCCTTTGTCAAAAACTTGATGCAAAATCCTGCCGCAGGGAGCGTTCCGAGCTTGGGCGGTGGTTTGGATTTATTACCGTGGCCGAAAGTCGATTTCAGCAAATTCGGCGACATCGAAACCATCCCCTTATCGCGCATCAAGAAAATTTCGGGACAAAATCTGGCGCGTAACTGGGTGATGATTCCGCACGTCACCCAGCATGACGATGCCGATATGACCGAACTGGAAGCTTTTCGTCAAACACTGAATCAGGAATGGGCGAAAGCCGGCATTAAATTCTCGCCGTTGGCGTTTATTATCAAGGCTTGTGTCAAAGCTTTGCAGACTTATCCCGATTTCAATGCTTCCCTCGATGGCGAAAATCTGGTTGTGAAAAAATACATTCACATCGGTTTTGCGGCCGATACGCCCAATGGCTTAGTCGTTCCCGTGATTCGCGATGCGGACAAAAAAGGCTTGCGCGACATCGCGATTGAACTGACCGAACTTTCGCAAAAAGCTCGTGAAGGCAAACTCAAACCGCAGGAAATGCAGGGCGCAAGCTTCACCATTTCCAGTTTGGGCGGCATCGGCGGCACCTATTTCACTCCGATCATCAACGCCCCCGAAGTCGCGATTCTCGGCGTGTGCAAAGCGCAAACCCGTCCGGTGTGGAACGGCAAGAAATTCACCCCGCGCCTGATGTGTCCATTGTCCTTGTCCTACGACCACCGCGTCATCGACGGTGCAGCGGCGTGTCGTTTTACCACGCTCTTGACGCAATTGCTGGCGGATTTCAGACGGGTGACGGTATAGGTATTCGATTGACTGTTATGAAGAAAAGGCTGCCTGAAACGTTTCAGGCAGCCTTTTTTATGACATCAAAGCATTGGTTTAGAAAAGATTATCAAAACTGCTGCTGGGCGGAGGCGACGGAGGTTGCTGTGTGGTGGATGGCAGATTGTTCGGTTGCAGCGGTACGCCTTCTTCGTCCAGTAACAGTTCCAGCTCGTCCGCAGGAGTTTCTTCGGCGCGATTATCCAAGGGCAGGGCAGGATTGGTTTGCTGCCATTCCGCGTAGTAATAATCCCCGCCGATTTTAACGGTTTTCCCCGGCAAAGCTTGCTGGGAAACGGGTACGCCTTGCAGGGCATGGCGCATGTAGTCAATCCATACCGGCAATGCAATTCTGCCGCCGTAACCCGCCCGACCCATGCTGCGCGGCGTGTCATAACCGATATAGACCGAGGTGACGAGTTTAGGCGTGTAACCGACAAACCATGCATCTTTCTGTTCGTTAGTCGTGCCGGTTTTACCGGCGATGTCGCTGCGTTTTAACGAGGAGGCGCTGGCGGCGGTGCCGAAACGGGTCACATCTTTCATGATGTGGGTCATGATGTAAGCATTGCGCGGATCAATGGCTTGCGGAGCGGTTTTGCCCGCCAGTAAAGGTTCGGTGCGCGCCAGTAAATTACCGTGATCGTCATAGATGCGGTCTATCAAATACGGCGCGACACGATAACCGCCGTTGGCAAAAACCGCGTAAGCACGCGCCATTTCCAGCGGAGTAGTGGAGCCGGAACCTAATGCCATGGATAAGCTGCGTGGTTGGCTGCTTGCCGAAAAACCAAAGCGTTGAACGTATTGGTGAGCATAATCTACGCCGATCGCCATTAAAATACGAATGGAGATCATATTGCGCGAGGCAACCAATGCTTGGTGAACGGTCATAAAGCCGGCATATTTCCCGTCCGAATTTTTCGGATTCCACACGGTGCCGTTCGGGCCTAAGCCGGGTAGAGATAGCGGTGCGTCATTGACTGAAGTGCCTGCGGTCATGCCTTTTTGTAAGGCGGCGGAATAAACAAACGGTTTGAACGTCGAACCCGGTTGGCGCAGTGCTTGAATTGCGCGGTTGAATTCTTTTTGATAAAAATCATAACCGCCGACCAAAGCCAAAATCGCACCGCTTTGCGTATCCAGCGAGACCAAGGCTCCCTGTAATTCAGGTTGTTGAGTCAGCAACCATTGGCCTTTTTTGTCCTTGATCACGCGCAGCACTGCGCCGGGACGAACCTGTCTTTCACCCATTTTGGCGTTATTGACGGCTTTGCGAACGAACTGCATGGCTTTGCCTTGCAGTTGGATCGGCTCTGCTTCGCCTTGGACGTATAAAGTCAGGCTTTGTGCGTCAGCCTGAGTGACCAAGGCCGGCATCATGTTTTCTACGGCGTGAAAATTGCTGAGATATTGGGCAACGCGATCAGCAAAACGCTCGGCAGGGAAGCGGCCGATATCGGTATAAGCCTCCGCGCCCGTGAATGCGCGACCACGATTAAAATCGTTTAAGGTACGACGCAGCGCTGCGGTGGCGGCACGCTGGTTTTGCGAGGAAACCGTGGTGTAAACGCGGAAACCGCGTGTGTAAGCTTCTTCGCCATAGCGCTCATACATGATTTGTCGTGCCATTTCTGCCACATACAAAGCATCTTCGTTAACGTCAGATCGCCCATTTTGATAGAACAGTTCTTCTTTTGCTGCGGCATCATGCTGTTCGCGGGTAACCATGTTCAGTTCCAACATATTGCCCAAGATGTAAAGCTGACGCTGTTTGGCACGATCGGGATTGACAATCGGATTAAAAGCGGACGGAGCTTTCGGCAGACCCGCCAGCATCGCGGCCTCCGCAATGGACAAATCCTGCACCGGTTTGTTGAAGTAAGCCTGTGCTGCTGCCGCAAAACCATAAGCACGTTGCCCCAGATAGATTTGGTTAAAATAAAGTTCCAATATCTGGTCTTTTGTTAAGGAACGTTCAATTTTGTATGCCATCAAGGCTTCATTGAATTTGCGGGTAAAGGTTTGCTCGCGTGTCAAGAAGAAATTGCGCGCAACCTGCTGAGTAATGGTGCTTGCGCCGGACTCGATTTTTCCTGAGATGACGTTGCCGACAGCAGCACGAATAACACCGGTGGTGTCTACGCCCCAGTGGTCGTAAAAACGCTTATCCTCTGCAGCAATGACCGCATGTTTTAAAATCAGCGGGAAATCGTCAATTTTTGTAAACGAACGACGCTCTTCTCCATACACTCCGATTAACTTATCATCGGATGAGTAAATCATGAGTGGCATTTTAGGGTTATAGCGCGTGACCGCATCCAGTGCCGGCAATTTGGGGTAAGCCATCAAAACAGCAACTGCCAGCAGTCCGATGGCGAACAAAGTCAAGCCCAAAAAGAGTCCGAAAAGTGTGACGAGAGTTTTTTTGATCATGATGTAAAGATAAAATATTTGTTAAATTATGTTGCACAAAGTATAAAGATAAAGCTAACCTTATACCAGCTTAAAAAAAATTGCGGGCAAAAGCCATTATATTTCAAGAAGGATTAGTCTAATGCGTCTGGGAAGCAAAATCGGCAAAAAGCCGGGAAAAGCCACGGTAAGCCTTGGTGGGCGTACCTTTGTCGGCATCGACATCAGCGATCACTCTGTAAAAATGGTACAAATTTCAGGGCGTTCTCCTGAGCAGGTCAAAGTGGAGGGTTGTGCCATCACTCCTTTACCAACCGGTGCGGTTGTGGATGGTAAAGTCGCCAATGTGGATGATTTAGTGGTAACTTTACAACAAACTGCAAGCCGCATGGGCGGTATTTCAAAAAATGTGATTGCCGGCATGCCTAATGCCATCGTCACGGTGCAGAACTTCTCTTACGATCCTGCCTCCGGTATGGACTTAAATGGCGCGGCCGAGTTCGAAGCTGCGCAAATCTCAGTGATTGATGACATTAACTACGACTACCAAGCCATCGGCTACGCTCAAGGTAGCGAGCAAAACGTCATGTTGGCCTTGGCGAAAAAAGAAGATATTGAACCATATTTCGGTGCATTGGAAGATGCCGGATTGGAATTGTCGTTTGCCGACGTGGAAACGGCTGCGCGCATTAACGCTTATTCTTTGTGGATCAATACCCATTCGTCGGATTTGGAAAACAGTGTAGTCGCGGTATTTGATATTGGTGAAGAGAATACGCAGGCTTTGGTACTGCAGGCAGGCAACATTCTGTTTAAACAGGATTTCCCTGTCGGCGGCAAGCATTTGTCGCGTGAGATTCAACGCACCTATCAGGTTGGTTTGGACGAGGCTGAACACATGAAAATGTCGGCCAATAAACCACATGATTATAAAGTTGTCGCTGATTCCTTTAACGGACAGATTGCACAGGAAGTACAAAGGGTGTTGCAATTTTTCTACACCTTATCCACTTCCGGTGGTTCGCAAAAAGTCGAGCGTATTTTCTTAACAGGCGGTGGCAGTCAATGTAACGGGCTGGCTGAAAATATTACTGCACACAGCAGCGTACCCACTCAAGCATTGCACCCGTTTGAGCACGTATCTGTTTCGGGTAAAGTCAATCAGGATCAACTCAGACAAAACGCTGCGCGTTATACCGTGGCACTGGGCTTGGCATTAAGGGGGCTGGCATGATTAAACTTATCGGATTAAACCTATTGCCGTATCGCGAGATTGAACGGCAGGAGAAACAAAAAGAATTCAACCGTTTAATGGTTTTGGCCTTGCTGGCTGGGTTGGTACTGGCGGGAGTGGTTTGGTTTATGCTTAACCAAACCATCAGTAACCAAAACAGCCGTAACGAATTATTGCAAGCCGGAATTGCGGACTTAGATAATCAAATCAAAGATGTTAAAGATTTGGAGCGACAAAAACAAGAATTTTTGGCGCGTAAGTTAAAAATCGAAGAATTGCAAAATGAACGTTATAAGGCAGCCATGATTTTCAATGACTTGAATACGGTGATGCCCGATGGTGTTTACTTGACCAAAATCGAAAGCAGCGACGGTTTGGCCTATACCTTGAGTGGAAGAGCACTTAGTGATAGCCGAGTTGCAATGTTGATGCGTTCTTTACCCAGTACGGGCTTATTTTCCACACCTGAATTGGTTGGTATTAAAACGAATAACGGAGCACAAGAATTTGTTTTGCGTACACGCTTGGTGCAAGTTTTAGCCGAAGCATCACCTAAGCAGTAAGGAAAGGAAAAGAACATGGCTTCCAAATCACTCGATTTAAAAGAACTTTATCTGCAAGGTACGCCGGTCAAATTACTGTTTGCATTGCTGGTGGTGCTGCTGATTTTGGTATTGGGTTACTTTTTATTATATTCTGGACAGTGGTCTGAGTTACAACGCCAAGAGCAAAAAGAAGTTGAGTTAAGACAGGATTTCAGCACAAAAGCAGCAATGGCTGCGCGGCTGCCGATATTAAAAGAAGAGTTGGCACAGCTGCAAGAATCGTTTGCTATTTTATTGAAACAGCTGCCAACTGATGCCGAAGTGCCGAATTTGATTCAAGAGTTGAATCAAGCGGGTTCAAACAATAGCTTGCAAATGGCATCAACTACGCCGCAAGCATCTAAACCTGACGGACCCGTTGAGATTCTGCCCTATTCGATTTCCACAAAAGGCAGCTATGAGCAGTTTGCTAAGTTTTCAAAAGACGTTGGCGGGTTGTCGCGGATTGTGGTGCTGGATGCGCTGAATATCAGTGCAGATAAAGATGGTAAGCTGACAATGAATGCTCGCGCGAATACTTATAAAGCAGCAATAGGTGCAACAGCAACCGATGCGGCTGCAGCAAAATAAGGAGTCGGAATCTATGAAAAAGTATGCTTTATTGATGTTGCCAATCATATTGGCTGCCTGTACCCCGCATAGCGATTTGCGCTCGTGGATGGAGCAAGAGAAAACTCAGGCCGCACAGAGTATTGCAAAAGCCAAACCTGTTGAACCCCCGGTTCATATTGCATACGAGCCGCCGGCTTTCTCTGGACTAAATGTTTTTAATGCGACACGATTGAATGTAGCTCGTACTGGCGACGAGGGCCCTAATGCACCAGACTTTAAGAGACCCAAAGAGATTTTAGAAGGCTTTGGTCTGGACAAAGTGCAATATGTCGGTTCGTTGCAGAAAAACGGACAGTGGCAAGGTTTTGTGCGTGTAGAAAATCACGTCTATACGGTCAAAGTCGGTAATCATCTTGGTTCGGACTATGGTGTGATCCAATCGATTACGCCAGACAAAATTGTTTTGGAAGAGACGGTGCAAAACGCCGAGGGCGAATGGGTTCACCGTCCTGCAGAAATTATGCTTGTAACAAATAATTAAGGGGTGCAGATCATGAAAAACGTTAGCGTGAAGGTTTTATCCGGCTTGGGCTTGTCTTTGTTGATGAGTAGCGTATGGGCAGGCACGATTACCGATATTAAGGTATCAAGTTTAAGTGATGATCAAAAAATCATCAAAATTCAATTTAAAGATGGCGTTACCATGCCGCAAGGTTTTATGACTGACACGCCGCCGCGGGTAGCATTGGACTTTGCCGGTACGGATTTAAATGTCGCACAAAATGTGCTGCAATTTAACGACCCTTTACTGCAAGAAATTACGGCAGCTTCCGATAGTGCACGCACTCGTGTGGCATTAACCTTGAATAAACAAGGACAATATAATGTCGAACGTAAAGATGATGCGGTATGGGTGTATGTTAAGACAGCGGGTAGTGCTGCAGCTCCGGTGGTAGCAACCGCAGGTGACGCACGTTACGCTCCGGTCAGTGTATCGGTGACGCGCGAGCAAAATCAGGCAGCCTTAAATACCTTTGGTACGGCAGCGGCCGATGCTAATGTTGACATGAAGTTCAGCAAAGGAGCACAAAACTCAGGTGTGATGCAGTTTACTTTACCTGCTCGACATGCAGAGCCGAAAGTTCAACGCTCAGGCAATACTTTGACACTGACTTTCCCCAATATGCCGTTACAAGCTGCAGCACAGAAGAATTATGATGTAGCGGAGTTTGGTACGCCGGTACGTAAAGTTGCTTTACAGCGTGTAGGTAACAATACCAAAATTACGATTACTAATGGTTCGGGTTGGGACTATTCGGTTAAAGATCAAGGTACGGCTTATGTGGTGACGGTTTCTCAACAGGCTGATTTGTTTAATACTTTAGACGAGCGTCCGAAACCTAAATCCTTTAAGGGCGGCAGAATCACCTTAGATTTCCAAGATGTCGATGTGCGTACGATTCTGCAGATTCTTGCTAAAGAATCAGGTATGAATATCGTCGCCAGCGATACCGTACAAGGTAGGATGACACTGAATTTAAAAGATGTGCCATGGGATCAGGCTTTGGATCTGGTGATGCAGGCACGTAATTTGGATATGCGTCGTCAAGGCAATATTATCAATATTGCGCCGCGCCAAGAATTATTGGCACAAGATCGCCAGATTATGCAAGGGCAAAAAGAGCTCAACGAAATGGGTCCTTTGCTTTCCCGTACTTTCCAATTGAAATACAAAAGTGTAGAGGACTTTAAGGGGATTTTTACTTCGGTGCAGAGTGGCTCCTCCTCGGGCAATAATGCGGAGAATACCATCCTTAGCGCACGTGGAAGTGTGATGATGGATCCAGGTACAAACACCTTAATTCTGACCGATAATCAAAACGTGATCAATAAATTTGAGAAGTTGATTGCGCAGTTGGATGTGCCGGTACGTCAAGTAATGATTGAGGCGCGCATTGTAGAAGCGAGTGAAAATTTTCTGAGAGATCTCGGTGTTAAGTGGGGTTTTCAGTACTCTAAACAAGCCGGTGATAATACATATCGGTTTGGTCCTCCGAACCAGGGGAGGGTTTCACAAAATACCGGTACCGGCACCGGTACCGGTACCAATAGTGGTATAGCACCTAATATCAGCTTGCCTGCGATGAATGCAACATCCGGTTTAACTTATGTTCTCAGTCGAGGAAGTAATCTGCTGGGATTGGAGCTAACCGCTATGCAGCAAGAAGGCGATGGTAAGATTATTTCCAGCCCAAGAATATTGACCCAAGATCGTCAGGAAGCGACTTTGGAAGAAGGTCAAGATGTGCCTTATCAAGAAGCAACATCTAGTGGCGCAACATCGACAACCTTCAAAAAAGCAGTTACCGGGTTGACAGTAACACCTCAGATCACGCCCGATGGTAATGTGATCATGAAGTTAAAGATCAACAAAGACGAAGTTGACTCTCAGTTTAATGATGGTCGTATGAACGTCAAAAGGCTGGAAACTACGGCCATGGTGGAAAATGGGGGTACGATGGTCGTGGGTGGTATCTATGTGGAAAAAAGTGAGGATGGCTATGATAAAGTCCCATTATTAGGTGATCTTCCTGTGCTGGGTAATTTGTTTAAGAGACAGCAAAAAACCCGACAAAGAAGGGAGTTGTTGATCTTTATCACGCCGAGAATTATGGATAGCTTGAGTAGCGATCGCTTGGATTATTGATTTAACTATACGTTGAATTCTGCTTCAGTTAAAATGCCTGTCATGAAAATGACAGGCAATTTTTTTTTGATTGGTTTGCCCGGGGCGGGAAAAACTACCTTGGGTAAGCTGCTGGCACAGAAGGTCGGTTATACGTTTGTGGATGCTGATCAAT
Source organism: Neisseria sp. (assembly GCA_030538055.1). Taxonomy (GTDB): domain Bacteria; phylum Pseudomonadota; class Gammaproteobacteria; order Burkholderiales; family Neisseriaceae; genus RGIG9985. Next base: position 21,162 of record JAUNUS010000018.1, read on the forward strand.
ATTTGAGTGAGCGTACCGGTGTAACGATTCCGACGATTTTTGAGTTGGAAGGTGAAGCGGGATTTCGTGCACGTGAGGCGGCGGTGATTGATGAATTGACCCAGCAGAATCGTATTGTGTTAGCAACCGGCGGCGGCGCGGTTTTGAATCTGCACAATCGAATGCATTTGCGACAACGTGGTCAAGTTGTGTATTTGCACGCCGGCCCACAAGTATTGCATGAGCGTACGCGTAGTGACAGAAACCGCCCTTTGTTGCAAGTTGAAGACCCTGTACAAAAGCTGCATGAACTTTATGCTGTACGCGACCCGTTTTATCGAGAAATCGCAGATTATATTATTGAAGTTGAAGGTCAATCTTGTGTTCAGGCAGCACACTCTCTTTTTTCGGCGTTGAATCTCCCATGAATGCTCAATTAACAGTTAATACCCCATCACATACCTACCCAATTTATATTGGTGCGGGTTTAAGCGATATGCTGGCACAATACCTATCCCGACATATCATCGGTACGCGTTGTGCCATCATCAGTAATGAAACAGTTGCGCCCCTTTATCTGCCCCAAGTAAAACGCGCTTTGCAGGCAGCAGGCAAAGAAGTGGTTGAAATTATTCTGCCTGATGGTGAAGCCCATAAAAACGCGGCGACGTTACAGCAAATCTATGACGGATTATTAAGTGCGCGTTTGGAGCGTAAATCAACGCTGATTGCGTTAGGCGGTGGAGTCGTGGGCGATATGGCAGGTTTTGCCGCAGCGACTTATCAGCGCGGTGTACCGTTTATTCAAATCCCGACCACCTTACTCAGTCAGGTAGATTCTTCAGTCGGGGGTAAAACCGGCATTAATCACCCTTTAGGCAAGAACATGATCGGTGCGTTTTACCAGCCGCAGGCAGTATTTGCGGCATTAGATGTGTTGCATACCTTGCCGCCGCGAGAATTTTCTGCCGGCATGGCGGAAGTGATTAAATATGCTCTGCTGGGTGATGCGGTGTTTTTATCATGGTTAGATGAGCATATTGCCGCATTGATGGCGCAGGATTCGAAGGCATTGGCCTATGCGATCCAACATTGTTGCGAAATGAAAGCACAGATTGTTGCGGCAGACGAACGCGAAGCAGGGCAACGTGCGTTATTGAATCTGGGTCATACATTCGGACATGCGATTGAAACCGAAATGGGTTATGGCAATTGGTTGCATGGTGAAGCCGTTGCTGCGGGCATGGTAGCTGCCTGTAGGCTGTCGGAAGAAATGGGTTTGATTCAGGCAGCCGATACCGAACGTGTCCGTGCCTTATTGCGTCATGCTGAATTACCCGATGCGCCGCCGCAGTTTGCCTTTAGCCATTGGTTAGAACATATGCGTCATGATAAAAAAGTCGAAAGCGGGAAAATACGTTTTGTGGTTTTGGAAGCGTTGGGCAAAGCGGTGATTCGAGAGTGTGACGATGATGTGATGTTGCAGCGAAGTTTGCAAGAATGGCTGCCTGAAACAGAACGTTTATCTTGATCGATGACCGCTGGTCAAATCATGCGTTACTCTTTGATGATTTGATTTTATTCTATGCTATGTAATGAGAGGAGTATTGTATGGACTTCGTCAAATTGAACAGAAAGCAAACCGGCTTTACCTTAATTGAGCTCATGATAGGCGTCACCTTGTTGGCAATATTTGCCACACTCGCTGTGCCTGCGATGGGAGATATGATTGCACGGCAACGGGTCAAAAGTGATGCAGCAACACTTGCTAGTGCCTTTACCTTTGCACAGTCAGAAGCAATCCGACTGAATGCGCCCGTTTATGTGGTGCCGGGGAAAATTAAAGTGGATGGGAAGCTGGACGGAGAAGAAAAAAAAGGCTGGGGTGACGCTAAAGCTATACTGATTCACTACGACAAAGACCGAGATAATAAATACTCCTCGGGCGACAGCATACGCGTGGGCACGATCAGTCCGAAAAGTACACTTGCTATAGAAGCTAGGACATATGTGAAACCAGAAAGTAAAGACGCAGCTTATACTTTACCCGGATTTGTTTTTCTCAACACCGGACTTATGCGAACGAAAAAAGATTTTACTACGGCAGGGATGGGTGATGTCGGTTTAATGGGACGAATTGTCGTGACCGATCAGGGTAAACCGGGAAAACACTGTCGAGTGGTTCGTGTGGAAGCAGGGAGAGCGAGAATGTGCAGTGACCAAGAGTCGCGTAATAAAGACGATAAATTCTGTTATTGCCAATCATAAGGAACACTATGAAGCCTTATAACCGATTTAAGCAAAAAACTTTTCAGGCGGCCTCATTACAACGAGGTTCTACATTGATTGAAATTCTGGTTTCCATGTTTATTCTTGCATTAGGCATTATGGCTTTACTGTCTATGCAAGTACGAACTGCTGCGGGGATCAAAGAGGCGGAGAACATGAGCATTATCGCGCAGGCTACTCAGAATCTTGCAGAGGGTATGGCGATTAATCCGACCTTGAATTATACGGCAGCTACTGGCGGAGTCCCATCTAAAACCACCAAAAATTACTCTGCATACGGTGGAGAGTGTCCTGCTTCAGCCGCCGTTTCTGCTGCGAGTGGTGTAATCGAGAGAAGTGATCTTGTTACCAATCAGAGAAATCAATTTTGTGCCACCATCCAAGCTATTCCCGGTGTTCAAAGTATCAAAGCAGAAATGAGTGCTGCATCAGGCATTATTGTCACGTGGACGATGGCAACGGATGGTACCGCCAGCGGGGTGACTTATACTTATACGCAAGTATTAGATCAATAAGCAAATACCCTTACCATTGGAAAAACGATGAAAAATACAATGTTTTTATTATCAAAAGCCCGAGGATTTACCATTATTGAATTTATGGTTGCCAGTGTGCTCGGGTTGGTTGTCTTAGGGGCGGTTGGTTCACTTTATATGTACACCAACCGACTGAATGCAGTGGCGCAAGAGCGTGTTGCGGTACAGCAAAGTTTACGTACTGCTGGTAATCTGATAGTGCGGGATGCACGCATGGCAGGTACTTTTGGCTGTATGTCATTAGGACGGCTTCATGCAACAGACACGGACACTAAACTCAGTAATGATTTTGAAATTGATTTTACAGGAGCTACCGATATTCCTGATGCGGCAAAAATAAAAGGAAACCCCAAAAACAGCGATGGATCATTTGGCGTACGATGGGTTAATAATACAGAAATGAAAAAGATTAACGCAATCGCCACATCCGGAGGACTGATATTCACTTATGGGGCAGGCTCTTCCGGTGTTACAGGAGTTGCCGCTACCCTAGTTACATTTTCTGAAAATGATCCTAACCAGGTATTAACCAACACCATCAGCTCAGCAGGTTATGTTGTTGCTGCAAGCTGTCGGGCATTAACAGTAGTTAAGGCAGATAAGGATAAATGGGAGATAACACTGACAAAATTAAAACTGCCTGTCGCAGCTGTGGCTGGTGGCACGACAGTCGAAGTAAATCCACAAGTCAATGAACATAGCGTGGATCAGCTGTCTTTGATGCGCTACATGACGACCGTGTATTTTTTAGGCTCGGTTGCGGGGGAGGCAAAAACAGCCTTGTATCGTGTAGAACTGCAAGATAATGGTAGCTGGAGTCATCCTGAGCTGCTGGCTAGAAACGTCACGGCAATGAGCGCAGATTTTGTTTATATTGATACTGCCGCCGGCAATACATGTCCTGCGGCAATATCTGCAAATCCTACTGTAGGCGCTAATACATATAAGTTTATTCAACAAACTGCCACAGGAACGAATAACATACGGTCAGGTAGCGGTAAATTTTCACCGCCGATAGCGGTTAATTTAACCCTGACTTATGATTATCCGCAGGTGTCCGGTCAAGCGACTAACGTTACCGAGACTGGTAATACCTTCCGAATCACCGCCGCACTCCGAGGGAATAATGTATGTGCAAACAGAACATTAGAAAAATCGTAAAGGAAAATGTCATGCAGGAACAGAAAAATCAGACTGCTGATTTTCACGCCTTCAGCACTCTTCGGCAGCGAGGATTTACCTTGGTGATGGTGATGGCGATCATGATGATTCTTGCCCTGTTGGTGATTGCCGGAGCCCAGTCTTCCAATACCGAGATGCGCATCAGCGCGAATGATGCAGATCGCAAAGAGGCATTTGCCTTGGCGGAGGAAGCGTTACGTATTGGTGAGCAGGCAGCAGCAGGCTTTTCACTCACTGCCAGTGGGGACGAAAATAAAGCAGCTAATCTATTGAAAGCTGATTTTAAATATGAATGTACACAAGGAAAGTGCCTGCCTGCTGATGGCACAGGTAGTGCAGAGGCTAAAAAAGCCGCGTGGGAGCGAAGTAAGGTTTTTACCGGCGATCTTACTAACAGTATTGCGGCTTCCGAGGTTGTTGGAGGTTTTAGACCCCCACGCTATATCGTTGAGTACTTGGGGGATAATGACACGGATGGTCGAGTATTTCGCGTTACTGCCCGTGCTTGGGGGAAGAATGAAAATACGGTCGTGACCCTACAGTCGTACATCGCAGCACCCAAACCTACTACACCATAAATGGATAAGGTACAAAAGCCATGAAAAATAAATCCTTCTCTAAAATCACGATGTCAGGCTTTACACTGGTTGAAGTGATGATTGTTGTTGCCATTATTGGTATTTTGGTGGCGATTGCCTTGCCGTCATACGGTGCTTATACCGAAAAAAATCGCTTGGTTGTGGCAAAAAACATGCTGACTTCAGCTCGGCAAAGTATGCAAACAGTTTTCTTGACACACGGCAGTTTGCCAACAAAGGTCAGTGATTTGCCGATGAGACCGGATCGAGATCCGGAATTCAGCAAGTTTTACACACTGAATATTGTCAACGGCGTGATGACGGCAAATCCGGCCAATCAAAACAATTACCCCTCCACCGCCTCCATGAATCTGCGTACAGGAGTGATCACCTTTAACGGATGTAAACATACAAGTGTTTGCAGCTCATTGAATGCGATGAATAAAAAATAATCTTTAAGAGATTTGATGGTTTTCACCATTTAAGTGCCATCAAAACCGTTTATCCATAGAATACTGAAATTTTGATACTGTTGCGGATAATGTTAACGACTCATACCGTCTAAGAGTAAGACGGATCTTTCTTAGGAGTGCGACATGAACTATTTTTCACCCCGTTTACGTGCGATGGCCGCCGGCTTACTGCTGGTGTGGAGCGCTTTCCCCTCCGGCTTATCGGCAGAAACCAATACCGGTATTTCCGACTACCCTTTGGCAGGAGGTGGGTCAAGCATTGCAGCGAATGTGGTTTTGAATTTATCGGTAGAGTTTCCGACTGCCGGTGCGGCATACTCGACCGAGCTGACCTTCACTGAAAACAGCATGAAAAATACCTATATCGGTTATTTTGATCCCCATAAATGTTATACCTATAACGGTCAGTATTTTGTACCGGCAGCAAAGGCAAGTGTTGAGGGTGAAAAGATTGGTTTATGCGCTGCCGGTAGCGATCACTTCAGCGGCAATCTGCTTAACTGGATGAGCATGATGGCGATTGATATCTTTCGATCAACCATGACCGGTGGTAACCGTGCCTTGGGTACCGGAACGGGATCTGCTAACTATTCTGCCGGTGATACGTCGACACTGACAGTGTTGCGTCGTGCCAGAGTTAAGCCGGGGCAAAACGGTGCTGCCACCCAATCAGTCTTTGCAATCGCACAGTATGGGACTACGCGTATTGTGGATTTAAATGCTAATGACTTAAAAAGATTATTACCCAGTAAATACGAAACTTATAATACGCATCGAGTTTATAATTTTTCTGGATATTACACTTACGATAACAGAGGGTACGATACTCCTCCAAATAATAATAGTCCGAGAGTGGGCAGTGGTTATGGGTTAAGAGTTGTCAATGAAGACTTTGGTTTTAAAATTGAAGGTTGGAATTATCGGGGTAGATACATTGGCGATACTTACACCGCTGCGGTTCAAGTGTGCGATATGACTAAAGGTTTGGATTATTTAGAGAAAAACTGTACCGCCTATGGTCGTAATTATAAACCGACCGGATTTATGCAAGACCCCAAATACACTGCGGCACGCTTTGCCGCTTTAGGCTACCTGAATATTGCAGGAAATGGGGTCAATGGGGGAGTGTTGCGCGCCCGCATGAAACGGGTGATGGATAATGAAGTCAATCTTGCGACAGGGCAGTTTGTGTCGAATCCGGATGGCTCTGATGCACAAAAGAGTGGGGTGTTCAATAGCGGGGTGATTAACTATCTGAATAAGTTTGGGGATTTGGGCGGTTACAAAACCAATGACCCGGCAGCCGAGCTGTACTATGCCGGTTTACGCTATTTGCGCGGTCTGTCGAATCTTTCGGCATACAGTTCCCAAGCAACTGGTAGTGACGAGGCAAAAGACGGTTTCCCGGTGATCACCGACTGGCAGGATCCGCTGAAATATGATCATAAAGGTGAAGAGCTGCATCCGCGCGAAACCGCGTGCAATAAAAACATGATGATCTATATCGGCGACACCAATACGCACCACGATACAGATTTACCGAATTTCTTTGGTACTTCGCCCGATGGTTCTGACAAGCTGCCTACGGCAACATTATTGCAAGACATTTTCAAGCAAGAGGGGATTACGTTTCCGACAAATACCGTTACCGGCTCCGATAACTCTAGAACAGGGATAGCCGCTTTGGCTTACTGGGCACGAACCCGTGATATTCGCCCTGATTTGGAAGAGAATCAGTTTGTTAAAAGCTTTATGATTGACGTAGTGGAGCGCGGTGATTATAAAGACTATTCGACAAAGACGGAGAGAGTATGTGTTAGAAGATACTCTTGGGGAGAATGTGCCTCCTGGGAAGATAGATTTACTGGAAAAGTTAACTCTTTCTATCTTGCTGCCAAATATGGTGGTTTTGATGACCTTGGTACGGGAGATAGCAATAACCCGAGGATAACGGATAGAAAACAATGGACGGACGAAACTGTTCCTGCATCTCCTTTTAAAAACGGTATGCCGCGTAACTATGCGCCGGCGAATACGCCTGAAGCTATGGTGAAGGGCTTGGATAAGGCATTTAGCTCCATTCCTGCGCCAACGGACCCCTCACAGGCGGGTGTGGCGGTCACGGGGGGGGATACCATAGATTTTGGTGATGCAAGCAATCCGCCCTTATTGTTGCAATCAGCGTTTAATGCCAATGGCTGGTGGGGTGATGTTATTGCGAAAAGGATTGGCTATGATGTCAAGACCAAAAAATTTACCGGTGTCAATACGATTGAATGGCGTGCCAACAGTAAACTGATCAATGACTTCCGTGATAATTGGTCAAACCGCCTGGTTTATACGCAGCGCGGCAGCAGTATTGTGCGCTTCGATGCCGGTCAGGCGAGTGGGCTGCAATCCGCTTTAGCGGTGTCCTCTTCTGCTGAGGCGGAAAAGCTGATTAACTACAGCTTGGGCGATGACCGTGAGGAAGGCAAAACACTGCGTCCGCGTAATGCACTGCTGGGGACGGTGGTACACTCCTCCATTGCGGCGATCACGCCTCAGAAAAATAATCCGCGCTCGCCTAAAGGAGGCTGTGCTTACGAAAATGCTGAGGTGGTGAGTAAGCGTGATACCCATTACGCTTTTGCTGCCAATGACGGTATGCTGCATATTATCAACCGCAGCGGGAATGAAAAACTGGCGTATATGCCTGCAGCGGTATTACCAAAGCTGAGTGCTTATGCAGGCATGGGCTATAGACACAGCTTTATCAATGATGGCAGCCCGATGCTTGGGGAGTTGTGTTTCGGCACAACCGCCAAATCCGTCATCGTCGGTACGGGTGGACGTGGTACAGCCACCGTGTACGCATTGGATGTGACTTCTTTGAATGCTCCTGATGACAGTAATATTCTGTGGGAGTTTAACAGTGCAGATGATCCGGACTTGGGTTTGGTAACCGGTAACCCGATCGTCACCCACAATAATGCGGGCGAGCCGATTGCGATTGTCAGCAGCGGTTATAAAAACCAGAGCAATAAAGGACACCTTTTTATCCTCAAATTGGACAAAGAAAAAAATACGCCGTGGCAGCTGAATAGCAATTACTTCAAAGTGGAATTGGGCGAAGCGGGTGTGGGTGCACCATTTGGCTTTGATGCGGATAATAATGGCTCTGTGGACAACGTGTATGTGGGTGATCTACAAGGCAAGCTGTGGCGCATGGATCAAAGCGATGCCGGTACTTGGTCGCTAGGCTATGGTGGTCTTCCCATGTTTACCGCTGCCATGCCGATCACTGCCCCCCCTGCGGTAGAGCGCATAGGCGATAAAAACTATGTGGTATTTGGTACCGGTAAATATTTGAGTGAATCGGACTTACCGGAAGCCGGACAAGTATTGCAAAACTATGCTTACGGACTGTTTGAAACGCTGGATAAGGGTAAGCCGACCAATACGCCGGTTAGTGGAGCGATTGTAGAGCAAACCATTAGCGAGCAGGAGGTATCGGGATTGCCCCAGTTGGCAGAACAATCGCAGAAACTGTTTAACATCAGTAAAAACAAACTGCCAGAAGGTGCGGTTGGCTGGCGTTTAGTCTTAAAACCCAACCAGATGATTGTCGGTACAACCGGAGCGGTGCGTATTCGCCAGAAAAAAGTGGCGGAGTTCATTGCGATTATGCCTGACTCATCCATAGCATGTGATCCGAAAAGCTCGACAGCGCTGATTACGGTGGATGTGAAAAATGGCGGTGAATATTCCTCACCGATTTTTGATACCAATAATGACGGTATCATCAATAAGAACGACGCATTCGGCGGTATGCTGATGATTGAAGGAACGATTGCTCCGAACGGAACATTGCTGGTGACGCAGCAAGGGACTTTTGTGGCGACGATTGGTAGTGATGGGGTACTGCGTTTTACACAAGTCAATGATCTCATGGACGCAAAACATGTGTTCCGCCGTATTTCTTGGCGAGAAATCTTCTGATCGTGTCTTACTGGATCATAATGCTGCCTGAATGTATTCAGGCAGCATTTTTTTGTCCCTTACGCTTAAGGAACCTCTGAGAAACTCGTGACGGCGGCTTTCACTGCTCTTTCTTCGTCATACTGCGTCCCACATTTAGGGCAATAGAACCACTATTGCCCTAAATATGCTCCTTGCCTGCCAAAAAAATAGCAGTCAAATCCACTCGCCAGAGTTTTGCAGAGGCTCCTTAAAAACCTTTTGTGATGCGCCTTATCGGAAAGGTTTGTTGCAAGGCTGTGTTTCTGTAAAGATCTTTTCTAAAGATTTCTTGGATCAGGAAACTGCTGCACCGGAGCTTGGAGGTTTCCTCAATAGTGTCCACACCAAGCAAGGTGAGCGTTTGAGAAGAGCTTGAGACTTTTGCTAGGTTCTCAGTTTATCTGTAGGAGAACTTTAGACAGGCTGCCTGAACGATATCCGTATGGTTCAGGCAGCCTTTGGGGCGAATAAAATAAAGGTTTCTTGATGACTTTATTTTTGGGCTTGAGTAATGTTGAGAATGCTCAAAACATAGAATGAAGTCTTTGAACGACGTTTCAGAGATTCCTTAATAACCATAAGGGTGAGTGTGGCGGCTTTTGAACAGACCGTACCACACTAATACCAGAATGCAGCTAAACAGCATCAGACTCCAGACAGGTAGCGGCACCCACAGGATTTTTTCTACTTGAGCGCATTCGCCTGAGCCGGAAAGGACGGTGGAGATGAAATCGGTGAAGGGTAAGGTTTTGCTTAAGAAATTCAATCCGGGACCGCAGGCCGGTACTTGATCGGCAGGCAGGTTTTGTAAATAAATCTGACGCAATGCCACGCCTAAACCAAAAAGTGCAGGCAGGCTGACCCATACCGCGCTAATGAAACGCGACAGTTTGAAGCGCAGCGGAAACAGCAGAGCAATGATGGTGAACAAGGCCACTGCCATCACGGCAACGCGTTGGAAGATGCACAGGGGGCAAGGGTTTAAACCCAAGACGTATTGTGCGAAAAACGAGCCGGCACTGCCGACTAAAGCAATCAACAACACCAGCAGCAAGAGTTTTTTATAAGTCGACTTCATAAGATGGGTTCTCAAAAGTGAAGTGGGCAAATTATAGTGGAACAAATGCCTTTTGCCTATAAACGACAAGAAATGCAGCCTGTTGATTGGTGCTGTTCGTATGAAGTGCGTTATGCCTAATGGGTCACCTGTTCGTCAAATGTCTTTGAGATTTTGTCGATGTTTAAGCTTTTTGCCATGGCATCAAAAATTTCTTTGTATGCGCCGTGTTGTCGATAAAGCTGCTCGTGTTCGCCATGTTCGGCGATCTCACCGTTTTGCATCACATAGGTGTAATCTGCGTCAATAATCTGCGACAAGCTGTGCGAGATGATGATCACCGTCCGCCCGTGTTTGATCTGATCCAAGCTGTGTTTGATCTGCTCGGTGGCGATGGCATCCAAGCTTGCAGTGGGCTCGTCCAGAAAAATAATTGGCGGATTTTTCAGAAACATGCGGGCTAGGGCAATACGTTGTTGCTGACCGCCGGAGAGCAGTAAAGCGTCAGCAGCGTAGCCATCGGGCAGTTGCATGATTTGTTCGTGAATCGATGCTTTACGCGCCGCCGTCATCACTTCTTCTTCGGTGGCGTTGATTTTTCCATAACGAATATTCTCAAAGATTGATCCTTGAAAAATATGGTTTTTCTGCAGAACCAAGCCGATGTGCTCGCGCAGGTAGCGTGTGTCGATGTCATTCAGATCAATACCGTCCAGACGCACCGAACCGGATTGCGGTGTGTAAAATTTATCCAATAAACTGATCAACGTTGATTTACCTGCGCCGGATAGCCCGACTAAGGCGGTGATTTTATTCGGTTGAATCGTCAGGTTGATGTTTTTTAGGGCATGATGGCCGTTTGGGTAGTAAAAATCAACATTGCTCAGACTAAACTCGCCGCGCACAGCAGGCTGTAATGCTCCGGACGGTTCGATTTCATCATCGGCTTCCAAAATCTTGAAAAACCCTTCGGAATAAATCATGGCATCATTGACTTCATCATAAATGCGATGCAATGAACGAATCGGCGCGGAAACATTATTGAACAAAAGCACATGGTACATAATCATGCCGATGCTCATTTGGCGGTTCAGCACAAAAAACGCGGTTAAGATAATGATCAGTACAATACCGATTTGTTCGATAAAGGTTTTCAGGCTGTCAAAAACATAACTTGTCTGACGGGTGTGCATTTGATTTTCCGTCATTTCTTTTTGCAGTTTAAGTTGTTTTTGTGCTTCGATCGGCTCACGGTTAAACGATTTGATCACCGCAATCGATTCAATAATGCCGATGATGCCTTGGCTTTTCTTTTCCCGCGCATCGCGTAAGCCGCGCCGCCAGCCGCCTAAACGCTGTGCTTGTTTGTAGGTCAGCCAAAAGTAAATCGGCACAATGCACGCGGCGGTCAGTCCGATGTAAAAATTGGCATAAAACATCAATGCCAAAGCAATGACGGCACTCGTGAATAAAGGCAAAATATCAATAAAGAAAATTTGCACCAAGGTGGTTAATGAGCCGATGCCGCGATCAATACGGGTTTGTAATTTACCTGCCTGATTGTCGTTTTGATGAAAAAAACTCAGGCGATAGGTGAGGAATTTTTCAATAATGCTTTGTGCCAAATCTTGTGAAACCAAGATTCTTAATTTAATGCCGTAGAATTTCTGTCCGAATTGAACAATGGCACTGATCAGTTCTTTCACCAGTAAAACCACAGTAATCGTGATCAGAATAGACCAACCCGCATTTAATCCCTGACCTGCTTCAACCAGGCGATTGATGCTGTCCACCGCGTATTGCAGGGTCAAAGCATTGACCTGTGCTGCGAACGATCCGATCAGAGTCATGATCAGCGTCGCGACGATCAGCATCCGATACGGCGTGACGAATGGGCGCAGCTTGCGGAATAACTGCCAGATGTTCATGGCTTCAATCCTTTATGAAAATGTGTGTTCTAGGGAGCTTCTGAAATCCACTGGTCAGAGTTTTTCAGAGGTTCCCTAGATAAAAAGGCTGCCTGAAAGCGTTTGCAGCGTTTCAGGCAGCCTTTAATCATGGTGAGCGGACTTATTCGTCAAACGGTTCTTCACCGTCAGTTTCGTCGCGCACGTTTTCGGTCAGCTGTACATCGGTGCCGATTTGGCTGCGGATTTTTTGTTCGATTTCTTCGGCAATAGCAGGATTTTCTTTCAGCCAGACGCGGGTGTTATCCTTGCCCTGACCGATTTTATTGCCGCCGTAGCTGTACCATGCGCCGGATTTTTCCACGATGTCCAGTTTGACGCCGATGTCGATCAGTTCGCCTTCTTTGGAAATGCCTTCGCCGTACAGGATGTCGAATTCGGCTTGTTTGAACGGCGGTGCGACTTTGTTTTTGATCACTTTGACGCGGGTTTCATTGCCCAATACTTCGTCGCCTTTTTTGATCGCGCCGATGCGGCGAATGTCCAAGCGTACCGAAGAATAGAATTTCAACGCATTACCGCCGGTGGTGGTTTCGGGGCTGCCGAACATTACGCCGATTTTCATGCGGATTTGGTTGATGAATACGACTAAGGTGTTGGTTTTTTTGATGTTGCCGGTGAGTTTGCGTAAGGCTTGGCTCATCAGGCGCGCTTGTAAGCCGACGTGCGAGTCACCCATTTCGCCTTTGATTTCGGCTTCGGGCACCAGTGCGGCGACCGAGTCGATCACCACCATGTCCACGCTGCCTGAACGCACCAGCATATCGCAAATTTCCAAGCCTTGTTCGCCGGTGTCGGGTTGCGATACCAGCAGTTCTTCGACTTTTACCCCGAGTTTGCGCGCGTAAATCGGGTCGAATGCGTTTTCCGCGTCAATAAAGGCGCACGTGCCGCCCGCTTTTTGACATTGGGCGATGGCTTCCAGACACAGCGTGGTTTTACCCGAAGACTCTGGTCCGAAAATTTCGACCACACGACCGCGCGGCAAACCGCCAACACCCAGAGCCAAATCCAAGCCCAGCGAACCGGTGGAAATCACTTGCAGGTTTTCATCGGTTTGGCTGCCGTCCATTTTCATGACCGAGCCTTTGCCGAATTGTTTTTCGATTTGGGCGAGGGCGGCGGCGAGGGCTTTGCTTTTGTCTTTATCGTCTACTTTTGCGGCGGCTGCCGACTTTTTACTTTCAGCCATGTGAAATCCTTAAAAAATAATGATGAAAAGGTGTATCGAGCACATAAAATATGCTGCGAGGGGTGTCGCAGCATATGCGCGGAGCTTATTGTTTGCGCCGTTGTGCAAGCAGCCACAAATAGCCGAGCAGTACCGGCAGAGCAGCGGTCAGCAGTTTGAATGTCCAGGTGGCGTACCACGGGGCGGCGAGGATAATCGTATCGGCCGCCGCCGCATTATCTACCAAGCCGCGTTTGGCGATCCAGTCCAGATACGGCCACCAGCAGGCAATCAACAACCCGAAGAACAATGGCCAGATCCAGCGGATTTTATCCTGCTGCCATAAGATAAACAGCAACACCACCCATAATAAAGTGGCAAGCGTGATTTTTACGATGGTGGCAATGTCTGCTCCCAACCAACTGCCGAGAAAGTAGGTAAGCACCACCCATAAAATGGCGACAACGGCGAGGATCAGTTCTTCGGGGCGACGAAACATGGCGGATTATCCGGAAAATCAAACAGAAAAAGACGAGCCGCAACCGCAAGTGGTGGTGGCGTTCGGATTGCGAATCACAAACTGCGAGCCGTGCAGGCTTTCGGTGTAGTCGATTTCCGCGCCGAGCAGATATTGATAGCTCATCGGGTCAATCAGGAAGGTCAGTTCGTCTTTTTGGATTTGGAAGTCGTCGTCATTGACGATTTCGTCAAAGGTAAAGCCGTATTGGAAACCTGAGCAGCCGCCGCCGTTGACGAAGACGCGCAGTTTCAAATCGGGGTTATTTTCTTCCGCAACCAAGTCTTTGACTTTGGCGCAGCAGCTGTCGGTGAAGAGGATGGGGCTTTCGGTGTCGCTCATGATTTTTTTCCTTCAATGAAAAGATGTGTGTTAAGGAACCTCTGAGAAACTCATGACGGCGGCTTTAACTGCTCTTTCTTCGTCATACTGCGTCCCACATTTAGGGCAATAGAACCACTATTGCCCTAAATATGCTCCTTGTCTGCCAAAAAAATAGCAGTCAAATCCACGCGCCAGAGTTTTTCAGAGGCTCCTTAAGACGGTATTTTAGGGCAAGACCGGCGTGTTGTCTAAGCCCGCGTGTTCAGGCAGCCCAAACATGATGTTCATGTTTTGCACCGCTTGACCGGCCGCACCTTTGACCAGATTGTCGATGACCGACAGGATAATCCACGTGTTGTGACCGTGGGACGGAGCTTTTTGCACGCCGATGCGGCACAGATTCGAGGCGCGCACGCTGCGCGTTTCGGGGCAACGTCCCTGCGGCAGCACATCAACAAAACGGCTGCCGGCATAGTGTTCGCTTAAGACGGCGTGTACATCGACCTCTGAGGCTGCCTGAACGTAAATGGTGGCGTGCATGCCGCGAATCAAGGGGGTCAGATGCGGGACGAATACCAAATCCGCCGCGTGTCCGCTGCGAATATCGTCCATGTTTTGGCGGATTTCGGGTAAATGGCGATGTCCTGCCACGCCGTAGGCTTTGAAATTATCGCCCGCTTCGGAAAATAAATTCGCCACTTCGGCTTTGCGTCCTGCGCCGGAAACGCCCGATTTGCAGTCGGCAATCAAGGGCGCATTCGCTTTCAGGCAGCCTTGTTGCAATAAGGGCAATAAGGGCAGGGTGACGCAAGTGGGGTAGCAGCCCGGATTGGCAATCAGGCGTGCATCGCGTATCGCGGCATGGTTCATTTCAGGCAGCCCATAAACCGCTTGCGCGATCCACTCGGGGCTGGCGTGGGTCATTTTGTACCATTGTTCCCATGTGGCGACGTCGCGAATGCGGTAATCGGCGGAGAGGTCAATCACGCGCACGCCTTGTTCCAATAATTGCGGTGCTTGCTGCATGGCGATGCCGTTGGGCGTGGCAAAAAACACCACGTCGCATTCGTGCAGTGCGGCTTTGTCGGGGTGGGAAAACGTCAGCCCGTCGTACACACCGCGCAGGGAAGGGAACATATCCGCCAACGGCAAACCGTCTTCGCCACGGCTGGTGACGACGCGCACTTGCGCTGCGGAATGCTGAGATAACAGACGCAACAGCTCGACGCCGGTGTAACCGGTCGCGCCGACGATACCGATTTTAATCGGAGTGTTCATGATGAGTGCTCCCGTTTTAAGATGTTGAATAATTGAAGTTTAAGGCTGCCTGAAAGGTTTTTTGATCTTTCAGGCAGCCTTCTGCAAGACTATTTGCACGGATTGCGGCGTAAGGGCGCGTAAGGTTTCAAAATATCGTTCAGTCGTGCGGCATCGTTATCATCGATTTTCAAAAACGCCACGTTGTAGGTGACAACGCTTAAAGGCTGTGCCGCACCTTCGCGCATTTTTTCCATCACATTGGCATTGAGGCCGGCGTTTTGCGCTTTCTGGCGCAAGGCATCGGCGGCGGTGCGCGCGGGGAATTTGCCCAGCACCGTCATGCCGCTTTCTTGGGTGGCACTGAAACCTTTGGCAGCCAAGGCTGCTATTTGTTCGTTGCTGTTGTTTTGGGTCGGCACAATGACCCAGTAATCGCTGATCATATTGACGGTATTGCCCGCCTTGGTATTGCGGGCAACGTCACGGCTGGCGGCGTTCGGCCATTGTGCGAGTAAGCCTTTAATGCGGTGGTAGTCGTTTTCTTTTAAGGTCACGGTAGCGCCGCCGCAACGGCGCGGTTCGGCAGGCGGTAATGCAGCCGTGGGCGTATTGCGTTGAGCCTGTGCTTTGGGTTTGGCAGCGGTTTTGGGTTTTTCGGTTTTTTTCTCAACCGCGGGCGGTGCAGCCGGTGGTGGTGCGGGTGGCGTTTGAATCACAATGGTGCGTGTAGGCTCGTTATCGGCGGAGAGGTGTTTCAACAGCATTTTCTGCACCATCATGCTGCCGAAAACGATCAGGTTCAAAACCACCAAAATGGTGAAAATCCACTTCATGATTGTTCAATCCGATTGAGCAGGCCAAAGATAACCAAATTATCCACAATTTGCACGCGGGTGTCTAAAAGAAAACTCGGCGGCAGATTGGCGTGGATGCGATGCGCGCCGCCGCCGGTCAAAATCACGTCCACGGGTTGCGGTGCTTCGCGTTCGCTTAAACGCCGATGCATCAGCATAACCGCACCGACAATCGCATCCATGATGCCGCTGGCAATCGCGTTGGGCGTGGTGGTGGCAAAGGGGTAAATGCGGCCGAACGGGCGGTCAAGATTAGCAGTGCGCAAGGCAAGCGATTCTTTCATCAGGTTAAACCCGGGTAGGATGCTGCCGCCTAAGTATTGATTGCTCGCAGTGAGCGCGTCCACGGTCACCGCCGTGCCGCAGGAAACCACCACGCAAGCGCGATCGCTAAAGCTGCGTGCGCCCAAGGCGTTGAACCAACGATCCGCGCCGTGTTCGCCGATGTGGCGGTAATGGTTGCGAATGCCGCAGGCGATTTTTTCCGAGGCAAACCACTCGATGCGGTGCGGTATCTGTTCGGCAACCTGTAATTTTTTGATTTCGCCGCACACTGCGGAACCGCATACACGGCGAATGGTGCGATGCGCCCGACAAAAATCGCCGAGCAAAGACAATCGGTGATACGGAGCGCGGAAAGTGCCGACGATTTCTTTATTGATGACCCATGCCCATTTGAGTTGGCTGTTGCCGCAGTCAAGCAGCAGCATTTGCTCCGCACCGCCGACGAGTGCGTCGTCTTCCGAGCGCAGACTGATTTCGCCGCTGACCACGCGCTCGACCACGCCTTTGTTTTCCAATAATAACGCGCCGGTGCTGTCCACGCCCAAGACTTTGCCGCGAGCCACGATTTCATCACGGCGCAGCAGTGCGACGGGTTGATTGTGGTCACGGCAAGCGGCGATGTATTGGGTTTGAAACACGGAAAATCCGCGTGACAAAAACCACTGCACATCACGCGCCAATTCATGCACCAAGGCCTTGAGCAAAACGGTGGGGTTAATCTCGGGAGCGTGTTCCCAAATGCCGCAGGCAGCATATTCTTCTATGGGCGGCGCACGGAAATTCAATCCGACACCCATCACGGCGATGCAACCTTCCTGCTGCGGAATACTTTCGACCAAAATACCGCCGAGCTTGGCGTGTTCGATCATCAAATCGTTCGGCCATTTAATGCTCACCGGCACGCCGAAACGGGTCAAAACCTTATGACAACTGAGCGCAAGCACCAACGGTAATGCGCCGATCTGGCTTTGCGGCTGACGGCATAACCAAGCCAGACTGAATGCGGCGCTGTCACCGGCAGGGGACAGCCACACTTTTTCCTGACGACCGCGGCCGGCGGTTTGACGGTTGGCCACCAATACCGTGCGATGTGTGTCTTCCGCTTGCGTACGGGCTGCCTGTAAAAGTTCGCTGTTGGTGGATGCGCAATCCGCGACAATCCGCACATTAAGGCTTTCCGCGGCGGAAAACTCCGTCCAGTCTTCTTGCAAAAAAACCACCGACGGCGCACGCAATTGCCACACGCCGTCGTCTTGTTTCAAGGTGTCGCGCACCGTTTCAGGCAGCATCAGACGCAAACGGTTTAAGCCGCCTGCATCTACATCCAAGGCGGCGCATAAATCGGCAACCCGATGCGGCTCGCCATCGGCAAGCATCACCCATAATGCGTCGTGCCGCGTATCGCTCATGGTTGCACCCGACGAATACGGTTTAAGGTGTCGGTGGTGGAGGTTTGATGCAAAAACGGAATCGACAATACCCGACCGCCGCGCGCCAAGGTTTCGGCTGCGCCCACAATGTTTTCAGGCAGCCAATCACCGCCTTTGACCAAAACTTCGGGGCGCACGTTTTCGATCAAATCATACGGCGTGTCGTCGTCAAACCACGTCACCCACGTGACGCTTTCCAAGGCCGCCATCACCGCCAGACGGTTTTCCAAAGGATTCACCGGACGGTCATCGCCTTTGCCCAAACGCCGCACCGATGCGTCGGTGTTCAACGCTACCAGCAATGACGCGCCCAATGCCCGCGCCTGCGCCAGATAAGTAACATGACCGCGATGCAGAATATCAAAACAACCGTTGGTCATGACCAAAGGACGCGGCGCAGCGGCCAAATGCTCTGCCAGCAATGACGGCGCAATGATTTTCTGCTCAAAAACGGGTGGCGCAAAAGAAGACATTGGAATAAACCAAACGGCTGAAAAAATTATCCGTATCATACCGAAGAATGATTCAGGCAACAAATCGCCGGCAGGAGATTATTTGATGAATACAAATGGTCGCACCGCGTAAAACCTTATACAATACGGGCTTATTTTATCTGCCTGACTTTCAGGCAGCCTATTTGATACAGAAAAAGGAGCGGCAATGAAAAAATACCCGATTGATTTATCCGGTAAAAAATTACGTATCGGCATGGTGCAAGCTCGTTTTTCCAACGGCATCGGCAGCGAGCTGACCGCAGCGTGCTATGAGCGTTTGCAAGAATTGGGCGTAAAGAAAAAACACATCACCTTGGCAACCGTGCCCGGCGCGCTGGAAGTGCCGTTGGCTTTGCAAAACTTGGCGGCATCGGGTCAATACGATGCGCTGGTGGCATTGGGCGTGGTGATTCGCGGCGAAACCTACCATTTTGAACTCGTCAGCAACGAGTCGGGCGCAGGCGTGTCGCGCGTGGCATTGGACTTTAACCTCCCGATTGCCAATGCGATTCTGACCACGGAAAACGACGAACAAGCCATCGTCCGCATGAAAATCAAAGGGCGCGAAGCGGCAGAAGCCGCCGTGGAGTGTGCCAATTTGATTTGGTCCATGGAAAACGGACGCTTCGATGAGGATGAAGCATGAGAACGCCACGCCGCCGCGCCCGTGAATTTGCCGTGCAGGGCATTTACCAGTCATTGTTAAACCCCGATTACTCGGCAAGCGCAATCGCCGACAATATCCGCGAGAGCGAAGCGTTTGTCAAAGCTGCGGCACGCGAAAAGCCGCAAGTGGACGAAGGCTTGTTCGCGGCATTGGTCAGCGGCGTGATGACGGACAAAATCCGCTATGCCGAACTGCTGCGCCCGCTGCTGGATCGGGACGAAAGCGAAGTCAGCCCGACCGAGTACGCCATATTGTTTGTTGCCTGCCACGAATTGGCAGAAATGCCGCACACGCCATATCCCGTCATCATCAATGAAGCGGTGGAAATCGGCAAAGTCTACGGCGGCACGGAAGGCTATAAATTCATCAACGGCATTCTGGACAAGCTCGCGCTGCAACTGCGCCCGAACGATCCGCCGCGCCGTTAGATCACAATCATTGCCGATCGCTTCGAGTCTTCTCGGCAATGATTCATTATTTGCAGGCTGCCTGAAACGGAATGCGGATTCATAACCCTTTCAGGCAGCCTGTAACACTCTTGATCACGCAGCAGCAAAAGACACACAAAGTCTTTGACATTATTCCGAAATCTCCCTATAATTATCGATTTCCTGCGCATGGTGCGCGGGGTAAACCATTATGGAGTAATGTCAATGTATGCGGTCATAAAAACCGGCGGCAAACAGTATAAAGTTACCGTTGGCGAAAAATTGAAAGTAGAACAGATACCGGCAGACATCGACAGCCAAATCGAACTCAAAGAAGTTTTGATGATTGCTGACGGTGATGCGGTAAAAGTAGGTGCACCCTTTATCGACGGAGCGAGCGTGACCGCCACAGTAGTGGCACACGGTCGCGGCGAGAAAATCCGCATTTTCAAAATGCGCCGTCGCAAGCACTATCGTAAAAGCCAAGGGCATCGTCAGAATTTCACCGAAATTCGCATCGATGCCATCGCGTAAACCAAGCTAAGGAGTCACATCAATGGCAACCAAAAAAGCAGGCGGCAGCTCGAAAAACGGCCGCGATTCAGAAGCCAAACGCCTTGGCGTCAAAGCCTACGGCAATGAACTGATTCCCGCAGGCTCGATCATCGTACGCCAACGCGGCACACGCTTTCACGCCGGTGAAAACGTCGGCATGGGCAAAGACCACACCCTGTTTGCAAAAGTGGACGGTTATGTCCAGTTTTCGGTTAAAGGCGCATTAAACCGCCAAACCGTCAGCATCAAACCTTACACCGGCGCAGAAGAGTAATCTTCGCTTCATCCGGCACCAAATATCAGCAAACGCTCCGTTTAACGGAGCGTTTTTTTATGGGGGTTTGTTCTGGCTGTTTGGGGTAATTTCTTTATTTTATGTGAAAACGGTTGGGTTGTTTACACTTTTTGATCCTACAAGCACTAAGCAAAAGTGTAAACAACGCTGTTGTCTTCTACATCTAATATATTAAGACATCATTAATGCCAATCTTCGTTGGATTTGGTTTTTATCTCGAATGCTGATTGGGAAGCACTAAGCCGAAAATAAAACACCCCATATTTACAAACATATGGGGTGTTGATTGTTTACTGCTAACCTCAGTTCATCAGATCACGATAATACCTTGCTGGATGTAGACATCGTTGCTTATATCTGAACCCGCAGAGCTGTGATGGTATACGTTATAGAGCACACCTCCAACATTGACGGAACTCTGACTGAGTGCCCATGAACCGCCTCCTGTATCGGTGAGACTCCGTTGTGCCAATGTATCACTACTCCAGTTGGTAGAACCCAAGTCCACTTTACTGGTATTGGTCCCTTGAATATAAAGAGGTCCAGTGTT
Source organism: Neisseria sp. (assembly GCA_030538055.1). GTDB lineage: Bacteria > Pseudomonadota > Gammaproteobacteria > Burkholderiales > Neisseriaceae > RGIG9985. The sequence goes on from JAUNUS010000018.1 coordinate 42,055, forward strand.
GGTCGTGTCGTTTAGCAGATCCTTGTAGGCAATATCCACAACGTTATTTCCCTGCATCTTGATGACTTCAAAACCCGTGAAATTGGCAGATGAAAGGTTGGTGATGTGGGCATTCGCCGAAATACCTGTGGTCAACGACGTGTCCTTATTGTAAGTCAAAACAAGCGTATCCGTTCCAGCACCACCGACAATGACTCCACTTATCGTCGTTCCACCATAAGTGAATGTGTCATCGCCGGCGCCCAGATCAATCGTGTTTGACCCCTTGATTTGGCCATTAATGGTTACCTTGTCCAGCCCTTGGCTGCCATACAGGAACGCTCCGTCAAAATCTCCGGTGATGGTCAGAGTGTTAACGTCTGTCACCAAATCCCCACCGGTATCGGAGCCGCTGTAGTCGGTACCCCGGCTATTTCCCGTACCCAGATCAATGATGGCGCGATCATTAACATAACCGCTAATCGTGATTTCGTCAGACCCACTGCCCGCGAGAATAATTCCTCCAGTCAGATTTA